>NZ_JOHB01000001.1:0-1023080 GCF_000719605.1 Streptomyces sp. NRRL S-1813
ACCGGTGGCGGCGAGGGCGCCGAGCGCCTCCGTACGCACCTTGGAGGGGCCCGCGCCGAAGCGTCCGTCGGCGGGCTTGATGTCAGCGGGAATCTGGATATCAGCCACGGGGGAAGCCTAATCCGTCGCGCTGCGGGGCCCGGCGGCGCGTCCAGCGGGTGAGACGTCAGCCGCCCGTCCGGCGGACGGCCGGGGCGGAGTGCCACCCGCTCATGCGGACGGGGCGTCCGCCGCGTAGACGGCGGTGAGGGCGGCGGCGGCCTCGGCCATCATCTGCCGGGCCTCGGGCGGGTCGAGCACTTCGAGGGAGTCGCCGAACTGGAGCAGTTGACGGACGGCGGGGAGGACCGGGTAGGCCAGGTTGAGAGTGGCCCAGTCGTTTCCGGTGCCCTTGCCGGCCCCGGGGCCGGCCTCGTTCCCGGCGTCCTCGCCGCCCCCGGCGCCGGCCTCGTGCCTGGGGTCCTCGCCGTCTCCGGCGTCCTCGCCGTCGCCCGTACGGGGCGGACCGGTCAGTGCCCCGCCGAGGATCCGTACGGCGAGGTCGAGCCGGTCGCGGCGGATCCGGGCGGTCACCCGTACGTCCGCGGGCCGGTCCTCCACCTGGCGCCGCAACTGCTGCCAGACCTCCGCGAGCGCCACGCCCGCGCGGCGGCGTACCGGGACGTCGGTGAGGGTGGCCGACGCCACCCGGTCGGCCCGGAAGAGCTGCGGTCTGCCGCGCCGGTCCGCGACGAGGTACCAGGTGCCGGCCTTGGCCACGAGCCCGTAGGGGTCGACGGTGTAGGTACGCAGCCGGGTCTCGCCGCTGTGCCGGTAGCGGATACGGAGCCGGAGGTCGGTGAAGACCGCCGTATGAAGGATGCCGAGGTCCACGGCGGGGCGGGGGCCGCCCATCCACCGGTCCGGGTCGACCAGGATGCGGCTGCCGGCCAGTTCCGCGGCCGGGCGGTGCGGGGCGGGCAGCGCGGCCATCACCTTGCGCAGTGCCGAGCCGAGCGCCTCGTCCAGACCGAGGGCGGCGTGTGCGCCCTGCGCGGCCAGGATGAACAGGGCGCGTGCCTCGTCGGTGGTCAGGCCCGTGACGTCCGTGCGGAAGCCGGGCAGCAGCGCGATCCCGCCGTGCCGGCCGCGTTCGGCATAGACCGGCACCCCGGACGCCGACAGCGACTCGATGTCGCGGTAGACGGTCCGGGTGGAGACCTCCAGCCGCTCGGCGAGCTCCCCGGCCGGCACCCGGCCGCGGGTCTGGAGGAGCAGGAGGATCGAGAGGAGCCGGTCCGCTTTCACAGGCACATTTAAATATGACGGCGGGTGTCAAGTTATCGCGGCAGAGTGCGCGGCATGGAGAGCAATGACCGCACACCGCGCACCCGACAGAGCCGTCACACCCGTCACACGCGTCAGGCCCCTGGGGCCCGGCCCGGCGGCCCCGGCGGCCCCGGTGGCCGCACGGGTGTCACGACGGCCCCCGCCACTCCCGCAACTCCCAACACCACTTCCCACACCCCTCCGACTCCTGCCGCACTCGCCGAGCTCGTACGGCAGACCCGCGGCCCGGTCCTCGTCCCCGGCGACGCGGGATACGACGCCGAGCGGTCCGGATTCCAGCGGGCGTACCGGCACCGGCCGGACGTGATCGTCGGGGCGGAGTGCGCCGGGGACGTCGTCGCCGCGGTGCGCTTCGCCCGCGCCCAGGGGCTGCCGGTCGCCGTACAGGCCACCGGGCACGGGCTGTCCGCGGCAACTGACGGCGGGCTGCTGATCAGTACGCGGCGGATGTCCGGGGTGCGGGTGGACGCGGCGGCGCGTACCGCGCGGGCCGAGGCGGGCGTCGTCTGGGGACAGGTCGTCGAGGCGGCGGCCCCGTACGGGCTCGCGCCGCTCAACGGCTCCTCCCCGGGTGTCGGCGTCATCTCCTACACCCTCGGGGGCGGTGTCGGGGTGCTGGCCCGTACCTATGGCTTCGCCGCCGACCAGGTGCGGTCCGTCGACCTCGTCACCGCCGACGCGCGGCAGCTGCACGTCACGGCGGACAGCGATCCCGAGCTGTTCCGGGCGCTGCTCGGCGGTGGCCACGGCCTCGGGGTGGTGACCGCGATGGAGTTCGGGCTGGTGCCGGTGGCCCGGCTGTACGGCGGGCAGCTGGTGTTCGGCGGCGAGCGGATCGACGAGGCGCTGGCGGCGTATCTGCGCTGGACCGAGACCGTGCCGGACGAGCTGACGTCGTCGCTCGCGCTGATCGCGTACCCGGACCTTCCGCAGCTGCCCGAGCCGCTGCGCGGCCGCTACCTCGCGCAGATCCGGATCGCCTATACGGGGAGCGCGGAGGAGGGCGAGCGGCTGGTGGCGCCGCTGCGGGCGGTGGGGCCGCGGGTGAGCGACGAGCTGCGCGAGATGCCGTACGCCGACTCGCACACCATCCACCGGGACCCGAGCGATCCGCATGCCTATGACGGAGACAACGCGCTGCTCAGCGGGCTGGACGCGGCGGCGCTGCACCGGGTGGCCGCGCTGACCGGGCCGGCCGCGCCGACGATGTGCGTACTCCAGCTCAACCATCTCGGGGGTGCGATGGCGAAGCGGGGCGGGCCGGAGGAGGCGGCCGGTTCCGTCGGCCACCGGGACGCCCGGTTCGCGCTGCGGCTGCTGTCACCGCTGCCCGGAGCCGAGGCGGGCGATGACCTCGGTGCCGATAGGGGAGACGACCTCGGTGACGGCGACCTCGGTGCGGTCGGGCCCGGTGACGGCGGTCCTGGCTCCGGTGAGGCCGCCTCCGACGGGCCCGGCGCCGCCCTCGCGACCGTACGGGCGCTGCACGCCGAGGCGCTGGCGGCCGTCGCGCCCTGGCGGATCGGCCGCAGCGTGAACTTCCTCTTCGGCCCGCACGGGGAGCGGCCGGACGCCGCGGAGGTGGCGCGCAGTGTCCACGACGCCGACGCGCACCCGCGGCTGGCCGGGCTCAAGGCCCACCTCGACCCGGAGAACGTCTTCCGCTTCCACCCGTCCGGGGCCGCCGCGGCCGACCGTTCACCGGCCGACCGCACACCGGCCGACCGCACACCGGCCGCCGACACCCCCGTCCGCGACTGAACCCCTCACCCTGTCCCCTCACCGCTGTCCCCTCCCGGCCCGGTCAACCTCCCCCACGCACCGGCCTGCCGATGCCCCATGAACCCGCCCCAGTGGGCAGGCTGGAGACATGGCTGATCGTACGGAGACGGAGAAGCGGAACCTGGCGGATGAGTTGGCGGCCGCGGTACGGGGGGAGGTCTCGTTCGCCGCGGCCGACCGGGCACTGATGACGATGGACGCGTCCAATTACCGGCGGGTGCCCAGAGCGGTGGTCGCGCCCAAGGACGCCGAGGACGTCGCGGCGGCGCTGCGGGTGTGCCGGGAGCACGGCGTGCCGGTGGTGCCGCGCGGCGGCGGGACCAGCATCGCCGGGCAGGCGACCGGAGTCGGCGTGGTGCTGGACTTCACCCGGCACATGCGGCGGATCGTGTCGCTGGACGCCGCCGCCCGCACCGCCGTCGTCCAGCCCGGCGTCGTCCTGGACGACCTGCGGGCGGCGGCCGGAGCGCACGGACTGACCTTCGGACCCGACCCTTCCACCCACAGCCGCTGCACCCTCGGCGGCATGATCGGCAACAACTCCTGCGGCTCGCACTCGGTGGTCTGGGGCACCACCGCCGACAGCGTCCGCGAGCTGGAGCTGCTGACGTACGGCGGCGAGCAGGTGCGGGCCGGCCGCGGTACGGGCCCCACCGGAGCCCCGACCGGACTGCCCCCGCGGCTGCGGGACGGCGTCAAGGCCCTGGTCGACGGGGAGCTGGCGCTGCTGCGCACCGGCTACCCCGACCTCCCCCGCCGGATCTCCGGCTACGCGCTGGACGCGCTGCTGCCGGAAGCGGGCACCGACCTCGCCCGCGCCCTCACCGGCAGCGAGGGCACCCTCGGCGTACTGACCGAGGCGACCGTACGGCTGGTGGAGACCCCGGCGGCGCGGGCCCTCGCCGTCCTCGGCTACCCCGACGAGAGCGCGGCGGCCGAGGCCGCCCACACCCTGCTGCCGCACCGCCCGATGACCGTCGAGGGAATGGCCGCCGACCTGGTGGGCGACGCGGCCGGACTGCCCAAGGGCGGCGCCTGGCTGTTCGTGGAGATGGGCGGCGCAAGCCCCGGTGAAGCGGCGGCGCGGGCCGAGGCGCTCTGCCGGGCGGCGGCCGCGGACGGCGCCACCGACCACACCCTCGTCACGGACCCGGCCGACCAGCGCACCCTGTGGCGGATCCGCGAGGACGCCTCCGGCACCGCGACCCGGATGCCCGACGGCTCCGAGGCCTGGCCCGGCTGGGAGGACTGCGCCGTACCACCCGCCCGGCTCGGCCCGTATCTGCGGGACTTCCGCGCCCTGCTGACCCAGCACGGCCTGCGCGGCACCCCCTACGGGCACTTCGGCGACGGCTGCATCCACGTCCGTATCGACTTCGACCTGCTGACCGCGCCCGGCATCCGCCGCTTCCGGGAGTTCTCCTACGACCTGGGCGAACTGGTGGTGGCGCACGGCGGTTCGCTCTCCGGCGAGCACGGCGACGGCCAGGCCCGCGCCGAACTGCTCCCGAAGATGTACGGCCCCGAACTCGTCGGCCTCTTCGAACGCTTCAAGTCGCTCTGGGACCCGGCCGCCGGTCTCAACCCCGGCATGCTCGTCCGCCCCGCCCGGCTCGACGAGAACCTCCGCTTCGAGGTGCTGCCCGAGCGCCCGGTCCCGGTCGAGTTCGGCTACCCGCACGACAACGGCGACTTCTCCGCGGCCGTACGGCGCTGTGTCGGCGTCGCCAAGTGCCGTAATGCCGCGACCGGTCCGGGCTCGACGGACGTCATGTGCCCGTCCTTCCGCGCCACCGGGGAGGAGCAGCACTCCACCCGCGGCCGGGCCCGTCTGCTGCACGAGATGCTGGCCGGCGAGGTGATCACGGACGGCTGGCAGTCACCGGAGGTACGTGACGCCCTCGACCTCTGCCTGTCCTGCAAGGGCTGTCGCAGCGACTGCCCCGTAGGGGTCGACATGGCCACCTACAAGGCGGAGTTCCTGCACCACCACTACGAGGGCCGGCGGCGCCCCGCCGCGCACTACTCGATGGGCCGCCTCCCCCAGTGGCTGCACGCCGCGGCCCCCGCCGCACCCGCCCTCAACGTCCTCGCCCGTACGCCGCTGGCCGCCGTCGGCAAACGCCTCGGCGGGATCGCGCCCGAGCGCCCGATCCCCCAACTGGCCACCGAGACCTTCACCCGCTGGTGGTGGCGCCGCCGGAAGCCGGCGGCTCACGGGGCACCTTCCGAAGCAGCCCCCGAGGCCCCGTCCGGCCGCACGGTCATCCTCTGGCCCGACACCTTCACCAACCACCTCTCCCCGGAGGTCGGCCGGTCCGCCGTACGTGTCCTGGAAGCCGCCGGACTGCGCCCTCTCCTGCCGCCGACCGCGCCCCTGCGCGAGGCCGGAACCCTTCCCCTGCCGCGCCGCCACCGCCCCCTGTGCTGCGGCCTGACCTATGTCTCCACCGGCCAGCTCGACCAGGCCCGCGCGGTGATGCGCCGCACGGTCGAGATCCTGAGCCCGCTGCTGCGGGACGGCCACCCCCTGGTCGTCCTCGAACCGAGCTGCGCCGCCGCCCTGCGCACGGACCTGCCGGAACTCCTGGCCGACGATCCCCGGGCCGCCCGGCTGGCTGGTGCCGTACGGACCTTTGCGCAAGCCCTGGAAGAACTGGCCCCTGACTGGCAGCCCCCACGCATCGACCGCCCCGTCGCCGGCCAGACCCACTGCCACCAGCACGCGGTCCTCGGCGACGCGGCCGACCGCCGCCTGCGCGAACGCGCCGGCCTCACCGGCGGGCTGACCGGCGGCTGCTGCGGCCTGGCCGGCAACTTCGGCTTCGAGCGCGGCCACTACAAGGTCTCGGTCGCCTGTGCCGAGGATCAACTCCTGCCCGCCGTAAGGGATTCCACCGAGGGGACGGAGATCCTCGCGGACGGCTTCTCCTGCCGCACCCAGCTCGACCAGCTGGGCGACCGGCCGGGTCGTCATCTGGCGGAGGTGCTGGCGGAGGCGTTGGGGGAGTCGGGAGAGGTGGGGCGGTCGGGAGAGCCGGGACCCCTGGGCGCGTAGCGGGAAGGCACAGGGTGACCGACTTCCACGTCCTCATCGCCCGGCACCGTGCGAGGCACCGGCCGAGGCCGTGAAGGAGTGCGGGAGTCGCACTGCGCTTACGGGCTTGGCTGAGCCGCCGTTCCGGGCGGCCAGTAGCCGACGCGATTGCTGAACGGCCCTCCGGCAGGACGGCGTTCCGTCACACCCGCGACGGCTTACGAAAACTCCCGCCCCGGCCGCCATTCCCTGCCAGGACACGGCCGGAGCGGGCGGGACCACAAGGGGCCCTCGCACGTGCACAGTCCAAGAGAGGGCCGGGCGGTGGCCGGGCAGAGCGGACGTGGCCGTTCCTGCGGTCGTCATCCGTCCGGGCCGCGCCAGATATTGCTGAAGGCCTCCTCGTCGATGGCCCGTCGTTGGCGTTCGAATTCCAGCTCTCGCACCGCGTCATGGACGGCGGCGAGCACGGTGGCCACCGCCTCGTCGGCCACGTCCGGAGGGTTGTCCGTCCGCTCGCCGCGGAGCCCGAGGGCCGTGACAAGGGAGACGAGGACGGGCTCGCCCGAGGTCCAGCGGTCCGCCGCCTCGCGGCGAGCGGGCGTATCGGCCAGGGTCAACTCACCGGTCCGGAAGCGCATCCAGCGGCGGCGGGGCTGAGTGAGCTGCCCTTCCGCCTCAAGGGCGGCGAGATAGGCCGTGGCCAGGCCGCGGCCCCGG
Organism: Streptomyces sp. NRRL S-1813; assembly: GCF_000719605.1. Lineage (NCBI taxonomy): Bacteria > Bacillati > Actinomycetota > Actinomycetes > Kitasatosporales > Streptomycetaceae > Streptomyces > Streptomyces sp. NRRL S-1813. The sequence goes on from NZ_JOHB01000001.1 coordinate 6,869, forward strand.
CGCCACAGCCAGTCGCCGACCGACTCGTACGGCGGTTGCTGGTCGAGCGACGACGCGGCTTCGTCCATGAGGCGATCCGCCACGGACGGCCGGTAGCCCGGCACGATGCGCTCGCCGTCCAGGCTGACGGCTTGCGCCTCCAGGAGGTCGATCAGCTCGGCTCCGGCGAGCGCGAGCGACAGGTCACCGCGCTCCACCGTGCGACTGGACTCCACGTCCATGGCAACGAACAACAGGTCCCGCGGTGTGGTCATGAAGGACTCCACGTCAGGGGCGTCAGGGGCGTCAGGAGCGATGCGTCGCCGAGCAACCGGCCCGGCATCCGGTGTGACGCCGAGCGGCACCGGGTGGGCCTCTCCTCCCGTCGGTGAGCGTTCCCTCCTACGAGCTTATGGAGCGAAGGCGGCAGCTGCATCCCACACCGGACCCCGCCCGCCGGGGGAGCACGCACCACGTACACCACAGACACCAGCACATCACGTACGCGCGTACACCACACCCACGCGTACACCGGGCCTACGTGTACACCATGCCCACGCGTACACCGCGCGCACCGCTTCAAGGGGCGCGCAGTGAGTGACGTCCTTGCTCAGCGGGTGCGCGGTGGGGCTCCGCCCGTGCCTCTCCCCATGACTTCGTGGGCCAGGGTGATCAGGTCCGGGATACGGGGATGGCCGGGGCTGTCGCGCCAGGCGATGACCACGGGGACGGCCGGGGCGTCGGTCAGGGGGACGTAGGCCATCGACGGGTGGGGGTGCATTTCGGCGGTGGCGGAGGTGGTGACGCCCACGGCGCGGCCGCCGGTGATGGCGGCGAGCCAGTCGTCGGTGTTGCCGATGGTGATCGTCGAGGAGGGGCGGGCCGACGCGGGCCACAGGTCGAGGGTGGTGGTGCCGGAGACGGTGTTGAGGGCGATGGTGCGGCCGGTCAGCTCGGTGAGGGAGAGGGCGGTGCGGTGGGCGAGCGGGTCGTCGGCGGGAAGGCCGGCGACCCTGGGCTCGGTGACGAGCTGCTCGGTGATCAGGCCGGGGGCACGGACCTCGCCGCGCAGCAGGGCGGCGTCCACGTCGCCGCGGGCGAGGCCGGCCGTGCGGTCATCGATGCGGAGGAGTTCGAGCGGGGTTTCCGGGTGCTCCTCCTGCCAGCGGCGCAGCAGGGCGGTGGTGTCCGTACCGGCGGCCGACCAGGCGTGGCCCAGGCGCAGGGGCCAGGCGGTGTGGTGTGCGTGGCCGAGCGCCCGGTCGAAGGCGGTCACCGCGATCGCGGCCTGGTCGCGGAAGGAGAGGCCGTCGGGGGTGAGCGCGAGGTGGTGGGTGGAGCGGTCGACGAGGTGGGTGCCCATTTCCTGTTCCAGCTGGCGCAGGGTGCGGGAGACGGCCGGCTGGGTCAGATGCAGGCGCTCGGCGGCGCGGGTGATGCTCAGGGTGTCGGCGATGGCGAGAAAGCAACGGAAATGACGCAGCTCGATGCTCATGCGTGCGGAGCATAACAACAGGGGAAAAGGCATTTCACGGACCGGAAGAAGGCCCCGTAGCGTGGTGGCGTGAACGCTTCGCCCGAGAGCCCCGATGGCCGTATCCCTGCCCCTCCCGTCCAGACCGTGCCTGCCGGTGACGGGGGGATTCCGCATCCCGTCCCGCCCTCGCCCGAGGTACTGACGGCCGAGGCCCAGGCCGGGACCCCCGGGCCGGCGGGTGCGCGCGGGCGGATCGTGTCGGTGGCGCTGGTCATCGGCGGGATCGTCTCGCTGCAATTCGGCTCGTCGGTGGCGGTGCTGCTGTTCCCGCGGGCCGGTGCGCTGGGCGTGGTCACGCTGCGGCTGGTCGCCGCCTCGTTGGTGCTGCTGATCGTCTGCCGTCCCAGACTGCGGGGCCACTCGCGGGGTGACTGGGCCACGGTGCTCGCCTTCGGCGTCGCGCTGGCCGGTATGAACTCGCTCTTCTACCAGGCGATCGACCGCATTCCGCTGGGTGCCGCGGTCACCTTGGAGTTCCTCGGGCCGCTGATCCTGTCGGTGGCGACCTCACGCAGGCTGCTGAGTCTGGTGTGGGCGGCGCTGGCGCTGGGTGGCGTGGTGCTGCTGGGGCGCGAAGGGTTCGACGGGCTCAACCTCACCGGCGCCGCGTTCGCGCTGGCGGCCGGTGGCCTGTGGGCCGCGTACATCCTGCTCTCCGCCCGTACGGGGCAGCGCTTCCCGCAGGCGGACGGGCTGGCGCTGGCGATGACTGTCGCGGCGCTGCTCAGCCTGCCGTTCGGCATCGTCAGTGCGGGCAGCGCCCTGCTCGACCCGGTCATGCTGGGGCTCGGCGCCGCGGTCGCCCTGATGTCGTCCGTGATGCCCTACACCCTGGAACTCCTCGCCCTGCGCAAGCTCCCGGCCTCCGGCTTCGCCGTGATGATGAGCCTGGAGCCGGCCGCCGCGGCCACCGCCGGCTTTCTCGTACTGCACCAGGCACTGGGCTGGGCAGAGGTGCTGGCCATCGGGCTGGTCGTGGTCGCGAGTGTGGGGGCGGTACGGAGCGCGACGGCGGGCTCGCACTGAGGTGGGCCGTGTTGTTCCCTGCGGCGGGCTCGCGGTGAGGTGAGCCGCGTTGCTCCCTGCGGCCACACCGCCCGCTGTCGCGCAGCCGTGACGGCACGCCCTCGTCGCTAGACGGGGACGCACCCTCGCCCCCAGGCGGGGGCGCACCCTGCTCCAGGGCGCGCCCCCGCCTGCCTCACGGGCGCGCCCTCGCCTGCCGCACTCGACCGCCCTGCCCCTCGGCGGCGCGGCATCGCCTCAGCGGCCATGTCGCAAAGGCATCGGCGGGACAGAAAATCATGCAGGCGTGCTTGATTGTTTCTTGCCACGCTGCCACTCTCGGACCCGTACCGCACCACAGCACCTGCCAACCTGCCCTGGCCGTCGGCCACATGGGGCTGATGAGGGGAGTGTCGCGTGTCCGATCCCGGCGCCGTACTGGCGGATCTCAGGGCGGAGAGCGAGGAGCTGGACGCGCTGGTCGCCGGGCTGCCGGCCGAGCGCTGGGCGGCCCCGACGCCCGCCGAGGGCTGGACCGTCAGCCATCAGATCGCCCATCTGGCCTGGACCGACCGGCAGGCGCTGCTCTCGGCCACCGACCCGGAGGGGTTCCTGCGGGCCGCGCAGGAGGCGCTCGCCTCGCCTCTGACCTTCGTCGACGAGGCTGCCGAGGCGGGGGCGAAGGTGTCGCCCGCCGAACTGCTCGCCGGGTGGCGCGACGGCCGTGAAGAGCTGCTGCGGGCGCTCGCCGCACGCCCGACGGGCGAGAAACTGCCCTGGTACGGCCCGCCGATGAGCGTGGCGTCGATGGCCACCGCGCGGCTGATGGAGACCTGGGCGCACGGGCAGGACGTCGCCGATGCGCTGGGTGCCGCCCGGCTCCCCACCGCCCGGCTGCGGCATATCGCCCGAATCGGCGTACGGACCCGCAACTTCGCCTATGCGACGCATCAACTCACCCCGCCCGACGAGGAGTTCCGGGTCGAGCTGCGGGCGCCGGACGGCACGGTGTGGGAGTACGGGCCGCCGGACGCTGCGCAGCGGGTGACCGGTGAGGCAGTGGAGTTCTGTCTGCTGGTGACCCAGCGGGCGCACCGTGCCGACCTGCCCTCCCTGCGGGCGGAAGGGGCGGACGCGGACCGGTGGCTGGGGATCGCCCAGGCCTTCGCGGGCCCGCCGGGGAAGGGCCGCGAGCCGTCGGGGAAGGGTGCCGCCTCGTGAGCGACGGCAGCCCCGCACGCGCCACGCACCCCAGCAACAGCACCACGCCCCCACGCGCCATCGACAGCTCCGCACACGCCACGCACCCCATGGAAAGCACCACGCCCCCACGCCCCATAGGCTCCGACCCCGCCACCCTCCGCATCGGCAACGCCTCCGGCTTCTACGGCGACCGCTTCGATGCGCTGCGCGAGATGCTCACCGGCGGCCCCCTGGACGTCCTGACCGGCGACTATCTCGCCGAGCTGACCATGCTGATCCTCGGCCGGGACCGTCTGAAGGACCCCGCCCGCGGCTACGCCAAGACCTTTCTGCGGCAGCTGGAGGACGGGCTCGGGCTGGCCGTCGAGCGCGGCGTACGGATCGTCACCAACGCGGGCGGGCTGAATCCGGCCGGACTCGCCGATGCCGTAAGGGAGTTGGCGGACAAGGTCGGGGTGTCCGTCCGTGTGGCGCATGTGGAAGGCGATGACCTGCTGGCGCGCGGGGGGTGGGGTGAAGGCGTGCTGACCGCCAATGCCTACCTGGGCGGCGGGGGGATCGCGGCGTGTCTGCGGGCCGGTGCCGATGTGGTGGTGACCGGGCGGGTCACCGATGCCGCGCTGGTCAGCGGCGCGGCCCAGGCGCACTTCGGCTGGCGGCCCGAGGATCTGGACCAGCTGGCGGGGGCGGTGGTCGCCGGGCATGTCCTCGAATGCGGCACCCAGGCCACGGGCGGCAACTACTCCTTCTTCGGTGATCACGACCTGCTGCGGCCCGGCTTCCCGCTCGCCGAGATCGCCGCCGACGGCAGCTCGGTGATCACCAAACATCCGGGGACCGGCGGCGCGGTCACCACCGGCACGGTCACCGCCCAGCTGCTGTACGAGACGTCCGGCGCCCGCTACGCAGGGCCGGATGTGACGGCGCGGCTGGACACCGTGCGGTTGATGGAGGACGGGCCGGACCGGGTCCGGATCGACGGGGTGCGCGGCGAGGCGCCGCCGCCGACCCTCAAAACCGGGCTGACCCGGCTCGGCGGCTGGCGCAACGAGGTCACCTTCGTCCTGACCGGGCTGGAGGTGACGGCCAAGGCCGTGCTGGTCCGCCGGCAGATGGAGGCGGCCTTCGACGCGGCGGGGAACCGCCCGGCCGAGGTGCGCTGGACGCTGGCCCGCACCGACCGGGACGACGCGGACATCCAGGAGGAGGCGAGCGCACTGCTGCGGCTGGTGGTGCGGGACGCCGACCAGGATGCGGTGGGGCGGGTGGTCAGCGGCGCCGCGATCGAGCTGGCGCTGGCCAGCTACCCCGGCTTCCATGTCACCGCGCCGCCCGGTAAGGGCACCCCCTACGGGGTCTTCGAGGCGGTGGCGGTGGACGCGGCCGAGGTGCCGCATCTGGCCGTACTGGCGGACGGCACCCGGATCAGCAGCCAACTGCCTGCAAAAACACGGGAGTTGGAGAGGGTGTCCGATCCGCCGCTCCCCGCGCCGCTGCCCGCCGGGGCCACCCGGCGTGGGCCGCTCGGCCGGGTCGCCGGCGCCCGCAGCGGCGACAAGGGCGGCTCGGCGAACGTCGGGGTGTGGGCCCGTACCGACCAGGCCTGGCGGTGGCTGGCGCACGAGCTGACCGTCGAGCGGTTCAGGGAACTGCTGCCGGAGACCGCCGGTCTGCCCGTCGACCGGCACGTACTGCCGAATCTGCGCGCGCTCAACTTCGTCGTCGACGGGCTGCTCGGCGAGGGCGTCGCGGCCCAGGCCCGGTTCGATCCGCAGGCCAAGGCCGTGGGGGAGTGGCTGCGCGCGCGGCACATGGACATACCGGAGGTGTTGTGGTGACCGTGCTCGCAACCGGGCTCGACCCGGCGGGTGCCGAGTACGCGGAGCGTCGTGAGGCGATGCTCGCGAAGCTCGCGGAGGTCGACGCCGAACATGCGAAGGCGACCGCGGGCGGCGGGGAGAAGTACGTCGCCCGGCACCGGGGGCGCGGCAAGCTGCTCGCCCGGGAGCGGATCGAGCTGCTCCTCGACCCCGATACGCCGTTCCTGGAGCTGTCGCCGCTCGCGGCCTGGGGCAGCGACTATCAGGTCGGTGCCTCGCTGGTCACCGGCATCGGCACGGTCGCGGGCGTGGAGTGCCTGATCACCGCCAACGACCCGACGGTGCGCGGCGGCGCCAGCAACCCCTGGACGCTGAAGAAGGCGCTGCGGGCCAACGAGATCGCGTTCGCCAACCGGCTGCCGGTGATCTCGCTCGTCGAGTCCGGCGGCGCCGATCTGCCCAGCCAGAAGGAGATCTTCATCCCGGGCGGGGCGCTGTTCAAGGACCTCACCCGGCTGTCCGCGGCCGGCATCCCGACCGTCGCCGTGGTCTTCGGCAACTCGACGGCGGGCGGCGCGTACGTCCCCGGGATGTCCGACCACGTGATCATGGTCAAGGAGCGCGCGAAGGTGTTCCTGGGCGGGCCGCCGCTGGTGAAGATGGCGACCGGCGAGGAGAGCGACGACGAGTCGCTGGGCGGCGCCGAGATGCACGCCCGCACCTCCGGGCTCGCGGACTACTTCGCGGTGGACGAGCCGGACGCGCTGCGCCAGGCCCGGCGGGTGGTCGCCCGCCTCAACTGGCGCAAGGCGCAGGACGACCCGGCCCCGGCGGCGCCGCCGAAGTACGACGAGGGCGAACTGCTCGGCATCGTCCCCGGCGACCTCAAGGCACCGTTCGACCCGCGCGAGGTCATCGCCCGGATCGTGGACGGCTCGGACTTCGACGAGTTCAAGCCGCTCTACGGGCCGAGCCTGGCGACCGGCTGGGCCGAGCTGCACGGCTACCCGGTCGGCATCCTCGCCAACGCCCAGGGCGTGCTGTTCAGCGAGGAGTCCCAGAAGGCCGCACAGTTCATCCAGCTGGCCAACCAGCGCGACATCCCGCTGCTCTTCCTCCACAACACCACCGGCTACATGGTCGGCAAGGAGTACGAGCAGGGCGGCATCATCAAACACGGCGCGATGATGATCAATGCGGTGTCGAACTCGAAGGTCCCGCACCTGTCCGTCCTCATGGGCGCCTCCTACGGCGCCGGGCACTACGGCATGTGCGGCCGCGCCTTCGACCCCCGTTTCCTGTTCGCCTGGCCGAGCGCCAAGTCCGCCGTCATGGGGCCGCAGCAGCTGGCCGGGGTGCTCTCGATCGTCGCCCGCGCGTCGGCCGCCGCCAAGGGACAGCCGTACGACGACGAGGCGGACGCCGGGCTGCGCGCCATGGTCGAGCAGCAGATCGAGTCGGAGTCGCTGCCGATGTTCCTGTCGGGGCGCCTCTACGACGACGGCGTCATCGACCCGCGCGACACCCGAACCGTCCTCGGCCTGTGTCTGTCCGCCCTCCACAACGCCCCGGTCGAGGGCGCGCGGGGCGGCTTCGGCATCTTCCGGATGTGAGGCAGAAGTGATCCGTTCCGTACTTGTCGCCAACCGCGGCGAAATAGCCCGGCGGGTCTTCCGCACGTGCCGTGAGCTGGGCATCTCCACAGTCGCCGTGCACTCGGACGCGGATGCGGGCGCACCGCACGTCCGCGAGGCGGACACCGCCGTACGGCTCCCGGGCGACGCCCCGGCCGACACCTATCTGCGCGGCGATCTGCTGGTGCGGGCCGCGCGGGCCGCCGGAGCCGACGCGGTCCACCCCGGCTACGGCTTCCTCTCCGAGAACGCCGCCTTCGCCGCGGCGGTGGCCGAAGCGGGCCTGGCCTGGATCGGGCCGCCGCCCGCCGCCATCGAGGCCATGGCGTCCAAGACGCGGGCCAAGGAGCTGATGGCGGGGGCCGGGGTGCCGCTGCTGGCCCCCGTCGACCCCGGGCGGGCCACCGGGGCCGATCTGCCGCTGCTGGTGAAGGCGGCGGCGGGCGGCGGCGGCCGCGGTATGCGGGTGGTCGAGGAACTGGACGCTCTCGAAGAAGAGTTGAAGGCGGCGGCCGCCGAGGCGGCCTCCGCGTTCGGGGACGGGGAGGTGTTCGTCGAGCCGTATGTCGTGGGCGGGCGCCATGTCGAGGTGCAGATCCTCGCCGATGCGCACGGGACGGTCTGGACGCTCGGCACCCGCGACTGCTCCCTCCAGCGCCGCCACCAGAAGGTCATCGAGGAGGCCCCGGCCCCCGGCCTCTCCGACGAGCTGCGCAGCACCCTCCACCGGGCCGCGGAGCAGGCCGCCCGCGCCATCGGCTACCGCGGCGCGGGCACCGTGGAGTTCCTGGTCTCCGCGGACGGCCGGGCGTACTTCCTGGAGATGAACACCCGCCTCCAGGTCGAGCACCCGGTCACCGAGGCGGTCTTCGGCCTCGACCTGGTCGCCCTCCAGCTGACCGTCGCCGAGGGCCGCCCCCTGGACGCCGAACCGCCGCGGCCGCACGGCCATGCCGTCGAGGCGCGGCTGTACGCGGAGGACCCGGCGGCCGGCTGGCAGCCGCAGACCGGCACCCTGCACCGGCTGGCGCTGCCCCACGGCGTCCGGCTGGACTCCGGTGTGACCGACGGCGACACCATCGGCGTCCACTACGACCCGATGCTGGCCAAGGTCATCGCCTGGGCGCCGAGCCGGGACGAGGCCGTACGGAAGCTGGCGGGCGCCCTGGAGCGGGCCCGCATCCACGGCCCCGTCACCAACCGCGAGCTGCTCGTACGGTCCCTGCGCCACCCGGAGTTCACCGACCCCGGCGCGCTGGACACCGGCTTCTACGACCGCAACCTTCCCGCGCTGACCGAGGCGGCCGCCGACGGGACGGGCGTCTTCGCGCTCGCCGCCGCGCTCGCCGACGCACACGGCCGCTCCCGCTTCGGCGGCTTCCGCAATGTCCCCTCCGGGCCACAGGCCAAGACCTACGCCTGCGCCGGCACCGAGTACGAGATCCGCTACCGGCTCGGCCGGGACGGGCTGTCGGCCGAGGGCTTCCCGGGCGTACGGCTGCTGGCTCTCGGACCGGACGAGGTGGTGCTCGAAGCCGACGGGCTGCGACGGCAGTTCGCGGTCGCCCGCTACGGCGACCGGGTCCATGTCGACGCTCCCCCCGCGCCCGGCGGGGGCGCCACCGCACCCGCCTCCTGCGCGTTCACCGCACTGCCCCGCTTCCCCGATCCCACCGCCCGTTCGGAGCCCGGCTCGCTGCTGGCGCCGATGCCCGGCACGGTCGTCCGGATCGCGGAGGGCCTCACCGAGGGCGCCCGGGTGGCGGCGGGGCAGCCGCTGCTGTGGCTGGAGGCGATGAAGATGGAACACAAGATCACCGCACCGGCCGCCGGCACCCTCACCGCACTCCCCGTCGGCCCGGGGCAGCAGGTCGAGGTGGGGGCGCTGCTGGCCGTCGTGGCCGAGACGGCCGCGGACGGGGAGGCCGTGGCGGACGCGGGCTGACCCCGGCCCGGCCGGCCTCCTCCGTACGCGCACCACCCGCACCTCACCCACCGCACACAAGGAGCCGTGACTGCCATGAGCAACCCTGTGATCGAGACCGAGGAACACCGCGCCCTGCGCGACGCCGTCGCCGCGCTCGGCAAGCGCTACGGCCGCGAATACTTCGCCCGTGTCGTGGCCGAGGGCGCACACACCGACGAACTCTGGGCGGAGGCCGCCAAACTCGGCTACCTCGGCGTCAACCTCCCCGAGGAGTACGGCGGCGGAGGCGGCGGCATCGTCGAACTCTCCATGGTGCTGGAGGAGTTGGGGGCGGCCGGCTGTCCGCTGCTGATGCTGGTCGTCTCGCCCGCCATCTGCGGCACGGTCATCGCCCGGTTCGGCACCGAGGAGCAGAAGCGGGCCTGGCTCCCGGGCCTGGCCGACGGCTCCCGCAAGATGGCCTTCGGCATCACCGAACCGGACGCCGGTTCCAACTCGCACCGCATCACGACCACCGCCCGCAAGGACGGCGGGGACTGGGTCCTCAACGGCCGCAAGGTGTTCATCTCGGGCGTCGACATCGCCGACGCCACCCTGATCGTCGGCCGCACCGAGGACGCCCGCACCGGCCGCCTCAAGCCCTGCCTGTTCATCGTCCCGCGCGAGACCCCCGGCTTCGGCCGCAGCCCGATAGCGATGGAACTCGCCGCCCCGGAGAAGCAGTTCGAGCTGACCCTGGACGAGGTCCGGCTGCCCGCCGAGGCGCTGGTCGGTGACGAGGACGCCGGACTCCTCCAGCTCTTCGCGGGACTCAACCCGGAGCGGATCATGACCGCCGCGTTCGCCCTGGGGATGGGCCGCTACGCGCTCGGCCGGGCCCTCGACTACGCCCGTACCCGCCAGGTGTGGAAGGAGCCCATCGGCGCCCACCAGGCCCTCGCCCATCCGCTGGCCCAGGCCCATATCGAGCTGGAACTGGCCCGGTTGATGATGCAGAAGGCGGCCCATCTCTACGACGCGGGCGACGACATGGGCGCGGGCGAGGCCGCCAACATGGCCAAGTACGCGGCCGCCGAGGCCGCGGTCCACGCCGTCGACCAGGCCGTCCACACCCTCGGCGGCAACGGCCTCACCCAGGAGTACGGCCTCGCCTCGATGGTCACAGCCGCCCGGGTGGCGAGGATCGCGCCGGTCAGCCGCGAGATGATCCTCAACTTTGTCTCGCACCAGTCGCTGGGGCTGCCCAAGTCGTACTGAGGGCGGGACTGCGCTTGTCGAGGAAGCGGAGTCGCTTGCGGAGCCTGCTGCGTTGTCAGTGGTTCGCGCTAGCGTGGTCGCATCATTTGGAAGGGGTCTTTCCATGCTGTCGGGCCGCAGGTACCGGCTTGAGCTGACGGATGAACAGTCCAAGCAATGCCTAGAGTTCGGTGACATCTGTCGCGCCGTGTGGAACACCGGCCTCGAACAGCGCAGGGAGTACCGTCGGCGCGGGGCATGGATGAACTACGTGCCACAGACCGCCGAACTCGCTGAGGCCAAGCGTGAACACCCCTGGCTAAAGGCTGCGCCGGCACAGGTACTCCAGCAGACCCTCCGGGATCTTGATCGGGCCTGTAATGCACACGGTACCTTCGGCGTCCGGTGGCGCTCGAAGGCGCGATGGTCTCCGTCGTTCCGCTTCCCGGTCGGCAACCTCATCACGGTGGAGCGGCTGGGCCGCAAGTGGGCGCGTGCCAAGCTTCCCAAGCTGGGATGGCTCCGATTTCGCTGGTCTCGTCCTCTCGGCGGAGAGATCCGTTCAGCGACCGTTGGCCGGAAGGGCAGTCAATGGTTCGTGTCCTTCCTCGTGGCCGAAGGGTGCGAGACTCCCCGGACGCATGCGATGCCGGACACCGCTGTCGGTATCGATCGGGGCGTGACGGTCGCGGCCGTCACCAGCGATGGCACCTTCCACGACCGGCAATTCATCGCTCCGCACGAGACGGCTCGGTACCGAAGGCTGCAACAAAAGCTGGTCCGGCAGAAGAAGGGATCCGCGAACAGAAAGCCGGACTCAACCGTGCCATCCTCGACAAGGGTTGGCACAAGCTGGAACTCGCACTGCGGAGCGCTGCTCGCCACACGGGCAGTCGGATTCTTCTCGTCAACCCCGCCTACACGTCTCAGACGTGCAACCGGTGCGGGCACGTGGACGCGAAAAGCCGCAAGAGCCAAGCGGTTTTTGAGTGCACTGCCTGCGGGCACCGGGACCACGCCGACGTGAACGCGGCCAAGAACCAAGGGGACGCGGGGCTCACGTTCCCAGCCTGTGGAGACCTCGGCATCAGCCGGTCCACGAAGCAGGAACCTGTAAGCCGGGCGACCGGCCGAAACCCCTGAGAAAGGGAATCCTCGCCGACCTTGGCGGGGAGGACGCCAAAAGGGCTACCAGGTCGCCTCGCCCCCGCCGACCTCGAAGCGCTGCTGCTCACCCACGACGCGATCGCCGACGCGGCGGTCATCGGAGTCCAGGACGAGGACGGCAACGAGGTGCCCACGGCGTTCGTGGTGCGGCAGCGGGGGGCCCGGCTGAGCGCGGACGAGGTGATCGCGTACGTTGCCGGACGAGTCGCCCCGTACAAAAAAGTGCGCCGCGTGGAATTCCTGGACAGCGTGCCGCGCGCCACCACCGGAAAGATCCTGCGGCGCGAACTGCGCGCCAGGGAAAGGAGTTCGACGGCCCGATGACCGACGCACCCGCGACACCGCTCGTGCCGCGTTCCCACGAACACGGCATCACCACCCTCACCCTGGACTCCCCGCACAACCGCAACGCCCTCTCCGCCCGCCTGGTCGCCGAACTGCACCAGGCACTCGAAGACGCCGCGGCCGACGACGCCACCCGCGCCGTCGTCCTCACCCACACCGGCGGCACGTTCTGCGCCGGCGCGGACCTCTCCGAGGCCACCTCGGGCGCGGCGAAGGACGGCCCGCTCGGCCTGGCCCGGCTGCTCCGCGCCCTCGTGGAGCTGCCCAAACCGGTCGTCGCCCGGGTCACCGGCCACGTCCGCGCCGGGGGCCTCGGCCTGCTCGGTGCCTGCGACATCTCCGCGGCCGGTCCGGACACCACCTTCGCGTTCACCGAGGCCCGCCTCGGCCTCGCCCCCGCCGTCATCTCCCTGCCGCTGCTGCCGCGGCTCGACCCCCGCGCCGCGGCCCGCTACTACCTGACCGGCGAGAAGTTCGGCCCGGCCGAGGCGGCCAGGATCGGCCTGGTCACGCTCACTGCCGACGACGTCGACACCGGCCTGGCCCCCGTACTGGACGGGCTGCGCAAGGGCTCTCCACAGGGCCTGGCCGAGTCGAAGAAGCTGGTCACCGCCGAGGTACTGGCCGCCTTCGACCGCGACACCGAGGCGCTCGCCGAACAGTCCGCCCGGCTGTTCGGCTCCGCCGAGGCCCGCGAGGGCATGACCGCCTTCCTGGAACGGCGGGCCCCGGCATGGGCGCGCTGACCCCCGCCCGCGGCCCCAAACAGCCCCAGCAGGAACGCAGCCGCGCCACCCGCCTCAAACTGCTGGAGGCCGCCGTCTCCTGTCTGGCGGAGCGCGGCTGGAGCGGCAGCACGGTCTCCGTGGTCGCCGAGCGGGCAGGGGTCTCCCGGGGCGCCGCCCAGCACCACTTCCGCACCCGCGAGGACCTCTTCACGGCGGCCGTCGAACATGTCGCGGAGAAGCGCCAGGGCGCGGTCAAGGCCGTCGCCCACAACCTGCCGCCGGCCGGTTCCGTCGCCCGCACCTGGATCATCGTCGAGGAGCTCGTCGGCCTCTACACGGGGCCGCTGTTCCGCGCCGCGCTGCACCTGTGGGTGGCCGCCTCCGACGAGGACCAGCTGCGTGAGCGGGTCACCGCCCTGGAGGCCCGCGTCGGCCGGGAGGCCCACCGTACGGCGGTGACGCTGCTGGACGCCGACGAGGCGGTGCCCGGCGTCCGGGAGACGGTCCAGGGACTGCTGGATATGGCCCGGGGGCTGGGGCTCGCCAACCTGCTGACCGATGACTCGGCTCGTCGCGACCGGGTCGTCGAACAGTGGGCCAAGATCATCGACTCTCAGCTCAGCGGTTCTGCCGCGTAGCGGCCTTCCCACGTTGTCGGCTGTCCCGCCGTTGCGCCTGCGGCGGGCCGGTCCGCTGCGCTTCGCCGTGCGCCCCACGTTTTTGGCTGTCCCGCCGTTGCGCCTGCGGCGGGCCGGGTCGCTGCGCGGGGCTGTCGGGTGCGGTGCCGCTCCTCCGGACTTCGTCCTGCGGCGCGTCCCCTCCCGTTGGGGGATGAGGGAAGGCTGGTGGGGGTGCTCGGGTGCTCCTTGTGGATCACATGGAAACGGCCACGTCGGTGGCCCGCCCCCACTCACGGGAGGGGACGGGCCGGAGGGGCCGGTGTGTGGGACGTAAAGCGAAGCAGTCCCACACACCGGCCCCGGAGGTCCGTCACCGCACCCGACAACCACGGACCCGCCCGCCGCAGGCGCAACGGCGAACAACCCCCACGGCGGGAAAACCAAAAACGTGGGATCAACGCGCCGCGAGGCCCTCGTACCCCGCGATCTCCTGCGGGCCGCGCGCCGCAGGCCCCACGTACCGGGCCGACGGCCGCACCAGTCGGCCCGTCCGCTTCTGTTCCAGGATGTGCGCGCTCCAGCCGGCCGTGCGGGCGCAGGTGAACATCGAGGTGAACATGTGCGCCGGGACCTCGGCAAAGTCCAGGACGATGGCCGCCCAGAACTCGACGTTGGTGGCCAGCACCCGGTCGGGGCGGCGGCTGCGCAGCTCGTCCAGCGCGGCTTTCTCCAGTGCCTCGGCGACCTCGAAGCGCGGGGCGCCCAGCTCCTTGGCGGTCCGTCGCAGCACCCGCGCCCGCGGGTCCTCGGCGCGGTAGACGCGGTGGCCGAAGCCCATCAGCCGCTCGCCTTTGTCCAGCGCCTGCCGGACATACGCGGACGCGTCGCCGGACCGCTCGATCTCCTCGATCATGCCGAGGACGCGGGAGGGCGCACCGCCGTGCAGCGGACCGGACATCGCACCGACCGCGCCGGACAGCGCGGCCGCCACATCCGCGCCCGTGGAGGCGATGGACCGGGCGGTGAAGGTGGAGGGGTTCATGCCGTGCTCGGCGGCCGAGGTCCAGTAGGCGTCGACGGCCTTGACGTGCTGGGGGTCGGGCTCCCCGCGCCAGCGCTTCATGAAGCGCTCCACGACGGTCTCCGCCGTGTCGATCTCCTTCTGCGGCACCATCGGCAGGCCCGGCCCGCGCGCCGACTGCGCCACGTACGACAGGGCCATGACCGCGGCCCGGGCAAGGTTGTCACGGGCCGTCGCCTCGTCGATGTCCAGCAGCGGCTTCAGGCCCCAAACGGGCGCGAGCATGGCGAGCGCCGACTGCACATCGACCCGGATGTCGCCGGAGTGCACCGGAATCGGGAACGGCTCGGCGGGCGGCAGACCAGGATTGAACGCCCCGTCGACCAGCAGCCCCCAGACGTTTCCGAAGGACACCTTCCCGACGAGATCCTCGATGTCGACCCCGCGATAGCGGAGCGAGCCACCCTCCTTATCCGGTTCGGCGATCTCCGTCTCGAACGCGATGATTCCCTCGAGTCCGGGTACGAAGTCGGACATCAGGCAGCTCCTCAAGATGGGGACGGCAAACGGTCCGTGACCGGCTGCCGTGCGGTCGGGTCTCAGGTGTGCGGTGCGGTCCCGGTGCGGTTACGCGGCTGCGCCGGGCAGCTCGCGGTCCGTACCGGTCACGCCGGTGATGCCCCGCCAGGACGTGGGGCACGCGGCGGTCTTGCCCGCGGTGGGTCGGACCGTGGGCAAGCAGGTTCAAAGTGGTGCGTCCTTCAGGCCGGACGGACACGATAGCTCTCCCTGTCCGGAGGCCACAGTGCTCCGCCCCCTCATTCTGGCGGGTCTCCTACCTGCGGGGAGGCGTGAGACTCGGCACAATGGTCGATCTGCCGACGGGAGGGTTACGGCTGGTCGACTAGGGGCAGACTTCCGCCCCTCCCGGCTGACCGCGCCGGGCCCGATGTTGCAAGATGAGGCCGTGCACCCCGCCGACGCGCCTCATGCCGAGACCCCCGATCCCTCCTCCATGCGTGCGCATTACCGCGCCGAGGGACTCGTCGAGTCCGACCTCGCCGCCAGCCCGTATGACCAGTTCGCGCGCTGGTTCAAGGACGCGACCGTGGCCGGCCTGCACGAGCCGAACGCCATGGTCGTCTCGACGGCGGACGCCGCCGGCCGGCCGAGCTCACGGACCGTCCTGCTCAAGGCGTTCGACGACCGCGGCTTTGTGTTCTTCACCAACTACAACAGCCGGAAGGGTCGTGAACTGGCCGCAAATCCGGCCGTGTCGCTGCTGTTCCCCTGGCACCCGCTCGCCCGTCAGGTCGTGGTGACCGGCACCGCGGAACGCATCGGCCGGGACGAGACCGCCGCCTACTTCCGTAGCCGCCCGCACGGCTCCCAGCTGGGCGCCTGGGCCAGCGACCAGTCCGCGCCGGTCGCCTCGCGCGACGAACTGGAGCGCGCCTACGAGGAATTGGCGGCCCGCTACCCGGAGGGCGAGCAGGTGCCTGCGCCGCCGCACTGGGGCGGCTACCGGATCGCCGCCGAGTCGATCGAATTCTGGCAGGGCCGGCTCAACCGGCTGCACGACCGGCTGCGGTATGTCCGCGAGGACGGTTCCTGGAGGGTGGAGCGCCTGGCGCCCTGACGCGGGCCCGTTTGCCTGACGGCACGCCCGTCGCCCTTCGCGGCTGCCCGTGGTGGGCAGACGCAGACGACCCGCGGGCTGGTTCCTCCGCGCTCGGTGGCGCAGAGGGCCGGTCGGACGAACCGGCAGCCCGCGGGTCGGGTGACTGCTTGGGATTGGCCGGCTGCGCATCTGCAGTATGCGCTGGTCCGGCGCTGCACTTCGGGTGAAGCGACGGGCCGCTAGCCCGCAGCCACCTCACGCGTCCGGTGCGAAATCATTGGCCGAACCACCTCCCTTCTCGTGTGCTCCACACATTAGGAAGCCGTCCGGCCGCACACAAGGGAATTTCCCGTTAGCAACGATTTCCGCGAATCGGCTGTGGGGTGTGTCACGTTCCAGTTGAATGTTCCCAGGTGGAGCACGTGCGGCCGCGTTCGTAAGGGGTGCCAGTGACTGCTTCGTCAGCTTCTTCTGCGTCGGCGGCGCGCTGCTCCGCCGACGAGACCGATGACTCCGGTCTGCTGGCCGCGCTCCTGGACGGCATGGACGCCGCCCTGGTCGCCTTCGCCGCGGACGGCACGGTCACGCACTGGAACCACGAAGCCGAACGCATCCTGGGCTGGACCACCACCGAAGCCGTCGGCCGTACGGGCCTGGCGGGCTGGGCGGTCCGCAAGGAGGACGCCGACGCGATCGATGCCGCGCTCGCGGCCGCCATGCGCTCCCCGGGCCGCCAGGTGCACGAGTTCGCCCTGCTGACCAAGGACGGCCACCGCGTTCTCGTCCGCACCCAGTCCTCCGCGGTCCGCGTCCCCGGCGGCCGGGTCGCGGGCGTGTACTGCGCCTTCAGCGAGGTGCACACCCAGATGGACCTGGAGCGGTCCATCGCGCTCAGCGAGGCGCTGTTCGAGGACGCGTCCTGGGGCGTGGTGCTGATCGACGCCGATCTGCGGCCCGCCGTCGTCAACGCGCATGCCGCCCGTGCTCTCGGCGTGGGGCGCACGGCCCTGCTGGGCCGCCCCCTGGGCGAGCTGCTGGCGCAGGGCGTCGAGGAGCTGGAGTGCGCCCTCCAGCATGTCCTCGCCGAGGGCGCGCCGCAGGCCGTCGCCGACCTGTGGGTGACGCTGCGCTCCGAGGAGGCCGAGCTGCCGCGCCGGTGCTGGCGCAGCGGTTTCGTCCGGCTGTCCTCCCCGCTGGCGGAGGAGCCGGTGCCGCTGGGCGTGGCCTGGCTCTTCCAGGACGTCACGGACGCCAAGCGGGCCGAAACGGACGGCTCGCTGCTGCGCTTCCGCGCCCATCAGCTGCACCGCGCCGGCCGGGCGGCCGCGGAGTGCCCGGACCCGGCCGAAGCCGCCGCGGTCCACCTCGACTTCGCCCTGGCGGGCTTCGCCGACCACGGTCTGGTCGACCTCGCCGCGACACCTGCGCCGCGGCCGTACGGTGCGGTCGCCGAGGCCGATGCGTACGACGCGTACGACACGGACGTGGACGACGACGCGTATGACACGGCAGGGGAGGCGGCCGAGGCGTCCCGCGGGTCCGAGGGGGCGGGCGCGGCGGGCGGTGCCGCACCGCCGTCCGGCGCTCCGGAGGCCGGCGCCGCCGGTGCGGACCGTGGCCGGCGCGCCCGGCGGGGCACGCCCCGGCTGGTGCGCACGCTGGCCTCCCCGGCCGGTTCGCCCGGCCCCTCGGAGACGCTGTCGGCGACCGGCATTCCCACGCCGTACGTGCCGGGCCATCCGGCGTTCCAGGCGTACGAGCGGCGCGGTTCGGTGCGCACCAGCGCCGGTCCCGCCTCGCCCGCCGGTTGGGCGGCCGCCCGCAACTGGCCGGACGGCACCGTGCACGGTCTGTGCGTGGTGCTGCGCAGCCGCGGCCGCACCCTCGGCGTCGCCACGTTTCTGCGGGCGCCCGCGCGCCGTCCCTTCGACCGCGCGGACGCGGACTACGCGGAGGAGGTCGCGTCCCGGATCGCCACGGCCCTGGACCTCGCCGGCGCGGCGTCGCTCTGAGCGGGCAGCCCGTTCACTGCCGGACGAAGAGCCCTGAGCTCCGGGGGGAGAGAGCTGCCCGCTCCGGGGGGAACACGCCCGCTCCGGTGGGAGACCCGCCCGCTCACTGCCGGTAGAAGATCCGGTCCGCGTACTCGCTCATCACCCGGGCGTTCCAGTCGTGCCCGCCGTCGACGTTCCCGGAGCGCAGCAGCGGCGGGTCGATGCCCCGCTCGGCGAGCGTGCCCGCGGCCGTCGCCACCATGGCCTGCATGATCGTGCTGCTGACGACCGTGGAGGCGGGGGCGAACGGCGCGTCGATGCCCGGCAGCGTCAACTCCGCGTCGCCCACCGTGATCCGGCTGTCCAGCACCAGGTCGCAGTGGTCCTTGAGGAAGCTGCCGGAGACATGCCGGGACTTGGTCGCGTCCGCGTAGGCCACCGACGTCACGCCGATGACCTTGATGCCGAGGGCGCGGGCGTTCATTGCCATTTCGACGGGCAGCGCGTTCCGCCCGGAGAGCGAGATGATCACCAGCACATCGCCCGCCTCCAGCGGGCTGGTGTCCAGGACGGCCCCGGCCAGACCGTTGACCCGCTCCAGCGCGCTGCCGAGCGTCGCGGGCCGTACATCCACGCCGACCACGCCCGGGACGGACAGCAGATTCATGAGGGCCAGACCGCCCGCCCGGTAGACGGTGTCCTGCGCGGGGAGCGAGGAGTGCCCGGCGCCGAAGGAGAAGACCCGGCCGCCCGCCGCAACGGTGTCCGCGATGAGCCGCCCGGCCGCGGTGATCCGGTCGCCCTCTTCGTCGCGGACCTGCCGCAGCAGGTCGATCGCGGCGTCGAAGTACTTCCCGGCCAGCCGGTCGCTCCGGTCGCTCTCAGCCATGGCCGCGGGCCCCTCTCGTCGGATCTCGTGGGATCTCGTCGTATCTGATCAGTGGCGCGGATCACGTTGCGGTCTGGACCAGTGCCCTGTCAATACGGCCGTGAGGGTCCGGTGCACGGACGAGGCGGCACCGTTGTCAGTGAGATGCGTCAGAATTGAGTCCAGGGCCACCGCACCACACATCAAGGGGCACGCATGTCCGGACTGATCGACACCACGGAGATGTATCTCCGCACCGTCCTCGAGCTGGAAGAGGAGGGTGTGGTGCCTATGCGCGCCCGCATCGCGGAGCGGCTCGAACAGAGCGGCCCGACGGTGAGCCAGACGGTGGCGCGCATGGAGCGCGACGGACTGCTGACGGTCGCGGGCGACCGGCATCTGGAGCTGACGGAGGAGGGCCGGCGGCTGGCGACGCGGGTGATGCGCAAGCACCGCCTCGCCGAGTGCCTGCTCGTCGACGTCATCGGGCTCGAATGGGAGCAGGTGCACGCCGAGGCGTGTCGCTGGGAGCATGTGATGAGCGAGGCGGTCGAGCGCCGTGTCCTGGAACTGCTGCGGCATCCCACGGAGTCGCCGTACGGCAACCCCATCCCGGGGCTGGCGGAGCTCGGCGAGAAGTCCGAGGTCGACCCGTTCCTGGACGCCGGCATGGTGAGCCTGATGGATCTGGACGCCGGGGCCGAGGGCAAGACCGCCGTCGTGCGCCGGATCGGCGAGCCGATCCAGGCGGACGCCCAGCTGATGTACACCCTCCGGCGGGCCGGTGTGCAGCCGGGCGCGGTGGTGAGCGTGACGGAGTCACCGGCCGGGGTGCTGGTCGGCAGCAGCGGCGAGGCCGCCGAGCTGGACTCCGAGATCGCCTCTCACGTGTTTGTCGCCAAGCGCTGAAATCAGTTTCAGCCTCTTTCTTTTCCGCACTTTCGTCCCGGCCTCCCCCGTGAACCCGCTGAGCTGCGCCGACGCGCCCTCAGAGGGCTGGGCAAGTTCTTTCCGGTTGAACGGACTTGTGCGAATCCGTGCGATACGGCCGGGCTCGTGTCACGCTGACGCATGGCCATGCATCGGCCTGTCCTGGCCGGGGAGGGGGTTCGGATGCATCCATGCAAGACGGAGACAGTCAGGGCCCCGGCGCTGCGAGCAGCCGGGGCCCTGCCTCCCCATGTCCCCCACCCAAGACCCGGAGCCCCGAGCTCCCAGGGTCTTCCCCCACGGGCCCCCTTCCCGATAGGGCCCGCCTCCCGGCAGATGTCTCCCCGTGGCGGGCGCGGCCAATCACTGACCGAGGTCACTCGAACGAGGGGTATTGCGCGCCGGAACGGTGCGTTCGAATAGGGGTTCGATAGTGTGGAGCTGCTCAAGGGACGATTGGGGGTGCCAGGGCACATGGTTCAGCGCATCGATGTGACAGGGATGGGCGGTGTACGCCTCGCCGCCTGGGAATTCGCCGACCCGCCCAAGATCGGCGGCGGCCTGGAGGAGAGCGAACAGCGGCCGGGCGTACTCCTCCTCCATGGCCTGATGGGCCGCGCCTCGCACTGGGCGGCCACCGCACGCCGCTTGAGCGCACGCCACCGCCCCGTCGCGCTGGATCAGCGGGGCCACGGCCGCAGCGAGAAGCCCTCCGAGGGACCGTACGACCGCGAGGCCTATGTCGATGACGCCATCGCGGCCATCGAGCAGCTCGGCCTCGCCCCGGTCGCCCTTGTCGGGCATGCCATGGGCGCCCTGACGGCGTGGCAGTTAGCGGCCCGAAGACCGGATCTGGTCAGTGCGCTGGTCATCTGCGATATGCGGGCCTCGGCGCTCGGGGCGGCCTCCCAGCATGAGTGGACCGAGTGGTTCCGGTCCTGGCCGCTGCCGTTCGCCACCCTCGCGGATGTCCGCAAGTGGTTCGGCGAGGACGACCCGACCCTGGAGCGGCCCAGACCCACCCGCGGCGAGTTCTTCGCCGAGGTGATGGCCGAGCGCGCCGACGGCTGGCGCCCCGTCTTCTCCCGCCGGCAGATGCTCACGGCCCGCGAGACCTGGGTGCATGACGCCCACTGGGAAGAGCTCGCCCAGGTGTCGTGCCCCACCCTCGTCGTCCGCGGCCTCGATGCCGAACTGGGCCGCGCCGAGGCCCAGGAGATGGTCCGGGTGCTCCCTCGCGGTGCCTACGCCGAAA
This sequence comes from Streptomyces sp. NRRL S-1813, assembly GCF_000719605.1. Lineage (NCBI taxonomy): Bacteria > Bacillati > Actinomycetota > Actinomycetes > Kitasatosporales > Streptomycetaceae > Streptomyces > Streptomyces sp. NRRL S-1813. The sequence goes on from NZ_JOHB01000001.1 coordinate 27,759, forward strand.
TCCCGGACGCCGGGCATCTGCTCCCCTGGGAACAGCCCGACGCATGGTGCGCCGCCATCGAACCCTTTCTCCGTACGGCCACGGTGCCCAGCTGAGGGCCCGCGCCCCCGGGCCGCGGCAATGACGCCACCGCCACCGCCACCGCCACCGCCACCGCCGTCGCGCGAGCGGCCGGTGCAGCCTGTGGAGGACTTCGCGGCGGGGCAGGACCCGGCCCTTCGCACCGGCCGGTCCTGCCCCGCCCGGGGCCATCAGCCCTTGCTGACCGCTGCCAGAATCTCCGGCAGCCGCCGCGTCACGCGGGGCGCCGCAAGGCGCAGCCCCAGCTCCGCGACGCCCGCGCCGTAGACCGCACCGATCGGCAGCAGCACCCACAACAGATGGTGCAGGCCCGCCACATGCAGCCAGATGGTCAGGCCCAGCAGCGGCGAGCACAGCACGGCGCCCACCAGCACCCCGCCGAAGAGGCTGAACCAGGCGATCGCGCCCTGTCCCGGCGCGACGTTCTTGTTGCTCTCCGCGGGGATCGAGTACGGGAAGAGCGCCGACGACAGCGCCCCGGTCGCGAGCAGCGCACCCAGCACCGCCAGCGAGAGCCCGTAGACCTCCACGAAGTCCGACCACGGCCCGATGACGGCGGCGGTGCCGGCGACCACCAGCGTGACGTACGGGACGGCCACCAGCGCCAGCGCGAAGGCGCGCGCCCGCAGCTCCTGATAGGCGTCCCGTGGGGTGGAGATCGTCGAGGCGACCATCCAGAACGCCGAGGTGTCCTGCCCGAACTGGTTGTACATCTGCGTGCCGAGCAGCGCGGCTGCCGAGAACGACATATAGATGCTGCCGTTGTCCTGCACGGCCGAGACGACCGGCAGCAGCAGGCCGACGCCGATGGAGGTCGCCCACCCCATCTTCGACTTGGGGTCGCGCCAGGCGTAGCGCAGCGTACGGAGCATGACCGTGCCGGTCCGCCCGTCCGGCAGCAGCCGCGCGAGCCCCCGCTCCCCGCTGCCGGCCCGGCGCGCGCTGTCCTTCTCCACCGCCTGGAGGGTGGAGGAGTCCGGGGACGTCATCAGGGTGGTCAGCGTGCGCTGCCACCACCACAGCAGCAGGACCAGCGCCAGCGCCGTCAGCGCCAGGCCGGCCAGCGCCCGCCCCCACGCCCCGTGCCCGGCGTCCTCGACGGCGCTGACCGCCGAGGCCGGCGGCACCCAGCGCAGCACCGTGCCCAGCGGCTCCAGCACGGACAGTCCGTCCGGCCGGCCCAGCTTCTGCGCGGCGATATTGACGCCCTGCGCGCCGATGGCGATGAACAGGCCGCTGAGCACGGCGAGATCCCGGCCACGGCGGCTGGTCAGCAGCCGCACCGAGGCGGTGGCGACCGCACGCGCCAGCGACACGCACACCAGCACCACCAGGACGACGGCCACCACGGCCACGACCGCGGCGGCCGCCCCGTCCGCGACCGCGATCACCGAGCCGGTCACCAGCGCGAGGGTGACGACCGGGCCGATGCCGACGAGCGAGGCCACCAGCAGCGAGACGATCAGCGGCCGCGGCCGCAGCGGCAGCATGACCAGCCGGGTCGGATCGAGCGTCTCGTCGCCCGTGGGGAAGAACAGCGGCATCACCGCCCAGCCCAGGGTGAGGATCCCGGTGAGCAGCACGACCAGCGCACCGGCATGCGGGGTGCCGCGCAGCGCGATCAGCCCCAGCACGACACCGGCGGTGAACAGCAGGCCGACGATGACGGACCCGGTATACGCCAGCGCGCGCCCGGTGGACTGGCGCAGCCCGTTGCGCAGCAGCGACAGCTTCAGCCGGACGAAGACGCCGGTCAGGGACGGTGCGGCGGCGGGGCGGGCAGCCGCCACGGCGGATTCGGTGCTCATCGGGCGCCGCCACCGCCCAGCCAGTCCAGGTTCTGCCCCGCGCCGCGCTCCCGTGCGCCGACGAGTTCGAGGAAGGCGTCCTGGAGCGAGGGCGCCGCGCCGCGCACCTCCGCGAGCGGGCCGTCCGCACGGATCCGCCCGGCGGCGATCACCGCGACCCAGTCGCACAGCGACTCGACCAGCTCCATCACATGGCTGGAGAAGATCACGGTCGCCCCGGAGGCGGTGTAGCGCTCCAGTACGCCGCGGATGGTCTGCGCCGAGACCGGGTCGACGCCCTCGAAGGGCTCGTCGAGGAAGAGGATCTCGGGGTTGTGCAGCAGCGCCGCCGCCAGCCCGATCTTCTTGCGCATACCGGTGGAGTAGTCCACCACCAGCTTGTTCTGTGCGCCCGCCAGATCGAGCACGTCCAGCAGCTGTGCGGCCCGCTTGTCGACCTCGTCGCCCGGCAGGCCGCGCAACCGGCCTATGTAGCCGAGGAGTTCACGGCCGGACAGCCGCTCGAAGAGCCGCAGCCCCTCGGGCAGCACCCCGATACGCGACTTGACGGACACCGGGTCCTGCCAGACGTCCTGCCCGCCGATCTCGACCACGCCGGCGTCCGGCCGCAGCAGGCCCGTCACCATGGAGAGGGTGGTGGTCTTGCCGGCGCCATTGGGGCCGACCAGTCCGATGAAGCGGCCGGCCGGCAGTGTCAGGTCGATGCCGTTGACGGCGATCTGCTCGCCGAACTTCTTCCACAGACCCTGGATACGTACGGCGGGCGGGCCGGCCACGCCGCCTCCGGGGGCCGCGGCCGGCCCGCCCGGAGAGGCAGCCGTGGTGCGCTGCGGCGGTGCCGATTCGGCCCGCTGATCGATGTGTTCCGGCTCGTTCGCCACCGGTCCTGCCCTTCGACGTCCCCGCAGGGGCCGTCCTGGCCCCCGTCCGGCATCCCACGATACGGGCGGGTGCCGGTGGCGTCCGGGTGGCGGACGCCGCCGGGGACAAGGGGAGCGGACCGGTCCGGGGTCAGCGGCCGCGGACCGCGACCGCGTCCCGTGCGCAGGCGTACGCGAGCGGGCTGATCAGCTCCTCGGCGTCCGGCAGCCAGCGGTTGGCGGGGGTGGGGCGGCGCGCCCACTGCACCGAGCCGTGCGCCCCCACCCGGGTCGGCGGTGCGGCGATGTACTCGCCCTCGCCGCGGCAGACCAGATCGAGCGCGGCCGGCGCCCAGCCCAGGCTCCGTACGAGCTTCGGGACCTTCACCGAGGCGCCGGGGAGGACGAGGAAGAGCATCCGGCGGTCGGGGGTGCGGGTCACCGGGCCGAGCGGCAGGGCCATCCGCTCCATACGGGCCAGCGCCAGGCAGCCCGCGGTCTCCGGGACGTCCAGTGCCTCGAACGTCCGGCCCGTCGGCAACAGGATCGAGGCCCGCGGCTGCTTGCTCCACATCCGGCGGACGGCGGTGGCGCTGCCGCTGGCCTGTCCGGCCCAGCCGGGGGCGGTGGGGTGCGCGCCGGGCGCTGCGCAGTCGCCGGCGCCGCACGAGCAGCGCGGCGTCTCGCCGTCGTGCTCCAGCCATGCGCCGGGGAACACGTCCCAATGCCGTTCTTCCGCGTAACGCACCGCAGTGTCCAGCATCTGCTCGCCGCGCTGCTTGGGGATCTGCGGGGCTCCTGTGACTTGGATGGTCTCTTCCACGCAGAGGACAACTCCCGGTGTCACCAAGGGTTACGGCCAGATGGCTGACCCCCCGGCGCATCGTTCTCGCACGTGGGGCGCATGGGTGCACCGGTGGGGGCGCATATGCGGGCGGGGCCCGAGGAGCGGGTAGCCACCTGCGTGACGGGCGGAGAGGCCGCCCGGCGGCAGACCGAAGTGCACCCGGGGGGAGCCCGGCACGGCGGCGCCGCGAGCTGTGCACGGCACCGCGCACCTCCCTACTCGTGAACGAGCGCAGCGCACCGAGGATGCTCCGGACAGGGCTCAAAACGCTCAGAACTGAGCATCCGCTGCAAAGTGCGTATCACTCCGATCTCTCCTATCGCGCATATCTCGGATCTCTCGGATATCCGGCATATTCACGGGGAATCGATCACGAGGAACGGCGTTCGCCGGTGAACGCGCAGCAGTACACAGGGGGTACAAGCATGGCCGCCAGGCCACTCGTCGCACGGCAGCCCAACGAACGGCTCCAGGCGCTGATCCAGGAAGCCGCCTGTTCCAACGCGGGGCTCGCCCGCCGCGTCAACATGTGCGGTGCGGAACACGGTCTCGACCTCCGCTACGACAAGACCTCGGTGGCCAGATGGCTGCGCGGACAGCAGCCGCGCGGCCGCGCTCCGGCCGTCATCGCCGAGGCGCTGGGGCGCAAGCTGGGGCGCACGGTCACCATCGACGAGATCGGGATGGCCGACGGCAAGAACCTCGCGTCCGGGGTGGGGCTCCAGTTCTCACCGACCGTGCTCGGGGCGATCGAGCAGGTCTGTGAACTGTGGCGCAGCGATGTCGGGCGGCGCGACTTCCTCAGTGGGTCCACGGTCGCGGCCTCGGCGCTGGTCGAGCCCAGCCGCGACTGGCTGATCACCGGCGCGGACAGCCAGGTCGCGCGGAACGCCGGCGCCCGGGTCGGGATCTCGGACGTCGAGGCGGTGCGCGCCATGACCACCGCGCTCGGCGAACTCGACCACCGCTTCGGCGCCGGGCATGTCAGGCCGGTCGTCGTGCACTACCTCAACAGCGTGGTGTCGGGCCTGCTGGCCGGTTCGTACCGCGAGTCCGTCGGACGGGAACTCTTCGCCGCCGTCGCGCGGTTGACGGAACTGGGCGGCTACATGGCCGTCGACACCGGTCAGCCCGGCCTCGCCCAGCGCTACTACATCCAGGCGCTGCGGCTGGCCCAGGCGGCCGGTGACCGCGGCTACGGCGGCTATGTCCTGGCCGCGAGCATGAGCCATCTGGCCGCCTCGCTCGGCAATCCCCGGGAGATCGCCCAACTCGCGCGCGCCGCCCAGGAAGGCGCCCGTGGCCATGTCACCCCGCGGGTGGAGGCGATGTTCTGCGCGGCGGAGGCGCGCGGACATGCCCTGATGGGCGACGGCCGGGCCTTCCAGGTCGTGGCCGGCCGCGCGGCCGCCGCGATGGAGCGCGCCGAAGCGGCCGCCGACGCGGGCGACGACCCGGTCTGGATCTCCCACTTCGACCAGGCCTATCTGGCCGATGAACTCGCCCACTGCCACCGGGATCTGGGGCAGCCGGGACCCGCCGGGCAGCGCGCGCAGGAAGCGCTGGACGGGCACCCGGAAGGCCGGGCGCGGCGGCGGGCCATCGGTCTGCTGCTGCTGGCCGGCGCCCAGGCGCAGCAGCGGGAGGTGGAGCAGGCCTGCCATACGGGCACCCAGGCGGTGCAGCTGCTGAGCGGGCTGCGTTCGGACCGCGGAGCGGAGTATCTGGAGGACTTCCAGCTGCGTTTGGAGCCCTTCAGGGACGAACCGGTGGTGCGGGAATTCAGCGCCCGGCTGGAGCTGCGGGCCACGGCGGCCTGAACAACGCCCGAGGGGCCTGCGGCACGCGTGGGACGGGGCGGCGAGGGGACGGCGACGGCGGGGTGGCTGCTTTGTCATGCGGCGCCGGGTTTGTCGTACGGCGCCGGGCGGGCCGGCGGGCGGGGCCCGCCCGCTGCGTTCCCGGGGCGGGCGGGGGTGGTGACCAGGCGACGTGGTCGAACGTTGCTGCGACCCGGTAGCGTGCAGCCGACGATTCCGTAGGTCTGCATGTTGGTAGGAGTCACGGTGACGCAGAGCGGACAGGGTCACGACCCGCAGAATTCTGCGGCCGGTCCCGCGCGAGAGGGCATTGTGCTGCCCGCCAACGGTGAGCCGTGGGTGCCCGACCAGCAGGCCGCACCGCCGGCCGGCCAGCCGTGGGGCCAGCCCTGGGGCCCGGACCGGCAGGCCGCCGCCCCGCAGCCGTACGGAGAGGCGCCCGCCCAGGGCCAGCCGTCCGCCCCGCAGCAGGGCTATGGCCAGGGCCAGGGTCAGCAGCAGGGCTACGGCCAGGGCCAGCAGCAGGGCTACGGGCAAGGCCAGCAGCAGGGCTACGGCCAGGACCAGCAGCAGGGCTACGACCCGGCTCAGGCGCAGCCGCAGCACCCCCAGGCCGCCATGCCGCCGCAGCCGCAGGGCGGCCAGGGCTTCCCGGAGGCGCCCCAGGGGCCGCCGCCGGCACCGCCCCTGCCGCCCTCCATGCCGCAGCAGGCGCCCCAGCAGCCGGGCGGGCCGCTGCCCCCGGCCGACTCGGCCGCCGAGGCGACGGCGCTCATGCCGCACGGCGTACCGAACGGCGCCCAGCACGGCCAGGGTGCGCCCGGCGCACTGCCGCCCGAGGGCCAGTACGGCTCCGGCCGGCAGCCCCCGCAGCAGCCGTACGGCCAGCAGGCCCAGCAGCCGCAGCAGCAGTACGGGCAGCAGCCCCAGGGCCCGTCCGGAGAGCTGGTGCGGGCGACCCCGCAGACCGGCGCGCTGCTCCCGCCCGCCGCGGGCGACGCGGAGGCCACCGCGCTCATTCCCCCCGTCGGTGCCCAGCCCGGCGGCCCCGGTGCCGCGCCGCTGCCGCCCGAAGCGTCCGCACGGCCCGAGACGCGCGACGAATCCACCACGATGCTGCGCGCGATCAAGCCGAACGGGCAAAGGCCCCAGGGCCAGGGCCGGCCGATGCCGCAGTCGCAGCCGATGCCCGGCGCCCCGGGCGCGGGCGACGCCGAGGCCACCCAGCTCATCCCGCCGGTGGGCGCCGCTGCGCCGCCCCCGCCGCCGGGCGCGCCGTACGGCGTGCGCCCCGGCGCGCCCGGCGACCGTCCCACCCCCGCTGAGTTCGACGGCCTGTTCCGCGACGGTCCGGGCGCGCCCGGACAGACCGGCGCCCCGGACTCCACCGCACAGCTGCCGCGCTTCGAGGACCCGGGCCGTCCCCCGTACGGCCACCAGGGCCAGGGCCCCGGACAGCAGTTCCCGCCCGGCGGCGGCTACGACCAGCAGGCCTCGTACGACGACGACGGTGGCGGGCGCCGCCGGTTCGCCCCGATCGCGATCGTCGGCATCGTCATCGTGGCGCTCGCGGGGGCCGGTCTCGGCCTCGGCTGGGCGCTGAGCGGCGGGAGCGGCGAGGACACCGCCAAGAAGGAGGACTCCGGAGCCGGCACGACGAAGGCGGCCAAGGACCCGGAGAAGCCGAAGCCGTCCGCCGACCCGGCCGAGGCGCAGGCCAAGGGCCTGGACGCGCTGCTGGGCGACAGCAACAACAGCCGTTCCTCGGTGATCGGCGCCGTCAACAGCATCAAGACCTGTAGCAACCTCGGCGGCGCGGCCAAGGACCTGCGGGCCGCGGCCGGCCAGCGCAACGACCTGGTGAAGCGGCTCCAGCAGCTGCCCGTCGACAAGATGCCGAACCATGACCGGCTGACCGCCGCGCTGACCAAGGCCTGGCAGTCCTCGGCCGCCGCGGACAACCATTACGCGGCCTGGGCCGGCCAGGTCGGCAGCAAGAAGGGCTGCCACAAGGGCAAGGCCCGGCTGAGCAGGCAGACCGCCCAGGGCAATGCGGCCAGCGGCCAGGCGACCACGGCCAAGAAGCAGGCGGCGCAGATCTGGAACCCGCTCGCCCAGAAGTACGGGCTGACGGAGCGCCGCCCCGAACAGCTCTGAGCGGGTCCGGGGCGGGCGCCACCGGGCCGCCCGCCCGGCCTCGCCCCGCCCGCTCAGCGGCCCGCCCGCTCAGCTGTCCGTGCGCCGCCGCTCCAGCGTCTTGGTGACGTTCACGAAGCCGTCCTTGGCGGCGGTCAACTCGCCGTCCCTGACGACCTGGTAGGTCACCATCCCGTTCACGATGCGCGGGAAGTCCTGGACGGCGAGCATGTCGTCGTCCCGCCACCGCAGCTTCGGGGTCAGCCCGCCGGTGTCGACGGCGTGGTCACCGCGGTCCAGGGTCGTCTGGAGGGCGTTCGGGGTGACGTCCTCGACGCCCGCGTCGTCGAGCTGCTCGATCAAGGAGCGCAGCACGGTGTAGGCGATCCAGGTCGTCTGGACGCCCTGGTCGGCCGCGTCGATGCGGTTGTCGCCGAAGGCGAAGTCGTTGATGACCTTGCGCATCGGATCCCAGCGCGGATCGTGGGCGACCGGGTACCAGCCGGTGATGTCCGCGTCCTCCAGCGGCCCGGACCTGCCGCCGGTACGGTTCAGCAGCGACTGGCCGACGCTGCCCAGGACGGAGGCGACCTGCACCTTGGGGCTGTCCTCCTGGAGCCGCCGGAACGAGTCGAAGAACGCGTCCGTGTGGTCGCCGAGCGAGGCGGTCACACAGGAGCCGGGTGCCTTTCCGCCGGCCGCCGCCGTGCCGTAGACGACCGGGTCGGCGCCCGCACCGGCCAGCGCGCGTTTCACCTCGGACGAGTAGTCGGTGCCGTCCTCGGGCGCCTTGATGTCCTTGGCCGGGTGCCGATGGCCGCTCTCCAGACCGGAGTTGAGCAGGGACGGCATCTGATCGCCCTGGATGGTGTCCGGCCGGACCAGCGCGACGCGCTTGCAGTCGCGCGCCAGCTGGCGGCCGTTGCCGGCCAGCAGGGAGGCCTGGCCGCCGTTGACGGGGTAGGACAGCGGGCTCTCGAACTCCTCGTCCGAGGCGCCGTAGCCGCCGATGAAGGGGATGCCCTTGACCTCCAGCGGCGACATGAACGAACGGCCGAACTGGCTGTACGAGCCGACGACGGCGACCGCGCCCTCGTCCACCGCGCGCTGGGCGCAGTGCGCCGCGGTCACCGAGTCGTTGTGCTCGTTGCAGGTCAGCACCTTCAGATGGTGGCCCCGGACGCCGCCCCGGGAGTTGACCCAGCGGGCGTAGGCCTGTGCCATGGCAGGCATTCCCGGCACATTGGTCGCCTTGGTGCCGTCGGGGGCCCAGGTCATCACCGTGATCGGCGCCTTGTCCCCGGCATCCTCCGAGGCTCCGGCGAGGGAGCCGCAGCCCGAGAGCAGAGACGCGATGGCCGCCGTGCACACCACCGCCGAAGCGGTCGCGACCGCGGGAGCGGAGGAGAAGGGGCGGGGGAGGGAGCGTCGCCGTCCGGTCATGTCACAGCACCCTTCCGTCCTGCCCGGAACGGGTTGGTGACGACGAGGCAATGACTGGTGACGTAGAGGTGAACTCCAGGGGGCCGCTTGAGATCATCCGTGAAGAACGTACGATCGATTGCTGTGCAAGGTTCGGAGAAGTCTTCCCGTCGCGGCAGCCGCTCGACCACCATGGGCGGTATGCCACTCAACGACATGCCGTGGTGGCGCTGGCGCAGTAATGTGCGCTCCGCGCTGCACATGCTCTCCGACCCCGCCTTCCAGCAGGAGGCCTGGCTGGCCGGCCTGCCCGGGTACGGCGATGTCACCGACGCCGTCTACCGGCTCGTCGAGGACACCTGGCTGGACAACTGGTCCGCGGAGAAATACGTCGGCACGATCTTCCGGGACTCCCAGGAGGCCCAGCTCGTCGATGTCGCCGTACTCCGCGTGCTGCGGATCATGCACCAGGTCGGCGCGGACGCCCCCGTGACCGCGTACATGGAGCACCAGGGCTGGCCGGAGGCCGTACGCGCGGCCCGTGAGGCCCATGTGCAGCTGGCCACGGCGGACGGCGAGGACCCCGATGCCGCGCCGCGCTCGCTGGAGGTACTGGCCATCATGACCGGTCAGGCGGATGCCCCGGCCTGACCTGCTCGGCAGGTGTGCGACCCTATGAGGTCATGAGCGAGTCGCAGCCCACCCAGCCCGGTCAGCACGACCGGAACGATCAGTACGTCCTCACCCTGTCCTGCCCGGACAAGCAGGGCATCGTGCACGCCGTGTCCAGCTACCTCTTCATCACCGGCTGCAACATCGAGGACAGCCAGCAGTTCGGCGACCACGACACCGGGCTGTTCTTCATGCGGGTCCACTTCAGCGCGGACACCTCGGTGAGCGTCGACAAGCTGCGGGCCAGCTTCGCGGCGGTGGGCGACTCGTTCGGCATGGACTGGCAGATCCACCGGGCCGACGAGAAGATGCGCATCGTCCTGATGGTGTCCAAGTTCGGGCACTGCCTCAATGACCTGCTCTTCCGCTCCCGGATCGGCGCGCTGCCGGTCGAGATCGCGGCCGTGGTCTCCAACCACACCGACTTCGCCGAGCTGGTCGGCTCGTACGACATCCCCTTCCACCACATTGCGGTCACCCGCGACACCAAGGCCCAGGCCGAGGCGCAGCTGCTGGAGCTGGTGGAGGCGGAGAACGTCGAGCTGGTGGTGCTCGCCCGTTATATGCAGGTGCTCTCCGACGATCTGTGCAAGGCGCTGTCCGGCCGGATCATCAACATCCACCACTCCTTCCTCCCGAGCTTCAAGGGCGCCAAGCCGTACCACCAGGCGCACGCCCGCGGTGTGAAGCTCATCGGTGCCACCGCGCACTATGTGACCGCCGACCTCGACGAGGGCCCGATCATCGAGCAGGAGGTCGAGCGCGTCGGCCATGAGGTCACGCCCGACCAGCTCGTGGCGATCGGCCGGGACGTCGAGTGCCAGGCGCTGGCACGGGCGGTCAAGTGGCACAGCGAGCGCCGGGTGCTGCTCAACGGCAGCCGGACGGTCGTCTTCGCCTGAGCGCGCCTTCCGCCGAAGCGTGCCTTTCCGCCCGAGGGCGCCTTCCGTCTGAGCGCGCTTTCCGCCACCGCGGAATACCCCTCACCACCCAGCACGTTGTGGCCCCGAGGGGGCGCTCGGACCCCCTACGGGCTGTGTTCGACCGCCCCTTACTGGCGAGCGTCTAGAGCCGGGACAGCGACGCCGTCGCGAAGAGGACGTCGCGGATCGCGTCACGCTCGCCGCGCTGGCCCGCGGCGGCCTCCTCGGGGGAGATATGGCCGGCGGCCAGCTGGCAGAACTCGGCGCTGTCCAGGGCGATATGCGCGACCGTGCGGTCCGGGGTGCCGAGGGCGGCCGGTGAATCCAGCGCTATGTACCAGTGGCCGCCGCCGTTGCCCTCGACCTCCAGATGGAGCGTACGGCCCGGGGCGCCCGCCTCGACCAGCCGCCGCGGCGGCGCGGCGAGCCCGGCCCGCCGCCGGTCGGCCAGCGCGCTGGGCAGCAGCCGGGCGGCGAGGTCGACCATCCGGTGGAGATGCCCGGCGGCCGGGGGCTGGTACGGATAGTCCACGGCCTCCGCAATATCCCCGGCATGCACCCAGCACTCGAAGGCGCGGTCCAGGAACGAGTCGCGCAGCGTGAGCCGGAAGTCCCCGTAGGGCACGGCGAGTTCGGCGACCTTGTCACCGGCGAACGACACCTGCCGTATCAGCGCATAGCTCTGGTCGCGCCATGGTGCGTGGAGGGCCAGCGGGCTGCGCTCCTCGTCCGGCGTCCGCCAGAACGTTTCCGTACGGATGAGGGGGTCCGGGGTGCCCGGCGGGGCGGTCGTCCCGAGCGGGTCCGGCAGTCCGAGCGCCGTCGCGACCAGGCCGTCCACCGCCATCAGATGCCCCATGACACCGCCGACGGTGGTCTCCCGCTCGACCGGACGCTCACCCTCGAACCAGCGCAGCCGCACCGGAGCACGCCACTCCGTCTCGCCCATGTCACGCAGCAGGGCGTCCAGTTTGGCGGTCTCCGCGTCGTACGGCGTCGCCCACTCGGGCACCGGGATACGGGCCGGCCGGCGGCCCAGACAGCCCTCCAGCACGCGGGAGCGCAGCAGCGGATCGAGGTCGAGGCTGTCGGCGGGGTGCAGCAGTCCGACGGCGTCGCGCAGCCGCAGCGCTTCGTCCGCGCAGGAGGCGCAGTCGGTCAGATGCGCCTCGACGGCGGTCGTCTCCTCGGCCGAGCAGGCCGACAGTGCCCAGGCGCCGAGCAGCGACTTGAGGACCCGGTGCGGCGGGGCGGGCGCCGGCAGCGGGAGCGGCAAGGGGGCGGGTGGCTCGGTCACGGGCTCGGCTTCCGGTGCGCGGGGGCCGCCGGCGGTGTCGTCCACCGTCTCGCGGACGGGGGCCGGCGGGGCGTCGGGGAGCGGGCCGTGGTCCTCGGCAGCGGGGCGCGGTGAGGGTATCCGCGGCCGTTCACCGGGGCTGCCGGGCAGTTCGCGGCCGTCCCACTCGTCCGGGCCGTTCACAGGGACCGTCCGCGGCCCGGGCCGGGTGGTGCGGAGTTCCCCGGGCCGGTGTGCTGGGTGTGCGACGGGCGGGGGCTGTGGGGCGCCAACGATGCATGGGGTGAGTGAGGCGACGCAGGGGCGGAGCGCGGCGTGGGTGCGGTGCGATGGGCGGGCGGCAGGGCCTGGTGGTTGTGGGCGGTGGACAGCAGCTGGAGGCCCAGGCGGAGCCTGCGCCGGGCCTCGTCCTCCGTGACGCCGAGGTCGGCGGCGGTCTGGCGGTAGTCGCGGCGCTGGAAGTACGCCAGCTCCAGGGCGGCCCGCAGGGGCGCGGGCATGGACGTGACGATGAAGTCGGCGCGGGCGGCGGTGGAGGCCTCGCGGATCTTCTGCTCTATTTCGGCGGGCGCGGGGGCGTCGGCCCCGCAGTCGCGCGCCGAGGCCGCCTCGGTCTGGCGCAGCCGCTGGACGGCCTGATGGCGGGTGACACCGGCGACCCAGGAGCGCAGCGGGCCCTGCTTGGGGTCGTAGGAATCCGGGTGCTCCCAGACGTAGGCGAACACCTCGCGGGTGACGCGGTCGGCGGCGTCCTCGTCGTCCAGGACGCGGTAGGCGAGGCTGTGCACCAGAGAGGCGAAGCGGTCGTAGAGCTCGCCCAGCGCTGCGGCCTCGCCGTGGGCGAGCCGCTGCTGCATCCGCCTGTCCCACCGTGGTGGGGCGTCGTGTCCCATCGGATCCCCATCCCTGCCCGTCACGTCCGGGCTTACACCTCAGCCGTCACTCCTGCACCCGCACCTGCCCGGACCTGTGGGCGCCGTCACAGAATCCGCCGTGCCAACGAATGTAGTGCGCGGGTCCGACAACTCACTCTCCTTTGCGGCAAACCGAGCCCTGAGAGGTACGGGGATGGTAAAGCCCTGACGGTCGGCGCGCCCTCCCTTTGTGGCGATAATGCCCGATCGCGGCGGATCGATGCTGATCGTTCGTGTCCGTATAGGGCGATGTGTTATCCGTGTGTGACCGGATGTCGGCGAAAAGCTGAGGGTGTCGGGGCATAGCCTTAGGCGGACGGCCTGTTGCGCCAAGGATTCGGAAGAGTTTCAGGGGAGAGGGTCCGGGCAGTCGAGCGGGGAAGGATGAATTCCGGATGCAGTCCGGTTCATCCGGTACGAAAGCGAGCGAAAGGCTTCGAGCGCGTGTCGTTGAAGGTGGCAGAGGACGAAAAGGGCCCCTGGGCCGTACTCCAAGTGTCCGGGGAGATGGACCTGGTCACGTCACCGGCGGTGCGCCAGCATGTGCACGACGCGGTGGCGGACGGCCGGAGATCACTGGTGCTCGATCTCTCCGAGGTGCGGTTCTGCGATTCCAGCGGTGTCGGCGTACTGATCGCCGCCCGCCGTCTGATGCGCTCCTGTCAGGGGCGGCTGCGGCTGATCCTCCCCGCGCAGGGCGCCGTGGACGGCTCGCACGTCAACCGTGTGCTGGCCGCGCTGGGCGTACGGCGGCTCTTCGAGGTCTACCCGGACCTGCGCACCGCCGTCGATGAGGCGGCCGCACCGCTCTCCGCCTGACACCTCCGGGACGCGCCCCTGCCGGGAGGCCTCTCCCGGGACGCGCCCCTCCTGTGCACACGAGCCCTGCACCTCGCACGGGCCTCCGGGCTCACGGGCCTTCCGGCTCAACGGCCTTCGGGCTCACGGGCTTCCGCCTCGCGGGCCTCACGGCTCATGCGGCCCCGCCGCCGCACAACGCGCCCTTCCGCTGCTCCGCTCTGCCCGCGCCGGCCCGATTCACGCCGCTCCGTACGGGAATTCCGCCCGTACGACGAAGCCGCCGTCGGAGGTCCGCCGCGCCTCCAGCGTCCCGCCGAGGCTCTGGGCGCGCTCGCGCAGCCCCACCAGACCGTGCCCGCCCCCGGGAAGCGCGGGGACCGTCGCCGTCGCGTCCGGCGGCCCGTTCCGTATCTCCACCCGCAGCCCGTGCGCCGCACGGTTCTCGTCGGCCGCCTCCGCCCCGTCCGAGCCCTCGCCCCGCACCGCGTCCACCGGATCCACCCGCACCCGCACGTGCGCCCCCGGTGCATGCTTGCGGACGTTGGTGAGCGCCTCCTGGACCGTGCGGAAGGCCGCGCGCTCCACCGTCTTCGCCCCGCTCGCGCCGCCGGCCACCACACCGCCCTCGTACGTCACATCCAGTGCGCTCATCTCGATCAGCCGCGGCAGCTCCTCCAGATCGGGCTGGGGCGCCAGGCCCCGCGCCTCCGCCGCCTCGCCGCCGTCCGCCCGCAGCACGCCCACCATGTGCCGCAGTTCCTCCAGCGTCCGTACGGACAGCTCCCGGATGGTCCTGGCGCCCGCGCGCGCCTCCGCGTCGTCCGTGCTGACCTGCACCGCCCCCGCCTGAAGGCTGATCAGGCTGACCTGATGGGCCACCACGTCGTGCATCTCGCGGGCGAGCCGGGCGCGTTCGGTGGTCTTGACCCGGTCCGCGAGCAGCCGGTCCTCACGGCGCAGGCTGCGGGTCAGATCCTCGACGCGGGAGGCCAGTTCCCGGCGGGTGCGCACCAGCAGTCCCAGGGCGATGGGCGCGGCCGAGGTGACGCTCGCGTCGATCAGCACCAGGGTGTTCTCGCGGTACGCGGTGAGTTCGAGGTCGGAGATCGGATACGGGAAGAAGTGCGCGGCGATCAGCAGCAGCGCACAGACGCCGAGCCGGGCCCGGCCGGGCCGGCGGGCGGCCAGTGTGTAGAGCGCGATCATCGGCGCGAACCAGATGTAGCCGATGTAGAGCCCGGGGAGGGTGAAGAGGAAGACCAGCAGCGGGAAGCGCCGGCGCAGCAGCAGGGCCGCCGCGGCCACCATCGAGACGCCCACTTCCAGGTCGAACTCGACGCCGTTGACCAGCATCGCGTCGGCGATCGCGAGCAGCAACGGGACCGCCAGCGGCGCGATCCTGCGCAGCCGCCGCCCCACCGCGCCTCGTGCCAGGGCCTGCCATACCGCGGTACCGCGGGCCGCCGCCCCCCGGCCGGCCGCCCGCGGGCCGCCGCCCCGTCTGCCGCTCCCGCTCCCGGCTCTCACCACGCACCCCGCGGATCGCCCGTCACCAGACCGGCGCGGTCGGCGACGATGGCCGCCTGGATGCGGTTGATCCCGCCCAATTTGCCCAGCAGGGCGCGCACATGATCCTTGACCGTACTGGGGGCGAGCCCCATCCGGTCGGCTATCTGGGCGTTGCCCAGCCCCTCCCCGAGCAGGGCCAGCACCTGTGACTCCCGCGGCGTCAGCCCGCTCACCGCCCGGTTCGCGGCGGCTTGGTCCTCGGCGGTCAGATAGCCCCCGATCACCGCGCGGGTGACACCCGGATCGAGCACGCTGCCACCCTCCGCCAGCGTCCGTACGGCCCGTACGAGTTGTTCCGGATCGGAGTCCTTGAGCAGAAACCCGGCCGCGCCCTCGCGCAGCGCCGCCGTCAGATACTCCTGGGCGTCGAAGGTGGTCAGCATCGCCACCGTCGGCGGTTCCGGTGCGGCGCGCAGCCGGCGCAGGACGGTCAGCCCGTCCACGTCCGGCATCCGGATGTCCAGCAGCACGACGTCGGCCGCGCACCGCAGCACGGTCTCCACGGCCTCGGCCCCACTACAGTCCGCGACCATCTCGATGTCCGGGGCGGTCCCCAGAATCATCCGCAGTCCGGATCTGACCAGCCGCTCGTCGTCCACCACAGCGACACGGATCACCGGCCGCCCCTTTCTCCTTCGCACCCACCCGAGCTCACGGAACCACCCGGCGTCGCGCGGTTCCGTTTCCCTGTCACCCGGAACCGCCCTGCGGCGGCCCCGCACCCCCGCCGAGCGGCGGGGGTGAGCCCGCGACCTCTGGAGGATGCCGCGGGGAGGTCCCCACGGGCAGAGTGGTTCTCATGCTGCACCACTGAAGAGGCCACAAGCCCAGGACGCGTTGCAGTTCACATTGGCGGCCGCCGCGACCCCCACACGCGGCGGCCGCTGCGCGCGTGCGGGGGCGGTTCGGAGGGGGATCTCCCCCGCACGTCCGGCACGTGTCCTGGCATGCCCTAAAACCCCTGGTCAAGAGGGGCTTCGACGCTCCCTGACAGTGCGCCCCGGCTCTGGGCGACGCGTACGGCATCCCGCAGCGCCGCACTGAGCTGAGCCGACAAAAACCGCAACTGCCGTGCATCCACTGCCGGGTCGTCGATCAGCGCCTGCGCATGATCCAGTAGTCCGACGGCCATCTGGCGCCGGGTGGATCCTCGGGGTCCGGTTCGTCGCCCAGCAGGTCGGACACCGGTGAGATGGCTTGGCGCAGCGCCAGGGCGGAGGGCTGTTCGCTCTCACTGCGCACCTCGAAAGTGGCGGGCTGCCCGACGAGTGCGGACGGCTCCACGTCGAGGGCTCTCGCCAGTGCGTTGAGCGTCGTCAGCCGCGCCGTCCGGCGTACGCCTTGTTCGAGTTTGCGGACGATATCGACGCACAGGCCCGCTCGCTCGACGAGGCCCTCCTGCGTCAGCTTCCGGCGTGCGCGCAGCCGGGCGATGCGCTCACCGATACCGGGTTCCTCTTGGAACAACTCCATGGCCACCCCCGCGGGAAGGACGTACCGACCACGGTACGCCTGCGCACGGCGCGGCACGCTGCCCCTACAACCCCCCGTTCCGCCCCACCGCCGCGGCCCGGAACCCCTCCGTCCGCATGCCGCCGTACGGGCCGAAGCCGCGTCCGCCGGCCAGGACGACCACCGAGGTCATGGCCGCCAGGGCGTAGGCCGTCGTGGCGAGCGACAGGGCGCCCTCGGGGGTCTCGAAGGAGCGGTTGAAGAAGTCCGTCACGGTCAGCCAGACGACCATCCGCACGGTCACATACAGCTCCAGCGCCGCGAACACCAGGAGGGCGCCGCGCACTTCCCGTCGCCCCGGGAGGGCCAGCGCACCGAGGACGAAGAGCGCGAGCACCGATCCGACGGTGGTGAACTCGGTGGGCGCCGCCAGGTCGAGCGTGCCGAGGACCGAACCGTCGACCACCGCGCGCAGATAGTGGCCCGTGCCCACCCCGGTCAGATCGCGGACGGCCCAGCCGATCCGTGCCAGGCCCATCAGCAGGAACAGCACCCCGCAGATCCGGGACGAGCGGCGCCACCACGCTTCCGGGGCGTCCGCCGCTCCTGGAGCGCTCGGGTGCACCCCGCGGCGCCGCTCGGTGGCCGGGAACATCGCGAGCAGCACCACCAGCGCCACCACCAGCCCCAGACCGCGGGTGGCGAGCGCCCAGCCGCCCAGCGGGTCGTGGCGGTACTGGTCGCGGTAGGCGGCGTCGAAGAGGCCCAGGCCCTCCCGCAGGGAGACGGCGAGCAGTACGAAACCGGACAGCAGCGCGGCGGAGCGCGCCACCCGCCGCTGGGCCAGCGCCAGCCCGGCGATCACCAGGAACGCGACGGACAAGGCCCACTCGTACGGGCCGAGGACCTGGGTCGTGAGGGAGGCGCCCGGGTTGAACATGCCCTCCAGGAAGTCCCAGGCGTTGCCGTCCCCTTGGCGGATTCCGTAGACCGTCCAGGCGGTCAGTACGCCGGAGTAGCCGGCCAGGGACAGGGCGGTCGCGAGGTAGGCGTCGCTGTGCTCCGGGGCGGCCCGGCCCGGATCGGGCCTCGGACGGACGTCCACCGTTCCACCGTCCTGCATCACCACGACCGACCCCCGATCCGCCTCTCGTAGCCGTCCTACAGGTCGTTCCCGTACGACAGCCTCACTGTGTCAAGGACGGTGGTGGAGCAGGTGGAGGTTCCACCCCGTGTGTCGTGTGGTCGGTTTGTCGGGTGACCCGTGTGACGTGCGGTCAGGTGACCGGGCGGGCCGTGTGACGTGCGGTCAGGTGACCGGGTGGGCCGTGTGATGTGCGGTCAGGTGACCGGGTGGGCGTTGTGCGCCGTGTCCCGTGCGATCAGGTGTGCCGTGGGGTCCGGGTTCCGGATGGTCAGCGCACATGCCGGGCGGTGGCCGCGATGAAGTCCCGTATGCCCTGGCGGGTGGTGGTCCGCAGGGCGGTGAGGGCCTCCTGGTCGCGGGCCCAGTGCAGCTCGGTCGTCGACGACATCACCTGCTCGCTGCGCTCCAGTATCTCGGCGTCGTCCGTCACCATCTGGGCCCGGAACATGGCTTCTTGGGCGGTGTAGCGGGTCTTGTACACCTCCTCGCGCAGCTCCGGGGAGTCCTCGTCGCAGCGGCCCTCCTCGTGGAGCACGAACCAGCGGTGGACGAGGACCCGCCGGTAGTCCAGCAGCGCTCCGGCGTAGGCGCAGTACGCATCGATACGTTCCTGCCGCAGCCGCTCGGCGCGGGCGAACTGCTCGCTGCGCCCGGCCGCCCTGCTCTGGAAGAAATGGGTGATGCCGGAACCCAGCAGGGTGCCGATGACGGCCACAACGCTCGCAACAACTGCCTCCATGGGAGCAGTGGACCACAGCGGTCCGGGCCGGCGTCAGGCCATGGGCGACCATGGCCGGTCCCTGGGGTGCGCCCTTCCGGTGGGGTGCCGGTGCGGCAAGATGGAGCCATGGGGATCATCGGGGGCGAGGGTCGGCTGATCGGGGGCCGCTACCGCCTGGGAATACGGCTGGGACGCGGCGGAATGGGCACGGTCTGGCGCGCCACCGACGAGATCCTTGGGCGCCAAGTGGCAGTCAAGGAGCTGCACTTGGACGAGGGGACGACCGAGACCGAGGCGCGGGTGCAGCGCGAGCGGGCGATGCGCGAGGCACGGACGGTCGCCCGGATCAAGCACCCCAATGTGATTGTCGTCCATGACGTCGTCGAGCAGGACGGCCGGCCGTGGATCGTGATGGAGCTGGTGGAGGGCCCGTCGCTGGCCGACCGGCTCCAGAGCGGCGGACCGGTCGCACCGCGCGAGGCCGCCCGGATCGGCGTCGCGCTGCTGGGCGCGCTGCACGCCGCGCACGCCCTCGGGGTGCTGCACCGCGACATCAAGCCCGCGAACGTTCTGATGGAGCCGGGCAGCGGCCGCGTCGTGCTCACCGACTTCGGTATCGCCCAGGTCCCCGGCGTCACGACCCTGACCGACGCCGGCGGCTTTGTCGGCTCACCCGAATACACCGCGCCGGAGCGGATGGCCGGCCGCGGCGCCGGTCCCGAGGCCGATCTCTGGTCGCTCGGGGTGCTGCTGTGTGTCGCGCTCAGCGGCGAATCGCCGTTCCGCCGCGACTCGTTGGGCGGTGTGCTGCATGCCGTCGTGTACGACGAGATCGAACTCCCCGAGGCCGCCCGCCCGTTGCACGCCGTCGTGCACGGGTTGCTGGAGCGGGACACGGGGCGCCGCCTGGGGGCGGGCGAAACGGAGCGGCTGCTGCGCGGCTATCTCCAGTCGGGCCGCGCGCCGGAGCGCGGAACGGGCGGGCACGGGGGGCACGGGCCCAGCCCCGGCCGCTTCCCGGGTCACGGTCTCGGCGGCGGGGCAACGGGCCTGGCCGCGGAGGCCGCGGAGGCGGTGGCGGGGGCGGAAGCGGAAGCGGGAACGAGCGGACCGGCGGGGCCGAAGGGGGCCGGGGGAGCGGCCGGATCGCCGGGAGCGGGCAGCTCGACGGGACCGGGCGGACCGCCGGGAGCGGGCGAATCGCCGACACCGAGCGGCTCCCCGACACCGGGCGGGCACCGCCCCGGCGACCCGGCGACTCCGCGCCACCCCGGCCCCGACGCCCACACCTCCCCGTACGACGGCCCCGGCGGCGGCCTGCCCGACGAGCAGCCGCCCAACGAGCACCGTCCCCACCAGCACCCGCCCCATGAACACCGGGCCGGCGAGCACCCGTCCGGCGAGCACCCGTCCGGCGAGCACCCGTCCGGCGAGCACCCGCCCGGCGAGGACCCCCTCACCGCGGATACGCCGCCTTCCCCCGCCGGCCCGGCCGGGGTGTCCGACGGAGGCGGCGCCGGGCGTACGGGAAGACGGGCGGGCGGCCGCGGCCCGGCCGCGCCGATCCGTGCGGCGCTCGACGACCGGGCGCTGGCCGCGGCCGCCCGCCCGCACACCGGCCGCACCCGCACCGTCCTGCTGGTGGCGCTCGCGGCGGTGCTGATCGGCGGCGCGGGCGCGGGCATCGCCGTCCTGCTGATGCAGGGCAGCGGGGCCGGCGACGGCTCCGACGGGCGCGGCCGGCCCAGCCGCTCCCAGCAGGCCTCGGACGCCGGGCCGACGCGGCCCACCGGCCCCGGCACGGCGAAGCCCACCGCCTCGGCCACCTCGTCGCCGTCCCCCGGTGCCAGCGGCAAGGTCCCGGCCGGCTACCGCCTCGTCAACGACCCGGCCGGCTTCGTGCTCGCCGTACCGGACGGCTTCACACGCTCGTACGAGAACGAGCGCGTCTACTACTCCTCCCAGGGCAAGCGGTTCCGCATCGGCATCCAGTTGCAGAAGCGGGTGCCGGAGGGGCCGCTGGGCGCGATGCGTACGGCGGACGCGGAGGGCCCCGTCCACTACCCCGGCTACCGTCAGGGGCAGGTCACCGAGACCACCCACAACGGACTCCGGGCCGGACGCTGGGAGTTCGTCTGGGACGGCGGCGCCCAGGACGGCGGCCCCCGGTACACCTACGACCTCAGCTGGGACGAGGGCGGCAAGATGATCGACGTGTGGATCTCCTCCCCGGTCGGCTCGCGCACCGAGGCCGAGCGGCACTTCGACACCGCGCTCGACGCGTTCCGGCTGCCCGGGGCCTGACCCCGGCCTCCCGGTCGTCCCAGGCCGGCACCCTTGCGGCCAGCGAACACTGGCGCGATTGTGCGTACGGCGTGAAAACTCATTACTCCCGGGTACACAAAGCGTCCGGGGAGGAATACGCTCGCCGACATGACGGACTCGCAGGACACCGGAACAGCCCCCACCGCCGCCGACGAGGCCCCCGCCGAGGCTCCCGCAGCCCCCGCAGCAACCGCCGCCGACGAGGCCCCCGCCGCGCCCGTCGAGGGCAACCCGGTGGCCCCTGCCCCGGCAGGCGCCCGTACGGCGGCGGACGTGGTCACGCCCGAGGTCGCCGCCCGGCTCACCCGCGGTGTGGTGGGTGGGGGAGGCCGCACCGCCAACCACACCCCGTTCACCGGGGAGAAGCTGGCCGACCTGCCGGAGTCCACCCCCGAGGACGTCGCCACCGCCTTCGAGCGGGCCCGTGCCGCCCAGGAGCGCTGGGCCAGGGTCCCGGTCAAGCAGCGCGCCGCGGTCCTGCTCCGCTTCCACGACCTGGTGCTGCGCCGCCAGGCCGAGGTGCTCGACCTGATCCAGCTGGAGACCGGCAAGGCGCGGCTGCACGCCCATGAGGAGGTGCAGGCGGTCACCGTCACCGCCCGCCACTACGGCCGCAAGGCCCACGCCTACCTCAAGCCCAAGGCCCGCACCGGCGTCGTACCGACCCTCACCAAGGTCACCGAACTCCGCCAGCCCCGGGGCGTCGTCGGGCAGATCGCCCCCTGGAACTACCCCTTCGAGCTGTCCGTGGGCGACGCCCTGCCGGCCTTCGTCGCGGGCAACGCCGTCGTCATGAAGCCCGACACGGAGACCGCGCTGACCGCGCTGTGGGCCCGTGAGCAGCTCATCGAGGCCGGGCTGCCGGAGGACGTCTGGCAGGTCGTGCTCGGGGAGGGTCCGGTCGTCGGCCCCGCCGTCGTCGAGCACGCCGACTATGTCTCCTTCACCGGCTCGACCCGTACGGGCCGCGAGGTCGCACAGGGCGCGGCCGCCCGCCTGGTCGGCGTCTCCCTCGAACTCGGCGGCAAGAACGCCATGCTGGTGCTCCAGGACGCCGATGTGGAGAAGGCCGCGTCCGGCGCGGTCCGCGGCTGCTTCTCCTCCGCGGGCCAGCTGTGCATCTCCATCGAGCGGCTGTACGTCCACGAGTCCATCGCCGACGACTTCCTCCAGCGGTTCGCCGCCCGGACGAAGGCGATGCGGCTGGGCAACTCCCTCGCCTACGGCGCCGACATGGGCTCGCTGGTCGGCGAGCGCCAGCTGGAGACCGTCACCCGCCATGTCGAGGAGGCCGTCGCCAAGGGCGCCGAGCTGGTCGCCGGCGGCCGCCCCCGCCCCGACATCGGCCCGCTCTTCTACGAGCCGACCATCCTCGACGGCGTCCAGGCCCCGATGGCGGTCTGCGGCGAGGAGACCTTCGGCCCGGTCGTCTCGATCTATCGCTTCAGCGACGAGGACGAGGCGGTGGCGCTCGCCAACGCCACGCCGTACGGCCTGAATTCCAGCGTCTGGACCAAGGACGGCCGCCGCGGCCGCGCGATCGCCGCCCGGCTGCGGACGGGCACGGTCAACGTCAATGAGTCCTACGCGGCCGGCTACGGCAGTGTGCAGGCGCCGATGGGCGGCATGGGGGACTCGGGCCTGGGCCGCCGGCACGGCTCCGAGGGCATCCTCAAGTACACCGAGGCGCAGACCGTCGCCCAGCAGCGGCTGATGCCGCTCGCGCCGTCCTTCGGGATGACCGATGAGAAGTACGCACAGTTCATGACCCGCAGTTTGCGCGCGATGAAGGCGTTCCGACTCCGCTAACAATTCAGCAGGGAGAGCCAGTGCCCCAGGAGAACTCTGCCCGAAATCAGGACCGGAACGGCGACCGGGACGCCCATGACACCCACGATGCCCCTGACGCCGACGGCTCCCAGGACGACGGGTACGACTACGACGTGCTCGTCGTCGGCTCCGGCTTCGGCGGCTCGGTCTCCGCACTCCGGCTGACCGAGAAGGGCTACCGCGTCGGCGTCCTCGAAGCCGGCCGCCGCTTCACCCGCGAGACGCTCCCGAAGAACTCCTGGGACCTCAAGAGCTATCTGTGGGCCCCTGCCCTCGGCCTCTACGGCATCCAGCGCATCCACCTGCTGGGGAATGTCATGGTCCTGGCGGGTGCCGGGGTCGGCGGGGGTTCGCTGAACTACGCCAACACCCTCTACGTACCGCCCGAGCCGTTCTTCGACGACCCGCAGTGGAAGCACATCACCGACTGGCAGGCGGAGCTGAAGCCGTACTACGACCAGGCCCAGCGGATGCTGGGCGTACGGCTCAACCCCACGATGACGCCGTCCGATGTACATCTGAAGGCGACCGCGCAGGCCATGGGCGTCGGCGACTCCTTCCACATGGCGCCGGTCGGGGTGTTCTTCGGGGACGGCCGGGACGCCGTCGGCGAGGAGGGGGCCGCAGCCGCGAAGGCGGCGCCCGGGGAAGAGGTCGCGGACCCGTACTTCGGTGGTGCGGGCCCCTCCCGCAAGGCGTGCACCGAGTGCGGCGAGTGCATGACGGGCTGCCGCCACGGCGCGAAGAACACCCTCAACGAGAACTACCTCTACCTCGCCGAGCGGGCGGGAGCCGTCATCCACCCGATGACCTCCGTCGTCGCGCTCACCGAGGACTCCCGCGGCGGCTTCGCCGTCAGCACGCTGCCGACCGACAACAAGAAGAAGGGCGCGGGCCGTACGTTCACGGCCCGGCGCGTGATCATCGCGGCCGGCACCTACGGCACACAGAGCCTGCTGCACCGTATGAAGGACAGCGGACGGCTCCCGTACCTCTCCGGCCGGCTCGGCTCGCTGACCCGTACCAACTCCGAGGCGCTGGTGGGTGCGCAGACCGACAACCGCCGCTACCGCAAGCGGCACGGTGCCCAGAAGGCCGACTTCACCAAAGGCGTGGCGATCACGTCGTCGATCCACCCCGACGAGAACACCCACATCGAGCCGGTGCGCTACGGCAAGGGCTCCAACGCGATGGGTGGCATGACGATCCTCCAGGTTCCCTACCGGCCCACCGGACGCGTCGCGGGCTGGCTGGGCAACGTGGCCCGCCACCCCTGGCTGGCGCTCCGCTCGCTCTCCAACCGCCGCTGGTCGGAGCGGACCATCATCGGCCTGGTCATGCAGTCCCTCGACAACTCCCTGACGACGTACCGGAAGCCGAAGGGGCTGGGCAAGGGCCTGCTCACCGCACGCCAGGGCCACGGGGCCCCGAACCCGAACCAGATCCCCGAGGCCACCCAGGCGGCGACGCTGCTGTCCGAGGAGATCAACGGCTTCGCGGGCTCCAACATCGGGGAGCTGATGGGCACTCCGCTCACCGCGCACTTCCTCGGCGGCTGCCCGATCGGAGACTCGGGCGACTCCGGTGTCATCGACCCCTACCACCGCCTCTACGGCCACCCGGGCATCTCGGTCGTCGACGGCGCCGCTGTCTCCGCCAACCTCGGCGTCAACCCGTCCCTGACGATCACCGCGCAGGCCGAGCGCGCGATGTCGTTGTGGCCCAACAAGGGCGAGCCCGACCCGCGCCCCGCCCAGGGCCGGGCCTACCAGCGGCTGGCCCCCGTCGAGCCGGTCCGCCCCGCCGTCCCCCGAGAGGCGTTCGGCGCGCTGACCCTGCCGTTCGTGGCCGTCCCGCCGGTACCGCCGAAGAAGTCCCTGACGTAGGGCGGTTGCCCGCGCACGACGGAGAGCCGCACCCGGCCCGGGTGCGGCTCTCCTCGGGGGCGCCCGCCGTTACGCGGCGACGGCACCGTCCGTCTTACGACGCCGGACCACGAAAATGGCGCCCGCACCCACGGCCATGGCGACACCGCCCACGATGCCGATGGTGGGCAGCGCGGAGGAGGCACCGGTCTCGGCGAGGTTGCCGGTCACCGGCAGCTTGGCCATGCCGTCCTTCGGCTCGGTGGTGTTGACCGGCTTCCCGCCGCCCTGCGTACCGGGCTTGTTGCCGGGCTTGCCGGGCTTGCCGGGCTTGCCGGGCTTGGCCGGCGGGATCTCGCCCGGCTTGCTGCCGGCGGGCAGGATCGTGAAGTCGTACCACTGCTCCTCGGACCAGCCGCAGGAGCCGTCCTTGTTCCGGTAGTCGCCCGCCACCAGCGCGAAGCCGTCACCGGCCTCGGCGCCCTTGTCGGCGCGGATCCGCAGCTTGAGCTGCGCGGTCCGGTGCGCGTCGAGCTGGAACCAGCCGAAGTACTGGCCGTCGGTCCACTCGTCGAACGAGGTCCACTTGCCGGTGTCCGGGTTCTGGTACTCCAGGTCGAGCTGCGACTTGGGGTGCTCGAAGTTCCCGGTCGGCACCGCGTAGATGACCGGGTAGACCTCGTCCAGCGTGTGGTCCGTGGTGTTGGCGAGGTGCACGCTGAAGCCCTTCCAGCCGCCGCCCGCGACGAGCTTGGAGGGCAGGCCGGCGACGGTCACCTTGATGGCGGCGTCGTCGACCGTGCAGTCGGGCTCGTCCCCGGGCTCGCCCGGATCGGTGGGCTCGGCCGGGGTGGAGGGCTCGGCGGAGTCGCTGGGCTCGGTGCCGCCGCCAGGGGTGGCCGGGGTGGCCGGGGTGGCCGGCCCGGTGTCGTCCCCGTTCCCGGTCTGGCCGCCGGACTCGGTGTCGTCGCCCGGGGTGTCGTCGCCCGGCGCGGTCTCGTCACCGGTGCCCGGGGTCTCCGGCTGCGTGGTGGTGTCGTCGGACGGGTCCGAGCCGGGGGTGCCCGGGGTCGGCTCGGCGCTCACGCCGGCCTCGGTGTCGGGGCCGGTCGCGAACGCGGCAGGGGCCGCCAGCAGGGCGGCGGGGGCTATGACGGCCGTCGCGGCGGCAGCCGTCAGGGCACGGCGAAGCTTCATCGAGAAGACCTCTCGGGTCCAAAGTGCCGTGGGGCACACGTGGGTGGCGGGCCGTCGCGGTGGGGCGCGGTAGGGCCGTGCGATTGCAGGTACATGACCGGCCATGGCCAAAAAAGGTTGTCCACTCAAATAAAAATGCGCCAGTGATGACGGTCACATCCGTCACAGCGGCCTCACAGGAAACCCACAGGCGGCGCACAGAACGGGCCCCCGCGAGGGGCCGTGCGCCGGGCGCACTCCCGGCACAGCGAAGGGCCCCGGACACCGTCCGCGAGGGGGGTGCGGACGGCCACGGGGCCCTTTGCTTTCGGTGCCGGCGTCAGGGCAGCGCCGGCACCGACGGGCGGCGCTGGGGGGGGGGTAGCGCCGCTGGCTCTTGGGGTGGTGCGTGCGGGTGCGGATACCGCGCGGGCCGGACCCATGGCAGTGCAAAAGTCCATACCGGATGCGGTAGGTCGTTCGTCAAGCATCGTCCTGGATACGCCTCACCTGGCGCAACCGTTTCGACCGGATGCGGTCGGTCCCGGGCGTCCCCAGGACCGACCACCCCATCGGATGTGACCGGGCTGCTGTCCCCTGCTGACCGGCCACGGCACCGGAGTGAGGTCCCACGACGCGGGCCGCGGCAAGCGGCCGGCGTCTCATCGCTCCGGGTTTCCGCCCGTGGGGCGGCGGCTACGCGTAGTCCTGCAAGTCCGCGCCTGGCTGGCGTGGCACCGGGAACAACGAAGCCTCGCAGCGGCCGGTCACGCGCCGTACGGGTGAGTCGGCAACCGAACGCGGATCCGGCAGCTGCGCCGGGGCGCATGCACCCTGACCACGCGCCCCGAGCGGCCCGGAAACCGACCGTATGCCGTCCAGATCCAGCCACGCAGGGCCCCGGGCCCGCCGTCCCCGGAGCCGCCCGAACACCGTCCGGATCCAGCCATCGGTTATCCGGTATCCGGCAGCGACGTGCCGGCCGTCCCCGGCCGGCCGTGCTCCCGGGGCGTCCGCGCTCCCGGGGGCGGCCGCCCTCCCCGCTTCCCGCCCGCCTCAGATCTGGCCCCGGGACAGCTCCAGCAGGGTCATGGCCAGCGCGGTGCCCGGCTTGCCGAGCTGGCCGCGGTAGTGGTCGAGGATCTCCATCTCGCGGGAGAGGTTCACCCGGCGTCCGCCGGAGGTGAGGCGCTCGCGCTGGATGACGGCCGAGACGGCCATCCGTTCCTGTACGAGGCCGATGATCCGGCCGTCGAGATCGTCGATCCGCTGCCGGGCGTCGCTGATGATCCCGGCCGCCTCGGGCGTGTGGGCGCCGGTGCCGGGGGCGGGTGCGGTGGTGGTGTGGGTCTCGGTGCTCATGTCGTCTCTCCTGGGGTGAGTGGCCCCGGAGCCGCTGATCGGTCCCGACAGACGCAGGCGCCCCGGACCATTTCGGCCCGGGGCGCCTGGGAAGTTGCTTGTCAGTGGATCAAGCAGCACGACCATGGCAGCCGGACGGGCCGGTGCCATAGGTAAAGACGAAGGTCAGCTGCTTGGACATGGGGCTCAGTATGAGCCCGTTAGAATCGAAAGTCCAACCCCTGCTCCACACCGCCGGAAGGCCGCCGAAGTGCCATCAGCGCCCCCTGCCGCTGCCCCGGACGTCGTCCTCGTAGTCGACTTCGGCGCACAGTACGCCCAGCTCATCGCCCGACGGGTCCGTGAGGCCCGGGTCTACAGCGAGATCGTGCCGTCCACCATGCCGGTGGCGGAGATGCTCGCCAAGAACCCGAAGGCGATCATCCTCTCCGGCGGTCCCTCGTCGGTCTACGCCGAAGACGCCCCCAGCCTCGACCGCTCGCTCTTCGAGGCCGGTGTCCCGGTCTTCGGAATGTGCTACGGATTCCAGCTCATGGCCACCACCCTTGGTGGCACCGTCGACAACACCGGCGCCCGTGAGTACGGCCGTACCCCCCTGACCGTCTCCCGCCCCGGCTCCACCCTCTTCGAGGGCACGCCCGCCGAGCAGCCGGTGTGGATGTCGCACGGCGACGCCTGCTCCGCCGCCCCCGAGGGCTTCACGGTCACCGCGTCCACGGACGTGGTGCCGGTCGCCGCCTTCGAGAACGACGAGAAGAAGCTCTACGGCGTCCAGTACCACCCCGAGGTCATGCACTCCACGCACGGCCAGCAGGTCCTGGAGCACTTCCTCTACCGCGGCGCGGGCATCGAGCCGAGCTGGACCACCACCAGCGTGGTCGAGGAGCAGGTCGCCGCGATCCGCGCCCAGGTCGGCACCAAGCGCGCCATCTGCGCGCTGTCCGGCGGCGTGGACTCCTCGGTGGCCGCGGCCATCGTGCAGAAGGCCATCGGCGACCAGCTGACCTGCGTCTACGTCGACCACGGCCTCCAGCGCAAGGGCGAGTCCGAGCAGGTCGAGAAGGACTTCGTGGCCGCCACCGGCGTCCAGCTGAAGGTCGTCGACGCCGAGGAGCGCTTCCTGACCGCGCTGGCCGGGGTCAGCGACCCCGAGCAGAAGCGGAAGATCATCGGACGCGAGTTCATCCGCGTCTTCGAGCAGGCCCAGGCCGAGCTGGTCGCCGAGGCCGGCGCCGAGGGCGAGGAAGTCGCGTTCCTGGTCCAGGGCACGCTCTACCCGGACATCGTCGAGTCCGGCGGCGGCACGGGCACCGCCAACATCAAGTCGCACCACAACGTCGGCGGGCTCCCCGACGACATCGAGTTCCAGCTCGTCGAGCCGCTGCGGCAGCTGTTCAAGGACGAGGTCCGGATGGTCGGCTCCGAGCTCGGCCTGCCGGACGAGATCGTCCACCGCCAGCCGTTCCCCGGCCCCGGCCTCGGCATCCGCATCGTCGGCGAGGTCACCAAGGAGCGTCTGGACCTGCTGCGCGAGGCCGACGCCATCGCCCGCGAGGAGCTGACCGCGGCCGGTCTGGACCGCGAGATCTGGCAGTGCCCGGTGGTCCTGCTCGCCGATGTCCGCTCGGTCGGCGTCCAGGGCGACGGCCGTACGTACGGCCACCCGATCGTGCTGCGCCCGGTGTCCTCCGAGGACGCGATGACCGCGGACTGGACCCGGATGCCGTACGACGTGCTGGCGCGGATCTCCACCCGCATCACCAACGAGGTCGCCGACGTCAACCGCGTCGTCCTCGATGTCACCAGCAAGCCCCCGGGCACCATCGAGTGGGAGTGACCCCACCCGCCGGGTCGGAGTGATCCCACCGACCGCCTGATGACGCCGCCGCTCAGCCTGTGCTGAGCGGCGGCGTTGTCGTTGGTGGCGCGGCGACGCCCGCGTATGGACTTTCTGTCCAGTCTGGACTTACAGTCCAAGCATGGGACAAGCAGAAGAGGGTCGGGACCCCCGTGTGCGGATGTGGGCGCCGGTGTGCCAGGCCGTCGCGCGGTTGCTCGGTCCGTACGCCGAGGTGGTGCTGCACGACCCGGACACCGACCGGGTCCTGGAGATCTGGAATCCGATGAGCTCCCGTGGCCCGGGGGACCCCTCCCTGCTCGGCGAACTGGACGGGCTCGACCCGTCGCCGCAGGGCGTGTACGGGCCGTACGAGAAGCTGCTCGCGGACGGCCGCCGGCTCTCGTCGGTGAGCGCGGTCCTGCGCGATGCGCACGACCGGCCGTCGGCCGTGCTGTGCATCAACCTCGACCGCACCCCGCTGGAACAGGCCGCGGCGGTGCTGTCCGCCTTCGGCGCCCCGACCGTGCAGCGCCCCGAGCCGCTGTTCGAGCAGGACTGGTCCGAGCGCATCCAGCACATCATCGGCAGCCACGTCCGCGAAACGGGCCGTCCCGTCGAGCGCATGACCCGTCAGGACCGCCTGGCCGTCCTCGGCCGGCTGGACGAGGCCCGGGTGTTCGCGGTGCGCCGCGCCGCGCCGGTCGTGGCCGGAGCCCTGCGGGTGTCCCGGTCCACCGTCTACGGCCTGCTGGCCGACCTCAGAGCATCCAGCGCGAAGGACTGACCACCATGACCCGGCTGCCCGACTTCCGCCTCGAAACCTACTTCTCCCGCTGGGAGTTCACCGCCCGCCATCACCTGACCGCCTCCGACGTCCAGACCATGACACTCGCCGAGCTGCTCGGGCTGGCCGACGACAAGGACCGGGGGGCCTTCGAGAACCTGTCCCTGGGCTACACCGAGACCTTCGGCGACCCGGCCCTGCGGGAAGTGATCGCCCAGACGTACGAGCAGGCCGACGCGGACGACGTCATCTGCTTCGCGGGCGCCGAGGAAGCCCTGTATCTGGCGATGAACGTGCTGCTCGGCGCCGGTGACCACGCGGTGGTGGTGACTCCGAACTACCAGGCCGCCGAGACCGTGCCGCTGGCGCTGTGCGAGGTCACCGGCGTGGCCCTCGACGCGGACCGGGACTGGGCCCTGGACCTCGACGAGGTGGCGGCGGCGATCCGGCCGAACACCCGGGTCGTGTCGGTGAACTTCCCCAACAACCCGACCGGCAAGGTCCTCGATGCCGCCGACTTCCGCGCGCTGGTCCGCCTGTGCGACGAGCGCGGCATCCACCTGTTCAGCGACGAGGTCTACCGCGGCCTGGAACGCGACCCGGCCCGCACCCTGCCGCAGGCCGCCGATGTGTCCGAGCGCGCGCTGTCGTTGAACGTGACCTCGAAGTCCCTGGGGCTTCCCGGGCTGCGCATCGGCTGGATCACCTGCCGCGACCGCGCGCTGCGCGCCCGTCTGGAGCGGGCCAAGCACTACACCACCATCTGCAACTCCGCTCCCAGCGAGGTCCTGGCCCGTATCGCCCTGAAGGCCCGCGAGACGATCCTGCACCGTAACCGGGCCCTGATCGCCGCCAATCTGCCGGCCTTCGACGCGTTCTTCGCCGAGTTCGCGGACGACTTCGAGTGGCGGCGGCCGGACGGCGGATGCGTCGCCTACCCCCGCTACCTCGGTGCCGACGGAGTGGAGGAGTTCTGCACCCGTCTGGTCGAGGAAGCCGGCGTCCTGCTGCTGCCCGCGAGCATCTACCGCTCCGAACTCACCGCCACTCCTACCGACCGGTTCCGCATCGGCATCGGCCGCCGCCACCCGGAAGTGGGCCTGGCGGCCTTCGCCGACTGGATGCGGGCGCGCCGATGACGCTTCCTGTGTTCGACGCGGCCGCCATCGAACGGGCCGTCACCTCGCGGCTCGTCCTCGACACCGTCCGTGCGGCGCTGATCGCACACGCGGAAGGCCGTACCAGCGTGCCGCCGCCCCTGCACCTGGACTTCCCCGAGGCCGACGGGGACTGCCACGTCAAAGCGGGCCGGATCACCGGGGCCGCCGACTTCACCGTCAAGATCGCGACCGGCTTCTACGGCAACCCGGCGCGGGGCCTCCCCGCCAACCACGGTCTGGTCTGCGTCGTCAGCGCCCGCACCGGACAGCCTCGCGCCCTCTTCGACGACCGCGGTCTGCTGACCGCTTGGCGCACCGCCGCCGCGGGCGCGCTGATCACCCATGCCATGGCCCGGCCCGACGCCGGCACGCTGGCCGTCTTCGGCACCGGCGAACAGGCCCGTCTCCAGGCGCTCTGGCTGGCCGGACTCCGGCCGCTCGGCCCGGTCCTGGTCCACGGCCGCACCCCGGAGCGGGCCCGCGCCCTGTGCGAGGCACTCGGTGCACACGGTCTGGCCGCCCGGCCCGCCGCGGCGGCGCAGGCGGCCCAGGCCGACATGATCATCACCGCGACGCCGGCCACGTCCCCCGTTCTGGATGCCGCCATGGTGCGTCCGGGCGCCCATGTGACCGGCATCGGCACGGATATGCCGCACAAGAACGAGCTGCCGCCCGCGCTCTTTGATCGCGCACGGCTCATCGCCACCGACGACCACGCCCAGTGCCTCGACCACGGAGACTTCGGCCACGCCGTCCGCGCCGGGTCCGCCGCCGAGGACGGCGACATCGCGGCCGGGCTGCTGCTCAAGGCGCCCGTCGACCGGCCGGACACCGCGATCACGGTCGCCGACCTCACCGGTGTCGGAGCACTGGACGCGGCGCTCGCCTCGGCCGTCCTCAGCCGGCTTCGGGAGTGAACGCCCAGGGACCACCGCTTCGCCGCGGCCGCCGCTCCCCGCCTCCGTCGTGGCCCGCGGGAACGGCGGCGCGGAGGAGCCGCGTCCTCAGACCCGTGCGGCCGACGCCAGCCGCTCCAGCGATGTGGCCATGGCCGGGCCCATCCGCTTCGGGAAGCCGGGCAGCTCGACGACGAGGCGGGGGAGCCGGGCGCGTGACCAGTCGTAGGTGTGGGTGACCCGGGTGGTGCCCCCGCTCCCGGTGCCGTCCATGCCCCCCGTGCCGTCAGCGTCGTCTGCGCCTTCCACGGGCGTCAGCTCGTAGCGCCAGCGCTGGCCGCCGACGAGCCGCCGGCCGCGGAACTCACCCCAGGTCTCCCAGGCGATCAGCCGGTCCTTCTCGTACTCCACCACGACGTTCACCGACCGGTACGCGATACGCCCCTGCGCCATCCCCATGCTGAACCGGTCGCCGGGGCCCAGCATCGACGGGCCCTCCGGGCAGCCGCGCAGCATGCCCGAGCCGTCCAGCTCGGCGTGCCTGGCCGGGTCCCGGAGGACGGCGAAGAGCTGCCGCGGCGTGGCCTCGATGTCCTTGCTGACCGATATGGCCCTCATGGTGCCCCCTCTGCTGCCGTTCCTGGAGCCCTCATCATGCAGGCCGGGTCATTCGCGCCGGTCACGCCCCTGGTGACCTGCGGTAGTGGAAGGTAGCTTCCGCATCGAGCATCAAGTGCCGTACGTGCCAGGAGGAGCCGCGATGCCCGAGCCGACCCCCATACCCACCGAACAACTGCATTTCGCGATGCCGCCGGCACATCAGACCATCGAGGACGAGCGGCGCCACCGCAAGGAGCGCCTGGTCGCGGCGCTGCGCCTCTTCGGACGCCTCGGTTTCGAGGAGGGCGTCGCGGGCCATATCACCGCGCGCGACCCGGAGTTCCCGCACTGCTTCTGGGTCAACCCGTTCGGGATGTCGTTCCGGCACATCACGGTCAGCGACCTGCTCATGGTCAACGCGGAGGGGAAGGTCGTCGAGGGCCGCCACCACGTCAACCAGGCGGCATTCGCCATCCATGCCCAGGTCCACCGGGCCCGTCCCGACGTCGTCGCGGCGGCCCACAGCCATTCCACGTACGGCAGGGCGCTCTCCTCGCTGGGGGAACTGCTGGACCCGATCACCCAGGACGTCTGTGCGTTCTACGAGGACCATGCGCTCTTCGACGACTACACGGGCGTGGTGGTGGACGAGGCGGAAGGACGGCGGATCGCGGCCGCGCTCGGGCCGCACAAGGCCGTGATCCTGCGCAACCACGGCCTGTTGACGGTCGGCGACTCGGTGGACGCGGCGGCGTGGTGGTTCATCACGATGGAGCGCTCCTGCCAGGTCCAGCTGACCGCGAAGGCCGCCGGAAAACCGGTCCTGATCGACCACCACAACGCCGTCCGCACTCGCGAACAGCTGGGGAACGACCTGGTGGCCTGGATCAACTACCAGCCGCTGTACCAGCAGATCGTGCGCAGCGAGCCGGATCTCTTCGACTGACGGGGGCCCTGCGGGACGGACAACGGTCGTCCCGCAGGGCCCCGCCCCCCGGCCTCAGGGATGCGGGAACAGATAGAAGAACGGCGAGGCGGTGGCGGCGATGCCGCGGCTGAACGGCGCGTCGAAGTCCCAGACGAGGAACAGCAGGAAGGCGATCAACGCGCTGAAGAGCCCGGCCATCAGCAACTCCCGCCCCGAACGCCGGATCTGGAGGGTGAACATCACGCCGATGGAAATGGCACCACCGATGATCAGCCCGAACCACACCACACCCGGCAGCGTCGAATCGGCCGCGTCCGCACGGGCGGTGCGGGCCCCGTCGGCCACCGCGACCTGGTCGACGAGGGGCTGGTAGGACTGCCCCTGGAAGTCGTTGCCCGGGTGGTAGTCGGTGACATCCGCCCGGACCTTCGTCAGCAGATCGGTGCCCTTGCGGGTCAGCTCCCCCTTCTCGGCCATCACCGGCCACTCCTTGTGCACCACATACGACACATACGCGGCGACGTCCGCGCGGATACGGTCCCGCACCGGCGCCGGGTAGGCCCGTGCCCGCGCGCTGACCTCGTGCAGCGCCTGCGCCTCGGTCCGTACGGTGTCCTCGGCCGCGCTTCTGGCCTCCCAGACTCCGGCGATGGCCAGGCCCAGCACGATCGCGTAGACCACCCCCACCATCATCGTCAGATACTCGATCACATCGGGCGTTTCGCTCGGGTCGTCGTCCTCACTGATCCGGCGCTCCTTGAGGACGGTGATGGTCAGGACGACGCCACAGGCAGCGACCATGGCGAGGGTCAGTACCAGCCATTGCGACATGGAGACCTCCTACGAGGAACGGCGCCCGGCGGAACCGGACGAGGAGCTCGAACGGGGACGCAGGGCGGCGCCGGCCAGCACGGCCGGGGCGGTGATCAGCAAGGTCGTCGTCACCACGGAGCGGCCGGCGCGCGGCTTGTGGGACACCGGCGCATAGCTGCGGGGCAGGGCGGGCGGCGAGGACGCCGGGCGGCTGACGTGCGGTTCGGGCTTGGGTGCCGGCTCGGGCGGCGGGGCCGCGGGGCGGGCACGGGGAGTGAGCGGCGGAGGCGGTGGCGGCGGCGGGGGTGGTGTCGGCCGTGGCTTGGGGGCGGGCGGTGGTGGTGGCGCGGGCTTGGGGCTCTGCGGGCGCGGCGCCGGTGCGCGGGAGGGCGTGGGCGGGGGCTTGGCCGCGGTGCAGGGAAAGTGCCAGCCGGGGGGCATGGGGAAGTCGGTCGGCACGTCCACGGGCGGCGCCGTCCCGGCATAGGCGCAGTTGTCGCCGTCGGCCGGGCGTTGCTGCCGGTCGTGAGCGGTCGCCGACGGCGCGGTGACCAGCAGCGCGGCGGCCCCGGCCAGCAGGAGGAACGCGGTGGCGGCCAGGAGCCCGGCCAGCAGGCGCCGGATGCCGCCGAGGGGGCGGACGCGCCGGGATCGGTGCCGGTGGGTGAGGTGGCAGGGTGGTGCTCCGCCGGCCTCCGGTGGTCCGCCGGGCCGGCCCCGGCAACTCGTTCCGAGCCGGCCACCCGGGCCTCCTGCTCCCCCTCCACCCCTTCCGTCCGGTCCGTTCGCCCCCTCCTGTCCGTCCAGGTCATTGCGGCTGCGCGATCCATGAGGTCCGTGTATTTGGCACACGGCGAGAGCTTGCGCAGCGCGCGGACCCCTCAGCCGTCGCCGTGCCCCGGTTCGCCCGAATAGGGGACGCGTCGGGGGTGCGCGGGCGGCCGCCGGTCAGGTGCGCGGATTTCCTGGTACATCGGTACGGATGGGCGGGGCGCGTGCGACGCGCGGTCCCATCGCTTGTCGTACGTCAACGCGCCGATGCGCCCGCCACCCGCCACCAGCTGGACGTTTGGTATCCACCCTGGCCATCTGGGGCACAATTCGGCTCTGTACGCAACAAGTTGGCGGCGAGCGGCGGCGGGGCGGTAACGGACGTGTCGGTTGATGCGGCGGGCAAGATGGCCGGGACGGGCGAGCCGGGGGACGGCGCGGAGCGCGCCACCGGCGGCGAGTGCCGATGTGGACGGTGCCCGCACGGCGCCCGTACGGGGCACCGGCAGGCGGTCGCCGCGTTCGTCGCGCTGCGCGAGGACTTCGCGGCCGGGCACGGGGTGCCGGCCGGGCTCGCCCGCTCCGCCGGTGCGGCCCGGCAGTGGGTCTCCGACGAACTGACGCTGTCCGCACGGGAGGTGGCCAACCGGTGCGCCGCGGAACGGGTCGCCTGGCTGGCGTCCGTACGGTGGCGCAGCCTGCTCATCGTGTGGGGCGCGGTGACCGCTCTGCTGCTCGGACAGGCGCTGACCGCCATCGGCGCGGGCTGGACGGCGGCCCGTACGGCGGGGCTGCTCGCGGCCGTCGTCCTGGCGCTGGGGCTGACGGCGGCGGCCTGGTGGCATCGCGCACACGGCGGGGCGCTGGCACCGCTGATCGGAGAGGACGGGCGGCTGTCCACCTCGCGGACGGTGGCGGCGGGTTGGGCGGGCGCGGTGCTGTACGCCGTGCTGACGATGGCCGTGCAGCTGGCGACGGCCGCCGGCCCGGACGAGCGGCGCAGTCTGCTCCAGGGTCTGGAACTCGACCGGTCCGGCGCGCTGTTGGCGATGCTCGCCGTCGGTTGCGGCGTGGCCGTGCTGGCATACGGGCTGGTGACCGCGCGGGTGCGGTCGGGGCGGTTGCAGAAGGTTCCCGCGGAGCGGCCACGGGCCGCCGATCTGCTGGCGGACGACGCGGGTCGGGGCAATTTCCTCGATGTGCAGTACGTCCTGGTGAACGCGGCCGTGCTGGTGTGCGCGCTGGTGCGGCTGGCCGGCCGGCCGGCACACCTTCCGCAGCTGCCCTGGGGGTTGGTGGTGCTCCTCGCGCTCTCCGGAGCGACCTATCTGTGGGGGAAGGCGGTGACGGGCGGGCGCCCGGTGATCCTCTCGGTGGTCCGCTCCCGTGAGCTGGGCGATCTCGCCGCGCCGGTCCGTACCGGCGATGACATCGAGATCCGCGGCGCCGGCTTCGTCCCACCGGGGGCCGGGACGCCCGACCGGCTGGCCCGGACCGTCGTACGGATCGGCGATGTTCATGTCCCCGTCCCCCTGGTTCCGGTGGCGGGTGGCTTCGCCAATCCGACGGACGGGGTGCTGACCGTCCCGGTGCCGGTCGATGTCGAGCCGGGCCGGGTGACGGTCCGGGTGATCACGGCCGCGGGCGTGGAGACGAACGGCTACCCGGTCGACGTCCTGGACTGAGGGCACGGCGGGCGGGGCAGGGGTGGCCATGGGCGCCGCCGCACAGCGGGCGACGGAGGGGTGACTGCGGGCGCCGCGGCACGGCCTGCCGCCGTCGGGTGAGGATTCTGTGTGCCACAGCCTCCCGAAGTGCGTCGCCGCGTTGAACCTCTCGTACACGCCCGTACGTATCTCCCCACGAGGCGCGGGCGGGGGCACAATCGTCTGCGCCCGGAGGCAATGGAGAGGCGGACGTCATGGTGCACGCGAATCGTACGATCGGTGCCGAATTGGGAGGGGTGGCCGTTGAGGGCTCCGGCGCCGGGTTGCGGGGTCAGCTGGCGCGCCATGCGCTGCTCCCGTTGCGGCTCTTCCTGGGGGCCACTTTCCTCTACGCGGGGATCGACAAGCTGACCGATCCGGCGTTCCTGGCGGCCGGTGGCCCGGGGTCGCTCGGTGAGATGCTGCGTCAGGTGCATGACGCGGCGGCGCTGCCGCAGCTCGTGGAGCTCGCTCAGCAGAATCCGGTGGGGCTCGGCTATGCCATCGCGGCCGGTGAACTGGCCGTGGGCCTCGGGACTCTCGTGGGGCTGCTGGGGCGGCTGGCGGCCCTGGGCGGTGCGCTGATCTCGCTGACCCTGTGGCTCACCGTGAGCTGGGCGACCACGCCGTACTACTACGGCAACGACCTCGCCTATCTGATGGCCTGGGTCCCGCTGGTCCTGGCCGGTACGCCGATGTTCTCCCTGGACGCCGCCCTGGCCCACCGCCGCAAGCGGCACGGGACGCAGTTGTTCGGCTAGGGCGAGGCGTGGGGATCCCCCGTGGGGCCCCGGTGGCAGCTGCCTGCGATATGCGGTACGGCCGGGCAGAAGGCGGC
Source organism: Streptomyces sp. NRRL S-1813 (assembly GCF_000719605.1). Taxonomy (NCBI): domain Bacteria; kingdom Bacillati; phylum Actinomycetota; class Actinomycetes; order Kitasatosporales; family Streptomycetaceae; genus Streptomyces; species Streptomyces sp. NRRL S-1813. The sequence goes on from NZ_JOHB01000001.1 coordinate 65,123, forward strand.
CGATGTGGGCGGGACCGGCCGAGGGCCTGGTCTGCCGCGCGCGTCGGCCGGGGCCCCATGTGTGCGGGCCCCGGCCGGGCGCTGGTGAGCGCGGAGGATCGTGGAGTCCACCGAAACCGCCCGGTTCAGGTCCTGGTCGGCGTCGGCCCGGGCCATCAGCGCGGTGAACACGCGCTCCCAGGTGCCGCCGGCGGCCCGCATCCGCAGCCGGTTGCGGGCCCTCTCCAGCTTCCCTACTTCTCGGGCAGGTGGTGGACCCACCGCGATCCCGTCCGGTACTTCCAGGCGATCGCATCGATCACCTCGCGGTGATCGCGCCATCGGCCACCTCGTCCGGGCATGTGCTCCGGAAGCAAGGTCTCGATCCGTGCGCAGTGCGCATCAGGTAACGGCACGTCCGGACCAACGGTCAGCTGATCCGGACGAAACGGCCTAGCGAGCGGTGCCGGCCATGCCGCCGCCACCGGTGTGCACGCCACCGGACGGCCAGTGGTGGTGGTGCTTCTTCTTGTGGTGCTTCTTGACGGGCTTGTGCTTGACGGGCTTCTGCTTGTGCTCGATGTGGTGGTGGTGGTGCTTGACGACGCGGTGGACCTCCACCCGGCGCACAACGTTGCCGTTGAAGCAGGTGTTGCCGAAGGCCGGGTTCAGCAGCCCCACGACGTTAATGGTGTTGCCGCACAGATTGACCGGAATGTGGACCGGGACCTGAATCGCATTGCCCGACACCACACCCGGTGAATTGGCCGCGCCGCCGGCCGCGCCGCTGTCCGCGAACGCTGTCGACATGCCTCCCAGGGCAGTACTTACCGCAAGAGCTGCCATAGCAGTCACCCGCGTGATCCGTGACATAACAATCTCCCGATCGATCCAAAGCGGCTCACTGCCGCTTCCTCTCCCTCTCCTTCGGTGCGTAGAGCCTGATGCTGAGAGAATTTGCTAATATTTCACTCTTTCAGGGAATAAGTGTGGTTTATCGGTGGTTTGTTGCTGCCGGTGGCTGCTGAGTGACGTGGTGCCCGTCCGCACCTGTGGCCTGCGGAGAACCTCACAAGACGGGTGCGGGCCCGGTGAATTGCGCGCCGGTACGTGACCGGACCCTCCCCGCCCCGACGCCGAGGGGTGGTGCGCTGCCGCGAGTGATCACTGCTGCCGTGGTGCGTCCCAGCGGTGGTTCGCTCCGGGCGGCTCGGGCAGGGGCTTGTGGGCGGCCGGGACGGTCGGTGGGTCCGCGGCGGCGCTCGAACAGCGCCGGGTCAGGGGTGCGTCAGGGGCGGTGCGTCTGTGTCCGGGGCGCGGTGGCGGCGGATCGTGGCCCAGACGGCGGCGGTGACACCGGAGAGCAGCAGGCCGGCGGGGAGAGCGAGGAAGAGCCAGAGGCCGGGGGCCTGCCAGAGGCCGAGGGCGTCGAGACCGTAGCCCGTGCCGAGGGTGAGGGCGGTGAGGCCCGCGATCAGACGGGCCGGTTCAAACCGATGGCGATTCACTCGGGGGCTCCCTCAGGGGTCGGGGCAGTCGGCGATACGGGCGACGGCGGGGCCGAGGGCGCCGGGGCGGAGGCCGGTGCCGAGCGCTCGATGACGACCTGTCCCGCGCCGAGTTCGAGATCCAGGTCCAGCGATCCGCGGGGCTTCTCGCCCTTCTTGAGGCCGTCGGCGGGCAGCGTGATGGTCCGCTCACCGCCTCCCGAGAGGCTCACCTCGTGCGGCGATTCACCGGGCAGCTGGATGTCCCCGAGGCCGAGCGAGATATGGAGCCGGGTCGTGACGCCCTGGGGCAGCGTCACGTGGAGGCGGCCGAAGCCCACTTCCGCGGCGGTGTGGACCGTACGGCCGCCCTTGAGGGGCAGCGCGCCGAGGTCCAACGCCCCTTCTCCCGAACCGATCTCGTAATGCGGCCGGACCTCGCCGAGGGTGGCGGGGGTCCAGGTGCGCTTCTGCCAGTCGGTGGTGATGGTGTCGGGCAGCGCCGTCGCGGCCGCCAGCAGCAGCGCCGTCAGCACCACCATGAAGACCGTGCCGCCGCCCGTCCGCCCGAACCAGGAGCTGAGGACGAGCCCCAGGCCGAAGACGACCAGCGCACCCGCCAGCCCTGCCTGGAGGGCCGGTGCGAAGCCGTCGTGACGGGAGACCGCGAGGGCGGTGGCGCCGCCGACGAGCAGCGCGAGCAGGAACGTCCAGCCGCCGATCGGGCGGCCGGTGCGGCGAGTTCGGCGTGGGGCGGGGGTGGGAGGGGCGCCGTGCGGGGGCGGACCGGGCGGGCCGCCCGCGTCGGACCAGGGGCGAGGCCGGCCGGCAGCCGTCGCGGCGGCGCCGTGCTCGGAGCGGTAGGTGATGTCGAGCGGGAGCGGGGTGTTCTCGGGGCCCCACAGATAGCCCGGACCACCTGCTTCCCTGGAGCGCTGGTTGCGCCACCAGGAGGGGCTGGTCGGCACCGGGGGCGCCTGGGTCTCGGGCGGGGCGTCGGCCACCGCCTGGGCGGTGGCGGCGTCCACCGACTCCGGGCCCTTGGTCTCCACCTCCCGGCGCCGCCGCGACCAGTAGGCGGAACCGGCCGCCGCCAGCGTCAGCATGATGGCGAACGACATCATGCTGCCCTTGGCGAGGGTCGTCAGGAACAGTCCGCAGCCCACCAGCGCGAAGAGCAGCGCCGTCAGCGCGGAGCCCTCGACGCGGCCGGAGAGCAGCCTGCGGCCTTCGTTCTCGTCCTCGCCGTCGAGGGGGATGAGCAGCCATGCGAAGCCGTAGGCGATGAGGCCGAGGCCGCCGACGGCGAGCACGGCGAGCACGATCCGGAAGATCACCGGGTCGAGATCCCACTGCCGGCCCAGCCCGCCGCACACGCCGCCGATGACCTTGTGCCGCCGGCTGCGGCGCAGCGGGGCGGACGGCGGGGTGGGGCCGGCGGGGTCGGAGGGCGCCGGCTCCTCGACGGGGGCTGCATCGTTCATGGAGCCATGGTGACAAGGGCGGACGAGCCCCGGCATCCATGAGAACCCTGGCAGATCCCTGAGATCTGTCGATGACGGCCCTGAGATGCCCCAGGGGGGTCCCGAAATCCCTCGTGGGTTCGCATATGCCCCCGCCCCTTTGGCCCCGGCCGGAACACGGGTGCGGACAGGTGGTGGCCGAAGGGCTCGCCGCCGGCGTGGGCGACTATCGTTGCGCCTTGAATACGTACGGGTTTCCGGAGGGGCGTGCGGTGACGGAGGCGGCGTCGGTGGACGAGGGGCGACTGGTCGCCGGGCGGTATCGCCTGGTCGAGCGGATAGGCCAGGGCGGTATGGGAACCGTCTGGCGGGCCCGGGACGAAGTCCTCGGGCGTCAGGTCGCGGTCAAGCGCCTGCATGTGGCGCCGCATCTCGATGCGGACGAACTGGCGAGGCGTTATGAGCGCACCACCCGCGAGGCGCAGGCCGCCGCACGCATCAACCACCCCAATGTGGTGGGGGTGCACGATGTTGTGGACGACGCCGGGATGCCGTGCATCGTCATGGAGTACGTCCCTTCCCTGACGCTCGGCGACGTCATCAAGGAAGCCGCGCGGAAGGACAGTTCGGTCACGCCGCGCGAGGCCGCCCGTATCGGACGCGGCATGGTGGCGGCGCTGCGTGCCGCGCACTCCGCCGGTGTGCTGCACCGTGACGTCAAGCCGGGCAATGTGCTGCTCGGTGAGGACGGCCGGGTCGTGCTCACCGACTTCGGCATCGCGGTCGCCAGCGGTACGTCCACGCTCACCAAGACGGGCGAGCTGGTGGGCTCCATCGACTACTTGGCGCCCGAGCGGGTCAGAAGCGGCAAACCGGGTCCCGCCTCCGATCTGTGGGCGCTGGGCGCGACGCTCTATCAAGCGGTCGAGGGGCGGCCCCCGTTCCGGAAGGACACCGCGGTCGAGACGGCGTACTCGATCGCCATGGACCCGCTCGAAGCGCCGCGCAACGCCGGGGTGCTGACCCCGCTGATCGAGGCGCTGCTCGCCAAGGAACCGGCCGACCGCCCGACGGCCGAGGTCGTCGAACAGGCGCTGCGGTCCGCCGAGGCCGAGGCGGAGACGGCGCTGTACGGCTGGCCGACGCTGGCACTGGGCACGGTCGGACGCGATGGCCGGGAAGCGACCGGGACGAGCGGGCAGACCGGGCAGACGGAGGCGCCGACCCGTGCGGGGCCGCACACCACGGGGACGGGAACCGCGTCGGGCGGCACTTCGACGAGCTCCGGGACCGGGACCGGTGCCGGGACTCCCGCGGGCACGGACTCCGACACCGGCTCGGGTACGGGCTCGGAGGTCGGCGCCGTGACCGGTCCCATGTATGTCTCGGACGGGGCCGGTGGCGGGCGGGCCGCGGGGGACCGTACGGAGGCGCAGGGCGGGGCCAAGTCCCGTGGGCGGCGTGCGGTACGGGTCATGGTCTGGAGCGTCACCGGGGTGCTGTTCGCCGGCGGCGGTGCCGGCGCGGCCTGGTACCTGATGCACCGCGATGCCGACGGCATGTCCCAGCAGGCCTCTGACAAGGGCGCCCCGGTACCCAACCGCCCCGCCAGCAGCGTCGGACCGCCGCCGCCGCTCCCCGACGGCTACCGGAATGCGAAGGAGGCCGCGCTCGGCGTGACCTTCCCGGTGCCCGAGGGGTGGAGGCGCATTGTCAAGGACGGCGGCCGGCAGATCGTCTACGCCTCGGGGGCCAGCGAGGCGGAGGACACCGAGCGCGCCGAGCTGAGACTGAGCGTTCTGGACTTCTCCTCGCCCGATCAGGTGCAGCACTTCAAGGACGTCGAGGCAGCCTTCAAGAAGATGTACCCCGTCTACTCGCGGCTGCGGATGCAGCCGACGACCTTCCAGGGCGATCCCGCCGCTATCTGGGAGTTCACCTTCGGAGGCCGGGCCCGTACATTCCGGGGGATCGACCTCGGGTTCGGCCGTGAGGGCGCGAAGGAGTACGCGCTCTATGTCTCCGCGCCGGAAGCCGACTGGGCCAAGTTCGAGAAGGTCTTCGCGGTGCTGAAGGACGGCTTCCGCCGCACCGGCCCGAAGAACTGAGCCGGCGGACCCGGCGGCAGGCGGGGGGCGCCCGCAACACCGGCCGGAGCGGCGGGACGAACGGGGCCCGGCGGCCGCCCGCTCCGGGCCGACCCCGAAACCTCAGGGGCAGGTTCAGGGACGACCCTGATGTCCCGGGCCCGGGTGCCGTGTGACGATCGACGGCATGACCACCGCTCCGCCCCGCGCCGAGACGAGCTTCTCCCCGGCGCCGGACCCTGACGAGCCGCCCGTGCGCAAGCTGTACCGCAGCGCCGACGGGCGGTTGCTCGGTGGTGTCGCGCGCGGTCTGGCGGGGCATCTCGGGCTGCCGGTCTCCTGGGTGCGGATCGTGTTCGTGGCCCTGTTCATGGCCGACGGCATGGGCGCCCTGCTGTATGCCGCGTTCTGGTTCTTCGTGCCCCTGGGCGTCGGCGGGGTGGACCACCGGCACCCCGCCCCGGCCGACGGGAAGCGGCGGCTGCGGCGGCACAAGCCCGACAAGGGCCAGGTCTTCGCGCTGATCGCGCTGCTCATCGGCACCGCGATCGTCGCCTCCAGATTTCAGCTGGGCCAGGCCAAGGGCTATGTCTGGCCGGTGCTGCTGATCGGCGCCGGTGTCGCCCTGGTGTGGCGTCAGGCGGACAACTCCCGCCGTGCGCAATGGCTCGAACTCGGCCGCCGCAAGGGCGTGCTGCCGGTGCTGCGCGGCGCGGCCGGGGTGCTGCTGGTCGGCATCGGGGTGACCGGCATCGTCGTGCTCCAGGGGTCGGTGCGTCATCTCGGCTCGGTGCTCCAGGCCTCGCTCGCCGTCGTCGTCGGCATCGCGCTGCTGGCGGGGCCCTACCTGGTGCGGATCACCCAGGACCTCTCCGAGGAACGGCTGATGCGCATCCGCGCCCAGGAGCGCGCCGAAGTGGCCGCCCATGTCCATGACTCCGTCCTGCACACCCTCACCCTGATCCAGCGCAACGCCGAGGACCCCCGGGAGGTCGCGCGGCTGGCCCGCGCCCAGGAGCGGGAACTGCGCGCCTGGCTCTACAAACCCGAGGGCCGTGGCAAGGAGGAGGACGAGGAACCCGCCACCGTCGCGGAGGCGGTCCGCAAGTCCGCCGCCGAGGTGGAGGACGACCATGGCGTCCCCCTCGAGGTCGTGGTCGTCGGCGACTGCCCGCTGGACGAGGCGCTGGGCGCCCAGATGCAGGCCGCACGCGAGGCGATGGTCAACGCCGCCAAGTACGGTGGCGAGGGCGGTGCGGTGCAGGTGTTCGCCGAGGTGGAGGGCCTTACGGTCTTTGTCTCGGTGCGCGACCGCGGCCCCGGCTTCGACCTGGACGCGGTCCCCGAGGACCGGATGGGCGTACGGGAGTCCATCATCGGCCGCATGGAGCGCCACGGTGGCACGGCCCGGCTGCGCTCCGCCCCCGAGGGCGGCACGGTCGTCGAGCTGGAAATCGAGCGCGCGGCGACGGAGCGCGAGACATGACGGGACGGGCGAGGGGCGGCCGGTGGCGACACCGCGGGCCGGAGCACGGGATGATGGCGGGGCAGACATCGAGGGACGGGCGGAAGAGATGAGCAGCGAGGGCGCACAGCAGGGCGAGACCGGCGCGGCGGCCGAGGGCCGCACCGTACGGGTCGTGCTGGTCGACGACCACCGGATGTTCCGTACGGGCGTCCAGGCCGAGATCGGCGAAACCGGGCGCACCGGAGTCAAGGTGGTCGGTGAGGCCGCCGACGTCGACCAGGCGCTCACGGTCATCACCGCCACCCGCCCCGAGGTCGTCCTGCTGGACGTCCATCTCCCCGGGGGCGGAGGTGTGGAGGTGCTGCGCCGCAGCGCCGCGATGATGGCCGATCCGGAGCGCCCGGTCCGCTTTCTCGCGCTCTCCGTCTCCGATGCGGCCGAGGACGTCATCGGCGTCATCCGCGGTGGTGCCCGCGGCTATGTCACCAAGACGATCACCGGCACGGACCTGGTCAACGCGGTCTTCCGGGTCGCCGACGGCGATGCCGTCTTCTCGCCGCGGCTGGCCGGCTTCGTCCTGGACGCCTTCGCCTCGACGGATGCCCCGCCGGTCGACGAGGACCTGGACCGCCTCACCCAGCGCGAGCGCGAGGTCCTGCGGCTGATCGCCCGCGGCTATGCGTACAAGGAGATCGCCAAGCAGCTGTTCATCTCCGTGAAGACCGTGGAATCCCATGTCTCCGCGGTGCTGCGCAAGCTCCAGCTCTCCAACCGCCATGAGCTGACCCGCTGGGCAGCGGCCCGGCGGCTGGTCTGACCTGGCCAACCGTCTCCGTGGCCGTGACGGGCCGCCGGAGAGCCGGGGCGTAAAGAAGGACCAAAGACGGGCAACCAGGACCACGCTGATCACCATCTAAAGGCGCGGAGAGGCTCACTGCCGAAGGCGGGGCCGGAACCACCCCCACGTCCTTCGCGTAGTTGTCCTGGAAGCGAGATCCCGATGAGCCTGACGGGCACGCCCTTCTTCCTCACCTCGGTCACGCTGTTGATCGTCGCCTTTGTGCTGCCGCTCGCCCTGTGGGGCCGAATAGCCGGGCCGCCCCTGGCGCGCGGCCTCGCCCGGCTGCTGATGCTGCTGTTCGCCCAGGTCACGGCCATCACCGTGGTCTTCGTCCTGGTCAACAACGCCAACAGCCTCTACGACACCTGGGACGACCTGCTCGGTACCGGCAGCCATGTCGAGGCGGCCCGGGACCTCGGCCCCGACGGCATGGGCGGCCGGCAGATCAAGCACGAGCCCAAGCAGCTCCAGCAGTTCCGCCCGGCCGACGACCCCAGGGTGGGCCCCGGCGTCCGGATGACCGACCTCAGGGGCCGGATCTCGGGCGTCCAGGGCGAGGTGTACGTCTGGCTGCCGCCGCAGTACGACGACCCGGCCTACCGGAACAAGAAGTTCCCGGTGGTCGAGCTGCTGCCCGGCTACCCGGGCTCGGCGAAATCCTGGCTGGGCTCGCTGCACGTGGCCGAGCAGCTCCGGCCGCTGATGCAGCGCGGCCAGGTCAAGCCGGCCATCCTGGTGGCGCCGCGTACCAATCTCCTCCCCGGCGCGGACACCGGCTGTGTCAACATCCCCGGGAAGGTCAACGCCGACAGCTGGCTGACCGTCGATGTCCGCAAGATGATCGTCGACAACTTCCGGGCCGGCGACAAGCCGGACTCCTGGGCCCTGGCCGGTTACTCGGCGGGCGCGCACTGCGCCACCAAGCTCGCCCTGGCCCACCCGGACCGCTACCGCGCCGCGGTCGCCATGTCCGGCTACAACGACCCGGCGCTCGAACGCGATTCCCTCGCCGGCAAGGACCCCAAGCTGCGCGTCGAGTCCAACCCGATCCACATCCTGAAGGCCGCCAACGCGGCGGGGAAGCCGCCGCGTACGGCCCTGTATGTGTCGGGCGCGGCGGGCGACGGCTACCAGGCCGGTCTCGGGCTGCGGCAGTTCGCGCAGCTTCCGACGACAGTGACCGTGCAGCAGATCTCGTCGGGCGCGGGCGGCCACACCACGGTGGTGTGGAAGAACCAGGTGCCGCAGATCTTCCAGTGGCTGGGGACGCAGCTCAGGGCGTGAGCGCGGCACCGCCCTAGGCCGGCCGGGTCGCCGCCGCGAACGGCATCTGGTCGATCGGCGCGATCCGTACCGGCGCCCCCGGGTGCGGCGCGTGGATCATCTTGCCGTCCCCGACGTAGAGCCCCACATGGCTGATCCCGGAGTAGAAGAACACCAGGTCACCGGGGGCGAGTTGGGACCTGTCGATGCGCGGTCCGGAGCTGATCTGGGTGTAGGTCGTACGGGGCAGCGCGACCCCGCCGGCCTTCCAGGCGGCCTGGGTCAGCCCCGAGCAGTCGAACGCGGAGGGGCCCGTCGCGCCCCAGACGTACGGTTTGCCGAGGGCGGCGTAGGCGAAGGCGACGGCCCGTGCGGCCCGGGGGTCGGCGGCCTGCGCCGCGGCCGCGGCGGCTTCCGGGCCGGTGTCGCCGCGGAGGCCGTCCCCGCGCCCGGTCCCGCGGTCCGCGCGGCCCTCGCCGGCCCCGCCGTGCGCACCGGCCCGGCCCGCCATCCGCTGCCGCTGCTCCGCGGTCAGCCGGCTGAGCAACTGCTCGGCGGCGCCCAGCTTGTGGACGACCGTGACCCGGTGCTTCTTCAGCGCCGCCTCGGTACCCGCCAGCCGTTCCGCGGTGTCCTCGGCCCGCCGCTGGACCTGCCGTACGCTGCCGAGCCGGCGCGCGTAGCCGGCCACCGCGGTTGCCTGGTGGCTGCCCGTGCGCTGGAGGACCGCGGCGCCGTCCAGGTAGCGCTGCGGGTCCGCGGACAGCAGCAGCCGTACGGTCGGGTCGATGCCGCCGGAGCGGTACTGGCTCGCGGCCATGGTGCCCAGTTCGGTACGGGCGGCGTTCAGGTTCTCGGTCCTGCGGGCGGCCTCGTCCTGGAGCCTGCTCAGCTCCTCGCGTGCCTTCTCGGCGGCTTCCTTCGCGCCGTTGTAGCTCTGCGTGGCCACCTCTGCCTCCTGGTACAGCGCGTCGACCCGGTTCTTGACCTGGGCGGGGGTGGGCTGGGGTGCGGCCTGGCCGGTGCCGTCGAGGCCGGCGGCGGTGGCCGCACCGGCCAGGGCCAGGGTGGCGGCCGTACGGGCGGTGCGCGCGCTGCGCGAGCCGCCGCCGGTGAGTGCGGCGAGCGGATGCTGCCGCGGCTTGCGGTGCGAGGCCACTGTGGCCGTCACTTCCTTCCCTTCGAGCCGCGGGCCCGGCGGCGGTCCGTAACGAGGGAACGGACCGCCGCCGCACCTCTCGGCGGGACGGCCGACAGGACGCCGGTGGGAGGCCGGCGATGGCGGGGAGTCGGCCGCCTGGAGGAGGACGCTAAGCCTGTACGTCACGGCAAGGAGTCTGCTTGGCCGGGATTGTTCGCTTTCGACCGTGGCCGGTGCACGGGTGACCGTGGCACCGAGGCCGTACGGCCGGGACCGGGCCCGGCCTGACCGAAGCGGCGATTGTGGGCGCCCTGCCGGAAGGGCCGTGCTATGCGGGGGCTACGATCCAGCACTATGGACGTAGTAATCAATATCTTCGTCGGCCTGCACATCATCGGCATCGCCTCCCTGCTGGGCGGCTTTCTGACCCAGATGAAGGCGATGAGCGCGGGCACCGCCCGCTTTGTGCCCGCGATGCTGCACGGTGCGCTGACGATGCTGGTCACCGGCATCGTGCTGGTCGGCCTCAACCAGGCCCAGGACCACAGCCTCAACAACATCAAGCTCGGCATCAAGATGGCCGTTCTGGTGGTCATCCTGGCGCTGGTCTACGTCAAGCGGGACGAGGAGAGCGTCGCCAAGCCGGTCTTCGGCGCGGTCGGCGCGCTGACGGTGGCCAACATCTTCATCGCGGTGCTCTGGACCTGAGCGAAGCGGCCGGCGGCGCGGGAACAGGGCCCCGCGCCCCGGGAAGAACGCCCCTCCACAGCACACCGCGCGGTCCTCGCACTCCGGTTTTGGAGGCGACGGCCGCGCGGTGGCGTGTGGGGGGTGACCGTGGGGGGTGGCCTGAGGGGGGAGCGGGGCCTCAGCCCGGGCGGACGCTCCCGTAGATCGGCATGTAGTAGATCGACTCCTCCCGGACGTCGGCGCCCGGGTGCGGTGCGTGGATCATCTTGCCGCCGCCTATGTACATGCCCACGTGGCTGATGTCGTCGTAGAAGAAGACCAGGTCACCGGGCTTGAGATCCTTGGTGGCGATCCGCTGGCCGACCTTGACCTGGTCCCAGGTGGTCCGCGGCAGATCGATGCCGGCCGCCTTCCACGCCGCCTGCGTCAGCCCCGAGCAGTCGTAGGAGCTGGGCCCGGTGGCGCCCCAGACGTACGGCTTGCCCGTCTGGGCGCGGGCGAAGGCGAGCGCCTTCTCGGCCTTGGCGGAGGACGAACCTCCGGTGGAGCCGTCGTCGGCGCCGCCACCGGTCTGCCCGCCGGACGGCCCGCCGCCGTCGTGCTGCCTCTGACGCTCCCGCTCCTGCTGCTTGCGCGCCTCCTCCTCGGCCTTGCGCTTGGCCGCCGCCTCCTTGCGGCGCTCCAGCTCCGCCATCCGCGCCTTCTCCTGGGCGGTCAGCCGGGACAGCAGCTGCCGGGCCTCGGCCAGCTTGCCCTGCACGGACCGCTTGGACTCCTTGAGGGAGGCCTGCGACGTCTGGAGCCGCTCCAGGCTGCGGGACGCCTCCGCGCGCTGCCGGGCGGCCGCCGCCTGCTGCTCCTGGTAGTCGGAGACGGCCTGCTTCTGCCGGCCGGTCATCCGCTCCATGAGGTGGCTGCGGTCGAAGAACTGCTGCGGATCCTTGGCGAGCATCAGCTGCGCCGTCGGGTTCAGGCCGCCGGTGCGGTACTGCGCGGAGGCGAAGGTGCCCAGCATGCGCCGGGACTCGTTCATCTTCTCGGCGCGCTTGGCGGCGGCGTCGAGCAGGCCGTCCACGGTGTCGCGCTGGGCGTCGGCGCGCTCTTTGACGGCGTTGTACTTCTGGGTGGCCACCTCGGCTTCGTGGTAGAGGCCGTCGACCTTCTGCTTGACCTCTTCGATGCCGGGCCTGGGCGCCCGGGGTGCCGCGTCGGCGGACTGCGAGAGCAGCGTGGCCGAGGCGAGGGCGGCGGTGGTGAGTCCGACCGCCGTACGACGGCCTCCGGGTGAGGCGAGAATGCTGGTGCGCGGCTTGCGATGCGACGCCAAGGCCGGCGACTCCTTCCGTGGACCGCCTACCGGGTTAGCTGTCGGGTTCGGGCGGTGTCGACGGAAGGCTTGCCCTACGGTCCGGACGTCCGCCGACGGCGGCTGCCCGGATCGATTCACCCCGGTGGTGCTGGTGGGTCCCCGGCTCCGGATGCCCCAGGGCAGGGCCGGACTCGGCGTGGGCGGCCCGTGCGGACGCTGTCGTCCACGGGGAGGCGGGCTGCCTGAGCGAGGACGTTAGCCAACTCGTGTGGCTCCTGTGAAGGCTGATGTTCGATATGCCCGAAACCTTTTCGTGACCTGAACGCGATGCGGGGGTTGTTGTGGCAGATGTCGGATTCGGGTAGACGAGGCGGCGCCCGGTCTGTGAAGGGCCCGGCCGCCTGACCTGCCGCGGCGCCACGGCCCGCTCCGTATGCGCCCCGCAATTGCCTACTCCGCGGCGGGCTGTCAGTGCGGCAGCCTAGACTCGGTGGGCGATGAGCAGCCTCTTTGACGACAGCTTCCTGGCGGACCTCGGCCACAAGGGCGAGGAGGAGCACCAGCCGCCTCCCGAGGACGAGCACGGCCCGGCCCCGGAGGAGATCCCCGCCGACCTCTTCGGCGGGCGGTTCGACGCGCCCGCCCCCAGAGAGGCGTTCTACCGCGACGGCGCCGCCCGTCCCGCCCTCCACCCGGCGACGCTGCTGGAGGGGCTCAACGACGAGCAGAAGGCCGCCGTCGTGCACACCGGCGGCCCGCTGCTGATCGTCGCCGGCGCCGGCTCCGGCAAGACCCGGGTGCTGACCCACCGCATCGCGCATCTGCTCGCCGAGCGCCATGTCCACCCCGGCCAGATCCTCGCGATCACGTTCACGAACAAGGCCGCCGGTGAAATGAAGGAGCGCGTCGAGGAGCTCGTCGGCCCGCGCGCCAACGCCATGTGGGTCTCCACCTTCCACAGCGCCTGCGTCCGCATCCTGCGCCGCGAGTCCAAGAAGCTGGGCTTCACCTCGTCCTTCTCGATCTACGACGCCGCCGACTCCAAGCGCCTGATGGCCCTGGTCTGCCGCGATCTGGATCTGGACCCCAAGCGCTACCCGCCCAAGTCCTTCAGCGCGAAGATCTCCAACCTCAAGAACGAGCTCATCGACGAGGAGACCTTCGCCGGGACAGCGGCCGACGGTTTTGAGAAGACCTTGGCCGAGGCGTATGCCATGTACCAGGCCCGGCTGCGCGAGGCCAACGCCCTGGACTTCGACGACATCATCATGACGACGGTCAACCTGCTCCAGGCCTTCCCCGATGTCGCCGACCACTACCGCCGCCGCTTCCGCCACGTCCTCGTCGACGAGTACCAGGACACCAACCACGCCCAGTACACCCTCGTCCGCGAGCTGGTCGGCCCCGCCGAAGCCGCCGCCGAGCTGTGCGTCGTCGGTGACGCCGACCAGTCGATCTACGCCTTCCGCGGCGCCACGATCCGCAACATCCTCCAGTTCGAGGAGGACTACCCGGACGCGACGACGATCCTGCTGGAGCAGAACTACCGCTCCTCGCAGACGATCCTCTCCGCCGCCAACGCGGTCATCGAGCGCAACGAGAACCGCCGCCCCAAGAACCTCTGGACCGACGCCGGCGCCGGCCCCAAGATCACCGGCTATGTCGCCGACACCGAGCACGACGAGGCCCAGTTCGTCGCCGACGAGATCGACCGGCTGACGGATGCCGGTGACGCCAAGGCCGGCGATGTCGCCGTGTTCTACCGCACCAACGCCCAGTCCCGTGTCTTCGAAGAGATCTTCATCCGGGTCGGGCTGCCCTACAAGGTCGTCGGCGGCGTCCGCTTCTACGAGCGCAAGGAGGTCCGCGACGTCCTCGCGTACCTGCGGGTGCTCGCCAACCCCGAGGACACCGTCCCGCTCCGCCGCATCCTGAACGTCCCCAAGCGCGGCATCGGCGACCGCGCCGAGGCGATGATCGACGCCCTGTCGCTGCGCGAGAAGATCACCTTCCCGCAGGCGCTGCGCCGGGTCGACGAGGCGTACGGCATGGCGGCCCGCTCCGCCAACGCCGTCAAGCGCTTCAACGTCCTCATGGAGGAGCTGCGCACCATCGTGGAGTCCAAGGCCGGACCCGCCACGATCCTGGAAGCGGTCCTGGAGCGTACGGGCTACCTCGCCGAACTCCAGGCCTCCACCGACCCGCAGGACGAGACCCGGATCGAGAACCTCCAGGAACTCGCCGCCGTGGCCCTGGAGTTCGAGCAGGAACGCGGCGAAGAGAATCCCGGCACCCTCTCCGACTTCCTGGAGCAGGTCGCGCTGGTCGCCGACTCCGACCAGATCCCGGACGAGGACGAGGAGGGCAGCGGCGTGATCACCCTCATGACGCTGCACACCGCCAAGGGCCTGGAGTTCCCGACGGTCTTCCTGACCGGCCTGGAGGACGGCGTCTTCCCGCACATGCGCTCGCTGGGCCAGACCAAGGAGCTGGAGGAGGAGCGCCGGCTGGCCTATGTCGGCATCACCCGCGCCCGCGAGCGGCTCTACGTCACCCGCTCGACGATGCGCAGTGCCTGGGGCCAGCCCTCGTACAACCCGCCCTCCCGGTTCCTGGAGGAGATCCCGGGCGACTACGTGGAGTGGAAGCGGACGGGCCCGGCGACGCCGTCCGCGTCGATGGGCGGTATGTCGGCGGGCGGCGGAGGCGGCGGCTTCGGCGGCGCGCTGTCGTCGTCGCGCGCCAAGGGCCCGAGCGGCTTTGCGACCCGTCGCGCCAGCGACCGTCCGGTGGTTGCGCTGACCATCGGCGACCGCGTCACCCACGACAGCTTCGGACTCGGCACGGTCGTCGGCGTCAAGGGCAGCGGCGACAATGCCGAGGCCACGATCGACTTCGGCGGCGAGAAGCCGAAGCGGCTGCTGCTGCGGTATGCGCCGGTGGAGAAGCTGTAACGGGAGCCGTACGGGCCGGGTGACGGGATCCGTCACCCGGCGGAACGGCGGTCAGTTCGGGTTGAGGTCGTGGCCGCGCAGCCACGGCAGCGGGTCGACCGCGGAGCCGCCGCCGGGGCGCACCTCGAAGTGCAGATGCGGGCCCGTGGAGTTGCCGGAGTTGCCCGAATAGGCAATCTGGTCACCGGCCTTGACCGAACCGGACCGGATCTTGGTGCTGCTCAGATGGCAGTACCACGTCTCGGTGCCGTCGGGCGCCGTCACGATCGCCATATTGCCGTAGGCGGAGTTCCACTGGGTGCGGACGGTGCCGTCGGTGGCGGACATGACCGGGGTGCCGTAGCTGACCGGGAAGTCGATGCCGGTGTGCACGGACATCCAGTTCACACCGGCCTGGCCGAAGGTGGCGCTCAGCCCGTGCTGCTTGACCGGCAGCACGAACTTGGGGCGCATGGCCTCCTTGCGGGCCGCCTCCTTCGCCTTGCGCTCACGCTCCAGCGCCTGGCGCTCCTTGAGGTCGATCCGCTCCTGGGTGCGGCTGGCCCGGTCGCGGAAGTCGTCGGCGCTGGCGCTGAGTCCGGCGAGCTGGGTGTCGAGCTTGTTGTTGGCCGCGGACGGCTTGACGGCCCCGGCGTCGGGCGCGGCCTGGGCGGTCGCTTCGCCCTTGTCGTCCCCGGTGATTCCGGTGACGGACGCGGCGGCCACGGCGCATACGCCCATGGCGGCGACCGAGGGGACGGCGACGGTCAGCAGCGCCGACCGCTTCACCGGGCGCTTCCGGCCCCGGCCGCGGACCGCCTTTCCGGCAGCCGGCGCGGCGACCCGCCGTCCGGCGGGAGCGGGGGCCGCGGCGGTGACCGGCATGGCCTGCGTCATGGCGTCCGCGACGGCGGCGGCCTCGCTGGTGCTGTCGGCACCGTGGGAGAGGCCGTCGTCACCGGAGAAGCCGTCGTCGGTCCCGGGCCGCCCGGCCTCGAAGACGTCGGTGTCGAGCTGATCGGTGTCGAACTGGCCCGTGTCGAACTGGCCGGTGTCGAACTGGCCGGTTTCGGTCCGGTCGGTGTCGAAGTGCGGGGTTTCGCCCCACGTGGTGGTGTCCCAGTGGACGGTGTCGGCCGGGGGCGGGCCGGCCTGCGCCGGGATGCCGGCGATCAGATTGCGGTCCGTGGTCGGCCAGACCGCCGTGGCCTCGAAGCTCCCGGTGTCCTGGAGCGCCGTGTCCTGGAGCGCGGTGGCCTGCCGGCCGACCGCGTCGAAGGCACCGGCGCTCTCGTACGTGCCGGTGGCGTAACTGCCGGTGTCGTACGTGCCGGTGGGGTAGCTGCCGGTGTCGTACCCGCCGTGCCCGTAGGCGGTGGCCTCGTAGGCGGCCGGCTCGTATGCGGTCGTCGTCTCGTACGCGGGAGCCGCGTAGCCGGCCGCGTCGTGGGCCGAGGGCTCGTACGAGGTATGCGCATAGGGGTCGTAGCCCGCGGAGTGCGGGTCGGCGGCGGCGTAGGTGCCGTTGTCGTATGCATCGGTCCCGTAGGCGCCGGTCTCGTAGGTGCCGGTGTCCCATTGCGGTGAGGCGTAGGTGCCGGTGTCGTAGGCGCCGGTGGAATAGCCGTCGCCGTAGCCGTCGGCCGCCGGGTAGGTCCCCGTGTCGTACGCACCGGTGTGGAAGGTGCCCGTGCCGTACGCGCTCATGCCGTAGGCGCCCGCGCTGTGCGTGCCGGTGTCGTACATCCCGGTGTCGTAGGTGCCGGTGTCGTACATACCGGTCTCGTACGAGCTGGGGAGCGACCCGAAGAGGGGGTCGCCATCGCCGTATTCGGCGCTGCCCGTGGGGGATTGCTGCTGCCCGTAGGAGTCGTAGGCCGGATAATGCGCATACGAGGCGTCGGAAGCGGAGCCGGTCGGGAGCTGAGCCCCCGATGGGTGACGGTCGTTCACCAACTTCTCTTTCGCCTCGGCAGCAGGAGAATTAGCGGCGACTGTACCCGGCGGTACGCGGCGGCGACAATCTTCAACAGGTTTTGGGCTCGGCGAGACCGGGCATTTGGCCGCCTTTCGGCAGTACCCATGCGAGCTCTTGGCGCCCCGTTCGATGCTTGTTCGATCGCGCGTCAAGATCACGTCGCCTCTGCGGCGCGGATTCGGCGTCGCGCGGGACCGGTCGGCGGGTGTCGCGACCGGCCGGGGTCAGGCCACCGAAATGACGTCCGCGGCCCCTTCCGCCGTCTCGGCCGAGGTCAGCGCTTCACGTATGCCGGCGGCGACGGTCCCGTTGACCGGCAGGGCGAGATGTCCGACACCGGCGACATGAACGTTGTACGCGAGCAAATCCGGATGGTCGATTCTGGCCGTCGTCGCGGGAACCATCACCTGGTCCTCCTCGCTCCAGAAAGCGACAAATTGTGTCCGGCAATTCGGCGCCGGACGTGACAACTCCGCAATCACCTCGGAATCGGGCCGCATCTGGCGGACGATCGGGTGCGCCGACATCAGGGGCGCGATGCGGGTGCCGGAGTGCGGCGTGCCGAGCGTGACCAGCACACGGACCCGGGCGTCGCCGCCGAGCCGCTGCACGTAATAACGGGCGATCAGCCCGCCCAGGCTGTGGCCCACGATGTCCACCCGGCGATGCCCGGTCCGCGCGCACACCTCTTCCACATGGCGGTTCAGCAGCTCGGCGGCCTTACGGAGATCGCAGGTCAGCGGGGAGTAGTTGAGCGCCTCGACATGGCGCCAGCCGTGCCGGTGCAGCGAGCGGCGCAGCAGCAGGAAGACGGAGCGGTTGTCGATGAAGCCATGCAGGAGGAGGACCGGTGGATGGGCCCGGCCCTCGGTCGGCAGCAGTGACGGCGTGCCGGGGGCGGGCTGCCGTGCCTCGGGTGCCGGGTGCCCGTCCGGGGGCCCGGCTGCGGGGTGTGCTGCGGGTCCTGGCGCGGGTCGTTCCTGGGAGATGCCGGTCGGGTAGAGGAGGAGATGGCCGGCGAGGACGGCCAGCTCCACGACCGTGCTGCGCAGGATCAGGGAAGAGGCGCGGGTGGGGAGCCGGCGTGCGCCCTGGAGTGGTGCGGCGCAGAGGCGCGCGAGCAGAAGAGGTGTGGAGAGAAAGGGCAGGGCCTGCATGGCCGACCTCCCGAACGGCATGCGGGAGGCGACTGTGACCCCCGTATGCCCTCGTGGGAAGCCATGAGCAGCGAGGGCGGGCCTGCGGCGTACCCGTCCTGATGCGCGCCCGGCGGCGCGGTGGCCCGGCTGCGGCTCCCCGAGCGCCCGCCCCGCGCGCACGCAGCCCGGCCCTGGCGGCACGACACGCGGAACACAGCGCGTAGCGAACGTGTCCCATGTGTGATTTCCCCCTCCCCGGATGTCACGAAACGGCTGGGTACGCGATGCTGGCGATAACGTTCGTTCACGCTCGTGGCCGCCGGATCGCGGTCGCGCGATCGATTGTCGGCTCGGCGGCACCACAGTGCCGTGCATGGCTTGGAGGCAGTGATGAGTGTGGCTCGGCATGACGGAGCGCAAGCGGGAAGCCAGGGCGCGGCGGGCAGGTCGGGGCCGATCCGGGTGGTCGTGGCCAAGCCGGGCCTGGACGGGCACGACCGGGGCGCCAAGGTCATCGCGCGGGCGCTGCGCGACGCCGGTATGGAGGTGATCTACACCGGGCTGCACCAGACCCCGGAGCAGATCGTCGACACCGCGATCCAGGAGGACGCCGACGCGATCGGGCTGTCCATCCTCTCCGGCGCTCACAACACCCTCTTCGCGAAGGTCATCGCCCTGTTGGAGGAGCGCGACGCGGCGGACATCAAGGTCTTCGGCGGCGGCATCATCCCCGAGGCCGACATCGCCCCGCTCAAGGCACAGGGCGTCGCGGAGATCTTCACGCCGGGCGCGACGACCGCCTCGATCGTGGACTGGGTCAACGCGAACGTGCGCTCGCTGGCGGTCTGAGGCACCGGGCAGCCCGGGGACGCGGACGGCCGGGGCGCGGGTCGGTCCGGCGCGGCGAGTCATGGCGCGAGGGGTTGGCGCGTGGTCCGGACGGGGGTGTTGGCCGGGGTGCCGGTTCTGATGCCGGTGCCGGGGCCAGGACTGGCGCCAGGGCCGGGGCCGTGGTCGGCACTCGTATCTGTGCCCGTGCCCGTGCCCGTGTCCGCGCCTGTGCCCGTGTCGGCGCCGGGGCCGGTAGCGGCGGGGCCGGCCGAGGCGGCGGCGTTCGCGGGGTTGTTGCCGGTGGGGGGTGGGGTGAGTTCCGCGTGCATGGTGGCGCGGAGGCGAAGGGTGCCGACCAGGCGTTGGAAGGCCTCGGACCAGTAGCCGCCGGAGCCCGGTGAGGCGCCCTCCGGCTCGTCCGTGACGGCGGTGAGCATGTCGAGACGGTCCGCCGCTGCCGGGTCCAGACAGCGCTCGGCCAGGCCCATCACCCCGCTGAAGCTCCAGGGATAGCTGCCCGCGTCCCGGGCGATGTCCAGGGCGTCGACGACGGCGCCGCCCAGCGGCTCGGCCCACGGGACCGCGCACACGCCGAGCATCCGGAAGGCGTCCGACAGGCCGTGCGCCGCGATGAACTCGGCCACCCACCAGGCCCGTTCCTCGTCGGGAAGTACGGTCAGCAGCTTCGTCAGGTCCCGCGACGAGCCGGCCGGTGAGACGTCGGCCGCCTGGGAAGGAGCGCCCGGCGCACCCAGCAGGGCCCGCGCCCAGTCGGCGTTCCGCTGGCGCACGGCGGCGCGGCACCAGGCGTCGTGCAGCTCCGTCCGCCAGTCGTCGCCCACCGGCAGCGCCACGATCGCCGACGCGTCACGGCCCCCGAAGCGTGCGCGCCATCCGTCCAGCGGCGTCGCCTCCACCAACTGGCCCAGCCACCAGGACCGTTCGCCCCGCCCGGAGGGTGGTTTGGGTGCCACCCCGTCCCGCTGCATCCCCGCATCGCACTCGTGCGGGGCCTCCACGGCGATCGCCGGCGCACCGGACGTACGGTCCGGGCCGATCCAGGTGTGCGCGCGCCGCGCCATACGGGCCGCGAGTGCGGAGCCGGGGAGCGTGGAGAGCAGCTCGGCGGCCGTGGTGCGGACATTGCGGCTGCGGTCGGACAGCGCCTGTTCCAGAAACGGCTCATCGGCCGCAGAGAGGTCCTCGCGCAGCGAGTCGAGGAACATCAGACGGTCCTCGGCCCGCTCCGTGGGCCAGGTCGAGGCCAGCAGTGCCAGGCCGGCCTGCGGGTCCTGGCGGCGCAGCGCGGCCAGCAGGGCGACCCGCTCCGCGAACAGGCCCTCCTCCCACTGCTGTCGTACGCCCTCGGGATCGTCGCCCACGGGCAGCTCGGTCGTGCGGCCGGTCCCACGGAGCGCGAACTTCCATTCGTCGTTGAGCCGCGCCAGCCACAGCGCACGCGGCCCCGCCAGCGCCAGCGCGGCGGGCCGCAGGTCCGTACGGGCACGGGCGGCGTCGAGCAGCGCGGGCAGCAGCGCCTCCGGGGCGCGGTAGCCCACCTCACCGGCGGCGGCCAGCCACTGGGGCAGCAGTTCGGTGAGGTCGGGGGCCGTGCCGCGGCGGCTTCCTCCGCTGCCGCCGCGGTCGGCGAGCAGCAGGGACAGCCGGCGGCGCGCGGCGGGCGGCAACGAGGGCCGGGGGTCGGCCGGGGCCGGGGCGGGCCGCTCAGCGGCCGGCGCGGGGCGCAGTGCGGCACGCCGACGCACCGTGCTCACCGCGGCCGCGTCCAGCAGCGCGGCGGCGGCGCCCTGTCCGGAACGCACCGCCACCGGCGGCGTACGCCGCTCGGTCCCCAGAAGCGCGGCGCTCACGAGATCGGCCCAGGGGGCCGGGGCGGTCTCGGTGGGGGAAGGGGGCGCGGTGCGTGCGGAGGGAGGGGTGGGGGCGGTGGGGGTGAGGGGAGCAGTGGGAGTGGTGGGAAGAGTGGGTGCCGTGGGCGTGGTGGTGCTCGTCATGCCCTTCCTCCAGGCATCGGTGGTGGACGGCGTGCGCGGGTGGCGGGGTGTCGTGGCCGGCGGTGGCGCCGGGGCCCGGGTCACAGGGACACCGGGGCGGGGTCCCAGGCGGTCAGCGGCAGAAAGCCGCGGTGGCCGCATTCGCCGAAGACCGTGACCGGCGCCCCGCCCGATATGGCGGCCAGCTGCCACAGGCTCGTACGGCCCAGGCACCGCGGGTCCAGCGGGAGCGCCGACTCGCCGTCCGTATCGGCCAACTGCCAGCTCGTCCCGTCGCGGCTCGGTATCGGTGTGACATCGGCGAGCACCACCGGCCAGGAATCCAGCCAGGGGTCGTCGCGCAGCGCGTCGCCGTACGCGGCCAGCGCGGCATCGATGCCGCAGCCGGGTGGTACGGGCCCCGGGGCCGCCGGGGCGTGCCGCTCGCCCAGGACGGCGCGCAGCGGGCGGGCCCCCGGGTAGTAGGCGAGATCCGCGTCGAGCACCAGGCCGGGCGCCAGGGCCACATCCAGGGGGCGGTTGGCCCCGCCGAAGGAGAGATGCAGTGCCATCCGGCCGGTCCGCTCGCCCCGCAGAAAGATTCTGCGGGTGGTCAGCTTGCCGTCGTCGCTGTCCTGTTGGGCGAGCACCAGCCAGCGGTCCCGCACCGTCGCCGCCTCGGGGCCGGTCAGCAGATCCGCCGCCTCCGTGGTCAGCCCGACGCGTGAACGGACCGTCGCCGCGAGCGGGGCCGGCAGCCGCTCGATGCCGAGGAACCCCTGATCGAGGAGGTGCAGCAGCGCGCACTCCTCCAGCAGCTGCGCCGGCCAGTGAGGGCCGGACGCCACCGCCGAGCCCAACTCCCGTACCCGCGAGGCGAGTCCGGGAGCCTGTGCGTCGACCATACGGGCGGCCGTCTCGTCCCAGGAGCCGTAACCCGAACGCTCGGCCGAGGCCAGGCCGGACCGGAGCAGATCCTCCAGGCGCTGCTCCAGTTCCGTGGCGCCGGCGCCGATCCGCTGCATCCGGCGCTCCGCCCGCCGCTTGGCCGCCTCCGGGTCGGCCGGCGCACGCGACGGAGAGGCGGCACCCGAGGGCGCGCTCGCGGACCGCTCGGCGCGCGCCCGGCGGCCGGCCAGCCATTCGCCCGCCCACTGCGCCGGTTCCCCTGCCGTCACCTCACGGCCGTCGCCCGCCCAGAGCAGCAACAGCCCCAGCGCGTGCTTGCACGGAAACTTACGGCTCGGGCAACTGCACTTGAAGGCAGGGCCCTTGATGTCCACGACCGTTTGATACGGCTTCTTGCCGCTGCCCTTGCACTGCCCCCACACCGCACCCTCGTCCGCGCCCGTTTCCGACCACGGTCCCGGCGCCGCGAGCTTGCCGCCCGCCCTGCGCGAAGCCTCGTCAGGCGCCAGCGCGAGCACCTGATCCGTCGTCCAGCGTTCCCCCTGCGGATTCATGTCATCGACGCTACGACGCCCCACTGACAATCGTCGTGGCCCGCGATGAACTCGCAGCTCAGCGTGGGTTATCGGGGGATTGTCAGTGGGGTGGTGCAGGCTTGATTCCGCAAGCGGCCGCAGGGATTTCGGGGTGCCGGCCGCACACGTTGCGACGAGGGGGATCCATGTCCGAGAACAGCTTCACGACGACGGACGACGAGAACAATCCGAGCGCTGGGGCGGCGCCGCACGCCGCGGGCGGCGAAGCGCTGCGACCGCATGCCGAGGACACTTTCGCGCAGGAGCTGAAGGCCCTCGCGGCGGCCGACGACCGGCCGCGGCCGGAGCGCTGGCGGCTCTCGCCGTGGGCGGTCGCCACCTATCTTCTCGGCGGCACGCTCGCGGACGGCACGGTCATCACACCCAAATATGTCGGCCCGCGCCGCATCGTCGAGGTCGCCGTGACGACCCTCGCGACGGACCGCGCACTGCTCCTGCTCGGCGTGCCCGGCACCGCGAAGACATGGGTGTCCGAGCATCTGGCGGCGGCCGTCAGCGGCGACTCCACCCTGCTGGTGCAGGGCACGGCCGGCACCCCGGAAGAGGCGATCCGCTACGGCTGGAACTACGCCCAGCTGCTCGCGAACGGCCCCAGCCGCGAGGCGCTGGTGCCCAGTCCGGTGATGCGCGCGATGGCGCAGGGCATGACCGCGCGGGTCGAGGAGCTGACCCGCATCCCCGCCGACGTCCAGGACACGCTGATCACGGTCCTGTCGGAAAAGACCCTGCCCATCCCGGAGTTGGGGCAGGAGGTGCAGGCCGTGCGCGGGTTCAACCTCATCGCCACCGCCAACGACCGCGACCGCGGGGTCAACGAACTCTCCAGCGCGCTGCGCCGCCGCTTCAACACCGTCGTGCTGCCGCTGCCCGCGACCCCGGACGAAGAGGTGGACATCGTCTCGCGCCGAGTCGAGCAGATCGGCCGCTCGCTGGACCTCCCGGCCGGGCCGGAGGGCCTGGACGAGATCCGCCGGGTCGTCACGGTCTTCCGCGAGCTGCGCGCCGGTCTCACCACCGACGGCCGGACCAAGCTCAAGTCCCCCTCCGGCACCCTCTCCACGGCCGAGGCCATCTCGGTGGTGACGAACGGGCTGGCGCTGGCCACCCACTTCGGGGACGGCGTGCTGCGCTCCGGGGACGTGGCCGCCGGCATCCTGGGCGCCGTGGTCCGCGACCCGGCAGCGGACCGGGTCGTATGGCAGGAGTATCTGGAGACCGTGGTGCGCGAGCGCGACGGCTGGAAGGACTTCTACCGCGCCTGCCGTGAGGTGAGCGCATGAGCGAGCGCAGCGAGCGGACGACGAACAGGTGCGGGCCGGTGCTGCTCGGGGTGCGGCATCATGGCCCCGGGTCGGCGCGTGCGGTGCGGGCCGCCCTGGAGCAGTGCACGCCCGACGCGGTCCTGATCGAGGGGCCGCCGGAGGCGGACGAACTGGTGCCGCTCGCCGCCCAGGAGGGGATGCGGCCGCCCGTCGCGCTGCTCGCCTATGTACAGGACGATCCCGGCCGCGCGGCGTTCTGGCCGCTGGCCGAGTTCTCCCCGGAGTGGGTGGCGATGCGCTGGGCACTGGAGCACGGCGTCCCCGTCCGCTTCATCGATCTGCCCGCGGCCCACTCCCTGGCGATGCGGGAGGAGGGGGAGACGGCCGATGGGGGGACGGCCGACGGGAATCCTGCGGCGGGTGCGGAAGCCGACGGCGAGAAGCAGGGCGTCGGCAAGGGGGACGCCGACGGCGCTCACGCCGGAGGCCCGGTGGCCGCGGCCGACGGGCCCGGTGAGCAGGAGGCTGCCGCGGAGGCCGATGTACGGGTCGATCCGATCCGGGTGCTGGCCGAGGCAGCCGGGTATGACGATCCCGAGCGCTGGTGGGAGGACGTGGTCGAGCACCGCGCGGGCCGGGCGGGAGCCGGGAGCGGGGGAGACCCCGGTGCCGATGCGCTGGCCCCGTTCGCCGCGCTGGCGGAGGCGATGGGGGCGCTGCGCGAGACGTACGGCGACGGCGGACACGACCGCGACCCGGTGCGCGAGGCCCATATGCGGCTGCGACTGCGGGCCGCGCGACGGGAGTTCGGCGACGGCATCGCCGTGGTGTGCGGCGCCTGGCATGTACCGGCCCTGGCCCACCGCACCACCGTGGCCGCCGACCGGCAGCTGCTCAAGGGCCTGCCCAAGGCGAAGGTGGCGATGACCTGGGTGCCCTGGACGCACCGACGGCTCTCCCGCCACAGCGGTTACGGCGCCGGAATCGCCTCGCCCGGCTGGTACGGCCATCTCTTCAGCGCCCCCGACCGCCCCGTCGCCCGCTGGCTGACCAAGGTCGCCGGGCTGCTCCGGGAGGAGGACTACGCCGTCTCGTCGGCGCATGTCATCGAAGCGGTGCGGCTCGCCGAGGGGCTGGCCACGGTACGCGGCCGCCCGCTGGCCGGGCTGACGGAGCTGGACGATGCGGTCCGGGCCGTCATGGGGGACGGCTCCGACGCCCCGTCGTCGCTGATCCACGACCGGCTGGTGGTCGGGGACGTGCTGGGCGAGGTCCCGGACGACGCCCCCGCGGTACCGCTGCAACGGGACATCGCCCGCAGCCAGCGGTCGCTGCGGCTCAAACCGGAGGCGCTGGAACGGGAACTGGAGCTGGACCTGCGCAAGGAGACCGACGCCGGCCGCAGCCGTCTGCTGCACCGGCTCCGGCTGCTCGGCATCCCCTGGGGCGAGCCCACCCGCTCCCGCGGCAGCACCGGCACCTTCCGGGAGACCTGGCGGCTGCGCTGGGAGCCCGAACTGTCGGTGCGGGTCGCGGAGGCCGGCATCTGGGGCACGACCGTGCTCTCGGCCGCCACCGCCAAGGCCGCGTCCGAGGCGACCGGGGCGGCCACGCTCGCCGAGGTGACGGCGCTCGCCGAGCGCTGTCTGCTCGCCGAACTCCCCGACGCCCTCCCGGTGGTGATGCGGGCGCTGTCGGACCGCGCGGCCCTGGACGCGGATGTGGGCCATCTCGCCCAGGCGCTGCCCGCCCTCGTGCGGTCCGTGCGCTACGGCGATGTGCGGGGCACGGACGCGGCGGCGCTCCGTGAAGTGGCCATGGGCCTGGCCGAGCGGGTCTTCGTCGGATTGCCGCCGGCCTGCCCGGGGCTGGATGCCGACGGCGCCGCCGAAATGCGCGGCCATCTCGACGCCACCCACCAGGCCGTCGGCCTCCTCGGCCAGCCCGAGACCGGGCAGCCGGGCGGCGACCCGACCGGCCAGCCGGCCAGCCATCCGACTGGCCGGCAGACCGGACCGCACACTGGCCAGCAGGCCGACCAGCCGACCGCTCGGCAGACCGGAGCGCAGCACCTGCGGGCGCGGTGGGCCGGAGTGCTGCGGGCGGTGAGCGAACGGGACGCCGTACCGGGGCTGATCCGCGGTCGGGCGGCCAGACTGCTGCTGGACGAGGGCGAGTTGGGTGACGGGGGCGCGGAACGGCTGATGGGGCTCGCCCTCTCGCCGGGCACTCCGCCCACCGACGCCGCCGGCTGGATCGAGGGATTCGTCGGAGGCGGGTCCGGCGGGGATGGCGGCATGCTGCTGGTCCATGACGCGCGGCTGCTCGCACTGGTCGACGGCTGGCTGACCGGAGTGCCGGACGCCGCCTTCACGGGCGTCCTGCCGCTGCTGCGCCGGACCTTCGCGGAGTACGAGGCCGGAGTGCGGCGCACCCTCGGCGAACTGATCCGCCGCGGCCCCTCGTCGCCGTCCCACCGCCAGGCCGGTGACGCCCCGGACGCCGCCGCGCCCGGCTTCGGCCCCGGCCTGGACCGCGACCGTGCCGCGGCCGTCCTGCCCACCCTGCGCATGCTGCTGGGGATCGGGGCACACGGGTTTGACGACGGGCCGGACGACGGGCTGAACGACGGGTTGAGCGGCGGGCCGCACGGCGACCAACCGGACACCACCCGACCGGCCGACGACCTCACGGGGGCACGGACATGACCAGTACGACACCGGACCTGACGGCGACCACAGACCCGGCGGACACCACGACCACCGCAACCACCGACCCGACGGCGACCACGGCCACAGACCCAGCTTCCGTCCCTGCCTCCTCCTCTTCCGCCTCCTCTTCCGCCTCCGTCCCCGCCGACTCCGCCACCGCCACCTCCGAAGCCGAGCGGCTGCGCCGTTGGCGGCTGGTGCTCGGTGGTGGCGGTGCGGACGGCACGGGGTGCGAACTACGGGGGCGGGACGCGGCGATGGACGGGGCGCTGGCCTCGCTCTACGGCCGGGAGGAGGGGAGCGGCGGCAAGGCGCCCGGCGGCAGGCGTGCGGCGGGGCTCGGGGCCTCGGCGCCCGGGGTCGCGCGCTGGCTGGGCGACATCCGTACGTACTTCCCGTCCTCCGTGGTGCAGGTGATGCAGCGCGACGCCATCGACCGGCTGGGGCTGTCGGCGCTGCTGCTGGAGCCGGAGATGCTGGAGGCCGTCGAGGCGGACGTGCATCTGGTGGGCACGCTGCTCTCGCTCAACAAGGTCATGCCGGAGACGACCAAGGAGACCGCCCGCGCCGTCGTCCGCAAGGTCGTCGAGCAGTTGGAGAAGAAGCTGGCGCAGCGCACCCGCGCCACCCTCACCGGCGCACTGGACCGCTCCGCCCGGATCAGCCGGCCCCGCCATCGCGATATCGACTGGGACCGCACGATCCGGGCGAACCTCAAGAACTACCTCCCGGAGTACCGCACGGTCGTCCCCGAGCGGCTGATCGGATACGGCCGTGCGGCGCAGTCGGTGAAGAAGGACGTGGTGCTCTGCATCGACCAGTCCGGTTCGATGGCCGCCTCGGTCGTCTATGCCTCGGTGTTCGGCGCGGTGCTCGCCTCCATGCGGGCCCTCGACACCCGGCTGGTCGTCTTCGACACGGCGGTGGTCGATCTGACGGACCAACTTGACGACCCGGTCGACGTCCTCTTCGGCACCCAGCTCGGCGGCGGTACGGACATCAACCGTGCGCTCGCGTACTGCCAGTCCCGCATCACCCGCCCCACCGAAACCGTCGTCGTGCTCATCAGCGACCTCTACGAAGGCGGCATCCGGGACGAGATGCTCAAGCGGGTCGCCGCGATGAAGGCGTCCGGCGTGCAGTTCGTGACGCTGCTCGCCCTGTCCGACGAGGGGGCGCCCGCCTATGACCGGGACCATGCCGCGGCTCTCGCGGCACTGGGCGCCCCGGCGTTCGCCTGCACCCCGGATCTGTTTCCGGACGTGATGGCGGCCGCTATCGAGAAACGGCCGCTGCCCATACCGGACATGGCGGAGCAACGGTGACAGGAACCCCCGTGGGACTTGCGTGGCACCTGGCTCCTCATGCAAGGATCAGGCCATCGCTCGATCGCCCGCGACGCGCGTGACACCGGGGCTGTGTGCCTGGGGTGTCCCCGTCCGTATGGGAAGGTCCCCCCTTGTCTGCTGTGCTCGCTCTGCCTGCCGCTGTGCGCCTTCCGCGCACGGTGGCCGTGCGGCGTGCGCTGCTGGCCGGGTTCTTCCTGGTGGGCTTTGTCGCCCTCGGCTTCGCCTTCGGTCCCGGCGCCCATGCCGACGACCGCACGCGGACAGCGGATCTGCCCGGGGTGTCGACCCCGGCCGGGCCCGCGGCCGAGGCATCCACCCCGGACCGGACCGCCACCCGGGACGGGGCGGCGAACCGGCTGTCCGGTTCCGGAGCCGCCCTCGAGCGGCAGGGCAAGGCGTCCGGCGCGAAGCTCGCCGAGCGCACCCACTCCGCCTCCGACACGGTGGCCGAGGCCGTACGGCCCGCCGCCGGACAGGTCGCGCCCGCCACCGGCCGGGTCACCGAGCCGGTGAGCCGGGTCGTACGGGAGCTCGGGGAGTCGGCAGGCGCCGAACTGCCCGTGCACCTCCCGTCCGGTGAGCACGCGGAACGCCCCGGAGACGGCGCCACGCACCCGCACGGCCGTACGCCGGGCGATGCGCAGCACGCCGGTCAGGGCACCGCTGCCACGGCCGGCGGCGCTGCTGCCGCCCGGTCGTCACACTGCGCCGCTGACATGCAGGAGTCGGCCGCCGGGCACCGCCCGGCCGCCGTCCACGAGCAGCAGGACCCGGGCCACCACGACCTTCCGGGCCAGTGCCCGCAGGCTCCGATGGTGCCCAGCTCGCACACCGCCGCCGGTGACGGCCACGGCCCCCGTGGCGGCGACCAGCACACCACCGCTCCGGTGGACCCCCTGCGCTTCCGGCTGCTGCCCGGTGGCGTCCGCACGGCCGATGGCGCTCCGACGCGTCGGCGTGCCGAAGAAATCCTCGAATTCCCGGGCTAGGGCAGACCGCTCCGCGTCTGTAACTGGACCTGCCGCGCGGGGGCGGGACAGGTCTGCCCTTTCACCCCTCCTGAATTCGAAGGACATCACCTCCATGCGCTCGAACATTCGCCGTTCCATCGTCGTTGCTGCCGCCGCCACCGGTCTGTGGGCCCTGGGCTCCGTCGCCGCCAACGCCGCCGAGCTGCCCGTCGGTTCGGACCTGCCGGCCACCGGCACGGTGACCGACACCGCCAAGCAGCTGCCCACGGGTGACGTGGCCGGCACCGCGAAGAAGACGGCCGGGACCGTCACCTCCACCGCCAAGAAGACGGTGGGCAAGGCCACCGGCGCCCTGGGTGGCGGCGTGTCGACCCAGGACCTGCCCACCGGCAAGCTGCCGCAGGCCGGCGGGGTGACCGGAGCGCTGGACGGCGTGCAGAAGCAGGTCCCCGGCGTCGGTCTGCCGAAGA
Organism: Streptomyces sp. NRRL S-1813; assembly: GCF_000719605.1. Lineage (NCBI taxonomy): Bacteria > Bacillati > Actinomycetota > Actinomycetes > Kitasatosporales > Streptomycetaceae > Streptomyces > Streptomyces sp. NRRL S-1813. Next base: position 93,994 of record NZ_JOHB01000001.1, read on the forward strand.
CCGGTGAGGTGCAGAAGGCCGCCGACCTGAAGAAGGCCAAGAAGGCCGCCAAGGCCGTCAAGAAGGCCGCCAAGGCCGCCGACCTCGGCAAGGCCGGCCGCCTCACGAACGGCACGCTGCCCTCCGTTCCGTCGCTGCCCGCGACCCCGGGCGTCCCGGCCGCCCACCTGCCCGGCACCCCGGCGCTGCCGAAGGCCCCCGCGCTGCCCAAGGCGCCGGGCTCGGCCGACAACCTGCTGGCCGGTCTCGCCGGTGCGGGCATCCGCCCCGAGCAGCTGACGAAGCAGGCCCAGGGCGCCCTGGCCACCGCCCGTCCGGCCGTCGACCAGACGGCCTCCGACGTGCTGCCGCCCGTCGCCCGCCGGGTCGTCGTCAAGGTCGTGCCGGTTGCCCAGGGTGCGGTCGGCGGTGCCGGTCAGCTCGCCGGTGACGCGGCCGGCCAGGCGACCCCGTTCGTGTTCACGGTCGGCGGCCAGGCGCAGCTGTTCGTGCAGGGCGCGGCCGCCGACGCGGTGCCGTTCGCGCAGGGTGTGGCCGCCGACGCCGCGCCGTTCGTCCAGGGGAAGGCGACCGACACCGTGGCGTTCGCCCAGGGTGCGGCCGCTGACGCCACCCCGTTCGCGCAGGGCCTGGCCGCCGTCGTCGTGACCGACGCGCAGGGCACCGCCGGCAAGGCCGTCGCCGGTGTGCAGGGCCTGACCCCGGTCAAGTCCGTTCCGGCCGTCCCCGCCGTTCCGGCCGTCCCCGCCGTTCCGGCCGTCCCCGCCGTTCCGGCCGTCCCCGCCGTTCCGGCCGTCCCCGCCGTTCTGACGCCGTTGCCGTTCCGGCCGTTCCGTCCGTCCCGGCCGTGCCCGCCAACCTGACCGACGCCGTTGCCGTCCCGGCCGTGCCCGCCAACCTGGCCGACCTGACCAACGCCGCCAACATCCCGGCGCTGCCCGCCCTCCCGGTCCAGGCCGTCTGAGGCCTCAGGCCGACACCACCGGCTCATCGGCCGCGGCGGCGGCCGATGCCGGAACACCCATGAACAGCCGGGCGGACCTCTGTGGGGGAGGACCGCCCGGCTTTGGTGTTTCCACCGCACCGCTTTCGTCCCGCGGGCGCCAACAGGCTTGCAGGGTCTACATGCTGGGCTACGTGTCGGACGATGTGTTGGGCTACGAGCGGGGCACCCGCAACCGTTCCCAGCTGATCTTTCCCGGCACCCCGTCCGCATCCTCGCCGTGGAAGCCGAGCTTGCGCTGCCAGGCCGCGTACGACTTCCGGTCCGCCTCGGTCCACTCCGGACCGGGGCCGACTTCGTAGTGGCCGCAGTCCTCGGCCACCAGCCGCGCCCCCATCGCCGTGATCACCGGGCTGCGGGCCCCGGACCGGAAGAAGTTCGCGCCGGGGAACGGCTCGTACGCCGGCTGCTGCGGCTCCGGCGAGCCCTCCGCCGCCTTCGCCAGCCGCTTCTTGATCCGGCCCCGCAGGTCGTCCATCACGATGCCGCGCGGATCGACCTTCCCCGGCTGCCACTCCTTGTGCCCGATCACCGAGTGCTCGTTCCAGCCGTGCGCACGGCAGATCGCCGCCGTGGCCTTCTCGATGGCGAGCTTCTGCGCCTCGGGCCAAGGGTCCTTGCCATCGCCGAGGTTGATGCATTCGAAGCCGTAGAAGTGGCGGTTGCCGTCGGTGTCCGCCTCGTCGTCCGGCGGCAGCTCCGCGTCCTCGTTGATCACCGCACGCAGGACGTCGCCGTCACCGAGCCCGGCGTGGTTGGCACGGCCGTTGCCGACGAGATGGACCTGGCCCTGTTTGTCGATCACGCCGTGGCACAGCGGCCCCGGCAGGTCGGAGCGCCCGTCGTAACACAGGTCCACCGAGCTGTCGGTGCCCTGTGTGGCGGTGTGATGGACCATCACGCCGTTCATCGGGCCCCAGGGACCCTTGGCGTTCCGGTTGTGCTCACGCCAGTCGCGGACCTCGTGGACCACCAGGCCCTCGTTGCGCAGCGCCGCGATCAGCTTGCTCGCGGTCAGGGGAGTGGCCATCGGCCCGTACCTCCTACGTCGACCGCGGCTTCGGCCGCCGCGGTGGTCTGTGCCCTGCTCGGCACCGGACCCGCCGCGCCGTACGCCGCTTCCGGTGCCGAGTGCGAGGGCACCGAGAAATCGAGAAAGGGGGAACGGGGGGAACGGGGCCAAGCCTGAAGTGTGTGACTCCTGATGCGTTTGTATCCGTAGGTGCTCAAGACAGTGTCCGAAGCGGCCAGTTGAAGGGTCAAGAGGGCGTTCCGGACCCGACTGCGGAGGTCTGGTGAGTACGACTCGCGGCTTCTTCCCCAGGGATTCCCGTGCCGTCGGAACCGGAATCGCCGGAGGCGGGGCGCACAGAGGCGACCGGGAGGAGGCCGCGAACGATGCGCGACGTGAGCGTGCACGCCGAGTGACAACCGGGCCGTGGTACGGCGGGGCGGGCGGCCCCTGACCCTCAAGATCTTCGGGGAGGCCGAAAACCGGCCGACGGAACCCACGGCAAACAGACCCACGACAAGCCGGCCGGCGGCAAACAGACCCACGGCAATCCGGCAGACGACACACAGACCCACGGCAAATCGGCGCACGGCAGACCAGCTCACGACAAACCGGCCGACGGCATGCAGAAATCCCGAGAAGGCGTAACTTGGCCAAAAGATCTGTGATGGTAATCACCGCTGGAGTGTGATCTGCAATTTAGGGCCTCAGGTCCTGCGGCGATAACCTGCGGGACGGACATGCCGCGTATCCGGTCACCGTGTACGCCTCCCTCAGTGACAGCGCCGTCACGTTGCCCTTCGCGGCACGCCCATCGCAGACAACGAACCGCGATCACTACGGCGATTCTGAGAAGACAAGGGACGGACGCGCGTGGACCTGTTCGAGTACCAGGCGAGGGACCTCTTCGCCAAGCACGGTGTACCGGTGCTGGCCGGTGAAGTCATCGACACGCCTGAGGCGGCGCGCGAGGCAACCCAGCGGCTGGGCGGCAAGTCGGTCGTCAAGGCGCAGGTGAAGGTCGGTGGCCGCGGCAAGGCCGGCGGCGTGAAGCTGGCCACCAGTGAGGACGACGCGGTCGAGAAGGCCGGTCAGATCCTGGGCATGGACATCAAGGGCCACACGGTCCACAAGGTGATGATTGCCGAGACGGCTCCGGAGATCGCCGAGGAGTACTACGTCTCGTACCTCCTCGACCGCACCAACCGCACCTTCCTGGCCATGGCCTCCGTCGCCGGCGGCATGGACATCGAGGAGGTCGCGGCCACCCGGCCCGACGAGCTCGCGAAGGTCCCGGTCGACGCCAACGAGGGCGTCACGATCGAGAAGGCCCGCGAGATCGTCGCCCAGGCGAAGTTCCCGGCCGAGGTCGCCGAGCAGGTCGCCGAGGTCATGGTGACCCTGTGGAAGACCTTCGTCTCCGAGGACGCGCTCCTCGTCGAGGTCAACCCGCTGGCCAAGGTCGCGAGCGGCGAGGTCATCGCCCTCGACGGCAAGGTGTCCCTCGACGAGAACGCCGAGTTCCGCCAGCCGGAGCACGACGCCCTCGAGGACAAGGACGCAGCCAACCCGCTCGAGGCTGCTGCCAAGGCCAAGGGCCTGAACTACGTCAAGCTCGACGGCCAGGTCGGCATCATCGGCAACGGCGCGGGTCTCGTCATGAGCACCCTGGACGTCGTCGCCTACGCCGGCGAGAACCACAGCAACGTCAAGCCCGCCAACTTCCTCGACATCGGTGGCGGCGCCTCCGCCGAGGTCATGGCGAACGGCCTGGAGATCATCCTCGGCGACCCGGACGTCAAGTCCGTCTTCGTCAACGTCTTCGGTGGCATCACCGCCTGTGACGAGGTCGCCAACGGCATCGTCCAGGCCCTGGAGCTGCTCAAGTCCAAGGGCGAGGACGTCAACAAGCCCCTGGTCGTGCGCCTCGACGGCAACAACGCGGAGCTCGGTCGCGAGATCCTGTCGAAGGCCAACCACCCGCTGGTGCAGCGCGTGGACACCATGGACGGCGCGGCCGACAAGGCCGCCGAGCTGGCTGCTAAGTAAAGGACGAGGACACAACAACCATGGCTATCTTCCTGACCAAGGAAAGCAAGGTCATCGTCCAGGGCATGACCGGTGCCACTGGCATGAAGCACACCAAGCTGATGCTCGGTGACGGCACCAACATCGTCGGCGGTGTGAACCCGCGCAAGGCCGGCACCAGCGTCGACTTCGACGGCACCGACGTGCCCGTCTTTGGCTCGGTCGCCGAGGCGATGGAGAAGACCGGCGCCGATGTGTCCGTCCTCTTCGTGCCGCCGGCTTTCGCCAAGGCCGCCGTCGTCGAGGCGATCGACGCCGAGATCCCGCTGGCCGTCGTGATCACCGAGGGCATCGCGGTGCACGACTCCGCCGCCTTCTGGGCGTACGCGAAGGCCAAGGGCAACAAGACCCGGATCATCGGCCCGAACTGCCCCGGCCTGATCACCCCCGGCCAGTCCAACGCCGGCATCATCCCGGGCGACATCACCAAGCCCGGCCGCATCGGTCTGGTGTCGAAGTCCGGCACGCTGACCTACCAGATGATGTACGAGCTGCGTGACATCGGCTTCTCCTCGGCCGTCGGCATCGGTGGCGACCCGGTCATCGGCACCACGCACATCGACGCCCTCCAGGCGTTCGAGGCGGACCCCGACACCGACCTGATCGTGATGATCGGCGAGATCGGCGGCGACGCCGAGGAGCGTGCGGCCGACTTCATCAAGGCCAACGTCTCCAAGCCGGTCGTCGGCTACGTCGCGGGCTTCACCGCGCCCGAGGGCAAGACCATGGGCCACGCCGGCGCCATCGTCTCCGGCTCCTCCGGCACCGCCCAGGCGAAGAAGGAGGCCCTGGAGGCCGCCGGCGTCAAGGTCGGCAAGACCCCGTCGGAGACCGCGCGGCTCGCCCGCGAGATCCTCGGCGGCTGACTGCTGCCTCCCGGCCCGACCGCCGGACCTGACGCACGCCGTCCCTGACGGCCGTCGTCGACACCGCCGGACTCCTGCCCTTGTGGCGGGGGTCCGGCGGTGCGCTTTCCGGGGTGGAGACCGCGCGAAGACCGCGCCCGGCAGCCGGTTGATCCACCGGCCACAGGAACATCGCTGCGGGGGTCCGTGAAGCGGTGTGAAGCGGAAAGTCCGCCGCCCCCGGTGGTGTCACACGGGGGGCAGCGGACTTTCTCAGGCGCCACGTCAGCGGGACGCGTCCCCGCCGAGCGGAGACCGGTCAGCGGTTGAAGATCGGCATGATCTCCTTGCTGTCGTCGCACCACACCTCGTGGTATCCGTTCGCCTGGGCATTCGGGAGTTCCGACGCTTCGCACTCCGCCTTCGAGGGGTACCTCTCGGCACCGACGGGAACCCAGCCGTCGCCGGGGGGCGGGGCGGCGAAGGCGCTGGTGGCGGACAGCGGAACGGCGACCGCCGCGGCACCGACCGCGAGACCGACACCGATACGAGTACGCCACGACTTCATAGTTGTCTCCTTGTCCGTCTTTCGCGTCTTGTGTGTCTTTCGCGTTCTGGGCCGGTCCGGCTCAGAAGGTGTTGTCGGCGCGGGGCCGGGGCAGTGCGGGGGTGGTCAGCCGATGGGGTTGACGAAGGTGCCCGGGTGCGTGGCGCCCCGCTGGTCGACGAGCGTGCCCCAGGGCCATTCCACGGTCAGCGCGGTGGTCTCGTTGGGCGGGGTGACCTCCGCGAAGGCGGGCTGGTAGAAGCCCTTGTCTTCCTTGGTCATGGCGAGGTTGAGCGTGAAGTCGGTGCTGTCGCCGGGCTTCAGGGTGATCGAGCTGAACTTCTTCGACGAGCGGGCCAGCGACCAGCGCTCGCCGCCGTTCTCGGACTTGAGGTCCACACCCGGGAAGCCGCCGATCTTGCAGGTGCTGCTGCCCTTGTTGGTCAGCACGATGCTGGTGGTCGTCCCGCCGTCCGCGTCCGGGTCCGGGGCGGCATCGCCGCCCGTGGCGAACGACGCCTTCAGGCCGGAGGTGTGGCAGCGCTGGGCGCCCGAGCCCGACCCACCACCGGCGCCCTGTGCGCTGCCCGGCTGCTTGGTCGCAGCGCCCGCCTTGGCGTCGGCCTTGGCATCGGCCTTGGCGCCGGAGCTCGCCTGGGCATCGGAGCCCTGCGCCCCGGCGGAGGAGCCCGCGCCGCCGGCCCCGGAGGAGCCCGCATCGGCGGCCACACCCGTGTCCGCGCGGTCCGCGGGCTTCGCGCCGGCGGCGTCCGAGCCGGAGCAGGCCGTCAGGGTGAGGCCGGCTGCTGCGGTCAGGGCCGCGGCGGCAAGGCGCAGGGTGCGGCGACGAACGGTGCGGGTGGTGGTGGCGCTCATGTGGGGTCCCCCGGGGCAGATGGTGTCGTTGGCTCTTCGGTACGTCACCCACTCTGGTCTGGGCCACTGTCGCGAGGCTGCCGCTCCGCTAACGTCCGGCTAACACGGGTGTGATGAGGGGAAGGGCTCCAAGGAGAACCCGAAGAACCAGGCGCGGCCGCCTAGTTGGGAAACATGCAGCTGCTTGCCGTCGCACACGCCCTAGCGGACGTCGGGGGTCAGCCGGGCCTGCCGGAGCCGCTTCCGTACGGCCGCGTTTCCTTGCTTCCTGATGTCCGCGCCATGGCGCGGGGCCGGTGAGAGGCGGGTGTGCGGCGCGGTCGCCAGGGGCTTGTCGGGCGACGGCGTGTAGTGGTCCGGCGTCGCGATCATCATCACCAGTGTCGCCAGCGCGAAGAGTCCGGTCAGCCCGACGGCCGCAAGTGTGGTCCGCAGGTCGCTGCGTTCGCTGCCGCTCCGTACGCACTGCGCGGCGGCGGGAGTCACCGGCTGTGCGGCCGCCAGCCCGGTGAGCCGGGCCCGCAGGATCTCGCCCTGCCCGACCGGCGGCTGCCCGCCGAGCCCCAGCTCCGGCAGCCGCTCGGCGATGTGCTCGCGCGCATGCGTCAGCCGCCCGGCCGCGGCCGGTGTGCTCGCCTCGATCTCCGCCGCGGTCTCGTAGAGGCCCATCCCGAGCCCGTCGTGCAGCAGGAGCGCCCGCCGGTACGGGGCGGGCAGGCTCAGCAGCGACTCCAGCAGTGCACGGTCCGAGTGCTCGCGCTCCTGACAGTGCCTCGGCTTACGGGCGGGCCGCAGCCCGGGGCACAGCCGGTGCCACGGCGTCAGCGCGTACTCGTACGCGGCCGCCCGCACCCACCCCGCCGGATCCGGGTCCACCGCGACCTGCGGCCATCGCTGCCAGGCCAGCCGGAATCCCTGCTCCACGGCCCGCCGCGCGAGCCGCGGCCGCCCGGTGAGCAGATACGTCTGCTGCGTCAGCGCCGCTGCGTGCCGGGCGTGGAGATCGTCGAAGGCACTGGCGGCCTGCTCGCACTGGGTCATACAGAGCAGTGTGAAAACCGGCATCACTGGATGCACTGCGACACGTCGGGCATTTCACCAGTACAGGGATGAAAGGTCTCTTGTTGGCAGCATGTCCGCGTGAGCCAGTTGACCGATCGTGGCCCTACGTTGTCCTCGCACGGCCGAGCCGCCGCGCAGCGCTCCTCTGCGATCGGCGCGGCCTTCCTCGGCGGTGTGACGGCCGCCGGTCTCGGCCTCGGCGCGCTGGCGGTCGCCGTGCTGCTGCTCTGGGTCGCCTCGCCCGCCCCCGACAGCGGCCCGTCCCGGGCGCTGCATCTCGCCGCCGACCTGTGGCTGATGGCGCACGGCGGTGACCTCGTACGCACCACGGGCCACTCCGGTGCCGCGGCCCCGGTCGCCATGACCCCGCTGCTGCTCGCCGTCCTCCCGGTCTGGCTGCTCCACCGGGCCGCCCGCCACACCCTGGCGACCGCGGCCGACGGCCACCTTGGACCCGGCGCGGACGGCGGCGATGCGGACACCACCCGGACGGTCACGCCGCGCACCCTGCTCGGTGCGCTGCTCAGCGGCTATCTGCTGATCGCGGCCGGTGCGCTGATCTACGCCTGCACCGGGCGGATGAGTGCCGAGCCCCTCAGCGTGCTGGCCGCCGTACCGGCCACCGCGGCCGCCACTCTCGCCGGCACGGCCTGGTGCCTGCTCGGGCAGCCGGGCACCGCGCTGCTGCCCGCCCGCGTTCTGCGGGCCGGGGCCAAAGTGCCGCGCGGTCTGCGGACCCTCCTCGGCGGCTCCCGGTCCGCCGCCGCGCACCGCGCCGCAGGCAGCGCCCTCGGTGCCCTGCTCGCCGCCGGCGCCCTGCTCACCCTGCTCTCCCTGGGCCTGCACGCGGACCGGGTACGCCTGGACCTGCTGCACCTGGCGCCCGACTGGGCGAGCCGCGCCACGGTGCTGCTGCTGTGCCTCTTCCTGCTCCCGAACGCGGCCGTCTGGGGTGCCGCATACGGCCTGGGGCCGGGCTTCACGGTCGGCGCCGGCAGCACGGTCGGCCCGCTGGGGACCGTGACCTCTCCCGTGCTGCCACAGCTTCCGCTGCTCAGCGGGCTGCCGGACGCCGGGCCGGGCAACCCGCTGACCTGGGCAGTTGCCGTGGTGCCCGTGGTGGCGGGGGTCCTGCTGGCCCGCTCGGTGGTCCGCTCCGTGGCCCGTAACGCGGCGGCCCCCGGCGGACCCTGGTCCTGGTGGACGACCACATGCGTGGCAGCCCTGGCCGCCGGCCTCTGCGGCGTTGTCATGGCGGCGCTCGCGGGCCTGGCGGGTGGCGCACTGGGCACCGGCGCGCTCGCCTCGTTCGGCCCGAGCTGGTGGCGTACGGGCCTCGCGGCAGCGGCCTGGACCGCCCTGACCGGCGTCCCGGGCGCGCTCGCCCTACGGGCCTGGCGTCTGCGCGCCGGGCGCTTGGCGGACGGGGCCGGTCAGCAGGGCCAGGAGGGGCGGCAGTGCCAGGAAAGTCAGCAGTGCCAGGAGAGCCAGGGGGAGCCGGGCGGTACGAAGGGCAGCGATACGGGCGGAGAGGACCGTACGAAGGGTGAGGGCCGCGCAAAGGCGGAGGGCCGTACGAAGGGCAGCAGCGTCAAGAAGGGCGCGGGCCGTACGAAGGGCCTGGTCGGCGCGGAAACCGGCGGCGGCGCCAAGAGCGGAGGCGCTACGAACGGTGCGGCGGACGGTGCGGCGGACGGAGCCGACCGGAGCGGCACCGAAGACACCCGCCCCGATACCACCACCACGCCGACTGCCCCCGATCCCGACGCCGGTCCCGAGCCCGGTGCCGATCCCGACCGCGGCCCTCACCCCGGCCCCGGCGCCCTCGCCGCCGCGGAACCGGCCGTCACCTCTGCCACCTCGGACAGCTGACACCGGTCACCACCGCCCCGGTGCCCTCACGCCGCCTACTGCCGTGTGCTCAGCCCTCCTGCTGTGTGCCCAGCAGCGGCCGCAGCTCCTTCGGCAGCAGCTTTTCGCAGGACTTGCCGGACGACTGGGTCAGGGCGTCGTTCACGCAGGTGAAGTAGTCGCGGTAGACGATCTGCACGGTGAAGGTCGCGGCCACCATCATCAGCGCCAGCGACGCGATCACCAGCCCCGAGATCGCCGCGGTGACCTGCGGCCGGGTCGTGCCGGTGCCGGTGCCGGTGCCGGGCGAGGCCGGGGCGCCGGGCTGCCCTTCCGGGGCGGGCCGGTCGGTGGGGGCGGGGCGGCCCTCCATGGCGGCGGTGATGGCCGCGGCGGAGGCCTTCGCGGGGTTCGGCTTGGCGCGCAGCGAGCTGATGCCCCAGTAGATCGCCAGCACGCCCAGCAGCAGGGCGACCTCCGGGAGGCTGAACAGCACGGAGAAGAACGACCACAGACCGGCGAGGAGTGCGTAGCGTGCCCGCCGCTGGGACGGGTCGGTGGGGTCCCAGCGCAGCCCGCCGGGGTTGCCGGAACCACCCGGGCCGCCGTTCTGCTGGCCGTTGCGGCCGCCCGGCCGGGTGCCGAATCCGCCGCTCTGCCGGCCCGGCTGCCGGGGGCTCCACTGGTTGCCCCAGCTCGGTGTCTGCTCGTCCTGCGGGGGCTCCTCCTCGCCGTCGTGGCCCTGGCCCGGGGTGTGGGCGCGGTGGCGCGGGCGCCACTCCTGGTCGGGGGCGTCGGGCGGCGGCGGGGCGAAGGGGTTGTCCCGGTCGGAGTCCGGGGAGGCCGGGGAATCCGGGGCGTCGGGCTCCGGGGACGAGGACGACGACTTGCGCTCACGCGGCAGCAGCACCACCCCGGGGGCGGTGGCGGGCTGGGGGAACCACCCAGCGGTAGCTGGGGGAGGGAGCAGGAGGGCCGCGCGGCGGCGTCGGTCCGTCATCTGGAGTGTGTCTTCCCCTTGTCTCGTCCGTACGCGGGCCTCGCGACCGGCGCCCGGTTACCACGAACTGCATGCAGTCTTACGCCTGACGCTACCTCCCGTGCCCGCCCCCGTCCCGCGGGGGCCGCTCGGTGTGCCGGTATCGTTGCTGACGGTCGGCGCCTTCGTAGGGTTCCCCGGATCTGCGGTACCCGCAGTCTTGTACGACCACACAAAGCACGCGAGATCGGAAAAGAGCCCCGTCGTGGCTTCCTCCCCAGCCCCCGCCCAGCCCTCCCTTCCCCAGGCTCGTCCCTCGGACCGAGCAGGGGAGACCCCCCTCGGCCGCCCGGCCCGCATCGTCGTCCTCGTCTCCGGTTCCGGTACGAACCTCCAGGCGCTGCTGGACGCCATCGCGGAGGAGGGCCCGCAGGCGTACGGAGCCGAGATCGTGGCCGTCGGCGCGGACCGGGACGCCATCGTGGGCCTGGAGCGCGCCGGGGCCGCGGGGCTCCCGACGTTCGTCTGCCGGGTCAAGGACTATGAAAGCCGCTCGGACTGGGATGCGGCGCTCACCGAGGCGATCGCCGCGTACGAGCCCGATCTGGTGGTCTCGGCCGGTTTCATGAAGATCCTGGGCAAGGAGTTCCTCGCCCGCTTCGGCGGCCGGACCGTCAATACCCACCCGGCGCTGCTGCCGAGTTTTCCCGGTGCCCATGGCGTGCGTGATGCGCTCGCGTACGGCGCAAAGGTCACCGGATGCACCGTTCACTTCGTCGACGACGGTGTCGACACCGGCCCGATCATCGCCCAGGGCGTGGTCGAGGTCCGGGATGAGGACGATGAATCCGCGCTGCATGAGCGCATCAAGGAAGTCGAGCGATCGCTGCTCGTCGAGGTCGTGGGGCGTCTGGCCCGGCACGGCTACCGCATTGAGGGACGAAAGGTACGTATCTCGTGACCGCCACCGAAGGTACGCAGCGGCCCATCCGCCGCGCTCTGGTCAGCGTCTATGACAAGTCCGGGCTGGAGGAGCTGGCGCAGGGGCTGCACGCGGCGGGCGTCCAGCTCGTCTCGACCGGGTCGACGGCCGCGAAGATCGCCGCGGCCGGGGTGCCGGTCACCAAGGTCGAGGAGCTGACGGGCTTCCCCGAGTGCCTCGACGGCCGGGTCAAGACCCTGCACCCCAAGGTGCATGCCGGCATCCTGGCCGACCTCCGCCTGGAGGACCACCGCAGCCAGCTGGCCGATCTCGGTGTCGAGCCGTTCGACCTGGTGATCGTCAACCTCTACCCGTTCCGGGAAACCGTCGCCTCCGGCGCCACTCCCGACGAGTGTGTGGAGCAGATCGACATCGGCGGTCCGTCGATGGTCCGCGCCGCCGCCAAGAACCACCCGTCGGTGGCCGTGGTCGTCAACCCCGCCCGCTACGGCGATGTCCTGGAGGCCGTCACCGGCGGCGGCTTCGCACTGGACCGGCGCAAGCGGCTGGCCGCCGAGGCCTTCCAGCACACCGCGGCCTACGACGTGGCCGTCGCCTCCTGGTTCGCCGACGGCTACGCGGCCGCGGACGACTCCGCCTTCCCCGAGTTCCTCGGCGCCACCTACGCCCGCAAGAACGTCCTGCGCTACGGCGAGAACCCGCACCAGGGCGCCGCGCTGTACGTGGACGGCAGCGGCGGGCTCGCGGAGGCCGAGCAGCTGCACGGCAAGGAGATGTCGTACAACAACTACACGGACACCGACGCCGCGCGCCGGGCCGCGTACGACCACGCCGAGCCGTGCGTGGCGATCATCAAGCACGCCAACCCCTGCGGTATCGCGGTCGCACCGGAGGTCGCCGAGGCGCACCGCAAGGCGCACGCCTGTGACCCGCTCTCCGCGTTCGGCGGCGTCATCGCCGTCAACCGCCCGGTCTCCGTGGCGATGGCCGAGCAGGTCGCCGAGATCTTCACCGAGGTCATCGTGGCCCCCGGCTACGAGGACGGTGCGGTCGAGATCCTCGCCCGCAAGAAGAACATCCGGGTGCTGCGCTGCCCCGACGCGCCGTCGAACCCCGTAGAGGTCAAGCCTGTTGACGGCGGCGCCCTGCTCCAGGAGACCGACCGGCTCCAGGCCGAGGGCGACGACCCGGCCAACTGGACGCTGGCCAGCGGTGCCGCACTGTCCGACGGGGAGCTGGCCGAGCTGGCCTTCGCCTGGCGGGCCTGCCGCGCCGTGAAGTCCAACGCGATCCTGCTCGCCAAGGACAGCGCCACGGTCGGCGTCGGCATGGGCCAGGTCAACCGCGTGGACTCCGCGAAGCTGGCGGTGCAGCGTGCGGGCGAGGAGCGGGCGCGCGGCTCCTACGCCGCCTCCGACGCCTTCTTCCCCTTCCCCGACGGCTTCGAGGTGCTGGCCGAGGCCGGCGTCAAGGCCGTGGCCCAGCCGGGCGGTTCGGTCCGTGACGAGCTCGTCGTCGAGGCCGCCAAGAAGGCCGGCGTGACGATGTACTTCACGGGGACCCGGCACTTCTTCCACTGAGCCGCGGGCACCAGCGCGAAGGGCCGCACCCCGGCCGGGGTGCGGCCCTTCGCCGCGCTGTACCGCAAGAGGTCAGTAACGCGGCCTGTTGAACCAGTGGTTGCTCTCGTCCTTGGAGACGAAGACCACGACCAGGATGCCCAGGACCGTGTGGACCAGGCCGATCGGGAAGCTGAACAGGCTCAGCATGATGGTGGCGACACCGAAGACGATGGTGCCGACCCGGACCCCGCTGCCGCCGTTGGCGAACTGGAGGGCCAGCGTGATCGCGGCCGCGGTGAAGATCACGATGAGCACGATCACCGCGATCAGCAGACCCTTGCCGATGTTGATCGCCGTGACGTCCTCGGTCTGGGCGTACGGCGAGACGTTGTGCGAGGCCTTGCTGACGCCGCCGAGCCCCATCACCGCGAGGATCAGGCCGATGACGTTCAGCCCGGAGAGCACGAACAGCATCACCCGGGCGGCCTTGGCCCCGCCGGGCATCACCGTCGGGTAGGGCATCTGCATACCGGGCATCCCACCGCCGCCCGGGTACGGGCCGTACTGCGGCATCTGCTGCGGCTGCTGCTGGGGGTAGCCGTACCCGGGCTGCTGACCCGGCTGCTGACCGTAAGGGTTCTGGTTGGGATAGCTCACGAGCGGCGTCCTTCAAGCGTCTTGAGCGGATATCAGCGAAGTAAGCGATGGAGGGGACGGTAAGCCACGAGGGTTCCGTCCTGATCCGCGGGGCGGGGGCCCGCCGGCTTACAGCGCCGCGAAGGCCCCGGTCGCGCTGTTGCGAGGGGGCCTTCGGGGAGTGGTGCAGAGTGGGCAGGCCCCTTCAGGGTCTGCCCACTGACCGGATTACTGGGTCTTGACGACCACGGTGCCGACGATCTTGTCGGCGAACGTCTGGGACTTCTCGTCCCACAGCGGCCACCAGTAGCCGAGACCGCACAGCGGGCCGTCCACGGCGTGGCAGAGCTTCCGCACGAAGGCCATACCGAAGCCGATCGGCTGGCCGGTCGTCTCCTTGACCAGGCGGATGTTCATCGCCTTCTTGCCCGGCGTCTGGCCCGTCTTGCCCTCCTTGGCGCACACGAAGAGGGCGGCGCCGAGCGTGACCAGGCCGGCCAGCGTGATCAGGATGAGGGCGAAGACCGGCATGGCGCTGCTGGACGCCGAGCTGTAGGCGTTCGAGATGCACTGGGTGTCGCCGGGCGCGCAGCTCGACGTGTCGATCGAGGTCGAGGAGGCGGAGCTCGCCGCCACGGCGAAGGCAATGCCGTACAGAATGCCCGGAACCACGCCGATGACCAGGCCGTCGAGGAGGGCGGCGCCCACGCGCGCGCCCCAGCTCGCGTAACCCGTCGGCATGCCCATGCCCGGCATACCGGGCTGGCCGTAGGGGGCCGCCGGCTGCTGCGGGTAGCCGTAACCCTGCTGCTGCGGAACCTGCTGCTGGGGGTAGCCGTAACCCTGCTGCTGCGGGGCCTGCTGGGGGTAGCCGTAGCCGGGCTGACCCTGCGGCGGGACCGGGGGCTGCTGGCCGTACGGGCCCTGCGGCGCCTGCGGCTGCTGGCCGTAGGGGTTGTTCGGGTCGCCGAAGCTCATCTGCTGTTTTCCTCCGTTGTGTGACTGCTGCACGACGCGGCGTGACGCGGAGGAAAAACAGGATTCACTGGCCACCCCCCGGACGAAGCCTGCGGCACTGCCCGTCAATAGTTCTAGTTGCGCATTCACTCTGTCCAGTCAAGGCCCCCAGCTGTTGTCCAAGTGCAATGATCAATTCCGGCCACGGAGGCTTCGCGCGCCCTGATTGGAACGTCACCGCCCTCATCCGGGAGGATGGGGGCATGACTGCCCAGATTCTGGATGGCAAGGCCACCGCAGCCGCTATCAAGTCCGAGCTCACCACCCGCGTCGAGGCGCTGAAGGCCAAGGGAGTGCAGCCCGGCCTGGGCACCCTCCTGGTGGGCGACGACCCGGGCAGCCGCTGGTACGTCAACGGCAAGCACCGCGACTGCGCCCAGGTCGGTATCGCCTCGATCCAGCGGGAACTGCCGGAAACCGCCACCCAGGAAGAGATCGAGGCGGTCGTACGGGAGCTGAACGAGGACCCGGCCTGCACCGGCTACATCGTCCAACTCCCGCTCCCCAAGGGCATCGACGCCAACCGTGTCCTGGAACTGATGGATCCGGCCAAGGACGCCGACGGGCTGCACCCGATGAGCCTGGGCCGGCTGGTGCTCGGCATCGAGGGCCCGCTGCCGTGCACCCCGTACGGCATCGTGCAGCTGCTGCGGCGGCACGACGTCGAGATCAAGGGCGCGCACGTGGTGGTCGTCGGCCGCGGGATCACCATCGGCCGCCCGATGCCGCTGGTGCTGACCCGCAAGTCCGAGAACGCCACGGTGACCCAGTGCCACACCGGCACCCGCGATCTGTCCGCGCACCTCAAGCAGGCCGACATCGTCGTCGCCGCGGCCGGTGTGCCGCACATCATCAAGCCCGAGGACATCAAGCCCGGTGCGGCGGTCCTGGACGTCGGCGTCAGCCGTGATGAGGCGGGCAAGATCGTCGGCGATGTGCACCCGGGTGTCGCCGAGGTGGCCGGCTGGGTCGCTCCCAACCCCGGCGGCGTCGGTCCGATGACCCGCGCCCAGCTGCTGGTCAATGTCGTCGAGGCCGCCGAGCGCGCGGCCGGCTGACCGGGCGGGACCTGAGACCCTTGTCCTCGACAGACGGATCCGGACACCGGAAGGGACTGCCAGCCATGGGAGCCGAAGCGCATTCGGACGGGGCCTCCGAGCCGCAGCGCACCTCGCGCCGCTTTCCGATGCTGACCCGCGACACCGCCCGGCCCGAAGGCGGCGGGCGGGCCGTCTCGGGCGGCTTCCCCGCGCCCGCCCGGCAGTGGCCGCTGCTCACGGTCATGGGCGGGGTGGCGGTCGGGCTGCTGCTCGTGGCGCTCGACGCGTTCCGTATCGGAGCCTTGGTGATCGGGCTCTCCCTGCTGGGCGGGGCGGTGCTGCGGTGGGCGCTGCCGTCGGTGGGGATGCTGGCCGTGCGCTCCCGCTTCACCGACATGGCGACGTACGGGGTGCTCGGCTTCGTGATCGTGATGCTGTCCCTGATGGTCCAGCCCAAGCCGTGGATCCACATCCCGTTCCTGGACGACATCGTCCACTTCACCGTGCGTTGAGCTTCACCGTGCGTTGAGCTTCTCCGTGCGCTGAGCGCTTCGTGACGGTGGCCCGTCCTCTCCTCCGGGAGAAGGCGGGCCGCCGCTGTGCTGTGCCCGGGGTGGTGGCTCCGCGACGGCCGGGGCGGGGAACGCCTCGAAGTGCCGTTGCGTGGGGGGAGGGCGACGGGGCAGAGGAGTGTTTCTCACAGTAGGCCTCTGAGGGAAGTGCGTGGGCTGTTCTTGTCAGGAAACGTACGGAAGTCGTACAGACTCCGGTCGAAATGCGACACTGACGGGGCCACGGGGCGCGCGGGTGGGTGACCTGTGCCCGTATGCCTCCGTGGGCCCGTGAAGGGAACTGCCGTCCTGGCCGGGGGCGTTCCCGCGGGAGCAAGGAGGGCGGGCCGGGGGAGCCGCCCTGTCGCACGTGCGGGGGGATAGGGGGAGGCAATGCCTCGCTGGAAGGCGCTGCCGGAGGAACTCGACCCGCAGGTCGCGGAGTTCACCGGTCAGCTGCGCAGGCTCGTGGACCGCAGCGGACTGAGTGTGGCCGCCGTCGCGGACAGTACGGGCTACAGCAAGACGTCCTGGGAGCGTTATCTCAACGGACGGCTGCTGCCACCACTGCGCGCGGTGGTCGCGCTCGCCGAGACGACCGGCGCGCATCCCTCGCATCTCACCACGCTGTGGGAGCTGGCCGAGCGGGCCTGGAGCCGGGCCGAGATGCGGCAGGACGTCACCATGGAAGCGATACGGGTGGCGCAGGCGCGGGCCGCGCTGGGGGAGTTCGAGACGGAGCCGGCCGAGGACAAGCCGTCCGCGAAAGCCCCGAAGACCCCAAAGCTCGTGAAGTCTGCGAAGTCCGCAAAAGCCACGAAGGATGCGAAGGACGCGAAGCCGGTTCAGGCCACGGAGCCGCCCCGGACGGCGCAGTTGCCGCAGGTGCCGCGGGGCACCGAGCTCCCGTCGAGCGCGGACTTTCCCCAGTGGCCGGCGCTGGCGGAGCCGTCCCCGGTTCCGGCTGTGGCACCTGCCGCTCCCGCCGCACCCGCCGCCCGCGCACACCGGCGTGCCCGCCGCGGCCGGCCGGTCATGTTCGCCGTCGGTGCGGTCGGCGCGGTGCTGGTGGGCGTCGCCGCCGTACTGCTGCTGAACCCGGGCGTCGGCCCGGAGAAGAAGGCGGCGGCTGCCCCCGCGGCCGCGCCGAGCGAGAAGCTGGTGCTGCCGGCCGGGGTGCACTGCACCGGGACGGGCTGCGTGGGCAAGGACCCGGAGAAGATGGGCTGCGGCGGACCGCATGCCACCACCCCGTCCCGCGGCGTGGCGGGCCGCGCGGTGATCGAGGTCCGCTACAGCAAGGTCTGCCATACGGCCTGGGCGCGGATCAGCCGCGCGGCACAGGGCGACCAGGCCACCATCAGCGCCGGCGGACACAGCGCCACGGCGCAGGCCGAACGGGACGGCGATGCCTACACCCCCATGGTCGAGGTGACCGGGGACCCGGCGAAGGTCGCGGCCTGCGATACGACCGTGGCGGGGGTGAAGAGCTGTGCCCGTCCGGTTCCGGCCACGTCCACGGGACAGGCCAGCCAGGCGGCCCGCTAGCGAACACCCCTGGCCGGGTGGCGAACCGCGAGGTGCGGGGGCCGTCCGGCCCGCCATCCGCCCCGGGATTGTGCCCTCCGGAGGTTGGCCGAAATTCAGGGGGCATGCCCGCCGGGATCCCGGGCATGCGACGGATATCCCCCCACGGGTGTGGCACAACTCGGCGGCCGCCCGTATCCCCCCTCCTTGAGCGGGTGGCCGCCGCCTCCGCCTGCGGGAACCGCGCGGAGCGCCTGCCGCACCAGGGATGCGCGCACGGACGGCCGTACGGATGCCCCGGGACACCCGGTGAGGTGTTCCACACCGGCCCGTCGCCTGGGCCGGGCGGGGGTCCGATAGCCTGACGGCCGGGTCTCTCGATACCAAGAGACCTCGCTAGCTGGGCAGGGACACCCACCGCCACCCATGGTGGTCCAGGGGCTTGCCCCCCGGAATAACACCGCGCAGGAGATCGCCATGACCCGCACTCCCGTCAATGTCACCGTCACCGGCGCCGCCGGCCAGATCGGTTACGCACTCCTCTTCCGCATCGCTTCCGGTCATCTGCTCGGCGCGGACGTGCCGGTCAAGCTGCGCCTCCTGGAGATCCCACAGGGTCTGAAGGCCGCCGAGGGCACCGCCATGGAGCTGGACGACTGCGCCTTCCCGCTGCTTCAGGGCATCGACATCTCGGACGACCCGAACGTGGCCTTCGACGGTGCGAACGTCGCGCTGCTCGTCGGCGCCCGCCCCCGTACGAAGGGCATGGAGCGCGGCGACCTCCTGGAGGCCAACGGCGGCATCTTCAAGCCGCAGGGCAAGGCCATCAACGACCACGCCGCGGACGACATCAAGGTCCTGGTCGTCGGCAACCCCGCCAACACCAACGCCCTGATCGCCCAGGCCGCCGCGCCGGACGTACCGGCCGAGCGCTTCACCGCGATGACCCGTCTGGACCACAACCGCGCGCTGTCGCAGCTCTCGAAGAAGACCGGCACCCCGGTCTCCGAGCTCCGCAAGCTCACGATCTGGGGCAACCACTCCGCCACCCAGTACCCCGACATCTTCCACGCCGAGGTCGCCGGCAAGAACGCCGCCGAGGTCGTGGGCGACCAGAAGTGGCTGGCCGACGACTTCATCCCGACCGTCGCCAAGCGCGGTGCGGCGATCATCGAGGCCCGTGGCGCGTCCTCCGCCGCCTCCGCCGCCAACGCCGCCATCGACCACGTCCACACCTGGGTCAACGGCACCGCCGCCGGCGACTGGACCTCGATGGGCATCCCCTCGGACGGCTCCTACGGCGTCCCGGAGGGCCTGATCTCCTCCTTCCCCGTCACCACCAAGGACGGCAAGTACGAGATCGTCCAGGGCCTGGAGATCAACGACTTCTCCCGCGAGCGCATCGACGCGTCCGTGAAGGAGCTGGCGGAAGAGCGCGAGGCCGTCCGCGGTCTCGGCCTCCTCGGCTGACCCACCGCCGCGGCCGCCCCGCACGGGCGGCACCGCAGCACCGACGAGCCCGCACGGTCCGCAACGGCCGTGCGGGCTCGGTCATGTGGGGCTCGGTCATGCGGGTTCGATCGGGCAGGGCTCGGCCCGCAGTTCCCTCTCGTCGGCCTCGTGGCCACCGTCCGCCGCCACGGGCAGGCGCGCGCCCCGGCTGTCGGCGACGCGCAGCACATTGCCGAAGGCCTGCGCGGTCGCCCGCAGCGCCAGCCGCAGCGCATGTTCCCCCGCCTTGCGGTCGTCCAGTACGGCCACCGCGCCCTTGAGGACATCGGCACCGTCACACAGTTGCTCCGCCTCGATCTCATCGGCCAGCCGCGACAGCACACTCCCGGCCCCGTCCGCCGACAAGAAGCACGGCTTCCCGCCCTCGCTCTCCCACGGCAGCAGGCGCAGCCCCGGCATGTGCGCGGGTACGGCATCCCGGTCGTAACTCATGCTCAATGACTCCCAGAAGTTGGTTGCGCAAGAAGGCGGCGCGGTCGGCCGAACGACCCGTTACGTTGGGTGTGTTCAGCGTTGCGCCCCGTAGTGCGGGTCGCAACGTCAGACGCGTGACACTCACCATCTGGCACCAAGGGGGATGCGGTGAGCCGACGACGACGCAACGCCACGAGTGGTCCGGCAGCCACCAATGCCGCCGTGTTCGGGGAGGTCTTGAGGCACTTCCGGGAGGCGGCGGGCTTCACGCAGGAGGAGTTGTCGAACAAGATCCCGTGTGACCGCTCGCAGGTGGCCCGCGTGGAGGCGGGCACGCGCGTCCCGCAGGACACGTTCGCCAAGCAGTGCGACGGCTTGCTCAGTACGGGCGGAGTGCTGCTGCGGTTATGGGGGCGGATCGACTGGTATCCGGAGGTCGAGCATCCGGACTGGTTCGAGCGCAGGGCTGAGATGGATGCCAAGGCCCTCGCTGTGCACGAGTACCAGGTACACGCTATGCCGGGGTTGCTTCAGACGCCCGACTACGCGTACGCACTGTTTGCCCGTCGAATCGCGAGTGTCGACGAAGTGGAGGACCGCGTCCGGGCCCGCATGAGCCGACAACGGCGCTTCCTTGCTGTGGGTGGCCCGCTGTACATGGCCGTACTGGACGAGAGCTGTCTGCGTAATGTGGTGGGGAGTCCGGATGTGATGCGAGACCAGTGCGCACATCTGCTGACCGTGGGCCAACTGCCCAACATCCGCATCCAGATCGCGCCCGCGGGCCGCCCTGATATTGACCGCCCCGACACTTCCTTGTCGCTGATCGCGCTGCCCGACGGCCACAGCTGGGTCTACTCGGAGTCGTTGGATCGTGGGCATTTCAACGACGATCCGGCCGTGTGTGCGAGCCATCGTCAGACCTATGATGTGCTCAGGGCCGACGCTCCGTCAGCCCGCGAGTCCGCCGCTTTGATCAGCGACGTGATGGAGGGGTACGAGCAGCATGGGCAGGCACGAACTCAGCGTGGTGACCTGGACCAAGAGCAGCTACAGCGGCGCAAACGGCGGCAACTGCATCGAAGTGGCGCTCACCTGGATGAAGAGCAGCTACAGCGACCGCGACGGCGGCAACTGCATCGAAGTAGCCCCCGGTATCCCCGACGCCGTCCCCGTTCGTGACAGCAAGGACCCGCACGGCCCCGTGCTGGTCTTCCCGACGGGCGGCTGGTCGTCCTTCGTCGCGGCGCTCAAGAGCGGGGAGTTCCCTGCGGCCGTCTGACCCGCTTGGCGACCTTGCGTTATCGCGCTGACACGGAACGCTCCGCTCCCCTATGCTGCGGTTTCCGTACCGCCGCGGCCGGAACCGGCAGTCCGTCTGTCCAACAGGCCCGCAGCGGTGGCTCGTTGGTGTGGTGATGGGGGAAGCCGATGGCTCGGACGGATGTGCCTGCGCAGCCTGGTGATCCGGGCGGTCCGCAGTGGTTACGGAAGGAGGCCGGCGGCTCCCCGCCCCCGGCGCAGCTCCCCCCGATCCCGCCGGGCGCCAGCGAGGCCACCCGGCTGCTGTGTGCCGGGACGTACATGGACGACACCTTCCGTGACGCGGTCATCGACGAGCTGTACGTCCACGAGGAGCGGTTCGCCGCGCCCTCCCTGGGCATCGACGCCGCCCGTGTCCTCGCCCACGCGCTGCGCGCCCGGCGGCTCCAACTGGGCTGGGCGGCGGGGATCCTGCTGCTGTGGATCGTGGCCCTGCCGCTGACCTCCGGTCTCGCGGCGCTCTACCTCTTCCCCGTCATCCTCATGGCGCTGGGCCGCGTGGTCCGCCGGGCGCCGATCCCGCAGGTGGCGGCCCGCTTCCTCTCCTTCGTGCTGCGCTGGTACGGGCGGCTGACGCTGGCCTTCTTCGTTCTGTCGCTGCTGCTGGTGGCGGTGTTCGGCGCCGGGATCGGCATCCTGGGCGTGGGATGGCCGTTCTCCTCGCTGTTTTCGGACGACGCGTCCGGCTCGTTCTACGGCAACGGGGCGGGATACAGCTCCTACGGCTCCGGCCTCGGCACCCCGTACGGCGCAGTGAGCGGCTTCCTGTCCGCGGTGTGGGTCGCGCTGCTGCTGCCGCTGGCCGTGGCCGTGCTGGTCGGTCTGCAACGCGGGCAGTTCGCCCGGGTGCTGGCGCGCGAACTGTCCCGGGAACGCTTCCCCGATGTCATGTCCGACCCCGCCGAACGGTCCGAGGGCTACCGTTTCCGGCGGCTGCGGGAACGGGTGCGGATCGAGCAGCACGGGCCGCTGGTGATGTACCGGGCCGCCGACCCGTTCTGCGGCGCCGGCTACCCGTACAAGACCTGGTCGCTGTCGGTGGAGCTGAACCCCCGGGCGGACCGGGAGGCCGAGCCGCTGGACAACAGCGCCATCCTGGCCCGGATCGTGCCGCTGGTGGCGGCGCTGCGGGTGCCGTCGCCGCACGGTTCGCCCGAGGTGGCGGCCGCGGTGCGCGACCGGCTGCGCGCGATGGAGATCGACGAGTGTGTGTTCCTGCCGGCCGAGGGGCTGCCGAGCCGGGAGGCGGCGCCGTACGCGCCGGTGGCATTCGAGGAGCACCGAGTGCGGGCCGTGGAGGAGGGCGGCGAGACCCGCCGGCACTTCCTGCGCATCCGGGTCGGCGGCTGGAACGAGGGCGTCGTCACCACGCTCTTCGTCCGGGTGCACACCCAGGGCGGGATGCTGATGCTGGAGGTCGCGCCGCATGTGCTGTGGCCGCTGCGGCAGCTCTTCCAGGACGCCGACCGGATCGCCCACCAGTACCGTCACCACCACCACTTCGGCAAGACGGTGTGGGCCCTGGCCCGCACCCCCCGTTCCGTCGGACACGCCCTCGGCACGCTGGTCAGCGGCCTGTTGTCGGCCTGGCGGCTGGCCACCGCGGGACATGGCGCGGCGCTGCCCGAGGGGCCCGGCGCCTCCGTGCGCGAGCTGGGCTCCTACGGGGAGTCCTCGCTCTTCCAGGACATGGATGTCGCCCGCTATCTGAAGACCATTCAGCAGCGGGTGGCGGCCGGGGTGACCACGGCACTGCACGAGGCCGGCTACCGGACCGAGGAGTTCGAGCAGCGGATCGTGCATGTCGCCGAGGGCGGCGTCTACGTCGAGTCCGCCCAGGGCGCCGTCGGCATCGGCGACCACAACACGATCACCCACCACTCCACCACCCGGCGCGGCGCCGAGACGAAGGGAAGTGCCAAGCGTGGCAACGGCTGACGAGCGCGGCAAGGGCATCCACATCGGCAGTGTCCGGGGTGCCTTCGCCATCGGCGACCACAACACCGTGACCCATTACGAGGGCGGGGCCGCCCCTGCGGACCCGGCGCAGGAGGAGCTGCTGCGCGCCGTCCGGGCGCTGCGCGACGATCTGTCCCGGGCGGTGGAGAGCCCGCAGATCACGGCGCTGAGCGGGGAACTCGCCGAGACCGAGGCGGAGATCGCGGACAGCGGTGCGGCGGGCCCCGGCCGGCTGGCCCGGCTGCGTACGGCGCTCACGGACGCCGGTGCCGTGGTGGGGCTGCTGGCCTCCGGTGCCGCGGTGAGCCAGGCGGTCGCGACCCTGGTGGGAGGCTGACGATGAAGCGTGGCGGGCAGGCCCGTTGGAACGACGAGACCCAGAGCTGGGAGGACGGCACCCCGCCGCCCGCGCCCTACACGGGGCCGATGCCGCCCCGGCCGTCCTTCACGCCGTCGGCGGGGGGTACTCCGACGGGCGCTGTGCCCCCGCCTGCCACCGACCCGCTCCCTGCCACCGACCCGTTACCCGCACCCGCACCCGACCCCCTCTTCGCCCCCGCACGCGACACCGATCCGCCCTTCGCCCGCACCCCTCTCCCCGAGCACCTCTTTGCCCCGGCACACGACACCGGCCCGTTCTCAGCCCCCGGACCTGCCGCCGACCCGTACTTCGACTCCGCGCCTGCCTTCGAGCCCGTACCCGGTGCCCGGCACCGCACCACGGCTCTGGTCGCCGGCGTGGCGGTGGCGGTGATCGCGGCGGCCGTCGGGGGCGGCTATCTGCTCTGGGGTCACACCGGCGACGACCCGGCCGCCGCCCGCCCGGCGGCCCGAACCAAGGCCTCCGCCTCGGAGAACACGGCCACCGCCGCACCCACCAGCGCCACGGCCGGAACGAGGACTCCCACCCCCGTCTCCACCGAGCTTCCCGACGGCTACCGCCTTGTCCACGACAAGAAGGGCTTCACGCTGGCCGTACCCGGCAGCTGGAAGCGCAGCGAGCGCAGGACCGGGGTGTTCTACACCGCGCCGGACGACCGCCGGCTGGTGCAGATCTTCCAGATCAGCGAACCGGACACCACCCCGTACGAGGCGCTGGAGACGGCGTCGCGGGGGCTGTCGGGCAACCCCGGCTACAAGGAAATAAGCCTCGAACCACTGGGGTACCCGGGACCCGGCACCGACGCCACCCAACTGGTCTACGCCTATGACAGCGAGCGTCTCCATGAGCGGGTCAAGGTCGTCGACTGTGCCTTCACCGTCGCCGACGGCCGTCAGTTCGCCGTACTCGTCCTGGGCCCGGAGGCCGACTGGCCGGATCAGGAGTGGACCCAGCAGAACATCCTGCGGACCTTCGTTCCCGGCAACTGAGCGCCGCGCGCCGCGCACGGCCCGCTGCGCAGGGCGGCTCGCTGCGCAGGGCCCGCGGAGCGTCACTACCCGGGCAGCTCCGTACGCTCCCACCACTCGTAGACGGGAAGGGCCCCCTCGGCGGTGTGTTTCTGCCGGCTGGTGGCCCGGAAGTGTTCGTAGCCGTTACGGAACGGGACCTTCAGCTCGCTCCCGGGAGGATCGACGGGCACGATCCGCTCGGGGAGCTCGTCGGGGCCGCCTTCGAGCACCGCTTTCGCCGCTGTGTCAGCCATGCCTGCATTGTCGTCCGGGCCGCCGCCCGCGGCTCCTCCGGTTCGGCAGCGCGGGTGACGGCTCCGGGGATGTCACATCGGATGTCACATCCGGCGGCGCCGGAACGTCGGGGAGGTGAGGGGACACCCTCAGCGAATCCGAACGCACTTCCGCCCCAGGAGGCACTGCCATGGCACGCATCTCCCTCACGCCCCGGCGCACACTCACCCTGCGACTGGCGGCGTGGTACTCGCGGCGCACCTACGGCAAGGTGATGCAGCCCGCCCTGGCGCTGGGCCACCACCCCAGGATCCTCCGCTCCTACTTCTCCTTCGAGAACAAAGTGGCGCGGTGGAAGGCGCTGGACCCGGCGCTGAAGCATCTGGCGGAGCTGGCATCAGCGGCGACGATCGGCTGCTCGTGGTGTGTGGACTTCGGCTACTGGCACGCCGACCAGCTCGGACTGCCGCTGGAGAAGATCAGCAAGGTGCCGGACTGGCGCGCGCACGAGGAGTCGTTCACCGAGCTGGAGCGCTGGGTCATGGAGTACGCGGAAGCCA
Source organism: Streptomyces sp. NRRL S-1813 (assembly GCF_000719605.1). Taxonomy (NCBI): domain Bacteria; kingdom Bacillati; phylum Actinomycetota; class Actinomycetes; order Kitasatosporales; family Streptomycetaceae; genus Streptomyces; species Streptomyces sp. NRRL S-1813. The sequence continues at coordinate 118,927 of NZ_JOHB01000001.1, forward strand.
TGACCGCGACCCCTCCGGACGTGACCGACGAGCTGGCCGAGAGCCTGCGCAGGCGGCTGGGCGATGCGGCGTTCGTCGAGCTGACCACCATGGTGGCGGTGGAAAACCTGCGCTCGCGCGTGAACAGCGCCATGGGCCTGCGCAGCCAGGGCTTCTCCGACAACTGCGCCATCCCGGCGGCGAGCCGTCCGTCCGACGGGGCGGCGTGAGCCGGGTCAGTCCCGGGGGAACCCTTCGGTGGAGAGGGAGAAGTCGGGGAATTCCATGCACGTTCCCCTCGACGATCTCCACCTTGTAGCCCTCGGGGATGTGCATCTGATCCAGCCGCTCGAACGGGTTGTCCAGCTCACCGCTCTCGGCCATCTCGGTCCTGTCGGTCAGTTCGATGGTCACCGTGCCGCCCCTCCCCGCTGCCGCGCGGGCGCGGGGAGGGGCACGGTCCAACGATACGTATGTACGAACGGTTACGTACCGCACGCACGGGTCACGTCTTCCCCGACCCTGACCTCGGCCCCTGGAGCAGCTCCTCCAGTGCCGAGATGTCGGCCGTCTCGCCGGGGGCGGGGGTCTTGACGGAGACCGGGGCGTCGTAGTTGCTCATCAGGATGGTGCCGGTCTGGTGGTCGACCTCGGCGGTGAGTTTGAGGGGGTAGTGCTTGCCGTCGATGGCCACGTAGAGGGTCTGGACGGCGCCCTGGGCCTTCTTGATGACGGGGAGCACACGGGCGCCCTCGTGGGTGGTCGGGCGGCCCTTGACGAGGGCGACGGAGGGTGACGGTGAGCGCGAGGGGGCGCCCGAGGGGGGCTTTCCGGGGGCCACGGCCGACTTCTGGAACGCCTTGAGGTCACAGGCGGCGGACAGGCCCCGGAGAAAGGCGTTTTTGGTCGTGCCGTGCAGGAACGTGTCCTTGTACTTCGCCGCCGCGTCGGCGCCCTCCTTGCCGGGCAGCTGGCTCGTCCAGAAGGCCGCGTCCGGTTTCATCCAGACCTGGTTTCCGCGCTTGACGAGCTCGACGCTGCCGAGCTCTCCCTTGCTGATGGCGCCCGTGCAGTTGCCGGCGCGGTCGAGGGTGAGGTCGAGCTTGGTGGGATCGGCACTGGTCTGGGTGCGCAACCGCAGGGACTTCGCGTCGACCAGTTGATGGAGGGAATCGTCGGAGATCTGCTGGGCGGATTTGTTCGCGAGATCGCCTTCGCCGCCGTCCGATGCGGCGGCCGCCGCGGCTCCTGTGCAGGCGGCCCCGGCGAACAGGGCCACGCCACAGGTCAGGGCGGTGGTGGCGGTGGCGGCACGCCGTCTGCTGGTCATCTCGGCACCTCCGGTCCCGAGGGGACTGCCTGCCAAGGACATACGGCTATTCAGGGTACGTTCCGGGACATTCAGTCGCACATTGAGTGAGTCGGCTCACTTTCGATGAACGTTTGGGCATAGGTCCGCCGCTTCAGGGGAGGGGTCCCCGTTGCTGGTGACGCCAGTGGTTGCACCAGTGGGAACAGATCGGTAACCGGAAGGCAGAACGACGTGTCGTCAATCGAGACCATTCACGTAGACGGGGTGTGGCTCCCCGCCGCATCCGGCGAAACGCGGGAGGTCCTCGACCCCGCCGACGCGACGACGCTCCAGCTGGTGTCCGAGGGGGGTGCCGAGGACGCCGACGCGGCGGTCGCGGCCGCCCGCCGGGCCTTCGACGGTGGCACCGGGGCCTGGCCCCGTACGGCCGTCGCCGAGCGCTCCGCGCTGCTGCGCCGGGTCGCTGACCTGCTCCAGCGAGACCGTGAGGAGATCGCCCTCATCGAGAGCCGGGACACCGGCAAGACGCTGGAGGAGGGCCGGGTCGACGTCGATGACGTCACCAACGCCTTCCGGTACTTCGCCGACCTGGTGATGAACGAGAGCGGCGGCCGGGTCGTCGACGCCGGTTCGCCGGACGTGCACAGCATCGTCGTGCACGAGCCGGTCGGTGTCTGTGCGCTCATCACGCCGTGGAACTACCCGCTGCTCCAGGCGAGTTGGAAGATCGCGCCGGCCCTCGCGGCCGGCAACACTTTTGTGATCAAGCCCAGCGAGGTCACCCCGCTGTCGACCGTGCACCTGGTCAAGCTGCTGGTCGAGGCCGGGCTGCCGGCCGGGGTCGCCAACATCGTCACCGGCGCGGGCCTTCCGGTGGGCCAGCGGCTGGCCGAGCACCCGGACGTCGACCTGTTCTCCTTCACCGGCGGCCTGGTCAGCGGGACGAAGGCCGGCGCGGCCGCGGTCTCCGGCGCCAAGAAGATCGCCCTGGAGCTGGGCGGCAAGAACCCCAATGTGGTGTTCGCCGACGCCTGCGCCACCGACGAGGGCTTCGACACCGCCGTCGACCAGGCACTGAACGCCGCGTTCATCCACAGCGGGCAGGTCTGCTCGGCCGGCGCCCGGCTGATCATCGAGGAGTCGGTGCGCGACCGCTTCGTCTCCGAGCTCGCCCGCCGGGCCGAGAAGATCAAGCTCGGCCGGGGCACCGAGGACGGCGTCGAGTGCGGCCCCCTCGTCTCCCAGCAGCAGCTCGACAAGGTCGAGGCCTACGTCGCCTCCGCGCTCGCCGAGGGCGCCCAGCTGCGCTGCGGCGGCACCCGGCCCAAGCCGTCCGACGTCCGTCCGGCCACCGGCTACTTCTACGCGCCGACCGTGCTCGACGGCTGCCACCGCGAGATGAAGGTGATCCGCGAGGAGACCTTCGGGCCGATCCTCACGGTCGAGACCTTCACCACCGAGGACGAGGCCGTCGCGCTCGCCAACGACACCGAGTACGGCCTGGCCGGCGCGGTCTTCTCCGGCGACACCGCGCGCGCCCGCCGGGTCGCCGCCCGGCTGCGGCACGGCACGGTCTGGATCAACGACTACCACCCCTACCTCCCGCAGGCGGAGTGGGGCGGCTTTGGCAAGTCCGGCATCGGCAGGGAATTGGGCCCCGCGGGTCTGGACGAGTACCGCGAGAGCAAGCACATTTACGAGAACCTCCGGCCGGAGCCGGTGCGCTGGTTCGCGGGCTGACACCCGGCCCCTCACTTGGCACCACCCGCGCCACGCACATTGCAAGAAGGAGCACCCCCAATGCCTGTGTATGACTACGTCGTAGTCGGAGGCGGAACCGCCGGTTCCGTCATCGCCTCCCGCCTCACCGAGGACCCGGACGTCACGGTCGCCGTCATCGAGGGCGGCCCGTCCGACATCGACCGCGAGGACGTCCTGACGCTGCGCAAGTGGCTCGGCCTGCTCGGCGGCGAGCTGGACTACGAGTACACGACCACCGAGCAGCCGCGCGGCAACTCGCACATCCTGCACAGCCGCGCCAAGGTTCTGGGTGGCTGCTCCTCGCACAACACGCTGATCTCGTTCAAGCCGCTGCCGTCCGACTGGGACGAGTGGGAAGCGGCGGGCGCGGCCGGGTGGGGCGCCAAGAACATGGACCCGTACTTCGGCAAGCTGCGCAACAACGTCGTGCGGGTGGCCAAGAAGGACCAGAACCAGATCGCCACCGACTGGATCGAGGCCACCAAGAGCGCCCTGGGCGTGCCCGAGGTCGTCGGCTTCAACGATCAGCCCTTCGAGGAGGGCGTCGGCTTCTTCGACCTCTCCTACCACCCGGAGAACAACAAGCGCTCCTCCGCCTCGGTCGCCTACCTCCACCCGCACATCGAGGCCGGCGACCGCCCGAACCTCACGCTGATGCTGGAGACCTGGGCGCACAAGCTGGAGCTGGACGGGACGACCGCCAAGGGCGTCCACGTCCGGACGAAGGACGGCGAGGAGGTCTACGTCGAGGCCGCCCGTGAGGTGCTGGTGTGCGCCGGTGCCGTCGACACCCCGCGGCTGCTGATGCACTCGGGCATCGGCCCGAAGAAGGACCTCGAAGCGCTCGGCCTGCCCTGTGTGCTCGACCTGCCGGGCGTCGGCGAGAACCTCATCGACCACCCCGAGTCGGTGATCGTCTGGGAGACCGACGGGCCGATCCCGGGGAACTCCGCGATGGACTCCGACGCGGGCCTGTTCGTCAAGCGGGACCCGGAGCACAAGGGCCCCGACCTGATGTTCCACTTCTACCAGATCCCGTTCACCGACAACCCCGAGCGGCTGGGCTACGAGCGCCCCGAGCACGGGGTGTCGATGACGCCGAACATCCCCAAGTCCCGCTCCCGCGGACGGCTCTACCTCACCTCCGCCGACCCCGAGGCCAAGCCGGCGCTCGACTTCCGGTACTTCGAGGACGAGGGCGACTACGACGGCAAGACCCTCGTCGACGGCATCAAGCTGGCCCGCAAGGTCGCCCAGGCCGAGCCGTTCAAGAAGTGGCTCAAGCGCGAGGTCTTCCCCGGCCCCGAGGTCACCGACGACGCGGAGATCAGCGAGCTGGTGCGCAAGGCGGCCCACACCGTCTACCACCCGGCCGGCACCTGCAAGATGGGCGCCGCCGACGACCAGCTGGCCGTGGTCGACCCCGAGTTGAAGATCCGCGGACTGTCCGGCATCCGTATCGCCGACGCCTCCGTCTTCCCGACGATGCCCGCGGTCAACCCGATGCTGGGCGTGCTCATGGTGGGGGAGAAGTGCGCCGAACTGCTCCATAAGGCCCCGACCCAGGGAGGTGATGCGTGATGGCTACCACCTCCGCCGGCGCATCCGAGATACCCAACGCCCGCACGTCCGAGGACGCCACCGCCACCGAGGCGTCCGACGGCCGTGAGGTCGTGTTCTCCGTCCGCAACCTCTGGAAGGTCTTCGGCCCCAAAGCCGAGCGCATACCTGAGGACTCCTCGGTCGCCGGACTGAGCGCCCAGGAACTGCGCGAGCAGACCGGCTGTGTGGCCGCCGTCCGCGATGTCTCCTTCGACGTCCACAAGGGCGAGGTCTTCGTCGTCATGGGCCTGTCCGGCTCCGGCAAGTCCACCCTCGTGCGGTGTCTGACCCGGCTGATCGAGCCGACCAGCGGTGACCTGGAGATGGACGGCGAGGATGTCCGCGCCATGGACCGCAACGCGCTGCGCGAACTGCGCCGCCGCCGCGCCGCCATGGTCTTCCAGCACTTCGGCCTGCTGCCGCACCGCACCGTCGTCGACAACGTCGCCTACGGCCTGGAGATCCAGGGCATGGGCAAGACGGAGCGTCGCGAGAAGGCCAACGAGATGGTCGACAAGGTCGGCCTGGCCGGTATGGAGAAGCGCCGCCCCGGCCAGCTCTCCGGTGGCCAGCAGCAGCGCGTCGGCCTGGCCCGTGCGCTCGCCGTCGACCCCGAGGTCCTGCTCTTCGACGAGCCGTTCAGCGCGCTCGACCCGCTCATCCGGCGCGATATGCAGGAAGAGGTCGTCCGCCTGCACCGCGAGGAGGGCCGGACGATGGTCTTCATCACCCACGACCTCGCCGAGGCGCTGCGGATCGGCGACCGGATCGCCCTGATGCGCGACGGCGAGATCGTCCAGCTCGGCACCCCCGAGGAGATCGTCGGCTCCCCGGCCGACGACTACGTCCGCGACTTCGTCCGTGACGTTCCGCGCGAGCAGGTGCTGACCGTGCGCCGGGCCATGCGTCCGGCCGAGGCCGGCGAGGCCGACGAGGGTCCCGCGCTGGGCCCCGACACCCTGATCTCCGACGCCATCGAGGCGGTCGTCCGCTCCGGCGGTGCGGTCCGCGTCGTCGACGGCGGCCGGTGCCTGGGCATCGTCGACCACGAGTGCCTGCTGAACGTGGTCGCCCGGCTCGACAGCGAGCAGCACGGTGGGGTGGCCGCCTGATGTACGCCGCCTCCACCCCCCGCGGCGCCGTGCGCGCCGTCGGTTCCAGAGCTCCCGCGGCCACGCCGCGGGCCCGGATGCGCGCCGCCCTGCTGCGCCACTGGCGCGAGGCCCAGCGCTGCGCCGCCCTGAACATGCCCACCGGCACCGTGAAGCGGGGGCGCGCATGAGTACCACCGCCCCCACCACCGCCACGCCCCGTGTGGCCGACGCCGATACCAAGACCGGTCCGGTGCAGGCCCTGCTGCGCCGCCGTGGCCTCGCCAAGCTCCTGGTGCTCGCCGTCGCCGCGGCGGTCCTGGTCCCGCTGGTCCACGCCCAGTGGCCCGGCGCCCTGTGGCCCTCGGACCTGACCGTCGATGTCTCCGGGCCGCTCGGCAAGGCCAACGACTGGATCATCGACAACCGCGACAGCCACTGGCTGTTCGCCTACTTCCTCGGGCACCTCTCCAACGGCATCGTGGTGTCGGTACGCGCCGTCTACCTGGTGCTCCTCGCGGGCGGCTGGGCCGGTGTCGTAGCCGGCGCCGCGCTGGTCGCCTGGCGGGTCGCGGGCGTGCGGCTCGCCGTCCTCACCACCGCCTCGTTCGGTGTGTGCGGACTGCTCGGCATGTGGGTGCCGACGATGCAGACCCTCGCCCTGATGGTCGTGTCCGTCGTCTTCGCCGTCGTGCTCGGCATCGTCATGGGGCTCGCCGCGGGCCTGAGCGACCGGATCTTCCGCCTCCTGCGGCCGGTCCTCGACACCATGCAGATCCTTCCGGCCTTCTCCTATCTGCTTCCGGTCTCCCTGATCTTCGGCCCCGGCGTCCCCGCCGCGACCATCGCGACCGTCATCTACGCGGCTCCGCCGATGGCCCGCCTCACCGCGCTCGGCCTGCGCGGCGCCGACACCGGCGTGATGGAAGCCGTGACCTCGCTGGGCACCACCGCCCGCCAGCGCCTGCTCTCGGCCCGTATCCCGCTGGCCCGCAAGGAGCTTCTGCTCGGCCTCAACCAGACGATCATGATGGCGCTCTCCATGGCCGTCATCGCGTCGATGATCGGTGGTGCCGGTCTCGGTGACCGCGTCTACCAGGCGCTCGGCACCGTGGATGTCGGCGCGGCCCTCGCGGCCGGCATCCCGATCGTGCTCCTCGCCGTGGTCCTCGACCGCGTCACGGCCGCTCTCGGAGAGGACAGTCCCGGCGCGCAGTCCGCCGAGGACACCTCGCCGCTGCGCGGCTGGCGCGGCTGGTCCGTGGCCGCCGTGGTGACCGTGGCCGTCGCGCTCGCCGCGCGGTTCGCCGACCGTCTGGACTGGCCGGAGAGCTGGACGGTGGACATCGTCGAGCCGGTCAACACCGCCAAGGACTGGATGGTCGACCACCTCCACACCGGCCTGCCCGTCGTCGGTGGCACCGCCGACTGGGCCGCGCACTTCACCACCTGGGTCCTCAACCCGGTCCGCGACGGACTCCAGGGCCTGCCCTGGGTGTTGGTGCTGCTCGTCGTCGCGGCCCTCGCCTGGCTGATCGGCACCTGGCAGACCGCCCTGACCGCCGTCCTCGCGATGGCCGGAATCGGCGTCCTCGGAGTCTGGGACAAGTCCCTCGACACGCTCGCACAGGTCCTCGCGGGCGTCGCCTTCACGGTTGTCCTCGGCTTCGCGATCGGTATCGCGACCGCCAGAAGCCAGCGCCTCGAACGGCTGCTTCGCCCGGTGCTCGACGTCTGCCAGACGATGCCGCAGTTCGTGTACCTGATCCCGGTCGTCATGCTCTTCGACATCGGCCGGGCCCCCGCGGTCGCCGCGGCCGTCGTGTACGCGTTGCCCGCCGTCATCCGCATCACCACGCAGGGCCTGCGCCAGGTCGACGCGGCCGCCCTCGAGGCCTCGCGTTCGCTCGGTGCCACCAACTGGCAGCAGCTGCGGCAGGTCCAGCTCCCGCTGGCCCGCCCCGCGCTCCTGCTCGCCCTGAACCAGGCGGTCGTCCTGGTCCTCGCCGTCGTCGTCATCGGCGCTCTGGTCGGCGGTGGCGCGCTCGGCTACGACGTCGTGTTCGGCATCGCGCAGGGCGACCTGGCGACCGGCATGGTGGGCGGCGTGGCCATCGTCTGCCTCGGCCTGATGCTGGACCGGGTGACGCAGCCCACGGCACGCCGGGATCACGGCGCGAAGAAGGGAGCCTGATATGCGAGTACGTACGCGTGTACTGAGCGCAGTGACCGCAACCGGCGCCCTGCTTGCGCTCTCCGGGTGCGGCGCCGCCGACATGACCAAGCAGGCGTCCCCGTACGCGAACGCGGCGGGCGCCAAGACCGTGACGCTCTCCGTCCAGAACTGGGTGGGTGCCCAGGCGGACGTGTCGGTTGCCGAGTACCTGCTCAAGCACGAGCTGGGCTACCGCGTCGACCGGGTCCAGATCGACGAGGTCCCCGCCTGGGACGCACTCAGCCAGGGCCGCGTCGACGCGATCATGGAGGACTGGGGCCACCCGGACCAGGAGCAGCGGTACGTCAAGGACAAGAAGACGATCGCGCCCGGCGGCGACGTCGGCGTGACCGGCCACATCGGCTGGTACGTCCCCACGTACTTCGCGAAGAAGCACCCGGACGTCACCAACTGGAAGAACCTCAACAAGTACGCGAAGCAGTTCCGTACCGCGGAGAGCGGCAGCCAGGGGCAGTTGATGGACGGCTCCCCGTCGTACGTCACGAACGACAAGGCCCTCGTGAAGAACCTCGGCCTGGACTACAAGGTCGTCTTCGCGGGCTCCGAGGCGTCGCAGATCACCCAGATCAAGCAGTTCGCCAAGGCGAAGAAGCCGTTCTTGACGTACTGGTACAAGCCGCAGTGGCTGTTCAAGAAGGTGCCGATGACGGAGGTGAAGCTGCCCGAGTACAAGGAGGGCTGCGACGCCGACCTGAAGAAGATCAAGTGCGCCTACCCGCACACGCCGCTCCAGAAGTACTTCAACGCCAACTTCGCCAAGCACGGCGGCAAGGCGGCGGCCTTTCTGAAGAACTTCAAGTGGACCGAGGCCGACCAGAGCGAGGTCGCCCTCGACATCGCCGACAAGAAGATGTCCCCGCAGGACGCGGCGAAGAAGTGGGTCGAAGGGCATAAGTCGACGTGGCAGGCGTGGTTGCCCAAGTAGGCGACGTGGCTTGACTCGTGACCCGAGAGGGGGTGCCCGCACACCGTGCGGGCACCCCCTCTCGCTCTGGCCGACTGCGCCGACTTCTGTCGGCGCGGGCTACTTGAGCGTGTGGCATGCCTTCTTCGCGACATTTTTCCACTGCACGCAGACCAGAGTGCCCTTGCGGAACTTCGGCCCCACGGTGGCCCCCGGCTTGCCCCAGTCGACCTCGGCGGTGTTGGCGCCGTGAATCGCGTGGGCCTTGCGCCAGCTCTGGCCGACGTGGGTCCTGCCGCCCGGCTGCTTGTACAGCCAGCGGGCCTTGCCCGCCTTGTACGGAGACCGGGCCGTCTGGACGTAGTTCAGGCCGCGCTTGTCGGAGCCCTTCTTGTTCCAGTAGAAGAAGGAGACCGAGTAGGCGCAGGTCCGGCCGTTCTGCTTGACGCAGCGGACCTCTTGGTGCTTGCTGACCTTCGCGGCCGCGGCCGCGGCCTGGGTCCCGGTCTGGGCGTTGGCCGGCGCCGCGGTCGTGACGGCGAGCGCCGCGGTGGCGCCGATGAGGAGCGCCTTCCCCGTTTGCTTCAACACGTGCTGATTACCTCCGGTGGGAGTTGCATGCCTTTGTCGTTCCTGCAACCAACTCCCGCAGAGAGTAAGGCAATTGACCGCCCGCCGATATTGTACGAAGGGGCGGCATGGACGCCTGCGCCGAAGCCCTGCGGGGAGTCCGGCGTTGCCCTTTCGGCCAATAGCGGGGTCTGAAAACCGCCCCTACTGTGGGTGGTGTTCATGTCAGACCTGACAAGAGATTGGACGCGTATGGGACTCCCCCGTCGAGTGGCCACGTCGGTGTGCGCACTCGCCGTCGGTACCGCTGTCCTGACGCCGGTGCTGGGCAGCGAATCGGCGCAGGCCAGCCCCGTGAAGGCGGCCCCGGCCGCCGCGAAGCAGCCCGCCGCAGCCGTCAAGGCCGGTGGATTCCACTCGAAGAGCGGCACGCTCAACTGCCGCAAGAAGGGCGAGACCGCCTGGATCTGGGACTCGGCGGCCGGTGCCTCGCGGGTGTCCTGGAAGCCCAAGGGCGGCCACCTGGTGTCCCGGGTGTGGCGGCACACGCCCGACGGCATCTCGACGCGGACCGTTCCCACCTGGCGCAAGTCCGTGAAGTGGAAGGTCACTTCGACCTACGGGAACGGGAAGAACCTGAGCAAGGTGTACGGCTATTGCAGCACGCAGGGGTGGCGGGTCGGAAAGGCGTCGGACAAGCTCAGCCAGAAGAAGTCCGGCACCAAGAGCTGCCCCGCGGGTAAGACCGTCTACATCTCCTCCGGCGGAATCGGCAACATGAAGCACCGGTTCAAGTCGACGAGCGGCGGCGCGCTGCACACGCACAACTTCGGCGGTTCCCAGCAGGTCCTCGTGACGGACCGCGCGACCCCGACCGAGATGCGTTCCGTGAAGTGGCGGGTGGAGGCCTGGAGCATCAAGCACAGCATTCCCAATGCCAAGACCGGGACGGTCAAGCTCTCCTGCATCAGCAAGTACTGAAGTCGCGTGACCGACCGGGGTCCTGTCGTCACACTGCCGCCGTAGCCCTCGGGCGACGGCGGCAGTGTGACGACAGGACCCCGTCGTGCGTGGTGCCGGCGCGCGCAGGTGAACTGCCCTGCCCGGCATTCACCGCTTCTTGACTACAACGGGGAACAACGGGGACTACGGGGAAGGTGACGATCGCTGTGACGATCCAGGAAGCGGAGGCTGTTGGCCACTGTGACGGTGCCGGCGAGATCACGACTGCGCACTGTCCGTGCAGGCTCGCGGGACACTTCGCCCACGAGGTGCCGGAGCTCGACGGCTTGACGGCCCGCGAGCGACAGGTGCTGCTGTTGCTCGGCGAGGGACTGCCCAACGGCCCTCTCGCCCGCCGGCTGGGCATCGCCGAGCGCACGGTCAAGGCTCATATCGCGCACATCATCGGCAAGTTGGGCCTGCGCACCCGCCTTGAGGCGGTGGTCATCGCTGTCCTCCACCACGACGTGCTCTGTCCGGCCGGAGCCCGGTGACACTGTTCTGACGGACACCTCCCAAAGAGACGATGGCGGTGCCGCAGGCCGCGCCGGATGATGTTCTCGACCCCCTGGCAGCGCCGCATTCCGCAGGCGCTGTCAGGGCCACAGAGAACAGAAAACGGGGACGACATGCTCATCAAGCGCAGTACTTTCGCGTCGGTCGCGGCAGCCGGCGTTCTTCTCGCGGGGTCGGGTGCGGCCGTCGCCGCCGACGGCGCTCCTGCCGACGGCGCCGCCGCCACGGCGAAAGCCGGCCCGAGCAAGCAGGCCAAGTACCAGCGGCTCCACCAGCTGACCCGCTCCACCACGACGAGCGTCAAGGACTGGCGTCGTACGCGTGAACTCGCCCAGTCCGGGGTCGACCGTTGGGGATTCATCTGGAGCACCGACTGGTGCACGAAGCTCGCGGACAAGCCGGGCGGCTTCAACTTCAAGTTGTCATGTGCACGGCATGATTTCGGATACCGCAACTACAAGAAAATGATGGGCAAGGAGGCATTCCGGCACTCGAAGCACGAGCGGCGCGTGGACAAGGCCTTCCTGTTCGACATGAACAACCAGTGCGCCGTGCAGCCGCACAAGACGGACGCGGAGCGCCGGCAGTGCCGGAAGACCGCCAAGGCGTACTACGACCGGGTCAGCGGCTGACGCTGCCCTGTTCCTGGAGTCACTCGGGCTCGGGCTGCCGGGGGACTCGCGAACGGTCGCGGGCCGTCGCACACCGTGTGCGACGGCCCGGGGCCGTTTTCCGTCGTGCCGCGCGCGTCTCCGTCGTCCCGTGGGTCCTTCCGCCGTGCCGTGGGGCTTTCCGCCGTCCCGTGCGTGCCCGGCGCCTACCCGTTCGGGTGGCGGGCGGCGAACCACGGCACGGCGCGGTGGCGGGCGCAGAAGGCTGGCAGCCGTCACCGACGAAAGGCTCGTCATGCCCCTGCCGCCGACCTGCCCCACGCCCGACTGCAACGACCGGCTGTGGAAGGACACCACGCACACCGACACCGACTGGGACAACTGGCGCTGGTGGTGCTGCCGTTGCGACAAACAGTGGTACCCGATGGCGGAACAGCTCCAGGAGTTCCGCTACGGGACGACAGCCGCACCGCACCGCGCCGCCCACCGGGACCCCAGGCTCGCCCGGCAGTAGGGCGGCGGGGTGCGGGCGGGCACGGCGCGTACGGGGGTGACACCCGGGGTGCGGGCGCCGGCCGGCGTCCTCCCCGTCACCCCACCCGCAGCAGCAGCTTGCCAGTGCTCTTGCGGCTGCCGAGGAGCCGGTGCGCCTCGCCGGCCTCGGCGAGCGGGAACTCCGCTGTCACGGGGAGTTCCACGGAGCCTTCGGAAACCGTACGGAAGGCCCGTCCGGCCAGTGCGCGCAGCGCCTCCGGCGCCGTTCGGGCCAAGGACAGGATGGAGAACCCCGCGACCGTGCGCCCCCACGGATACAGCTCGGGCTGGCCCACCTGCCAAGGCTCGGCGGAACTCGCGTTGCCGAACGAGACCAGGCGGCCGAAGACGGCAAGCGCGTCCATGCTGCGGCGGAAGGTCTCGCCGCCGACGGGGTCCAGAGCGAGGTCGACTCCCCGTCCGCCCGTGGCGCGCCGCACGTCCGCAGTGAAGTCCGGGCCCACGAACACCTCGTCGTAGCCGTACTTGAGTGCATGCCGGGCCTTTGCCGCGTCCGACACCACGCCGTAGACGGCCCCCGCCCCCGCGGCCTTCGCCAGCCGGCCCGCGACCGTGCCGATCCCGCCCGCCGCGCCCTGCACCAGCACGGTCTCGCCCGCCCGCAGCCGGCCCACCTCGTGCACCAGGGCATGCGCGGTGGGCAGCACCGTCGGCAGCGTGGCCCCGGTCCGAGGGCTCACCCCCTGCGGAAGCGGGAACACGGTCGCCGCGGCGGTGACGACGACCTCCGCATACGCCCCGCCGTCCGTGAGTGCCGCGACCTCCTGCCCCGGCCGCAGTCCCTCGACGTCCGCACCGACCGCGCGGATGCACCCGGAGACTTCCAGACCCGGCCGGAAGGGGAGGGCGTCGACGCGGTAGCCCTCGGCGCGGGCCTTGAGGTCGGCGAAGTTCACACCCGCGTAGGCGACGTCGATGCTCACCTGCCCGCGGCCCGGCTCAGGAACGTCCCTGTCCACGACCCTCAGGACCTCAGGGCCGCCGTACTCCTGGAACTCAACCGCACGCATGACAGCACACGCCCCTCACGACTGTTCAATGGAATGCGAACACTCTGACTGTATGATCTGGATCGAACACTTAGCAAGGGGGCCGAGAGATGCCGGACCGCAGCAGTCACCGCGCCGTGCCGGTGCATGCCCACCCCGAGGACGTCCCCGTCGAGACCGCCCTCGCCGCCCTCGCCGACCCCGTACGGCTCCAGCTGGTGCGCGAGCTGGCGGGCTCCGCCGACTGGTCGCACAGCTGCGGCAGCTTCCGCGTGCCGGTCGGCAAGGCGGCGCTCAGCCACCACTTCGCCGTACTGCGCGCGGCCGGCTTGGTGGAACAGCGCGACCAGGGCCCCAAGCGCCTCAACCGCCTGCGCCGCGAGGAATTCGACGCCCGCTTCCCCGGGCTGCTGGGCCTGGTGCTGCGGGAAGAGGGGCAGGGCCCTGTCCGGCCCTGGGTGACGGCCCGCAGGTAACGGCGCTACGGCGGTTACCGGCGCGGTGCGGATATTCTCTACAAATAGTGACAAATGCATCAGATTAGCAAGGGGTGAGGTCGTCCCGAGCGGTCTGACCCGGGGGACCGGGCGGCTGGTCGGTTGATGCTGTCGAGGAGGTGCGCAACGTGGCTGATCACCGAGCATGGCTGGGCGAGTTGTTGACATCGGTGGAGTCGGCGCCACCGGAGGTGGCCGTCGCTGTGCTGGCCGAGCTGCTGGCGAGGAGACTCGCCGCGTCCGAGGTGTCCTTTCTGATCACGGACCTCGGCGGCAGGGCCGTCGTACGGCTGACGGGGGCCGCTGCGGAGGAGGGCGGGCCGGATCGGCCACGACCGATCAGGTTGCGCGACTCGGTCTACGACAGAGTGATCCGATCCCAGCAGGCGCACGTGACGAGCGGCGAGTGGGCGGGAGGCGCCGGCCCGGGCCCGGTCCAGGTCATCGCACCCGTGTCCGACCGCGGGGATGCGATCGGTCTGCTGGAGCTGACCGTGCCCGCCCGCCCCGACCGCCAGACGATGCAGCTCATCGTGGAGGCCGCCCATGCGCTCGCCTACGTGGTGATCGTCAACCGGCGCTTCACCGATCTGTACGAATGGGGCCGGCGCACCACACGCCTGTCGCTGGCCGCCGAGATCCAGCACCGTCTGCTCCCCGACTCCTTCACCTGCGACACCGGCCGGTTCATCGTCGCCGGAGCAATGGAACCGGCCGCCGACATCGGTGGGGACACCTTCGACTACACCCTCGACCGCCATGCCCTGCACCTGTCCCTCACCGATGCCATGGGGCACGACGTGCAGGCGGCACTGATGGCGACCATGGTCGTCGGAGCCCTGCGCAACGCCCGCCGGGTGGGCGGCGGCCTGCTCGACCAGGCCCATGATGCCCATCAGGCCGTTGCGGAATACGCAGACCGGGCGCACCAGGCGTTTGCCGACCATTCGGAGCAGGTGCGTCAGGCCATCATCCGGCACGGCGGCCAGGTCATGGCCACCGGTCAACTGCTGCACGTCGGTCTCGACACCGGCCGGACCACCTTCGTCAACGCCGGCCACGTCTGGCCGTTGCGCCTGCGCGACGGGCAGGTCGAGGAGATCGCTCCCCTGGTCGACCTGCCTTTCGGCGTCACCCCGAACCCGGGCTACCGTCTCCAGACCCTCGACCTGCGCCAAGGCGACCGGCTGGTCCTGTTGACCGACGGCATGCTGGAGCCCCACGGGAACGAAGCCGGTCTGAGCGACCTGATCCGGCAGTCCAGCGACTGGCACCCCCGCGACGCTGTACGCCTCTTCACCGAAACCGTTCTGGAACTCTCGAACCACGACCCACGCGACGACGCCACCGTTCTGTGCCTGGACTGGCCCGCGCCCGACGCCGGCTACACCGGACCCAGAGAGGCCTCATAACGTCCCCGCCCCGGCCTCGCCCCACCTCGAAATGGCGGCGAAAGCTTCCATGCCGGCGTCGCGCTCTCTTCAACTCTTCGCTGAGGCTGCCCCATTGGCCGATGCCGCGCCGATCGTTGCCTGTCGGTGCCCTGCCCTAAGCTCGCCCCGCATGAGCCTCGACCGTGCCACCAGGTGCCGCCACAGCATCACCCAGATCACCCGCATCCACCCCCCGGCCCCGGCCCGCTACACCCACCGCACCATCGGCGAGGTCCCCGCCCACGACCCGGCCCGCGCCCGCGTGATCGTGCGCGAGTTGTCCACGGTGGCCGGGGTGGAAGAGCTGGCCCCGGTGCCGCGGCTGGACGTCCGTTCGCCGACGGCCTTCGATGACCTGGACCACGTCACCGTGGGCTGCTGGGGCGGCGTCGTGCAGATCACCGACCCCGCGTTCGGGGAGGACGGCATCACCTCCTGCAACCTCGACCCCGTCTTCGAGGGGCAGGTCAAGGCCCACCCCGATGCCCGCATCATCGGCGCGTGCGAGATGGACTTCTCCCTCACCTACGGGAAGTACCTGGTCCATGTCCCCGGGGCGCAGGACGTGAGTGCGGACGGGTGGGACGAGATGACCGTCGGCGGAGATCCGGCGGAGGCCTTGCGGGCGTGCGGGACCGGCCCGGAAGGCCCCGGCGCGGAGGGCCTGGACTTCGCTGATCCGGACGCCTTGAACTGGGGCGAGTACCTCGACCGGATCGCCTGCGGCCTGTACATCCCGCTGGCGAACGAGACGCTGATGGTGTCGGTGTTCAAGGTCTCCCGGCCGGAGGACACCCAGGAGAACATCGAAGAGGTCTGGTACCCGGAGTGAACCGCCGCCCATTCGTCGCGGGGCACCGCG
Organism: Streptomyces sp. NRRL S-1813; assembly: GCF_000719605.1. NCBI lineage: Bacteria > Bacillati > Actinomycetota > Actinomycetes > Kitasatosporales > Streptomycetaceae > Streptomyces > Streptomyces sp. NRRL S-1813. The sequence goes on from NZ_JOHB01000001.1 coordinate 134,847, forward strand.
TACTCCACAGCGCCGTGCGGCGCGACCGCCAACTCCGCGTCATGCGCGGTGAATCGGCGCAGGCGAGGCGCTCCGTCCGGAGCGGAGCCGGATGAGGGGGCATCGCCTACGTCCCTTCCTCCCGCTCGCCGGAGCGCCGGGACCTGGTTGCCCGGCGGTCCTGGCGGCGCGGCATAGTAGAGCGCAGTCCGATGAGGGACATGACAATTTCGGCGCGCTGCTCGCCCGGCGCAGCCACGTATCGGGGGGACTTCGCTCCATGACATCCATCCGCCGCTCCACCGCCGCGGTCGCGGCACTGGTCGTGCTGCTCGCGGGCACCGTCACCGCCTGTGGCCCCAGTGACGACAAGGCCGCCGCTTCGGGTGTCACTGATCAGAAGGGCCAGGGCAACGGGGGTCTCCAGGTCCCCAAGGGCATGCCGACCAGCCTGGACGACCTGAAGAAGTGGCAGGACGGCGGCTGGAAGAACTGGGACAAGTGGGCCCGCAAGGCGTCGGATTTCGCCAACCCGGTCATCAAGGACCACTGGAAGACGGACCGGCTGGCCAAGGCGAAGAACTCGCCGGAGATCGGGGTGAAGGCCACCGGCGCGGGAAGCGAGTTCGACGCCACGGACCCCGAGCCGCGGCCGGTCACCGCCGAGCAGGTCGCCCGCCCGTACCACCAGCACATGGCCCCGGTCGGGAAGATCTTCTTCGACAGTCCGAAGGGCCCGATGGTCTGCTCCGGCACGATCGTCGAGGACCCCGCGCACCCGGGCAAGTCCAACCTGGTGTGGACGGCCGGCCACTGTGTGCACTCCGGCAAGCAGGGCGGCTGGATGCGCAACATCGTCTTCGTGCCGTCCTACAACGACAACGGCGTGCCGATGAACCAGGTCAACGGCAGCCCCTCCCCGCAGGTCACCCCCTACGGCCGGTTCTGGGCCGACTGGATCACCACGTCCGGCGAGTGGATCAACATGGGCAGCGAGGACACCGGCAACGGCGGCTCCGCCTACGACTTCGCGGTGCTGCACGTCAAGCCGGAGAACGGCAGCGGCAAGTCGCTCCAGGAGACCGTGGGCGCCGCCGCCCGGGTCGCGTTCGACACCCCCTCCGCCGACCGCATCGCCTCGCTGGACGCCTTCGGCTACCCCGCGGCGCCACCCTTCGACGGTGCGCGCATGATGAACTGCCCCGCCCGTCCCGGCCGCCTCGTCATGCAGGAGGGCACGCCGGCCATGAACCGCATCGGCTGCAACATGACCGGCGGCACCTCCGGCGGCGGCTGGTTCGTCAACCACGGCGGCAAGCTGACGCTGGTGTCCAACACCTCGATCAGCTCCAACACCCACACCTGGCTGGCCGGCCCGCACCTGGGCACGGAGGCCCAGCGGGTCTTCAACAACATCAGCCAGAAGTTCGCGAACCGGTAGGCGCGATCGCGGACGGACGCGGACGGAAGGACGGGCAGGCGGAAGGGGACGGGGCGGGGCCGCGTGCTGAGGCGCGGGTGCGTACGCGCCTCAGCCCCCGCGCCCGCGGAAGTCCACGGGGAAGTGCACGAGGAAGCCGGCCCAGGCCCCCGGGCAGTCAGTCCGCCTGGAAAGCGCGGGCCAGAGCGAGACTGTCCTCGAACGTGACGTAGCGGGTGATCTTTCCGGCTTCGACGGTGAAGTGGAAGGCGAACGGCGAGACGAAGGCTTTGCCCGTGGCCTTGACCAGGTGCTCCATGTGGCCGAGGGCCACCGCGTCGTTGCCGTCGACAAGGATGCGCGACACCGTGAACTCCACGGGCCGGAGATGCCGGGGAAGCGTCCGGAAGAACTCGGCGGCCTCCTCCCTCGTGGTCCGTCGGCCCGTCCAGGGAACCTCCTCCGCACCGTAGATGTCCCATTCGATGTGATCGGCGAACAAGTCGGCCACGTCATCGACGGCACCGTTGCCGAGCCGGCGGTAGAACTCGTCAACAACGCTCCGGGTCTCACTCACGGTGGCCCCTCCATGGTCGCGTGGTGGTTGCTCCAGCAGCGGCAACAGCCATGATCAGTGACGCGTTATTCCCCGCGTCGAGTCCGCAGGAGCGGGGCATGACGACGACGCGCAGGGGCAGTTGGGGGCTCTGCCGTACCCGACCGGACCGGGCACAGGATGTCGGGTGCAGCAGGGTGGCTCTTTCCTAATGTGAGTGACGAAAGGGAAGGAGACCCAGGTGCTGGAACGGTTGAACCAGGCCATGGAGCACATCGAGTGTCACCTTGATCAGCGGATCGAGGTGTCCGGCATGGCCCGGCAGGTGCTGATGTCGGAGTACCACTTCCGGCGGCTGTTCTCCGCGCTGGCGGGCATCCCGCTCTCGGAGTACATCCGGCGCAGGCGGCTGACCGTCGCGGGTGCCGAAGTGCTGGCCGGCGAGCGGACGCTGCTGGAGGTCGCGGTGCGTTACGGCTACACCTCGGGTGAGGCGTTCGCGCGGGCGTTCCGTGTCATGCACGGAGTCGGTCCCGGCGAGGCCAGGCGGACCGGCGCGAGCCTGAAGTCCCAGCCACGGATGTCCTTCCGCCTCATCGTCGAAGGGAACAGCAGCATGCAGTACAAGGTCGTGGACAAGGACGAGTTCCGTGTGGTGGGCAGGAAGGCACGGGTCCCGCTCGTACACGAGGGGGTGAACCCGGCCATCGCCGCCTTCATCCGGGGGATAGGCCAGGAGACGCTTCAGCGCATCGAGAGCCTGTCCGATCAGGAGCCGGAGGGGATCATCTCGGTGAGTGACAATCTGGACGGCAGCCGCGCCGAGGGAACCGAACTCGACTACTACCACGGTGTGGTGACCCGCGCCGCGGTGCCGGAGGACATGGACGCGCTCACCGTCCCGGCCGGCACATGGGCCGTCTTCGAGAGCTCCGGGCCGTTCCCGCAGACGCTCCAGTACCTGTGGCGGGACGTGTTCACACAGTGGTTCCCGTCCAATCCCTACCAGAGCCGGCCGGGGCCCGAGATCCTGCGCACCCGCCTGTCGCCGGACGCGACGCAGGCGGACGCGGAGCTGTGGATCCCCGTGGAGCGGACAGCGGTCTGACAGGGGCGCGCGGCGGCTCCGGGACCGCCGCGCGCTCCCGCGAGGCATCGAGTGTGAACGTCCCCGCCCTCCGCGCGTATCAGCGGATGACCCCGGGCGGGCGCTTCCGGAACGGTCGGTCAGCGGGCCGGCGGCGGCAGCGCCCGGCACAGCGCCTCCAGGGCGCTGGGGAAGGCACTGTCGGTGGGCGTCGCGTAGCCGATGACCAGGCCGTGGCGGGGCGGCATGGTGGCGGCGGGGTGGCGGTAGCCGGAGAGGCCGTCGAGAGCCAGGCCCTGCCATCGGGCGGCACGCAGGGCCGTACGTTCGTCCGACTCGGCGGATCCGTCGGGGAGTTGGAGGACGGCGTGCAGGCCGGCGGAGATGCCGGTGACGGTGAGGTGCGGGGCGTGGGTGGTCACCGCGTCGATGAGCTGGTCACGGCGTCTGCGGTAGCGCTGGCGCATACGGCGGATGTGCCGGTCGTAGGAGCCGTGGGTGAGGAACTCCGCCAGGGTGAGCTGGTCGGTGACGCCCGCCCAGGCCTCGCGTTCGCCCTTGGCCTCCAGTACGGCGTCGACGAGACGGCCGGGGAGCACCATCCAGCCCAGCCGCACCGCGGGGGAGAGGCTCTTGCTGACCGAGCCGATGTGGAGGACGCGCTCCGGATCCAGGCCCTGGAGGGCGCCGACCGGCTTGCGGTCGTAGCGGAACTCGCCGTCGTAGTCGTCCTCCAGGAGGTAACCACCGGTGGTTCGTGCCCAGTTGATGGCAGCGGCCCGGCGGTCGGGGTGGAGCGGTACGCCGGTGGGGAACTGGTGGGCGGGGGTGAGGAGAGCCGCCCCCACGTCGCTGAACGTCGTCAACCCCTCCGTGTCGGCGCCGTGTTCGTCGATGTCCAAGGGGCGGGTGGGGATGCCGGCCGTGGTCAGCAGATGGCGGTGGAAGGGGAGACCGTAGGACTCGACGGCGAGGGGGCCGGGGAGGACGGCCGGCAGGAGCAGGCGCAGGGCGTGGGCGAAGCCGGAGCAGATGACGATGCGTTCGGGGTCGGTGCGTACGCCACGGGTGCGCGCCAGGTAGTCGGCAAGGGCGCGGCGCAGTTCGGGGCGGCCACGGGGGTCGCCGGGGCCGAAGGCGTCATGAGGGGCGGCGGTCAGCGCGCGGCGGGCGGCGGCGAGCCAGGCGGTACGCGGGAAGGAGGCGGCGTCCGGCTGGCCCTGGAGGAGGTTGTGCGCGGGGCGGCTCGCCGGGGCGCGGTGGGCCGGGGCGCGGGTGGGCGTCAGCGGCTCCGCGCGCTGGGCCACGGTGGTGCCGGAGCCCTGCCGGGCGCTCAGCCAGCCCTCCGCCACCAGTTCGGCGTAGGCGTCGGCGACGGTGTTACGGGCGACGCCGAGGTCGGCGGCGAGTGAGCGATAGGGCGGCAGCCGGGTGCCGGGGGCGAGCCGCCCGGACCGTACGGCGTCCCGCAGCGCCCGGATGAGGACGGCGCGGCGGCTGCCGGGGCCGGTCAGCTCCAGATGCAGATCGGCGCCCAGGCTCTCGGCAGGATTGACCCATGATTCCGGCATGGGAATGCACCCTACAGTCGGTCGCCTGTGCTTCTAGATTCAAGGCATGACGAATACAGCGCAGATCAACGAAGCGGGCACGGGGAACGCCGGGAACTCGGCGAGTGTGGCGAGCTCGGCGAGGGGAACGACCCCGGCGGACGGGCCGGCGATCCGCAGCCCCCGGGTCAATTTCGCCCAGGCCGCGCCGAAGGCCTTCAAGGCCCTGATCGGTTTTGATGCCGCCGCGCGCGACGGACTCGACCCGGCCCTCGTGGAACTGGTCCAGATCCGTTCCTCGCAGCTCAACAAGTGCGCGTACTGCCTCCACATGCACACCTCCGACGCCCGCAAGGCGGGGGAGAGCGAGGAGCGGCTGCACATGGTCGCCGTCTGGGAGGAGGCGGCGCACTTCTTCACCGCGAAGGAGCGGGCGGCGCTGGCGCTCACGGAGGCCGTGACGCTGGTCGCGCGGGGCGGCGTACCGGACGAGGTCTACGACCGCGCCGCCACCCACTTCGACGACGCCGAACTGGCCCGGCTGCTGGCCCTGATCTTCACGATCAACACCTGGAACCGGCTCGCCCTCAGCACGGGGAAGGTGCCGGGGACGGACGAGCGGTGACGGCAGCTCGGGCGGGGCGAGCGGTGACGGCGGACCGCGCCGGGCCTCAGAGCTCCGCCCCGAGCTCCTCCCGCAGTTGCTCCGCCATCCCCGCCGCTGCCGCCATCGCCCGCCGCTGAAGTCCAGGGCCGAACGTGATCCGGGCCGCGCCCAGAGTGCCGAGTTCGCGTGGTGAAGGGCCGTTCGGTGTCACCACGGCATTGAGAGGGATGCCGATACCGGCGGCCAGTTCGGCCAGCAGGGGCGGCGGGGCGAGGATCGGGTAGACGCAGTCGGCGCCCGCCGCGGCGTACAGGCCGCCGCGGCGTACGGTCTCCTCGGTGTCCTGGGCCTCCTCGGTGCCCTGGGCGCCGCCCAGATAGGTGTCGATCCGGGCGTTGATCACCAGTGCGTCGCCCGCCTCGGCCCGTACCTCCGCCAGCCAGTCCGCCTGTTCCTGCGGGTCCCGCAGCGAGCCGGTGGCGTGGTCGGTGTCCTCCAGGTTGCAGCCCACCGCCCCGGCGTCCGCGAGCCGGCCCACCAACTCCTTTGCGGACAGCCCGTATCCGGCCTCCACGTCCGCCGAGACCGGGATGTCCACGGCTCGCACGATGCGGGTGACGGCCGCGAACATCTCGCCGGCCGGCGTCTTTCCGTCCTCGTATCCGAGGGAGGCCGCGATGCCCGCACTGGGCGTGGCGAGCGCGGAGAACCCGGCGTCGGCGAACACCTGGGCGCTGGCCGCGTCCCACGGGCCGGGAAGGACCAGAGGCAGCACGGGCCCGTGATGCAGGGCGCGTAGCGCGGCGGCGGCAGTGGCACGGGCAGTGGCATGGGCATGAGCTGTCGTCATGAGGCCCCTCCGAACGGGGGTCGGGCCTTCGGCCGGGGCCAGTGCCCTCAGGGGCGCAGGATACCGGGGGCGGGCGCGCCGAGGGGCGGCCGCGCGGGCGCCGTGGTCATGCCTGTCCGGGGGCCATGCGGGTGGACACCCCGAAGCGGTTCCAGGCGTTGATGGTGCTGATCAGCGCGATCAGCTGGGCGAGCTCGGCCTGGCCGAAGTGGACGGCGGCGCGGTCGTAGGCGGCGTCGGGAACGAAGCCCTCGGTGAGGAGGGTGACCGCCTCGGTGAGGGCGAGGGCCGCCTGCTCCTTGGGGGAGTAGAAGGCGGTGGCCTCTTCCCAGGCGTTGAGGAGGTAGATGCGCTGCTCGGTCTCGCCGGCCTTGCGGGCGTCCGTGATGTGCATGTCGATGCAGAACGCGCAGTGGTTGAGCTGCGATGCCCGGATCTTCACCAGCTCGACCAGAGCCGGTTCGAGGCCCTTCTTCGCCGCCGCGTCCAGCGCGATCATGGCCTTGTAGACCTCCGGCGCGAGCTTGGCCCAGGGCAGCCGGGGGCCGTGCTGGTGCGCCGCCGGTCCCGGAGCCGCGGCCGTCGTCTGCGTCGCCTGCGCCGCCTGAGCTGTCTGAGGAGCCTGTGCCGTCTGTGCTGTCTGTGTCGTCATGTCTACGACGCTACGGCGGCAATGGCGCAGCTGTATGGTCCACTTCCATGGAGAATTCCTGGGCCACTTTCGGACGCGATCTGCACCTGGATCTCACCGGCCCCGGCGGCCTGCGCACCGCGCTGCTGCGTGCGCTGCGGGACGCCGTACGGTCCGGCCGGCTGGCCCCCGGCACCCGTCTGCCGTCCTCCCGCTCGCTCGCCGCCGACCTCGGCATCGCCCGTAACACCGTGGCCGACGCCTACGCCGAGCTGGTCGCCGAGGGCTGGCTCAGCGCCCGCCAGGGCTCCGGCACCCGCGTCGCCGAGAGGGTGCTGCCGCGCGCCACGCCCGCCGCCCCGCGCGCCCCCGGCCCGGCCGGCGGCGCCGACCGGCCGCGCTTCGACCTCACCCCGGGCACCCCCGACGTCTCCGCCTTCCCCCGCACCGCCTGGCTGGCCGCCGCCCGCCGCGCGCTGACCGCCGCCCCCAGCGAGGCCTTCGGCTACACCACCCCCAACGGCCGCCCCGAACTGCGCACCGTCCTCGCCGACTACCTCGCCCGCGCCCGCGGCGTACGCGCCGACCCCGGCCGCATCGTCGTCTGCGCCGGATTCATGCAGGGGCTGGCCCTGCTCAGCCGCGCGCTGGGCACCGGACGGCTGGCCGTCGAGTCGTACGGCCTCGACTTCCACCGCGCCGTCATCACCCGCGCGGGCCTGGGCACCGTCCCGCTTCTCGTCGATGAACGCGGCGCCCGCACCGAGGAGCTGACCGGCCTCGACGATGTCCGCGCGGCTCTCCTCACCCCCGCCCACCAGTTCCCCACCGGTGTTCCGCTGCACCCCGACCGCCGCGCCGCCGCCGTCAACTGGGCGCGTGCCACCGGGGGATTCATCCTGGAGGACGACTACGACGGGGAGTTCCGCTACGACCGCCAGCCGGTCGGTGCCCTCCAGGGCCTGGACCCCGACCACGTCGTCTACCTGGGCACCGCGAGCAAGAGCCTGGCCCCCGCGCTGCGGCTGGCCTGGATGGTGCTGCCGGACCGGCTGGTCGATCCGGTGCTCGCCCTCAAGGGGACCGGCGAATGGCAGTCGGGGGCGCTGGACCAGCTCACCCTGGCCGAGTTCCTGTCCTCGGGCGCCTACGACCGCCATCTGCGCGGGATGCGGCTGCGCTACCGGCGCCGCCGCGACCAACTGGTCGCCGCCCTGGCCGACCACGCGCCCCACGTCCGTGTCTCGGGCATCGCCGCGGGCCTGCACGCTGTACTGGAACTCCCGCCCGGCACCGAGCAGTCCATCCTCCAGGGCGCCCGCTGGCAGGGACTCGCCCTGGAGGGCCTGAGCCGCTTCCGCGACCCTGCCGCCCCACCCGCCTCCCGCGACGCCCTGGTGGTGGCCTACGGCACCCCGCCCGACCACTCCTTCGCCGGTGTCCTGGACGCGCTGGTGAGGGCACTGCCTGCGCAGGAGTAGGCGGTGGGCGTGCGGGTTCCCCGCATCACAGCGCCCGGCGGGTTTCCCGGATCACAGCTCCCGGCGGATTTCCCGGATCACAGCTCCCGTACGAACGACACCCGGTCGAGCCCCGGCCCGTCGTAATCGGGCGTGGGCAGGCGTGGCGCTCGACATCGTCCGCTTCGGACACGAGTGCGGTGTGAGGGTCCGTCCCAGAACATGCCTGGTTCCACGTTCGAGTGAGAACGAGTTGTGATAGTGAATCCGCGATCCGGACCTCTTTCGCCGACCGTTCGTGATCTTGCTCCGGGAAGGATCGTTGCTGAGAACCAGCCGTCTACTCACGCCTGGCGGCTCCGGGTCGGTTCGCCACGCGGCTTGCGGTGTGATCATCAGGATGGCGTGAGCGCAGCCGTGAGTAGGGCCCGACCCCAGGGTGCGTCACGGCGAGTGTCGGTCAGTCGCGATTGGGGTGGGCGGTGGCGGAGTAGGCGTCGTGCCAAGCGGCTTTGGCGCCTGAGTCGCCGATTCGGTAGACCTGCACGCCGGCACCCACGCCGATGATGAGGGACAGTACCGCGGCGGTCAGGCGGAGCGGCGTGCCCACCGTGCTGGTGGAGCCCTCCGCCTCGGGGGTGTGGTGGGCGGCGCGGCGGTAGAACCACCACACTGCCGCGGACACCAGGAAGAGCCCGATGACCCAGGGGAGCAGTTCGTCCCCAAGTTCGGCGTGCCTACGGACCAGGGGATCGCTGTCTACGTGCCGTTCCAGCCACTCGCCGGCGTCGGTCGTCAGCGGCACGCTGATCAGGGACACCAGCGCGAGGGCCGGCAGGGCGAGGCCGAACCGGCGCATGACGGAGGGGAAGGCCGCACACAGGATCAGGGCGAGCGCAGTAAGGGGTACCAGGACCACGACGACGTGCACGAACAGGACGTGTGCGGGGATGCCGTTGATCAGGTCGAGTCCCACAAAGGGCTCCTTCGGAGGGCGGTGTTCCATGCTGGACAAGGGGACGAGTCGGGCTGCTGTGGCGGCTTTGGTGGTGGAGCCGCGGCAGCGATAGGGGGCGCCCGTTCCCTGCGCGCGGGAATGATGCTGCGGGGCACCTTATGACCCATAGCGGCTGAATCCTGGAGTTCGCCATTCCTGGCCGTCGGGCAGAACCGCGAGTGCTTCGTAGCCGTCCAGTGTTTCCACCCAGCCCTGTGCCCCGTTGCCTCGGGCGAACGCGGCGGTGGCGTAGGTGTCGGTCAGCGTCAGGCGGGGCCCGACGAGGGTGAGGGAGGCGAACGTGTCGGCAGGTCTACCGGTGTGCGGGTCGATGAGGTGATGGCCGCGTTCGGCGGTGCCGGAGGTGGCGACGGCCAGGTCGTGGGACAGGACTTCGTGGACTTCGGGCGGGCAGTCGGCGCCGTATGGCCCCTCGGCCCACACCCGGGTGCCGGGCCTCAAGCGGGCGAGGGCGGCGCTGTGCCCGCCGGCGGTCTTTACTGTGATCCGCAGGTGGGCGGGGTGGGCGGGTGCGGAGAGGGAGCAGGGGTTCGCGGTCCACCACAGTCCGCGGGTCAGGAAACGCCAGCGCAGGAACTGCCCCGGCTCGCCCCCGAGGTCGTCGAGGTGCTGGCCGGTGAGGTGGACGGAGACCACGCCTGGTGCTTCGGGGTGGACCGCGGCCACGCGCAGGCGGTGGCGCAGCCCTCGCCGGACGGGGACGGCGAAGCGGTACCAGGCGAGCAGGGCCGCGACGCCGAGGAACAGCGTGAACCAGGCCGCCTGCGCGAGTCGGTTGCCGACGAAGTCGGCTCCGTCGGACAGCTGGTGGCCGAAGGTGAGGAAGACCGCCAGGTAGGTCGCGAAGTGCAGGTAGTGCCACGTCTCGTAACTCATCCTGCGGCGGGCGGCGCGGGCGGACACGATCCCCGTGGCCACGAACAGCAGGAAGCCGGCCGTGCCCTTGAGCAGGTCGGGGTAGTGAAGGACGAGTGTGGACGTCTGGGTGACCACGTTCGTGTGGGAGGTCAGCGAGTAGCCCCAGATGATCAGCAGGGTGTGCGCAAGGGCGAGGGATACGGTGCAGCGGCCTCCCCAGGCGTGCCAGCGGGCGAGCCGGTCGGTGCCGATGCTGTGGTCCAGGAGCGGCATCCGGGCCATGAGCGCCAGCAGCACGGCGCAGGCGTATCCGGCCAGGAGACCGGTGATACGTCCCCCGCCGGTGAGCCAGCCCGCCGGGCCGACCACCGAGGTCGTGTCGCTCCACCACAGAGCCAGCACCCCCGCGACGCCACCCCAGATCACCAGCGGCACCAGGAACGGGACAAGGCTGCGGCGCGGGCGCCGATGGCGCATCCCGCGGCTCGCATACGTGGTCGTGGTGGTCATCGGGCTCCTCCGGATATGGCGCACGCTCCGGCGATGGGTGGCCAGCCTCACAGCCCAACCTCTGTGTACCTTCTGAAACAGCGCGGTCGATCGCTCTCAGCTCCGATTCAGAGGAAACTCAGAGGCACGCCTCACCCCTTCCGTGGCCTGCGCTGGGGGATGCTGAAGGAATCATGGACGAGCCGCGTACGCCATCGCCTCTGCACCGCCCGGACGGAGACCCCGTACGGATCCTCGTCGTCGACGACGAACCCGACGTCACCGATGTCCTGGCAGGGGTCATTACCGGCGAGGGCTGGCAGGTGCGCACCGCGGGCGACGGTGCGACCGCGCTGGCGACGGCCCGTGATTTCCAGCCCGACGCGGTGGTTCTGGACTGGATGCTGCCCGACCTGGACGGCCTCCAGGTCCTGCGGGCCCTCAGACGGGAGATGCCCGAAGTGTGCGTCCTGTTCCTGACCGCCCGCGACGCAGTCGAGGACCGCATCGCCGGCATCACCGCGGGCGGCGACGACTACGTCACCAAGCCCTACAGCCTGGAGGAAGTCCTGGCCCGGCTGCGCGGGCTGCTCCGGCGGGCCGGAATGACCGCCGGGCCGGGCACGAACCGGCTCACCGTCGGAGACCTCACCATGGACGAGGAAGCTCGGGAGGTCCGGCGCGGCGGGGTCGGCGTCGAGCTGTCCCGCACCGAGTTCGAACTCCTGCGTTTCCTCATGCGCAACCCGCGGCGGGTCCTGTCCAAGGACCAGATCCTCGACCGGGTCTGGGCCTACGGCTTCGGCGGGCGCGCCCACATCGTCGAGCTCTACATCAGCTACCTGCGCAAGAAGATCGACGCCGGACGCACCCCGATGATCCACACCGTGCGCGGCGTCGGCTACGTCCTCAAGCCGGAAGCCTCGTGAGGCGCCTGCCGCCCCGCACTCTGCGCGGCCAGCTCACCGCCGGACTCGTCGCCCTGCTCGCCCTCGCCTGTCTCGCCGTCGGGATCACCACCGCCGTCGCTCTGCGGGGCTTCCTGATGGGGCGCCTGGACGAGCAGCTCTCCGCGTCCGGCGGCCGGTTCGCAGCCAGCCTGGAACACGAGGCCAAGCCCGACGCCGACAACCGCCCCGACACCCGGGGCCAGGCCGAGGCGACCTTCGGCGCCCGCCTCCTGGACGACACCGTCATCCAGGCCGCCGTCGTCGACGACGCCACCGACCGCCCCCTCCACCTCACCCCCGAAGACCGCCACACCCTGGCGGGAATCCCTGTGGACGGAGATGGGCACAGCATCCGTCTCTCCGCTCTGGGGAAGTACCGCGTCACGGCTGTCCGGGGCGACGACCAGGACACCCTGATCACGGGATTGTCCCTGCACCCGGTGGAAGAGACCGTCCACCGCCTCGAAGCGGTCGAAGCGGTGCTGTTCGGTGCCGCCCTCATGGCGACCGGCATCGCGGGAGCCGTGTGGGTACGGATCTCCCTGCGCCCCCTCCAGAAGGTCACAGCCCGCGCGGCGGAGGTCGCCCGGCTGCCGCTCGCCAGCGGCGAGATCGCCCTGCCCGGCCCCCTCTCCGACACCGACCCCCGCACCGAGGTCGGCCAGGTCGCCACCGCCCTCAACCACATGCTCGGCCACGTCGAAGACGCCCTCACCCGCCGCCAGGCCAGCGAGGAACGCCTGCGGCACTTCGCCGCCGACGCCAGCCACGAACTGCGCACCCCCGTCGCCAACATCCGCGGCCACGCCGAACTCGCCCTGCGCCACCACGGCCCCGTCCCCACCGAAGTCCGCCACGCCCTGGAACGCATCGACAGTGAGACCCTGCGCATGACCCGCCTCGTCGATGACCTGCTGCTTCTCGCGCGTCTCGACGCCGGACGGCCCCTCGAACACGAACCGGTCGACCTGACCCTGCTGATCCTGAACGCGACGGACGACGCCCGCGCCGCCGGCCCCGGCCACCACTGGCTCCTCGACCTCCCCGAAGAACCGGTCACCGTCACCGGCGACGCCCACCGCCTCCAACAGGCGATCGGCAACCTCCTCGCCAACGCCCGAACCCATACGCCGACCGGCACCGACGTGACCATTACCCTCACCACGGAACGGACCACCGTCCTGGTGGACGTGAGTGACAACGGCCCCGGCATCCCCGAGGAACTCCAACCCGAAATCTTCGGCCGTTTCGTCCGCGCCGACCACGCCCGCTCCCGCAGCACGGGAAGCACCGGGCTGGGCCTTGCCATCGTCCACGCCGTCATCACCGCCCACGGCGGAACCGCCACCGTCACCAGCCGCCCCGGACACACCACCTTCCACCTCGCACTCCCCGGCTGAACCGTTCGGCCTGCCAGCACGCCTATCGAGCAGACCCGGCGAGCAGCCCCACCTCATGGAGCGCCCGCACCAGATGGGACCGACAGGTTCAGGTGGCGACGGCGACCCATGTCCAGCTCGAACCGGCCGTACGGATTCACATGCGTCCAGAACAACGGCGAGAGCGCCCGGCGGTCAGCGTCGGTGAGCTGATCCGCCCACTTCGGATCGTCCAGGACCTCCTGCATCAGCAGCGTGTTGACGTGCACCAGCGCGGACTGAAGCAGGTGCAGGGCGAGCATGCCGACCTCCTGGGACTCCTTGTCCGCACCGGCCAGGTCGCCGTCCTTGCCGTAGAAGAGGTCCTTGTCCGCGCTGTTCCAGTTCTCCACGACCTGCAACCCCTCGTGGATCTCCTGGCGCATCTCGACGTCGGCGAGGTAGTCGCCGACGAACGAGGTACGCACCGCCCGGCCCAGCTCCTCGATCGCCCGGTACGTCGGGTGCTTCGGCCCTCCACGGGTGAACCGGCGCAGGACCTGCTCGGCCTCGGCGGTGCCCCGGCGCAGAGCAGTGGTGTACTTCACGACCTGGTCGTCACGAGCAACTGGCGTTGCAGTGCGCCCGCTTCACCACCCAGACCGCCCCACCACTCGTTCAGGGCCACCTGGAGCCGTGGGTGATCCGAGGGGACGGGGTGGCACAGCGTCAGCTGGTGCGCGCGGCCGCTCCGCCCTTGCAATCCGCTCGGGGCAAGTCCGCGGAAGCCCCCTCCCGGTTCCCTGCACCATTTCTCTCAACTCTGCTGAGGAGTAGGCGAGTTGAAAGCTGGGGCGACTTCCTCCCGGCACTCGAACACCCCATATTCATTGCTATGGCAAACGTAATGAAAATCTGGGAGTTATGCCACCGAGGTGTCATTGCGCCGTCAACTGCGCTGTTGTGCAACGGCTTTGACGGTGGTGCGGGCAGGGCTCCCGGCGGAGTCCCGTACTGACCGTCCGTCACGAGTGCCGACGCCTGTCACATCTACGCCCCGTGGCGCACGCTGCGGGGCGTCGTGCACGCCGCTACGCGCTGCGCCATTCAGGGTAAATGCGCTGACCGGCTATGGCGTGGCGGCATGGTCGGCGCGCCTACTGATGCTATCGACCGGCGGGTTGCCCACCTGGCGGAGGCCATCGGTATGCAGATGCGCATCTCTGTCGGCTTTCCTTACCGAGATCCCTCCCCAGGTTGATGCCCACTTCCCGCAGCACATCAAGATCCTCGGGGAGGGAGCTGAACGGCCCGCCACCATCATCAATGCGGAGGGCCATACCATGGCACCCACCTTTACTTTGGCGTCTGCAGCGCCAAACCCGGCGGTCTTCGGGCAACCCGTGACGTTGACCGCCACCGTCATCCCACTGGGGCTGGGCACACCCACCGGCACCGTCACCTTCGTCGTCGCCGGCGGCCCCACCGTGACGGCACCACTCGTCGGCGGCACCGCGACCGCCACCGTCAGCAACATCAGCGTGGGTTTTCACACCATCACCGCCACCTACAACGGCAGTCCCCTGTGGTCTCCGTCCAGCGGCCTGGCCTCCGTGACGGTGGTCAAGGCGTCGACGACCACGACGGTCACGTCCTCGCCGGACCCGTCGACCTTCGGGCAGCCGGTCTCCATCACCGCCACCGTCGCGCCGGTCGCGCCGGGCGCGGGCACCCCGACCGGCACGGTCACCTTCGTCATCGCCGGCGGCGGAGGCGGCACCCTGACGGGCACGCTCTCGGGCGGTACGGCAACCGTCACCACCAGCAGTCTCAGCGTCGGTACACATGCCATCACCGCGACGTACAACGGCAATGCCAACTTCAATGCCTCCAGCGGCACCGACACGCAAACGGTGCTGCCGAGCCTGGTACCGACGACCACCACGGTGACCTCGTCGCCCGACCCCTCGGTGTTCGGACAGTCGGTGACCTTCACGGCCACCGTCGCCCCCGTCCCACCCGGCTCGGGCACCCCGACCGGCACGGTGACCTTCGTGATCTCCGGCGGCCCCACGCTGACGGCACCGCTCTCGGGCGGTACGGCGAGCGTCAGTACCAGCAGCCTCAGCGTCGGCCCCCATACGGTCACGGCGACCTACAGCGGCAGCGGCAGCTTCGCGCCGTCGAGCGGCACGGACACCCAGCTCGTCAACAAGGCCTCCACGACCACCACGGTGACCTCGTCGCCGGACCCGTCGGCGTTCGGACAGCCGGTGACGTTCACGGCCACGGTCGCCCCGGTCGCACCGGGCGCGGGCACGCCGACCGGCACCGTCACCTTTGTCATCAGCGGTGGCCCGACGCTGACCGGCACCCTTTCCGGGGGCACGGCGAGCGTCACCACCAGCACACTTTCTCCAGGGCCCCACACGGTCACCGCGACCTACAGCGGTAGCGGCAACTTCAACGCCTCGACCGGCACGGACACGCACACGGTGGGGCAGGCGTCGACGACCACGACGGTCACCTCGTCGCCCGACCCGTCGGTCTTCGGGCAGTCGGTGACCTTCACCGCGACGGTCACGCCGGTCCCGCCGGGTGCGGGTACGCCGACCGGCACCGTCACCTTTGTCATCAGCGGCGGTCCGACACTGACCGCGACGCTTTCCGGCGGTACGGCGAGTGTCAGCACCAGTGCGCTCTCCGCCGGCACCCACACGGTCACGGCGACGTACGGCGGTGACGCGAACTTCACCGGCTCCAGCGGCACGGACACCCAGACGGTCAACCAGGCGTCCACGACCACGACGGTCACCTCGTCGCCCGACCCGTCGGTCTTCGGGCAGTCGGTGACCTTCACCGCGACGGTCGCCCCGGTTTCGCCGGGTGCGGGGACGCCGACGGGCACGGTCACGTTTGTCATCAGCGGTGGTCCGACGCTGACCGGCACGCTTTCCGGGGGTACGGCGAGCGTCAGCACGAGCGCGCTTTCCGCCGGTACGCACACGGTCACGGCGACGTACGGCGGTGACGCGAACTTCACCGGCTCCAGCGGCACGGACACCCAGACGGTCAACCAGGCCTCCTCGACCACGACGGTCACCTCGTTCCCCGACCCCTCCGTGGTGGGACAGACGGTCAACTTCACCGCCTTTGTGGGGCCGGTGTTCCCCGGTGGCGGTGTGCCGACCGGAACCGTCTCGTTCGTCATCACCAACGGGGTCACCACCGTGACCCTCAGCGGCACCCTCGACGGCGCCGGCGTCGCCACGGTCAGCACCAACGGGCTGGTCACGGCGGGTCTTTACACCGTCACTGCGACATACGGCGGCGACGCGAACTTCACCGGCTCCAGTGACACCGACACCCAGACGGTCAGCCAGGCGGCGACAACCACCACGGTCACCTCGTCGCCCGACCCGTCCGTGACGGGGCAGCCGGTGACCTTCACGGCCGTCGTCGCACCGGTCTCGCCGGGGGCAGGCACCCCGACCGGCACGGTCACCTTTGTCATCAGCGGTGGCCCGACGCTGACCGGCACCCTCTCCGGGGGCACCGTGAGCGTCACCACCAGTGCACTGGGCGCCGGTACCCACACGGTCACCGCGACGTACAGCGGTGACGCCAACTTCACCGGCTCGGTCGGTACGGACACCCAGACCGTGAACCAGGCGTCGACGACCACCACGGTCACGTCGTCGCCCGACCCGTCGGTCTTCGGCCAGCCGGTGACCTTCACGGCCACGGTGGCGCCGGTGGCTCCGGGCGCGGGTACACCGACCGGCACGGTCACGTTTGTCATCACCGGTGGCCCGACATTGACCGGCACCCTCTCCGGGGGCACGGCCACAGTCACGACGAGTGTGTTGAGCGTCGGGACCCACCCGGTCACGGCGACGTACAGCGGTGACGCCAACTTCACCGGTTCCAGCGGCACGGACACCCAGACGGTGGCTCAGGCGTCGACGACCACCACGGTCTCGTCGTCTCCTGACCCGTCGGTGGTGGGTCAGCCGGTGACGTTCACGGCCACTGTTGCTCCGGTGTCGCCGGGTGCGGGGACGCCGACCGGGACGGTCACGTTCGTGGCGACGGATGGCGTGACGACGGTGACGCTGACCGGGACGCTCAGTGGCGGTACGACCAGCGTGACCACAAGTGGTCTGGTGACGGCGGGGACTTACACCGTCACGGCGACCTACAGCGGTGACGCCAACTTCACCACCTCCACCGGCACGGACACCCAGACGGTGGCCCAGGCGTCGACGACCACCACGGTCACGTCGTCGCCCGACCCGTCGGTCTTCGGCCAGCCGGTGACCTTCACGGCCACGGTCGCGCCGGTGGCTCCGGGCGCGGGTACACCGACCGGCACGGTCACGTTTGTCATCACCGGTGGCCCGACGCTGACCGCGACGCTCTCGGGCGGCACGGCGAGCGTCACCACCAGCGCGTTGAGCGTGGGCACGCACACGGTCACGGCGACGTACAGCGGTGACACCAACTTCACCACCTCCAGCGGCACGGACACCCAGACGGTCAACCTGGCGGCGACGACCACCACGGTCTCCTCGACTCCTGACCCGTCGGTGGTCGGTCAGCCGGTGACCTTCACGGCCACTGTCGCTCCGGTGTCGCCGGGTGCGGGTACGCCGACGGGTACGGTCACGTTCGTGGCCACCAACGGCGTGACCACGGTGACGCTGACCGGCACCCTCAGCGGCGGCACGACCAGCGTGACCACGAGCGGTTTGGTGACCGCGGGCGCGTACATCGTCACGGCGACGTACAGCGGTGACGGGAGCTTCACGGGTTCCGTCGGTACGGACACGCAGACGGTGGGTCAGGCGGCGACGACCACCACGGTCTCCTCGTCTCCGGACCCGTCGGTGGTCGGTCAGCCGGTGACGTTCACGGCCACCGTTGCTCCGGTGTCACCGGGTGCGGGTACGCCGACGGGTACGGTCACGTTCGTGGCCACCAACGGCGTGACCACGGTGACGCTGACCGGGACGCTCAGTGGCGGTACGACGAGCGTGACCACAAGTGGATTGGTGACGGCGGGGACGTACACCGTCACGGCGACCTATAGCGGTGACGCCAACTTCACCACCTCCACCGGCACGGACACGCAGACGGTGACCCAGGCGGCGACGACCACCACGGTTTCGTCGTCTCCTGACCCGTCGGTGGTGGGTCAGCCGGTGACGTTCACGGCCACCGTGGCTCCGGTTTCGCCGGGTGCGGGTACGCCAACCGGGACGGTGACGTTCCTGGCCACCAACGGGGTCACCACGGTGACGCTGACCGGGGCGCTCAGCGGCGGTACGACGAGCGTGACCACAAGTGGTCTGGTGACGGCGGGGACTTACACCGTCACGGCGACCTACAGCGGTGACGGGAGCTTCACCACCTCCGTCGGTACGGACACGCAGACGGTGGCTCCGGCGGCGACGACCACGACGGTCGCGTCGACTCCGGACCCGTCGGTGGTGGGTCAGCCGTGACTCTCACCGGCACCCTCAGCGGCGGCACCACCAGCGTGACCACCAGCGGGCTGGTCACCCCCGGCACGTACACCGTCACGGCGACCTACAGCGGTGACGCCAACTTCACCACCTCCGTCGGTACGGACACGCAGACGGTGGCTCCGGCGGCGACGACCACGACGGTCGCGTCGACTCCGGACCCGTCGGTGGTGGGTCAGCCCGGCGGTACGACCAGCGTGACCACCAGCGGGCTGGTGACCGCGGGCGCGTATGTCGTCACGGCTACCTACAGCGGTGACGGGAGCTTCACCACCTCCGTCGGTACGGACACGCAGACGGTGGGTCAGGCGGCGACGACCACCACGGTTTCGTCGACTCCGGACCCGTCGGTGGTGGGTCAGCCGGTGACCTTCACGGCCACCGTGGCTCCGGTATCGCCGGGTGCGGGTACGCCGACCGGAACGGTGACGTTCCTGGCCACCAACGGGGTCACCACGGTGACTCTCACCGGCACCCTCAGCGGCGGCACCACCAGCGTGACCACGAGCGGGCTGGCGACCGCCGGCGCGTACACCGTCACCGCGACCTACAGCGGTGACGCCAACTTCACCACCTCCACCGGCACGGACACCCAAGTGGTGGGTCAGGCGGCCACGACCACCACGGTCTCGTCGACTCCCGACCCGTCGGTTGTCGGTCAGCCGGTGACCTTCACGGCCACCGTGGCTCCGGTATCGCCGGGTGCGGGTACGCCAACCGGAACGGTGACGTTCCTCGCCACCAACGGCGTGACCACGGTGACGCTGACCGGGACGCTCAGCGGCGGTACGACCAGCGTGACCACGAGCGGGCTGGTCACGGCCGGCGCGTACACCGTCACCGCGACCTACAGCGGAGACGCCAACTTCACCACCTCCACCGGTACGGACACGCAGACGGTGACCCAGGCGGCGACGACCACCACGGTTTCGTCGACTCCGGACCCGTCGGTGGTGGGTCAGCCGGTGACCTTCAGTGCGACGGTCGCTCCGGTATCGCCAGGTGTGGGTACTCCCACCGGGACGGTCACGTTCCTGGTCACCGACGGGGTCACCACGGTGACGCTGACCGGGACGCTCAGCGGTGGCACCACCAGCGTGACCACCAGCGGGCTGGTCACGGCGGGGACGTACACCGCCACCGCGACCTACAGCGGTGACGCCAACTTCACCACCTCCACCGGCACGGACACGCAGACGGTGACCCAGGCGGCCACGACCACCACGGTCTCGTCGACTCCCGACCCGTCGGTGGTGGGGCAGTCGGTGACCTTCACTGCCGTCGTGGCTCCGGTCTCGCCGGCTGTGGGTACCCCCACGGGGACGGTCACGTTCGTGGCCACCGACGGGGTCACCACGGTGACCCTCACGGGCACGCTCAGCGGCGGCACCACCAGCGTGAGCACGAGCGGGCTGGTGACCGCCGGCGCGTACACCGTCACCGCGACCTACAGCGGAGACACCAACTTCGCCACCTCCACCGGCACGGACACGCAGACGGTGGCGCAGGCGTCGACGACCACCACGGTCACCTCGGCTCCTGACCCGTCGGTGGTGGGGCAGTCGGTGACCTTCACGGCCACCGTCGCACCGGTATCGCCGGGGGCAGGTACCCCGACCGGGACGGTCACGTTCGTGATCACCGGTGGCCCGACGCTGACCGCCACCCTCTCCGGGGGTACGGCCACCGCGTCGACCACCGCGCTGGGCGCCGGCACCTTCCCCGTCACGGCCACCTACAGCGGTGACGCCAACTTCACCACCTCCAGCGGCAGCGACACCCAGACGGTGGCGCAGGCGTCGACGACCACCACGGTCACCTCGTCGCCCGACCCGTCGGTGTTCGGGCAGTCGGTGACCTTCACCGCCACGGTCGCGCCGGTCTCACCCGGCGCCGGCACGGTGACCGGCACGGTCACCTTCGTCATCGACGGTGGCGGAGGCGGCACGCTGACCGGCACCGTCTCCGGCGGAGTCGCCACCGCCACCACCAGCACGCTCGACGCAGGCGTCCACAACGTCACCGCGACCTACGGCGGTGACGCCGACTTCACCACCTCCAGCGGCACCGACACCCAGACGGTCAACCAGGCAGCCACGACGACCACGGCCACCTCGTTCCCCGACCCGTCCAACTCCGGCGACACGGTCGCGATCCTCGCGTTCGTGTCGGCGGTGGCTCCGGGCAGCGGCGTCCCGACCGGGACGGTCAGCTTCGTGGTCAACGACGGCGTGATCACCTTCACCCTCACCGGAACGCTCGACGGCGCCGGCGTCGCCGCGGTCAGCACCCCGCTGACCGCCGGCAACTACCTCATCACGGCGACCTACGCCGGTGACACCAACTTCACCACCTCCAGCGACACCGACACCCAGACCGTCGTGTAACCACCCGTCCCTTCCTCCCGTACAGCGCACCAGCGCCGGGCCCCCCAGTGAGGGCGGCCCGGCGTCGTGCTGTGCCCCGCTGCCCGTGCGGGGCGGCGGCACGGAAGGAGGAGGCCGCCTCATTGCGCCGGGCCCCCGGGTGCCGTCTACGCTGGCTGCGCTCCAACAGATGTTCACGGGGGAAGGCAAGGTATGGCAGACAAAGCACGCCGGCGGCTGCGGTCGAGCACGGTGATCCTGGGCGGTATGGGGGCGCTGGCCGCCGCGTTGACGTCCTGCGGCTCCGAGCCCGACAAGCGCTGCGTGGACCGCAACAGCTACGACACGCTCAAGGGCTACCGCATCGTCGACTCCAAGAACTGCTCGGCAGGCGGCAGTTCGTCCAGCGGCAGCAGCACGTCCGGCAGCGGCGGATACGGCAAGACCGGCCGCGGCGGGACGGCGAAGCAGCCCGTCGACGGTCAGTGGTACTACGACCCGGACAACGCCGGCGGCAAGTACGCCGACGACGGCACCTTCAGCAAGGCCACGGCCGTCAACCGCGGCGGCTTCGGCTGCTCCGGCTCGGGCGGCGGCCGCCACGGCTCCTTCGGCGGCTGAGCGGACGCGGTACCGCCATGGAACGCCACACCATCGAGCCCCGCCCCGACTGGCAGCGGACCGTCGAGGCGCAGGGCCTGATCTACCCGCTGACCCGCTACCCGGACGACTCGCTGCGCCCGTACTGGGACGAGAGCGCGTACTACGAGTTCACCCTCCCCGAGGTCGAGGCCCTGGAGGAGGCCGTCGAGGAACTGCACGGCATGTGCCTGGCCGCGGCCGACCACATCGTCGAGCAGGACCGTTTCGCCGACCTCGGCATCGAGGACCCGCGGCTGGCCCGTCTGGTCGCCGAGTCCTGGCGGCGCCGGGAGGAACTCCCTTCCCTCTACGGGCGGTTCGATCTGCGCTACGACGGCAGCGGCCCGGCCAAGATGCTGGAGTACAACGCCGATACGCCGACCTCGCTGGTGGAGGCGGCCAGTCCGCAGTGGTTCTGGATGGAGGAGCGCTTTCCCGGCGCCGACCAGTGGAACTCGCTGCACGAGCGGCTGGTGGCGGCCTGGAAGCGGCAGGCGCCGCTGCTGCCGCCGGGCGCGCCGCTGCACTTCGCGCACTCGTCGGGTGACGAGCTCGGCGAGGATCTGATGACCGTCGCCTACCTGGAGGAGACGGCGCAGCAGGCGGGCCTGGAGACGGTCGCGATCTCGATGGAGGACATCGGCTGGGACCGGCTGTCCGGCCGCTTCGTCGACCAGCGGCTGCGCTTCATGCGGTCCTGTTTCAAGCTCTACCCGTGGGAGTGGCTGGCCGACGACGACTTCGGCCCGTACGTCCTGGACACCCTCGACAACGGGGGCGGCACCGGCTCCACCCTCTGGATCGAGCCCGCCTGGAAGATGCTGCTCTCCAACAAGGCGCTGCTGGCGGTCCTTTGGGAGCTGTATCCCGGCCACCCGAACCTGCTGCCCGCCTACCTGGACGGCCCGCGCGAGCTGGCGCACACCCGTGGTTACGTCGCCAAGCCGCTGCTCGGCCGGGAGGGTGCCGGTGTCACCCTGCACGAGCCGGGCGCCGAGCCGGTGCTGCGGGGGCCCGAAGACCCGTGCTGCTACCAGGAGTTGGCGCCGTTGCCGGACTTCGACGGCAATCGGGTCGTGCTCGGCGCCTGGGTCGTCGAGGACGAGTCGGCGGGGCTCGGCATCCGGGAGTCGGCGGGGCCGGTCACCGATGAGTACGCCCGCTTTCTGCCGCATGTGATCCGCTGAGCCGGGGGCCGGCGCCTCAGTGCGTCGGCCCGTCCGGCCTGCGGCCTCGCTGGCGGGGGCGCTGCCGTGCGTCGTGGTCGTGGCCGCGGTAGCGCTGTGCGGCGGCGGCCATCCGGCGTTTGAGCGGGGGCAGGTGGTTGACCACCCGCATGCCGGTGCGCATCCCGGCCAGCACCGCGCGGCCGATGACCGGTTTGTGGACCGGATCGCTCCCGCGCATCTGCGCCAGGGACTTCTCGACCGCCTCGAAGCCGTAGCGGATCATCTGGGTCTCGTAGTCGTGGATCGCCGGTATCAGCGATGCTTCGCGGTCACGGACCGAGACCAGCTTGGTGCAGAGCAGTTCGGCGTCGCGCAACGCGGTGTTCGCTCCCACTCCGCGGCCCGGCGTCATGGTGTGGATGGCGTCCCCGACCAGGGTGATGTTGCTGGTGGGCCACTGCTCGATGGGGGCCGAGGTGCGGATGTTGAGGGGGAAGCAGGTGGACGGGTCGGCCAGCTCGGCCAGCTTGCGCAGCCGGGCGTCCCAGGTGCGGGTGAGCTCGACCGTGAGGTCGTGCAGCTGCTCGCCGTTCATCCGGAGGACGTCGGGGGGCAGGTTCCGTGCCGCGCCGCCGAAGCCCAGCATGATGTAGTCGCGGGTGTTGTCGAACTGGAGGCCGGGCCAGGCGCGGAGCAGTTCGGTGTCGCTCGCGCCGATGCCCTGGCGCGGCCGGCCCTGTTCGTCCCACGGGAACTGCATGACGTGGATGATCAGCGAGTAGCCCCCGGGGGCGAGGAACATGTTGACGCCGTCGATGACCTCGGGGGTCAGCAGCTCGCGGGTGGCTTCCGTGAGGGGCACCTTGCCGGTGATTCCGATCAGGCCGCTGTCGTTCAGGGGGGCGTGGGGCAGGTACTGGCGGCGGACCCGGGAGTGGGAGCCGTCGGCGGCCACCAGCACCTCACCGGTGGCCGAGGTGCCGTCCTCGAAGTGTGCGGTGACCGTGCCGTCGGGGTTCTTGTCGTAGCGGGTGAAGACCTTGCCGAAGCGGACCTGCTCCTCCAGCCCGGTCAGCAGGACCTGCCGCAGGGTCATACGGGACACGGACCGCTCGGCGCCCGCCCCGTCCGCGCCGGGCTCGGCGAAGCCGGTCAGCGAGAGGACTTCCTTGTACTTCTCGGTGAACAGGGTGAAGCGGTCGCCGGTACGCGCGCAGGTGGCCACGAAGGTGGCGAACAGGTCGGGTGGCAGCAGACGGCCGAGTGCCCGGCTGCCATCGGGGTCGATGCCCACCCGGTAGCCCTGGAGCCCGTCGCCGCGGGTGCGGTCGCGTTCGAAGACGGCGCAGCTGATGCCGGCCCGCTTCAGGCCGTGGGCCAGGGCGAGTCCGCCGGTACCGGCGCCGATGATGATCACGTGCATGCCCTCTGGTTCCTTCCCTGAGAGGAATGACCAAGGGCTGGATAGTTGCATGGCATCTAGGTGTAGTGCAACTAGTTGTGGAGCGGTTAGTTCGCGATATCGTGAATCCGTGACCTCGACATTCCGCCGCTCCCCCCTGGCCCTGGCGGTCCTGGGCCTGCTGGAGGCAGGCCCCCTGCACCCCTACGGCATCCAGCGGCTGATCAAGCAGTGGGGCAAGGACCAGGTCGTCAACGTCGGCCAGCGCGCCGGCCTGTACCGCACGATCGCCCGCCTGGAAGACGCCGGACTGATCGCCGTCGGTGGCACCGAGCGCGACGAGCGCTACCCCGAACGCACCACCTACCGCCTCACCGAGGCGGGGCGGGACGCCGCTCTCCAGTGGCTGGCCGACATGCTGTCCACCCCCCGCAACGAGTACCCGGAGTTCCCCGCCGCCCTGTCCTTCCTGCCGCTGCTCACCCCGCAAGCCGCCCACGGCCTGCTGGACCGGCGACGCGAACACCTCGCCCGGCGCCGCACCGAACTCGACGCCGAACTCGCCACCGAGGCCGGGGGCCGGGCGCTCCCGCGCGTGGCCCTGATCGAGAGCGAATACCTGCGCGCGGTCACCCATGCCGAACTGGAATGGGTGAACGGCATCCTCGCCTCGCTGGCCGACGGGTCGTTCACCTGGGACCGCGAAGAGCTCGACGGGATCGTCGCCGCCGCTCGCGACCAGCCCTGACCGGCCGACGGCGGGGAAGAGGCGCGGCGGGGAGAGGCGAAGGAACAGGGGCCGGCCCGCCCCTAGGGGGAGCCACCCTCTATGCCTCCAGCACGCCCCGCAGCTGGTCGAGGCCCCAGTCCAGGTCCTCCTTGCTGATCACCAGCGGCGGCGCGAGCCGGATCGTGGCGCCGTGGGTGTCCTTGGCCAGCACCCCGCGCGCCATCAGCTGCTCGGAGATCTCCCGCCCGGTGCCGCGTGACGGGTTGATGTCCACACCGGCCCACAGTCCGCGGCCGCGCACCGCGTCCACCGCGCCGCCGCCCACCAGCAGCCCCAGCTCGCTGTGCAGATGCTCGCCCAGCTCCACGGCCTGCTGCTGGAACTCGCCGGTCCGCAGCATCGCCAGCACCTCCAGCGCCACCGCGCAGGCGAGCGGGTTCCCGCCGAAGGTCGAGCCGTGCTCGCCCGGCGCGTACACACCCAGTACCTCACGGGAGGACACCACCGCGGACACCGGCACCACCCCGCCGCCCAGCGCCTTGCCCAGCACGTACATGTCGGGCACCACGTCCTCGTGCTCGCAGGCGAAGGTCCGCCCGGTACGGCCCAGCCCCGACTGGATCTCGTCGGCGATGAACAGCACGTTCCGGCTGCGGGTCAGCTCCCGCACGCCCGCCAGATAACCCGGCGGCGGCACCAGCACCCCCGCCTCGCCCTGGATCGGCTCCAGCAGCACCGCGACCGTGTCGGCGTCGACGGCGGCCTCCAGCGCGGCCAGATCGCCGTACGGGACGCTCTCGAAACCGGGGGTGTACGGGCCGAAGTCGGCGCGGGCCTCGGGGTCCGTGGAGAAGGAGACGATGGTGGTCGTCCGGCCGTGGAAGTTGTTGTCCGCGACGATGATCTTCGCCTGGCCGTCGGGGACGCCCTTGACCTTGTAGCCCCACTTACGGGCCGTCTTCACCGCTGTCTCGACCGCCTCGGCGCCGGTGTTCATCGGGAGCACCAGCTCCATCCCGCACAGCGCGGCCAGCTGGGTACAGAAGTCGGCGAACCGGTCGTGGTGGAAGGCACGCGAGGTGAGGGTGACCCGTTCCAGCTGGGCCTTGGCCGCGTCGAGCAGCCGGCGGTTGCCGTGTCCGAAGTTCAGCGCGGAGTACCCGGCGAGCATGTCCAGATAGCGACGGCCCTCCACATCCGTCACCCAGGCACCCTCGGCGGTGGCCACGACGACGGGCAGCGGGTGGTAGTTGTGCGCGCTGTGGGCTTCGGCGGCGGCGATGCTGCGTTCCGTGGACGTCACCGGTGACTCCGTTCGGTAGGCCGTTGGGGCGCGGACGGTGCCGCGTCCCCCTCCATTGTTGCGCTCGCTCCGGGGTGGGCCTGCGAAGATCCGCCGGATCCGCCGGACAGGGAGCGTGGGGTGTCCCCCGTCCGCCCGCAAGGCAGACGGGGATATGGCGACAGGCTCTAGACTCTGCGGTGCGCACCGCGACTGGCGTACGGGGAAGCAACCTCGAGGAAGCGGTGTGCGGCAACCACCACGAGGTGCCGCCCCGCCTGGGCACCCCGGGACCGACCGGAAGAACCGATCGACCGCCCCGGAGGAACGCCATGTCACTGCCCCTTTCCCATCCCGCGCTGAGCGCCGCCGACCCCGAACTGGCCGCGCTGGTCGGCGCCGAGGAGCAGCTCCAGGCCGACACGCTGCGACTGATCCCCAGCGAGAACTACGTCTCCGCCGCCGTCCTGGAAGCCACCGGCACCGTCCTCCAGAACAAGTACAGCGAGGGGTACGCGGGCCGTCGCTACTACGAAGGCCAGCAGAACATCGACCGCGTCGAGACGCTGGCCGTCGAGCGCGCCAAGGCCGTCTTCGGCGTGGAGCACGCCAACGTCCAGCCGTACTCCGGCTCGCCCGCCAACCTCGCCGCCTACCTCGCCTTCGCCGAGCCCGGCGACACCGTGCTGGGCATGGCGCTGCCGATGGGCGGACACCTCACGCACGGCTGGGGCGTCTCGGCGACCGGTACATGGTTCCGCGGCGTGCAGTACGGCGTACGCCCGGACAGCGCGCTGATCGACTTCGACGAGGTGCGCGACCTCGCCCGCAAGGAACGCCCGAAGATCATTTTCTGTGGCGGTACCGCCGTCCCGCGCACCATCGACTTCGCCGCCTTCGGCGAGATCGCCCGCGAGGTCGACGCCGTACTCGTCGCCGACATCGCCCACATCGCCGGTCTGATCGCGGGCGGCGCCCACCCCTCGCCCGTGCCGCACGCGGACGTCATCTCCACCACCACCCACAAGACCCTGCGCGGCCCGCGCGGCGCCATGCTGATGTCCCGGGCGAGCCACGCCAAGGCCGTCGACAAGGCCGTCTTCCCCGGTCTCCAGGGCGGCCCGCACAACCACACCACCGCCGCCATCGCCGTCGCCCTGCACGAGGCGGCCGCCCCGTCCTTCCGCGACTACGCGCACGCCGTCGTCGCCAATGCCAAGGCGCTCGCCGAGGCGTTGCTGGCCCGCGGCTACGACCTGGTCTCCGGCGGCACCGACAACCACCTGGTGCTGATCGACCTCACCTCGAAGGGCGTCCCGGGCAAGGTCGCCGCGAAGGCACTGGACCGGGCCGGCATCGTCGTCAACTACAACACCGTCCCCTTCGACCCGCGTAAGCCCTTCGACCCCTCCGGTATCCGCATCGGCACCCCGTCCCTCACCTCCCGCGGACTGGGCACGGACCGGATGCCGCAGGTCGCCGAGTGGATCGACCGCAGCGTCCAGGCCGCGGCGAAGGGGGACGAGGAGGCGCTGGCGGCGATCCGCGGCGAGGTCGCGGAACTGATGGCCGGCTACCCGGCGCCGGGGCTGCCGACGGACTGAGGTCCGCGGCTCCCGGGCGCCCGGCTCACCGGCCGTCGTTCAGCCGGTGAGCCGGACCGGCAGGACGTGGGTGCTGTTGCCGATGAAGCTCGGGTGCGCCGGCAGCTCCGCGTCCGGGACGGCGAGATCCAGCGCCGGATAGCGGGCGAAGAGCGCCTCCAGGGCGACGGTCGCCTCCAGCCGGGCCAGCGGCGCGCCCAGACAGTAGTGCGGCCCGTGGCCGAAGGAGAGATGCCGGGCGGCGGGCCGCCGGGTGACGTCGAACCGGTCCGCGTCGGGGCCGTACGCCTCCGGGTCCCGGCCGGCCGCGGAGTAGGAGGCCAGCATCGCGGTGCCGCGGGGGACGAGCGTGCCGCCGATCTCCAGGTCCCGGACCGGATAGCGGAACGGGAAGTGGGCGACGGGGCTGTCGTAGCGCAGCGTCTCCTCGACCACGTCGTCCCAGGTGGCCCGCCCGTTCCGCACCAGCTCCAGCTGGGCGCGGTCGGTGCACAGGGCCCGGACCGCGTTGGTGATCAGATTGAGCGTGGTCTCGTGCCCCGCGATGATCATCAGCAGCAGGGTGCCGACCAGCTCCCGTGCGCTCAGCCGGTCGCCGTCCTCCTCCTGGGCGGCGAGCAGCGCGCTGGTCAGATCGTCGCCCGGGTCCGCCCGCCGGGCCTCGGCGACCTGGGTGAGGACGGCGATGATCTCCCGGTGGGCGGCCCCCGCCTCGTCCGCCGCGCCGGTCGTGCTCACGATCAGGTTCGACAGCGCGTGCAGCCGGTCGCGCAACGCCGCGTCCACGCCCAGCAGTTCGCAGATCACGCTCATCGGCAGGGGATAGGCGAAGTGCCGCCGCAGATCCACCGTGCCGTCCGCCGCCGCGGCGTCCGGCAGCCCGTCCAGCAGCCCGGCCGTCAGCTCCACCACCTGGGGCCGCAGCGCCGCCACCCGCCGCGCGGTGAACACCTTGGTCACCAGGCCGCGCAGCCGCCGGTGGTCGGCCCCGTCGGCGGTCGTCATGCCGTCGACGGTGGCGAAGGTGGTGAGCGGCCAGCCCGGTGACACGGTGCCGTCGTGCAGAGCGGCGAAGTGGCAGGCGTTCTTGGCGACTTCGGGGTGCGCGAGGACCTCGCGCAGCACCTCGTGGCGGGTGACGGCGACCGCGGGAACCTCCCCGGGCAGCAGTACGGGGACCACCGCCCCGGCCTCCCGCAGCAGCGCGTCGGCAGCGGCCCGGCCGGCGCCGCCGGGGGCGAGCGGCTGCGGCGCCCGGTCGGCGGGTGCGGGAGCGGCGGTGCCGCTCGGGGGCGCGGTACGGCGGGCGTCGGTCATCGGCGGTCCTCACAGATCGGGGGCAAAGATCCGGTGCGGTGCACGGGCCCTCAGCGCGCGGACCACGCCCGCGGGGCACCCGCACGGCCGGTGCGCGCTCCGTACGCCCCCGCCGCCCGGTCCGCACGGAGCCACTGGGGGCCACGATTCCAGCTCCCGGCCGCCCCGAACAGGCCGCCGCCGGGCCTCGGGCTCCGTCCGTACCCGCGCCCCACGCGCCGCCGGAACGCGGCCCCTTCCCGCCTTCCGCCACCGTGCGCCGCTGCCCCTTGCGGACCTGAGACAATCGATGGCATGGCTCTTGAACGTCCGCGTGTGCTCTCCGGCATTCAGCCCACCGCCGGCTCCTTCCACCTCGGCAATTACCTCGGTGCGGTGCGCCAGTGGGTGGCCCTCCAGGAGTCCCACGACGCCTTCTACATGGTGGTCGACCTCCATGCGATCACCGTGCCGCAGGACCCGGCGGAACTGCGCAACAACACCCGGATCGCGGCCGCCCAGCTGCTGGCCGCCGGCCTCGACCCGGAGCGCTGCACGCTCTTCGTCCAGAGCCATGTGCCCGAGCACGCCCAGCTCGGCTGGGTCATGAACTGCCTCACCGGCTTCGGCGAGGCGTCCCGGATGACCCAGTTCAAGGACAAGTCCGCCAAGCAGGGCGCCGACCGCACCTCCGTCGGCCTGTTCACGTACCCGATCCTCCAGATCGCCGACATCCTGCTCTACCAGGCCCACCAGGTCCCGGTCGGCGAGGACCAGCGCCAGCACATCGAGCTGACCCGCGACCTCGCCGAGCGCTTCAACGGCCGCTACGGCGAGACGTTCACGATGCCGGCGCCGTACATCCTCAAGGAGACGGCCAAGATCTACGACCTCCAGGACCCGTCGGCCAAGATGAGCAAGTCGGCCGCCAGCGCCAAGGGCCTGATCAACCTCCTCGACGAGCCGAAGGTCTCCGCGAAGAAGGTCAAGAGCGCGGTCACGGACACCGACACCGTGATCCGCTACGACGCCGAGAACAAGCCCGGCGTCTCCAACCTCCTCACCATCTACTCCACCCTCACCGGCACCACGATCGCGGAGCTGGAGCAGAAGTACGAGGGCAAGATGTACGGCGCTCTCAAGACGGATCTCGCCCAGGTGATGGTCGATTTCGTCACACCGTTCCGGGACCGTACGCAGGAATATCTGGACGACCCCGAGACGCTGGACTCGATCCTGGCCAAGGGCGCGGAGAAGGCCCGTGCGGTGGCGGCGGAGACCCTCGCCACCACCTATGACCGGCTCGGATTGCTGCCGGCCAAGCACTGACCCGACCGTCCGCGCACGGTCGGGAGCGCCCGCCCGGCGGGCCGGTACCGGCCGCGCGGACCGCACAGAGCAAGGGCCCCCACCCGTGGGGGCTCATCTGTCTGCTCACAAGAGGACCGAGGACGCTCCCCGCGAAGGGCGCGTACCCGGCACACTAAGAGGGTGCGCAAGCGCGCCGCACAGGCGTCAGGAGGGAGAACACAGTGGGGACCGTAACGCTGGGCGTTTCGATCGCGGTCCCGGAGCCATACGGAAGCTTCCTCCAGAGGAAGCGCGAGGGCTTCGGGGATCCCGCCGCACCCGGCATCCCCACGCACATCACCCTCCTCCCGCCGACGCAGGTCCGTGCCGACGCGCTGCCCGCCATCGAGCGCCACCTCGCCGAGGTCGCGGCCGGCTGCCGCCCCTTCCCGCTGCGCCTGGAAGGCACCGGGACCTTCCGGCCGCTCTCCCCGGTGGTCTTCGTCAAGGTCGCCGAGGGCGTGGCCGGCTGCACCGCCCTCCAGGCCCGCATCCGCGCCGCCTCCGGCCCCTGCGCACGCGAGCTCCAGTTCCCGTACCACCCGCATGTGACCGTCGCCCACGGCATCGGCGAAGAGGCCATGGACCGCGCCCAGAACGGGCTCAGGGACTTCTGCGCGACGTGGACGATCGGCGGCTTCGCGCTCTACGAGCAGGGCCAGGACGAGGTGTGGCGCCTGGAGCGGGAGTACCCCTTCGGGCCGCAGTCGGCCGGCGTCCCACGCCAGGCCGCCGATCTCTCCCGGCCGTCGGCACCCTCCTGCTGACACCCCCCTCACCCCGCCGCCACGGGTCACCCCGCAGCGCGCCCGCCATGATCCGGACGACGCGCTCCGGCGTTCCCGACCGGCCCGAGCAGTCGCCGTAACATCCTGCACAGGCCGGCGGGCACAAGGGGCACGAGGCGAACGAACGCCTCGGACCGTACGAGGGGAACGCCATGGACTGGTTGCGCACACTGCCGGTGATCGGACCGGCCGTCAGCCGGCTGATGACCACTCACCTCTGGCGCGCCTACGAGCGGATGCTCCGGGTGCACTGGACCAGGCTCGCCGCCGCGATCACCTTCACCAGCTTCGTCGCGCTCTTCCCGCTGCTCACCGTCGCCGCGGCGATCGGCGCCGCGCTGCTCAGCGACGGGCAGCTGCACAAGCTGGAAGGCAAGATCGCCGAGCAGCTCCCCGGCATCTCGGCACAGCTGCACATCTCCGCACTCGTCGACAACGCCACCACCATCGGCCTGGTCGCCGGTGGCGCGCTGCTGCTCACCGGCATCGGCTGGGTCGAGTCACTGCGCGACTGCCTGCGCGCCGTGTGGGAGAAGGACAACGAGCGGACCAACTTCTTCCTCGGCAAGCTCCGGGACGGGGTCCTGCTGCTCGGCGTCGGCGGTGTCGCCGTGCTCTCCCTCGCCTGCTCGACCTTCGCGTCCGCGGCGGTGGGCAAGGTGGCCGAGGCGATCGGCCTGCCGGAGGGCGGCATCGGCAGCGTCCTGCTCTCGGTCGCCGGCTTCGTGATCGCCGTCCTCGCGGACTTCCTGCTGCTCGCCTACATACTGACCAGGCTCCCCGGTGTCCATCCGCCGCGCCGCGCCGTCGTGATCGCCGGCCTGCTCGGCGCGATCGGCTTCGAACTGCTGAAGCTGCTGCTCAGCGGCTATCTCCAGGGCGTCGCCTCCCGGAGCATGTACGGCGCCTTCGGCACCCCGATCGCGCTGCTGCTGTGGATCAACTTCACCGCGAAGCTGCTGGTGTACTGCGCTTCCTGGACGGCCACGGAGGGGGAGGAGCGCGGGGAGGACGAGGAGCTCAAGGTGCCCGACGGGCCGGAGCGGACGGAGGAGACAGAGCGGACGGAAGGGCGCGAGGTGCCCGACGGGCCGGAGCGGCCTGAGGGGCAGGAGCGGCCGCCCCGGGCGGCGTGACGTCGGCCCTTCGGCTTCCCACCGCCGCGCACGTCGCGGCCGCCGCCCCGCCCGGCCTCCCTCTCAGCCCTGTATCAACTCCGGTTCACCGGGCCACTTCCGGTCACTTCCGGGGCCCACGGCCCCGCAGCAGCTCCGGCAGCGGACGGCGCCGGTGCACGGCGAACGCCACGACGGCCAGCAGCGCCAGCACCCCGCTGGTGATGCCCACCGCGGTCCAGGCGCCGCCCGCGCTGCCGGTGCCGTTCAGCGCGGCCTGGGTGCTCTCGTGCGCGCCCTTGCCCTTGCCCTTGGCGCCCACGGCGCCCATGCCGTCGTCCTCGCTCCTGGGGCCGACGAGCCGGCCGACCGGCTCCACCTTGTCGGCCGCCGCGAAGCCCCAGTCGAACAGCTGGGCGGCCTCCCGGTAGGCCTCGTTGTGCTCCTTCTTCTCCGGGTTCATGACCGTGACGAGGAGCTTGCGGTCGCCGCGGTGGGCGAAGCCGGTGAAGGTCGACCCCGCGTTGGTGGTGGAGCCGTTCTTCACCCCCGCGATCCCCGGGTACGGCTTCATGTCGTAATCGCCGCTCAGCAGCCGGTTGGTGTTCTGGATGCCGAACGTCGCCCGCTTGCCGTCCTTGCCCTTGTCGCCGGGGAACTGCGCACTGGCCGTCGAGCAGTACTCGCGGAAGTCCGGGTTCTGGAGCCCGGAGCGGGCGAACAGGCTCAGGTCGTACGCGCTGGAGACCTGGCCCGGCGCGTCATAGCCGTCCGGGGTCACGACATGGGTGTCGTGGGCGTTGAGGTCCTTGGCGTGCTGCTGCATCTGCGTGACGGTGGCCTTCGTGCCGCCGTTCATCGCCGACAGGGTGTGCACCGCGTCGTTGCCGGACCGCAGGAAGACGCCCAGCCACAGGTCGTGGACCGTATAGCTCAGGTTCTCCTTTATCCCGACGAGGCTGCTGCCGACGCCCATCCCCGCCAGGTCGGCGGACCTGACCGTGTGCTTCTCGTTCTTGGGGAACTTCGGCAGCACCGTGTCGGCGAACAGCATCTTCAGCGTGCTGGCCGGCGCGAGCTGCCAGTGCGGGTTCTTGGCGGCCAGCACCTTGCCGGACTCGGCGTCGGACACGATCCACGAACGGGCCGTGAGCGTGTCCGGACCCGGCAGCTTGGGGGCGCCGGGCCCCGGCGCCACCTGGACGCCGGGCGTGCCCAGCCGGTCCCCGCCGATCTGCGACATCTTCGCCGGCGGCGCGGGAGTCTTGGGGTCGGCATGCGCGGGGCCGGCCAGCAACGGGGAGGCGAGCAGTCCGGAGGCGGCCAGCGCGGCGGCGGTGCGCAGGGGGAAGCCGTTGCGCGCCGCGCGCCCGGCACTGCCGGGTGCGGCCGGGGCAGCCGATGCGGTCGAGGCGGTCGGATCGGTGGGAGCCGTGGAAGCGCGGAAGGTCGTCGGCACGTCGGTGAACGTACCCGCCTTTGCCCGGGACGCCGACAGCACCCCACGGAAGAGTGCCCCTCCCGCCCGCCGGATGGAGCCGCTGCCCATACTGGACCTTATGAAGCTCTCTCGCCCCGTGTCCTGGTTCCTGCTCGCCTTCGGGGTGTGGAGCTGGTTCATCTGGAGCAACCGGACACCCTGAGAACTAATCGGTTGCGGGCAGTCCCCGCAGGTCAGAGGGTGTTGGCATGTCAGATGATCGGGAGAACTGGCCATTCGTAGACCTCCTGTTGCGCAAGTCGAAGCGGGTGCGTGACGGGGAGTTGACCCTGTCTATCCGGGCACAGGAGGACCGGGGGAGGGCGTGGGCGGACGCGAACCGGTACCGCGTGCGCAAGGTGTGGAAAGAGAATCTGTCCGCCTGGTCTGATGTGGAGCGTCCAAAGTACGACGCTGCTATGGATGCAGTCCTGAACGCTGAGGTTCCCGCCCTGTGGTGTTACGCACTCGACAGGTTCAGCCGCAAGGGCGCTGAGGCGGTCGTCCCGATCCTGGGCAAGGCGCGGGTGGTCTTCGACTACGAGGGCCTGGACTCGATGAACGAGCGGGACCGTAAATGGATCATCGATAAGGCGGAACAAGCCCGCGATTACTCCAATCGCCTTTCCTATAACGTGTCCAGCACGAAGGCTAAACAGCGCAATGAAGGGCGCTGGCTTTCCCGTGCTCCCTTCGGGCTGAAGGTCAACAAGAAGACCGGGAAGCTTTCGCCAGATAAGAAAAAATCCAAAAAGCGGAGCTATTCCTATTGGGATATCGTCCTCCGGATTTTCGCGGAGATATCCGAAGGGAAGTCGGCGCGAGCGCTTGCGCGGGATTTCAATAGTGAGGGAATCAAGACAGCGTGGGGTAATGCTTGGCGCGCTGAAAGTATTCGCTATATCGTCATCAATCCAGTTTACGAGGGCTGGCTTACGGTAAGCATTAAGGGTCGCCCCACTGCCTACCGAAACGAAGAGGGTAAGCGCGTTAAGGTGGCAGCCAAGAAATCGGAAATGATTCCGAAGGCACTGGCGGAGAAGGCCCGGCGGGTCCTGAGTGGCCACCAGATTCTAGACAACACACCAAGGGAGGGGCGCAGTAAGCACCTTCTTGCGGAGCGTGTCGGTTGCCTCTCATGCAAGTACGCAATGACCCTCAATGGGGTTTCTTACGTCTGCTCAGGGCCTGATTGTGGGCTGCCTGCGACGGTTATGCGAAGCCTTCTGGAAAAGTATGTGCTCAAGCTGTGGTTCGCCAGGCTCGATAACGCAGAACCGGATGATCCTATTCTGGCTGTGGTCGCTCAGCGCTGGCATGCTCTCACGCGACCGAAGGAAGCGAAAGGTATGCGTGAAGCGACGGCCGCTCTGCGAGAGGCGAAATCCGCACTGGATAAATTCCATGCGGACGACCGGGCGGGATTCTATGAGGGGCGTTCCGCGAAGTACCGCATTCCTGCCAAGGTCAAGGCTGAGGAACGGCTTACGGCAGCCGAGAAGCGCGTAGAGAAGCTGTCTGGCGGAGCCGTGGATATCACGTTCCTGATGTGGGGGCACGCTGCGAAGGCGTGGGAGAAGGCGGATGACGCCTTGAAGCGGGAACTCCTGGGGTTGGCCATAGACAGGGTGTACGTGGCCAAGGCGGCGAAAAAGGGAGTCAGGTTCGATGGGGATTCCCGGGTAGTGATCGAGTGGGCACAGCTCGAAGAGGAGGACGAGGAGCCGATGCTTGCGGTGTGACCCGCAGCATGGGGCGCAGGCTGGCCCCGTGAGGCGCGTCACTCGCCGGCTGGCCGTGGCCACTCGCCAGGCAGCACCCCACAGTAGGACGCGCATCACCGGTGGGCAGGGCGCGATGTGATGCAAAAGAACTGCATCTCTGACCTACTTCCTTGGAAGATCCACATAGGAAGTAGTGCAGAGATGCAGTTCTTTTGCATCACCCCACCGGCAGGCTTCTCCCACCTCCTTCAGCGTGTAACCGTCCCCAGACAACTAAGACGTGAGCGGGAACCGTTCCACGCGCCAGCGCGTAGACGTGGACGTGAGAGTGAACCCGTTCCGCCCCGTCCGTAGTGGGCCCTCCCAGGTATCTCCCGGTTGAGGTGGCCCCCGGACGGGGCCCTTGTTCTCCTGTGTGCGGTGTGTGGAGTGCACCCGGACCTAGTACCTGGCCCTGGCGAGGGTCAGGGAACACGGACGAAGCGTGGGTTCGACCCCCACCACACAGGCCCCTTGACCGGCTTACGCGGCTGCAATGGGGGATTGACTTGCCTTTGTAGCTCAGAAGGAAGAGCGGCCGAAAAACGGAGCGGCGGCATGGTGGGACGGTTGCGGAAGCACCGGGATCGGGCCCCGTACTCAAAAGGTGCGGGGTTGGGGAACCTCAGCCCCCGACAGGGAAGCGCGTTTTCCAAGTCCACCTACATTGGCGCGGGTTCGAGTCCCGCCAGGGGTACGTCAGGAACGACGCCAAAGGTGTATAGCGGTCGGGGCGTCCGTGCTGGGGGTGACGTGGTTCGCCCAGCATTCGATTTTCGCCCGTCAAAATGCTGACCAAGGGCCTGGCCGCAGACGGGCGGTAAGCGTCCCCACTCCTGGTGACACTGTCCCGGGAGCGGGGATTGCAGGGTCCCGTAGCTCAGTTGGCGAGAGCGCCCGATTGTCGATCGGGAGGACGCCGGTTCAAGTCCGGTTGGGGCCGCTCTCACCCGCCGGCGGGGGTGTGCGATGACATACGAAGAGATCTGCAAGCGGTTCGACCATCACCCTCCGCGGTGTGAGCAGGCCGTGGAGCTTCACGCGCTTGTGCGCGCGGAGGTCAAGCGGCTGGCCGTGGCGCTGAATGAACAGCTCCCGGACGACCGGGAAAAGTCGGTGGTCTTCATGAAGCTGGAGGAAGTCCTCATGTGGGCCAACGCCTCCATTGCCCGCGGGTGTTGCCTGTGCGTGCAGCCCACGCTGCCGCCGAACGCCTGCTAGTCGCGCCCGGGTAGCTCAGGACCGGAACATGTTCCGGTCTCACGGACGGGGAGACAGCTTGTCTATGTGGTCTGTGGCCTGGCTGGGATGGCTTGCTGCCTTTGTGGCACTGGAGACCCGGGCTCTCCTCAACAAGAGGGCGGGCGACACCTTCAGCGAGCACGTGTGGAAGTGGGCTGGCATCGTAGGGCGGGGCCCGCTGGTGAAGGTGCGGCGTACTGCCCTGTTGCTGGGGCTGGCCTGGCTGGTGACCCACCTCCTGACTGGAGGCTGGGTGTAGCCAGCGGGAGAAGGGAGGCGCTATGGCGTGGGGCACGAGCAACCGCCGGCAGCGTCTCCCCTCGAACTGGCCAGCCCTGCGAGCGGTGGTGCTGCAACGCGATGGCTACCAGTGTGTGGCTGTCTCGGTCGATGGGGTGCGGTGCACTGAGCCGGCCACTGATGTGGATCACATCAAGGCCGGTGATGATCACAACCTCACCAACCTTCAGGCCCTGTGCTCGTGGCATCACGCACGTAAGAGCGCGCGTGAAGGTCATGAGGCCAACAGGGCGAAGGCGCGACCCACGCGCCAGCGGGCGGAGGCTTCACACCCTGCGGAGCTGTGACCTGGGGGGATGCCCCCCTTGGCCTTAGCCTCCGGATCGCAAGCGTATAGCGGCTCAGATCGTGTACGGGTTCCAAGGTCGTCACCGCTGGCGTGAGCCCGTTCGCTCAGCATGGGCCAGGTGGTAGACGCCTCCCGCGACACTGGCCCCCACCATAAGGACGGGCAGGTTACGGACCATGCTCCGCACCCCCTTCCTGATGTGCTCCTTCACCCAACGGCGTGCCTTCTTCGGGAGGACGTGCCAGAGAAGTTCGGACGTGTGCAGGACGAGCAAGAGGGCGGAGACCGTGACGGCCGGACTCGAACCGGCTGCCTGACCCCAAGCTGAACGAACGGGCTTGTCCAACGGTACAGAAAAGGCGGTGACACCATGCCGGGCCCCGTCCCGAAGCGCAGTGACCAGCGTCGCCGGCGCAACAAGAGCGACGGCCCCGACGTGGTGAAGGCTCCTGGTGGAGTCGCCCCGGACGTGCCTCCGGCGGACGAGGAGTGGCACCCGATCGCTGGTCGCTGGTACGCGTCGCTTGTCCAGTCTGGACAGGCACAGTTCTACGAGGCCAGCGACTGGGCCACTGCCCTGTATCTGGCGGAGGCCATGAGCCGGAACCTCAACTCCGGCAAGTTCTCCGCCCAGTTGCTCCAGGCGGTGCTATCCGGCATGACCGATCTCCTGACCACGGAGGGCGCCCGGCGACGGGCCCGCGTGGAGCTGGAGCGCGAAAGCGGCGCAGAAGACCCGCGAGAGGCCGCCCGCGTGACGCTCATGGATTCCTACCGCAAGGCCGCCGGCTCTTCCGACGGCTGATGCCGGCCGCCATTCACGAGCGGTGACGTTCGGGGAGGCGTGCCGATGACAGCAGTCACGCTTGAGCCGGTACGCACCTGGGCGGACAGCGTGCCGTCGGAAACCCGCACGCTGGGGTGGGAAGTCCTGGAATGGACTTCGCGCTACTTGTTGCAGCCGGACGGCCCGGAGGCCGGCCAGCCGTGGAAGTACACCCCGGAGCAAGTCCGCATTGTGCTCCGCTGGTTCGAGATAAACGAGACCGGCGTGTTCGTGCGCCGGCAAGGAACGATCCGACGCCTGAAGGGCTGGGGTAAGGACCCATTCCTGGCGAGTCTGGCCCTGGTGGAGTTCTGCGGCCCCTCCCGCTTCGGCGGCTGGCGACCGGACGGGACTCCGTACGCGGTGCCCCATCAAGCTCCGTGGGTCCAGGTGGCGGCTGTCTCGCGAGACCAGACCCGCAACACCATGCGTCTCTTTGGGCCCATGTGTTCCCCGGAGTTGATCGAGGAGCACGGCCTAGACCTGGGCAAAGAGATCATCTACTCCGCCCGGGGCGGAGTGATCGAGGCGGTTACCTCCTCTCCGCGAACGCTGGAGGGTGGCCGCGCCACCTTCGTGATCCTGAACGAGACGCACCACTGGATAGCCGCCAACCAGGGCCACGAGATGGCTCAGACGATCGCCGGCAACGTTGGCAAGTCCCGCGGTGGTGGCGCCCGAACCATGGAGATCACGAACGCCCCGTTGCCTGGTGAGGACAGCGTGGCGGAACAGACGTGGCATGCCTGGAGCAAGGTGGCCGAAGGCAAAGCCCGGGACTCCGGTGCGTACTACGACAGCGTGGAGTCCCCGCCGGTTGACCTGGCGGACCCGGACCAGCTCCGTGCCGGCATCATCGCGGCCCGCGGGGATGCCACATGGCTGGACGTGGATTGGATCGTCTCCACGATCTACAGCGGCGTTATGCCGCGCGCCCGGTCACAGCGCATGTTCCTCAACCAGCTGGTGACCGCGGAGGACCAGCTCATAGCCCCGGAGGACTGGGACGCCTGCGCGAGTGATGAGGGGCTACAGCCCGGGGACGAGATCACACTTGGATTCGACGGGGGCAAGAGCGACGACTCCACATGTCTCGTCGCTGTCCGCGTACGGGACCGACTGATCCAGCCCCTAGGGGTCTGGGAGCGCCCGGACGGCCCGGCCGGCGACGGCTGGCAGGTGGACCGCCACGAAGTGGACGGAGCGGTCCGCAACGCCCTGGAGCGGTTCACCGTGTTCGCTTTCTTCGCGGACGTGGCCCTGTGGGAATCGACCATCGACGCATGGTCGGAGGACTACCGGGACCGCCTCCTGGTCCGTGCCTCCACGCACTCCGCGGTGGGACGCGACATGCGCGGCGGGCTCCAGGAGCTGACGGTGGCCAATGAGCGCCTGGTCTCCGCGATCGAGAACGGCCAGGTACGGCACGGGGGAACTTCGTCTCCGCTGGGCCGCACTCTGCGCCGGCACGTTTTGAACGCCCGGCGCCGGCCCAACCGGTTCGGTCTCTCCTTCGGCAAGGAGAGCCGGGAGAGCGGCCGGAAGGTGGACGCCTACGCGGCCACGCTGTTGGCGGATCTTGCCCGCCACCGACTCCTTGAGTCCGGCAAGCAACGGCCCCGCGAACGCTCCGGGTCCGTGTTCTTCTTCTAGCGCCCAGGGGGGTGGCTGTGGCTGTATCGAACGTCACCCCCTTGGAGGCGGCAGAGAAGGGCCTCACGAAGCTGGGGTTTGACCGGGAGCGGCTGGACCGCATTCACCGGTACCTCAAGGGTGACCATGACGGCCCGTACATGCCGCGCAATGCGTCGGAGGAGTACAAGCTCCTGGCCCGCCGCGCGGTGTCCAACTGGCTGCCGTTGTTGGTGAAGACGCCGGCCCAGGCCCTGGCTGTTGAGGGCTACCGCCGTGCCGGCCAGGCCGGCGACCCGGCGGCCACGTCGGTGGAGTGGGAGGCATGGCAGGCCAACCGCATGGATGGCCGGCAGATGGCCGTACACCGGGCGGCGCTGGCCTACGGACAAGCCTTCGTCACGGTCCTGCCCGATCCGGCGGACCCTTCGCGGGCGATCATCCGCGGGGTGTCACCCCGGCTGATGTACGCGGCGTACGAGGACCCTGCCGCTGATGAAACCCCCCTGTGGGCACTCCAGTTGGAGGACCCCCCGCAGGAAGGTGAGGAACAGCGGGCATGGCTGTACGACGCGGAGGGCGTCACAGAGCTGGTGATCGGGGGCAAGGACGGCCCCCAAGTGGCTGGCTTCCGCGCCCACAACCTGGGCGTGTGCCCCGTGATCCGCTTCGCTCCGGACATTGACCTGGAGGGCGTGGTCACGGGCGTGGTGGAGCCCATGATCCCGATCCAGGATCGGGTCAACCAGACCACTTTTGATCTTCTCGTTGCCCAGTCGTTCGGCTCGTTCAAGGTGCGAACCATCAGCGGCATGGCGCCCGAGTTCGAGCGCGACCCGGAAACCGGGGAGATCGTCTACGACCCCCGCACGGGCAAGCCGCGAGTGGTGCCCATCCAGGCGGACGCATCGCGCTTCCTGGTGGCTCCCGACCCGGACACGAAGTTTCAACAACTCGATGAAACCCCGCTCTCAGGGTTCCTCGATGCGATTGAGGCCGCCGTCCGCGCGCTGGCCGCCGTGAGCCAGACCCCACCCCACTACCTCCTTGGCTCCCTGATCAACCTGTCCGCGGAGGCCCTGGCTGCCGCAGAGGCCGCACTGACCCGGGCCGTGGACGAGTACAAGCACGTGTTCGGCGAATCCTGGGAGCTGGTCCTCCGCCTGTGTGGGCGGATCGCCGGCGTGGACGAGGACGACAAGGCACAAGTCCTGTGGAAGGACGCCGAATCCCGCTCGCTGTCCCAGACCGTGGATGCGCTGGGCAAGGCCGTGCAGATGCTGAACGTACCGGCCCGCGCGCTGTGGTCCCGCATCCCTGGGGCGACAGCCACGGACGTGGAGCAATGGGCGCAGATGCAAGAAGACGATGACCCAGCCCTCCGGCTGGCTGACTCGCTGACCCGCGCCAGTGTCCCGGCCCCAGCATCGGCCCTGCCCGATGGGGAGGAGCCGACCGACAATGCCGCAGCAGCGTGAGCTATCGCGGCTCTACGTTGATCACCAGCGCGTACAGGCCCGCATCGGCGCAGGAGTCTCTGCCCAGGCCCTGGCGGCGTGGCAGCGAGTCTCGCCCACGTCGCTGACCGCATCGGCTACCGCGTGGCTGGCCGCCATCCTGACCGTGATCCGCCGGGAGCGGACACGATCGAGGGAGGCCGCCGCATCGGTCTACCGACTGCACCGGGCCCTTGAGACCGGCTACACCCTGCCCCCGCTGGCCGGCGAGAGTGCCGGCGACAGTGTGACGCTCGGGGAGCTGCGGGAGGACTGGGCGCAGTACACCGATGCCCCACATGTGGAGCTGCCGGACGATGGGGATGCCGTCCAGGTCGAAGAGATCGAGTGGCCGGAAGAGGACATCACCGGCCAGGACGCGGCGGCCCAAACGTCGCTGGTCGTCACGGGCCCGGTCCGTGCCCATCAGGGCATTGGGCGGGTGTCTGGTGGTGATCAGCGCGGCCGGCTGGATGACGCTTTCCTGGAGGAGCTGGAGAGCGTCATGGGTGACGCCGGCACCAGTTCGGCGGGAGCCGCGGACCGCGAAGCGCTGCGGGGCGGGCGGGACTTGTTCCGCGATGCTTCCCGCGCGGACCCGCGGGTGATCGGCTGGGCACGCGTCACGGATGGTGACCCGTGCTCCTGGTGCGCGATGTTGGCCAGTCGCGGAGCGGTCTACCGCTCACGCGAGATCGCCGGCATCCGGGGCCGAACGGGACGCGGAATGGCACCTGTTGAAGATCCGGAAGGCCTCCAGAAGTACCACGATCAATGTCATTGCCAAACGGTCCCGGTCTACTCGCGGACCGCCTTCCTTCCGGACGCCTCCGCGCAGTACGCGCAGGACTGGCGCCGGGTGACGCAGGGGCTTGCAGGCGCTGAAGCCCGCGCCGCATGGCGCCGGCACATCGACAGCCAGCGGCGCGAGCGTCGCCGCACTACCTGACCACTTCGTTTCAGCCTGTCCAGGCGACGGGCTGCCTGGCCCCAGGAGGCTTTCCTTGGATGAGCAGAACGCGCCCTCTGCCGAGACCGACGAGACGCCGGAACATGTTCCGGACCCCACGGCGGAAGGCGCCGGCCAGCCCCCGGAGCCGGCCGTGGAAAGCCCGGCGGGCGACTCCGAGCGGGACGAGACCGGGCTTCCTGACTGGGCACGCACTGAACTGGCCGGCGTCCGCAAGGAGGCCGCCAAGTATCGCGTGGCTGCCAAGGAGCTGCGGGAGTCGCTGGCGAAGGCCAAGAGCCCGGAGGACTTCGCGGCGGCCACAGCCCGGGTGGCGGAGCTGGAGACCGATCTCCACCGGGAGCGCCTGGCCCGTACGTACCGGCTCCCGGACGTGCTGGCGGCCCGCGTCACCGGGGAGACCGAAGAGGCCCGGGAGGCGGACGCCAAGGCGCTGGCAGAGGCATTCCACACGCGGGCGGTCGGCCTGGGCCGTGGCGGGCTGGACCCCAGCGAGAAGACCACACCGAAGGACCCGGCCGCTCTGGCGGGACTGATCCCGCGCCGCCGGCGCTGAGCGACCCGCACGCCACGCTCATACCTGCACAGCCCCTTGAACGGGGCTTTTTCTATGCCCTAGGGGGACGCCGCAATGGCGAATCGTTTTCTTAAGCCTGAAGTCATCGCATCCGCGGCCCTGGGTCTGCTGGAGCGGGATCTTGTCCTGACCAACCTGGTGTGGACGGACGGTGACTTCAACTTTGTCGGTGCCAAGAACGACACCGTGACCATCCGCATTCCGGCCCGGCTCAAGGCTCGTGAGTACGGCTGGCGCAATGATCGGTCTGAGGCCATCGTGATGGATGAGCTGCACGAGGACCGGATAGACGTCAGCCTCCACAAGGACATTTACAGCGCGGTTCCAGTGACGGACGAGGAACTGACGCTGGATATTGCGGACTTCGGGGAGAAGATCCTTGCGCCGCAGACCCGTGCGATTGCGGAGGCCGTTGACGACAACGTGGCCGCGCTGATCGAGAACGCGCCCTACCGCACGACCCTGCCCCTGGACGGCCGTGATCCGTACGTGTCGGTGGTCGCAGCGCGCAAGGCCCTGAACCGCTCCTTCGTTCCGAAGGGCGGCCGGTACCTCCTGGTGG
Source organism: Streptomyces sp. NRRL S-1813 (assembly GCF_000719605.1). Lineage (NCBI taxonomy): Bacteria > Bacillati > Actinomycetota > Actinomycetes > Kitasatosporales > Streptomycetaceae > Streptomyces > Streptomyces sp. NRRL S-1813. Next base: position 178,069 of record NZ_JOHB01000001.1, read on the forward strand.
GTTCCGACGTGGAGGAGAAGATCCTTCTCTCCGAGCGGTTCAACCGGATGGACTCCACCGGTGAGGGCGCGGCCGTCTCCGCGCTCCAGGAGGCTACCGTGGGCCGGATCGCCGGCTTCACGGTCGTGACCAGTGAGGCCATCGACCCGGAGGCCGCTTACGCCTTCGTGCCGTCGGCCTTCGCTGTCGCCACGAGGGCGCCGGCGATCCCGGACGGTGCCGCCTTCGGCGCGTCTCAGGCGTACCAGGGTCTGGCCATGCGCTGGATCAGGGACTACGACTCTGCGCGCCTGCGTGACCGGTCGGTGGTGAACATCTTCGGCGGGTTCAACGTGATGCGCGATCCCGTCGGGGATGAGCGTCCGGACGGCACCCGGGAGAAGGGCCTTGTTCGTGCGGTGAAGCTGGATCTCAACGCCACCGCGCCGGCCCCGGCTCCGACCCCGCGCCGGTCCACCTCGAAGTAAGGCGGCCCGAATGACGGAGCCGCTGGCGAGCGTGGAGGAACTGACCGCCCGCCTGGGCTACCCGCTGGAGGGTGAAGAGCGCGTTATGGCGGAGGCCGCCCTTGCGGATGTCTCCGCCACAGTGCGGGCCTACGGCCTGCCGTGGCCGACCCGAGCCATGGCGCCGGCGGTGGTCATCGCGGTGGTGCTGGCAGTCGCTGAGCGGCGTGTCCGGAACCCTGAGGGGTACCGGGCGGAGAGCCAGGGCGGCTATCAGTACCAGTTGCCGGCCACGGCCCCCACGGGAGTGGAACTGACGCCCGTGGAGATCCAGCTCATTCGGTCGCAGGCCGGCATGGGCGGGCTGTACTCGGTGCCAATAGAGCGGCATGGGGGTGTCCTGTGAGCCTCCTGGACCGGGGGCCGGAGGTGATCACGGTCTACCCAGCCGTAAGCGCTGCTGACGGCTACGGAGGCATCCAACCCAGCCCCGGGGAGCCCATCCTCCTTCGCGCCCGTGTGATGCCCGCAGCCAGTGACGAGGCCACAGGGAACGGCTACCTGACCGGCACGACCTACCACGTCTACGCCCGCACGCTGCCCGCCGGCCCGTGGTCGCGGGTGGAGTGGCGGGGCCAGACCTGGGCCGTGTTGGGGGACGTACAGCGATTCGGCGGAACGCGCCGGACCGCCTTTGACGTAGCGACGATCCGAAAGAGGGGGACAGCCCATGGCGAGCGTGGACCCGAATCTTGATCGCATCGTGGCTCACCTGCCCCAGGTCAAGACAGAGGTAAGCCGCGAACTCAGCAAGAGGGCCGCACGTGTCCGCGCTGTGGTCAACGCTCACCGGGATACCGGCGAACTGGCCGGCTCGCTGGAGGTGGAAACCTCCACAGTGGACTCCACCGTGAGCATTGCTGACCCGGCCGTGGTCTCGATCAATTACGGGCATTGGACCCCCGGCGGTGGCACCTACGTGGAGGGCATCCACGCCATTGAGGCGGGCCTGACATGACCGGCGTTCCCGTCCTGCCAGACGTTGACGCCCTGGTGGTCGATGCCCTGCGCGCCGGCCTCACGGACGCCACGGTCCAAGTGCTGTGGCCAGCCGACTGGGCGGGGGCGCTACCCCTGGTAGTGGCCCGCCGGGTTGCCGGCGCGGCCGTCGATCCGCTCGGCCTGGACGCCGCCGTGATCGACGTGCAGTGCGCGGCCTCCGGCCGGCGTGAAGCCTCCGCCCTGGCCCGCACAGCGCGGGCCGTCCTCCTGACCGCCTGCCGTGCCCAATTCGCAGGCGTGGACGGCTACCTGAGCCACGGTGAAGACGTGGCAGGTCCCTTCGAAATCCGCACGGGTAACCCTACGCCGGGTCCGGACTTCTTCCGCTTCCAGGCGACTTACCGCGTGACCGCGCGGCCTCTCTAACCTCCCAATTCCCTTGCTTTGCGCCGCCTTGCGGCTGCCTTGCTATGCCCTGATGGAGGCTCCCTGTGGCCATGATTGACGACGCCGCCATTGTGGCTGGCTCCGGCTACATCTTTTTCGCCGACCCCGATACGCCTAAGCCCACTCGCATTCTCGACCCGCTGAAGCCGGGCCCGGAGTGGACGAACATTGGCCACACCAGCCGGGAAGATCTCCCGGAATTCGGCCGTGACGGTGACGACCCGGAAGCTCTGGGATCTTGGCAGAATGCCAAGCTGCGGATGACTACCCCGGACATCACGTACACCGTGACGTTCCAGGCCCTCCAGGCAACCGCGGATACGTACCGGTTCTATTTCGGTGCGGGGGAGGACGCCATCCAGCCGGATGGATCTATCCGTATCCCGGCCACACCGATTCCACAGATTCAGTCCCTGTTGGTCATCCTCGTGGATGGAAAGAAGTTCGTCCCCCTGTGGCACCCGCGGGTGAGCCTTCTGGGCTCCGACTCCATCGAAATGGCCACGGATGAGTTCGTGGTCTTCCCGATCACCGGCACGTTCCTGAGTTCTTCCCTCATCGACAACGCAATTGGCGAGTGGGCCCAGATCCTCCCGAAGCCGGGAACCAAGAGCCCGGCCTCCGCCGATTCCCGGCCGGCGCCCTTCATCACGGACTGAGCCGGCCTGTCCTCAAGCCTTCATCGAATAGGGGGAGTTCCCAATGAGTGCCATTCTGTCTTGCGCTGACCTCATGGCGGAGGCCCAGAGCGAATACGCCGCGCTTCCGATCCAGACCCGGGCCGGGAACACGGTCCAGCTCCGCAATCTTCTGATGCTTTCCCGAGAGGGCCTGAAGACGGCCCGCGTTCTCCTGGAGGCATTCGAGAAGAACGCCAACAACCTGGAGGAGCTGGAGCCACAGCTCCGGGACCTGTTCCTGGTGATCGCGGACGACCCCAAGGCCATGGCTGACGAAATGAAGGGCTGGCCGCTGGGGATGTACGTCCGCGTTGTGAACCTGTGGCAGGAGGCGACCCAGGCCCCGGAAGCGCCGGACTCGGACAGCTAATTCACGACGGCCACGGCGGGCCCCTGAGAGCTGACCTACAGCGCTATTACGGCCTGGACTTGGCCGATATCTGGCGCGGCACTCTCGCCCCGCGGCGTGTGTGGAATCTGTCCGAGCACCTACCCGAAGACGCCGCGCTTGCGGCCGCACTGGCGGGTGGCCCTGAGCACCGGGGCTGGACCCTTCAGACCTATCTCCTGGCGCACTTGCTTAATTCCGTGCGCTTCGCGGATGCCAACAACGTGCGGGTGAACGGCGGAAAGCTGAAAAGCGATCCCAAGCCTGTTCAGACGCCGCAGCCCAAAACCGAGCGTCCGGCGCTGAATCTCTCGCGCCATCCGCTGGCCCAGCCATTGCCAGACAAGTACATACGGGGGTGACCACTCATGGCCGGACCCGGAGGGCGGGAAGTCGGCCGGCTCGCCATTCGCGTACTGCCGGCCACCGACGGTTTCGCAGCCCGTACACAAACTTTCCTGGACCGGATCGAGGCAAGGGCTCAGGTCAAGGTCAAGGTTCTGCCGGACGTTTCGCGGTTCGCGCCGGAGCTGCGGGCGGACCTGGACCGCACGAAGCGCAGCATCAAGGCCGTGCGGATTCCGGTCACCCCGGATTTGAACCGCTTCGCTGCGGACCTTCGGCGCGGGCTGGCCATGGTCAAGGCAAAAGTCTTGGTTCGCCTGGCGATTGCACCAGGCGAAGTCACGAGACTTCGCGCAGAGCTGGCCGGCATTCGCCCGCGCCCGGTGGTCACGGTAGATGTCCAGGCTGACCGATCAGGGCTCAACAGGCTGGGTGCTTCCCTATCGAACCTGGGCGGTTCAGGGGCTGGTCTGGGATCGCTGATGGGCAGCCTGGGCCGGCTCACCTCCTTGGCCTCCGCGGTCCCGGCCGTGGTCAGCCTGGCGTCCTCCCTGGCGCAGATGGCGCCGGCTGCCGCCATCGCGGCCCCGGCCCTCCTGGCTGTGGGCACCGCCGGCGCGGCAATCAAGATCGGCATGAGCGGCGTGGCCGAAGCGCTCGCCGGCGACGCGGACGCCATGGCCAAGTTGGCGCCCTCCGCCCGTGCGTTCGTCACAGAGGTGCAGGCCCTGAAGCCGGCTTGGCAGGGTCTCCAGACCTCCGTACAGGGCGCCCTCTTCAAGGGCCTGGGCGACTCGCTGGCCCGGACCGCTTCCTCCGTGCTGCCCGTCCTGCGGACCGGCCTCACTGGAGCGGCCGGAGCCCTCAACCAGATGGCCACCGGCGCCATGAACGCGGTCAAGACGCTGGCCAGTAACGGGACGTTGGGGCAGGCACTGAGCGGGGCCACGGCGGGCCTGCGGAATCTCTCCGGGCTTCCGGCGGTCCTCATCAAGGGACTGACTCAGATTGGAGCCGCAGCCGCCCCCGCATTTCAGCGGCTGACGGCCTCTGCCGGCACTGCCCTGCAATCGCTGTCCCAGAAAATGACCGGGGCGTTCAACTCCGGCGCCATGCAAGCGACCATCGAACACGCCCTAGCCATGGTGCGAACCCTGTTCGGCACCCTGGCGAATATCGGTACGACACTGGCCAACGTCTTTGGTCCGGCTGCCGCTGCCGGCGCGGGGTTTCTGGGGGTGCTCTCCCAGATAGCCGCAACGACCGCGCGAATAACCGCGACGCCGCAAGCGCAGGCGACATTCACGGCGCTTTTCCAGACGCTTTCGGCGCTGGGTGGCGTAATCTCCGGAACGCTCGGGGCCGCCCTCCGGGCTGTCATGCCGCTACTGAATTCTCTGGTAACAAACCTTGCCGGACCGATTCAGGCTTTGGCGGCCACGGTCGGGCCAATTCTTGCCCGACTCGCCGCGCAATTGGGTACCGCGCTGGGGCCTGTAGTCTCGTCCCTCTCATCTGCGCTCGGTTCTATTCTGCCAATTATTGGCCAGCTGGTCGGGCAATTGGCGGGATTTTTGGGACCTGTTCTTATTCGAACGGGCGCCTTGATTGGTCAACTCGTAAATACCCTGATGGGTGCACTAAAGCCAATTCTCGCGCAACTGCCGGCAATTCTTGGGCCCATTCTCGCGATTGCGAGTCAGCTCCTGGGAATTGTGTTCAAAATCGCTGGGCAGCTCATTGCGGCACTGGCGCCCGCGCTGGCAACCATCGGTGGCGCCTTGGGGCAATTGATGAAGGCCCTTGGGCCGCTGGTCGCGGCTCTGGGAACTGCACTGATGGGCGCGCTAAAGGCGATCATGCCAGTGGTCACCCCGATCATTGCCATCATCGGCAAACTCGCTGGAATTCTCGCGGGACTTCTGGCGTCTCAGATCAAGAATATCGTGGTGCCAGCAATTCAGTTGATCACGAGCCTTCTCAAGGGGGACTTTTCTGGGGCGATCGACGCCGCGAAGCGGTTGCTCTCTGGAATGCTTACGCACTTCGGAAACATCTTCAAGGCGATCGGTCAAATCGTCCTCTTGGGAATCGCCAAGATTCTTCCGCTTTTCGCTCGGTTGGCGATACAGGCGCCCGGCTACATCCTGAAAATGGCGCCCAAGCTGGCCCAGTTTGCTGGAATGGCGCTAATGCAAATGGGGGCGGCGCTTCGGGCTCATGCCCCTCAAATCATGGCATTCTTCGCTAGCATTCCCGGTAGGGCAGTGAGGGCGTTGGGCAATCTCGGGGGCTATCTGGTTAACGCTGGGCGGCAGCTCCTGGGCGGTTTCATCAGCGGTATTACCTCCCGGATTTCTGGAGTGAAGAACACGCTCCAGAACCTGACGCACAGCCTGACCTCGTGGAAGGGCCCGCCGGCTGTGGACCGGCGCATCCTGACGCCCAATGGCCGTCTGGTGATGCAGGGGTTCATGTCCGGGATCTCCGATCAAGTACCGCTGCTGCGGCGCCAGTTGGGCGGGATTACCGACAACTTTTCCATGTGGGTCGGAGGGTCCGCAGCGATGAAGCCGGAACATGTTCCGGCCCCTTCCGGCCTGGGCGTTCTGGGCCCGGCGGGCGGGGGCGCGTCGGTGCAGATCGAGAACTTCCATGCGGGCGGCATCTCGCCCCAGCAAGTTGCCCGCGAACTGGAATGGCGCATGAAGGCACGGGGGTGACGTGGACGACCTGATAACCCGGGATGGCCAAATGCAATGGGGCGGGCTCCTGTTGGGAGAGACCACTTCCTACGTGGGGGTGCAGCTCACCGGCTGGGACGACCTGCCGGACCTGGAAAACGGGACCGTGGCCATGCCCACCCAACACGGGGCATGGCCAGGCCCGCTCCTGGCCGGCACCCGGAGCCTTACGTGGGAATTCCGCATCCTGCCGGCCCGCCGCCAGGACTTCCCCCTCCTCCTGGACCAACTCCGCCGGGTCACCGGCATTCGCCAGGAGGAACAGCCCCTTGTGATTCAACTCGCCGGCGCCCGCCGGCTGATGTGGGCACGCATCACGAAGCGCGCCCTCACTGCGGATCAGACCTACACCCGCGGGGAGCCCACCGGCTCCCTGGTGTGGGAGGCATCCGACCCCCGGCGCTACGAAGTGACCCAGCGCGTGGCAACAACGAGGCTCCCGCCGGCGGAACCTGGCCTTTCCTGGCCGCTGACCTGGCCCCTGGACTGGGACAGCACCAAGGCCGGGGACGGGTGGCTGGAGGCGGAGAACACCGGGGAAGCCCCTTCTCACCCAGTCGTGATCTTCCACGGCCCGCTCAAGCTCCCTGCGCTCATCGATGAGGAGAGCGGCCGGGCCCTGGAGTACGCCGTGGCCCTGGGGCCGGACGACACGCTCACGGTCGATTGCGCGACCGGGACGGCTGTCCTCAACGGGAGTGCTTCCCGTCTCGACACCGCTACGGCCCGCAGTGCGCCGGAGCGGACATTCACCTTGGAGCCGGGCCCGACCCGGTTCCGGTTCAGCGCGGAGAGCGGTCATGACGACCCCCGCGCTTCTGTCTCGATCCTTTGGCGCTCTGCCTTTTGGTAAGGAGAAACCTTGACGGTACGTAGTGGCTGGCTTGTCACCCGCTCCGAGTGCGGAGCCGGCCAGAGCCGGGAAGACACGCGGCTGGTCCCCCTTGGCACCATGACGCCCACAGGCGAGATGACCACACGCGGCGGCGTGATCCCGGGAGGCGACCCCTTCGCCCTGGCCCGGGTCAGCGATATGCAAGCGGCCATCGGTGCCGGTCGGGCGATCGTCCAGGGCCGGGCCGGACAGGGGGCCTACCCCGTAGCCGTCACAGCCCCAGAGGTTCTGGCCTTTGCAGATGGCGACTACCAGCACCCCCGCGTTGACGCCGTGGTGATCCGCGTCCTGGACGCGCAGTACGACGCTGCGGGGTACGACGTGGCCCGGCTGGAGGTCATCCAGGGCACGGCCTCCGCCCACCCTGTGGCGCCGGTCGTGGCCGGCACCGCGGAACTTCTGTATGAGGTGACGATCCCGGCCGGCGCATCCCAGTGGACCGGCGGCCTGGACTGGGCCACCGCCGTTACCGACCGGCGCCGGACCACAGCCTCTGTTGGTGGCATCAACCCGCCCGGCTGGTCCGATAGCTGGTCCGGCGCCTACGTGGGCCAGTACCGCGACAGCGCCGGCGGCCTGGAACGCTGGGACGGTTCCGCCTGGACGCCGTACCCCTCCCCGGAGGCGGCCGTGGCCTGGGTGCCCGTCGCCCTGGCGGAGGGCTACAACAACGACGGCAACAACGCCGGCCCCCTGCGCTATCGCCGCTTCACGATCGCCGGCGTCCCTCACATGCAGTGGCGTGGCGGCATCAGCTGGACAAGGAAGGGTGACCCGCCCAATGACGGCGCAGCCCTGGCAAAGCCCCTGCCGGACGGCTTCCGGCCCAAGCGCTACAGCCCCGTTGCTGCGGCTGCCGGCGGCGTCCCGCTGAAGATCGATTTCACCACGGCGGGACAGGTCCGGCTGATCGTCCCGGAGGGCGTGACCACCTGGGCGGCCTTCACCGGGATCACGTACCCGCTGGACAAGTAGAGGGGGTGGAGGGTGCCGGAACATGTTCCGGACCCGTTCCGGCTCCTGTTCACGGACCTGGGAACGGACAGGCTCCTCGACGCCTTGCCCGTCAAGGGCCTGAAGTTCGACGACTACATCGGCAAGGCGGGCTCACTTGCGGGAACCATCCCGATCCCGGACCGCTCCATGTCCGCCCGCGTGCAACAGGCCGTACGGCCGGGACGTACAGCGGTGTGGGTGGAGCGGGGCCGCGAACTGTGGTGGGGCGGCATCGTGTGGACACTGACGCCCCAGGTGGACGACCACGGATTCGTGACCGCGGACCTTCAGGCGGCCACATGGGACAGCGCCCTGGATCACCGCATCATCTACGACCGGCAGACCGCCACCCACCTTGATCAACTGGCTATCGCGCGGCAGCTCGTGGAGTACGCCCAGATGCAGCCCGGCGGAGACCTGGGGATTCTCATGGACCCGGCGCAGACCTCCGGCGTACTCCGGACTCGCAAGGTGGGCGGCGACGAAGTACCGAAGGTCCGCGAAGCCCTAGACGACCTGGCCAAGGTGGACAACGGCTTTGAGTGGCGGATCAGGGTCTCCCGCTCGGAGGCCGGCGCACGCACCAAGTCCTTGCAGCTCGGATTCCCCGTGATCCGTACCGGTCAACGCCCGCTGATGCTGACCTACCCGGGCAACGTCCTGGCCTACTCGTGGCCGCAGGACGCCACCCAGGTGGCGACCGTGTGGCAGTCGCGCGGGGCCACCACCAACCGAAACCAGGCCACTGCCAGCACGCCGCTTCTCTCGGATCGGCTGGAGGCCGCGGAGGAGCTGGCGGCCGGCTGGCCCCGGCTGGACGGCAGCAGCGACTACAACACCGTGCGCGATGCCACGACGCTCAATGAACACGCCCGCGCGGACCTGGACGCCGCGCGGAAGCCGGTCACCATCCCCACTCTGCGCGTGCGGCTGGATTCCCAGATCACCCCCGACTTGATCGGGGCAACCGTGCGCCTGCGCATCTCGGACACCTGGCACTACGAGGGTCTGGACGCCTCGTACCGGGTGGTGGGTTGGCAGGCAACGCCAGCCGAACGCGGAGCCGGCGCCAGCCTGGAACTGTATTTGGAGGCGAACAACAGTGGCCAACGTGCCGCAGGACATCACGGATCGACTCAAGCGGGTGGAGCGGCAGCTTAAAGACCTGACCAGCGCCGCGAACAAGGCGCCTGCCCTGGACGAAATCCAGCGCGGTGACGTGGTGATCGGCGAAGGCGGCCAGCTCCGCGCCGAAACCCCGGACGGCAAGCGCGTTTTCGCAGTTGGCCAGACACCCCGGGAAGACTGGGGCACCATCCTTGGCCGGCAGGACGGCACACAGGCTCTCGCGGTTGGGGTGGATCGCACCGCACATGACGCCCAGATGATCCGGCTGTTCAGCCGGAGCGGTGATGCCATCGTCATGGATGATCCGTGGGCGGACGGCTACCTGGGCCGCCCGGCCCTGCCCATCCCGTGGCAGCCGACCCCCGGATGGACCACCGCGACCAAGGCCAAGAACGGCGTGGTCAGTTGGTACGCCGCCACCCGCGTCCAGTGCCCCGTCCTCCACCTCGTCACGGAGACCTACGCGTCGGCAGGAGCGACCGCGAGTGTCGTCCTGGAGTGCTCCACGGGGGACGGCTACGAGGAGTGGGAGACCTGGACGGCCGCCGGCGGCCGTGCTGGCGCGTGGACCACACACACGGTGACACGGCCCATGCACGGGATCGGCCACTTCACCGATGCCACCTGGCGCATGCGCCAGGGCGTCAGCAAGGGAAGCGGCCGGATCACCACCCACGTCATTGGCTCCTACCAGCGCAACACCCTGGCCAAGGACGAGGTGCCGAAGGCACCGGCCGAGAAGGGGGACGGAGGCAGTGACCAGTAGCGAGCGAGACCGCGACGGGGACCGCCTGGAGGTGACGATCTCCGCCCGCGAGATCTACGACCAGGTAATGGGCCTCCGGCACGACTTCCACGACGTACGCCAGGACCTGGAGGCAGTGATCCGGGCCCAGGAGGGCCAGGCCAACCGCGTGGGCCGTGTGGAGCGCTGGATGGCGGCTCTTCCCCTTGCGGTCCTGGGAACGCTCGGAGCCCTGTACCTGGCAGCAATCAAGGGCGCCTGACAGAAATGGAGTGCGAATGTTCGAGACCGTACGGGCCTGGGTGCAGGCCAACCCCGTCCGGGTGCGCGCGGCTATCGCGGCTCTGGTCGGTTGGCTTAGCCACCAGTACCCGCAGATAGAGACTGCCATTGGTAGTAAGAGCCTGGTGGCGGTCCTGATGGGACTGGTCACGCTCGCACTGGGCGAGGCCGCCTCACGGAAGGTGGCGGCCTCCAAGGCTCACGCGAAGACCTATGACGGCAAGATCATGGAATGATCAATGGCCCGGACCGATCGGACTCAACTCCGGTTAGTCCGGGCTACTTTCATGATCAACCAGAAGCGGAATACCCCCGTACGGGTCACGTGAATGGTAATCTGAGTCCGTCTGTATTCAACGGAAGGCGCCCCCCATGAGTGACAGCAACGCGGCGATCTTGGCTGCCCTGGAAACGGCATGGGAGGTCATCCAGAGTCGGCATCCGGACCTACCAGGCGTGACGGTCACCACTGGTATGGCTGTCCTGCGGGACGGGTTGAATTGGAGCCTGCGCGACAGCGTGGCCGCCCAGGAGGTCACGGCCGTGGTCTCGACGGAGCCGCCGGAGCTTCGGCTGTCCGGCGAGACCCTGCAAGCGGGGCCCAAGGCCGTTCTTACGTCCATGCTCCATCAGGCCACCCACGCCCAGTGTGCTCTACGGGGAATTCGGGACTGCACCAACCGGTACAAGTGGCATAACCGCAAGTTCCGCGAAGCGGCATCGGAATTCGGTCTTGCCTGGCCAGAGGGGATGGACCGGGACCTGAAGCGGGGGTTCGCGGACGTTCACCTGACCCAGGAAGCCCAAGGGGTATACGCACCCCTACTCGATGCCCTGGATGGATCGCTCAAGACGTGGAAGCGCACAGCGAAGAAGGCGGCAGCCGCAGCGCCGAAGACCGCAGGGCGTACGGACTCCCGCCTGGTCCTGACCTGCGGGTGTGGGCGCAAGGCGTACATGGCCAAGACCAGCTATGCCCAGGGTGGCGTCACCTGCGACGTGTGCGGGGAGAAGTTCACGGTTCGTTGAGAAGCAACACAACCCGTACGGGGTTGTGTTGTGTTACGGTTTCCTTGCTCGGTCACCGGAGAAGGCAAGGCTCCGGTGGCGGCACTCCAGTACGGCACCGAAGACCAGAATCCAAGAGGGGGCCAACATGGCAGCCAAGGAGACAAGCACCAGCACGCAAACGCCGGCCAAGGGCGCCAAGAAGACGGCGGAGCGTCGCACGCCCGCCAAGTCCGCCCAGAGCAAGGTCACGGCCCGCCCTTCGGCCGACGCGGCGAAGAACGCAGAGATGCGCGAGTGGGCTAAGTCGGTCGGTTACGAGAACGTCGGCTCCGGCCGGGTTCGGGCGGAGATCCGAGAGGCGTTCGAGAAGGCCCACACGACCACGGACGCAGCTCCGGAGCTTTCGGCAGACGAGATCACCGCGCGCATGGCGAAGAAGACTGCGGAGAACAAGGAAGCTGCGGAAAAGGCAGTGGCGCTGTCCCGCCGAGTGGTTGAGGGCGCCATTGTCGGCGCTCCGAGCCCGGCAGCTCTCGCGGCCCTGGAGGACCCGAAGGTCTCTGAGATCTACAACGCCGCCAAGCCGCTGGTGGCTGAGTACCACCAGGTGGAGGGTCGGGCTACGGAATTGCTCCGGGAGATCTCCCGCAAGCTCATCGACCTGCGGAGCCTTTTCAAGGACGACAACGGCCGTACCGACTGGAACGGCAACTCCGCGACGTACAAGGCGCTGGCTGATGCCCTTCTGAGGGAGGCCGGTATCCCCGCTGACAGTGAGGGCAGTACCCGGCGGGCCATCGGCCACCACATCGAGGACCGTAAGCGGGAGTGCATCCCGGCGAAGGAGCACGACTACTACGGGGTGCAGGCCCTCACGCGGGGACAGCGCCAGGGTCTCGCGCAGAGGCAGGCTAAGGCCCTGGTAGAGGTGGACAAGGTGGTGAAGGACACCAAGAAGGCCAAGGGGCCGGCTGACGGTGCCCAGATGGTGGTCCTTGCCCGCAAGATCGACGCCGGTATCTCGGCCTACCACGAGACGCAGCTTGCGGCCCTGAGCCCAACCCAGCGCAAGACGTTCCGCCAGACGCTGGAGGAGACCCGCGCGAAGGCGGACGCTCTCCTGGCCAAGCTCCAGGAACTTGAAACGCCTGCCGCTGGCGATACAGCCTGACCGTCCTGCAGAACGCTCAACAAGCCCCCGCTCCATACCCGGAGCGGGGGCTTTGCGCTGCCTGCTCCGGCGCTGCGTAACCCCTCCCAGACAACTCCCCCGGAAGCCGCAAGCGGCCTTAGAAGGCCCTGTAGTAGGGGAGTTGGGCATTGGGAGCCCTTAGCACCATCACGCGCGGCGGGAGCCGCTTCTACGTCGATAGCGACTCCGGAGCCAAGGCCCCGGGCGTGACCTCCATTCTGTCGATGCAGCCGAAACCCTTCCTCCAGTTCTGGGCAGCCAAGGAAGTAGCTCAGGCAGCAGTGAAGAACCTCGGTTCTCTGGTGGGCCTGGCCATGCAGGACCCGGCCGGCGCGGTTGATTACCTCAAGGGCGCCCCGCGACGCATCACCAAGGAGGCCGCGGAAACCGGCACTGCCGCCCATGACCTCTTCGAGCGACTTGCGCGGGGGCAGAATCCGGGCCGCGTCCACCCGGAACTTGAGCCTTTCGTAAGGCACTTCCGGGAGTTCCTGGAGACGGTGAAACCCCGCTTCCTCTATATCGAGGATGCCATTTGGAGTGACCGCCACAACTATGCGGGCTCTTTCGATGCGATCTGCGAAATCGCGGGGGAAGTCGTGATGCTGGACTTCAAGACGACCCGTTCCGGCGTGCATGAGGACGTGGCCCTCCAGCTTGCCGCGTACAGCAATGCAGACAGGATCGTCCGCGCCGACACCGGCGAGTCTGAGCCCCTGCCTGATATCGACGCGGCGGCCGTCCTCCATGTCCGCCCGGAGGGCTGGAAGCTTGTCCCTGTCCGGCACGCCCCGGAGCTGTTCGACGTGTTCTTGAACCTCCGGGCGGTCTTCGACTGGGACCGCGAGATGAAGCGTGGAGTGATCGGCCGGCCCGTCGCCTCCGGCGGTGAGGCAGAGACCGGCAGCCAGCGCCGCAAGTAGCCGGTGCGGGGCTGTAACGGCCCCCAGACAACGACACCGAGCCAAGGCCCCGGGGGCCGGCTGTTCATACGCCCCCGGGGCCTTGCGCTGCCCACACCGTCAAGCGAATTCAAGTGAGGCCGCGTGTCCCTGCGCATTTTCGAGACCGACCCCAACGCTCTGCCGAAGACCTTCAGCTCCGATTTCGTGGGCCGCTTCCGCGCCGGCCAGCTCCTGAACAACCGGCCCGTGGCCCTGCCCGCATGGCGGATCACCACCGGAGACCCCGAAGTGGCCGATGCCGTGGCCGGCCTGTACGGCGGTACCCCGCAGGAATGGGAGACCACCAAGGAAGACAACCGCGAAGTTCTGACCAACGCGGACAGCGTGCGCGTCATCGTGGACGGCGCGGAGGCAGTCTCCTCCCGCATGGCCCTGTACGGCATGCAGGGCGTCATTCACGCCTGTGATGGTGTCGCCTTCCTGGAGCCGGAGGAGGACCGCGGGAAGCCGTGCGGCTGCCCGAGCGACTTCAAGGAGCGCCGGGCCCTGGCGAAGAGCGGCCGTGGCCCGAAGCCAGATATCCGAATCAGCTACCGCCTGGCTGAGGCTCCCTCCCTTGGGGTCTTCCGACTGGTGACCTCCTCCTGGGACTTCACCCGGTCTCTGCCGGCCACCCTCACCGCACTGGACAAGGTGCAGGGCCCCGCCCTGTGTGACCTGTACCTGGAACTGGTGGAGTTCACGACCTCCGCCGGCGTTGACGTGACCTATCGCCACCCGCTCCTCAAGGTCCGCGGGCCGGCCCCGGCAGACGTGGAGGCGGCGCTCCCGTCGCTGACCAAGGTGGATGAGGCCCCGTTCTGATGTCTTCAGACAACACCCGGATTCTCGAACTGTGCGCTGGTTACGGGGGTCTAGGCATGGCCGCCAGCGCCCTGACCGGTGCACGGGTCGCCTGGGTCGCGGAGACCGAGAAGGGCGCCTCCGCCGTCCTGGCCGCCCGCTACCCCGACGCCCCGAACATCGGCGATATCACCGTTTACGACTGGTCCCAGCTCGCGGGCCAAGTCGAGATCATCACGGCCGGATTTCCGTGCCAGGACATATCCAATGCAGGGAAGAGAGAGGGCATTGCCGGAAAGCGCTCAGGAATCTGGCGGAACGTCGCTGAAGCCATTCGCATACTACGACCCCGACTCGTCCTCCTGGAGAACGTCTCAGCCCTCCGAATCAGGGGCCAAGGTGTCGTCCTCTCCGACTTGGCCGCGATCGGGTATGACGCACGATGGGTGTGCCTACGAGCGTCCGCCGTGGGAGCCGCCCACCACCGGGACCGCTGGTTCTGTCTCGCCCGTCCCGCCAGCGCTGTTCGCGACGCCCACGGTCACGTTCATGAGCGCACACTCCACGACGAATTCCGGCAAGGGTCGGCCGCTGGGGAACGAGGTCACACACCGTCTCCCACCGTATGAATGCGGCGCAGACCCATGCTCGATGCCATACCTTCCCACGCCTTTGGCATCCGACGCGCAGGGGGGAACCCGCTATGGCAGCGGAAGCCTCAAGCTCCAAGGTGCGCTGAACCTGCTCCCGACGCCGACCGCTCGCATGGGGCGGGGCCCGTCTCAACTGGACCGTCGACCCGCCGGAAATGACGACCTGCAAACCCGGGTAAGGCGGGATCTCACCCCAACTGGCCCGTGGCTCAAGACTCCCACCTCCAACTTGGGAGGCAGCGGGGCAGCCCAGCACCCGGACAAGCGCAAGGCCGGCGGCCACGGCCCCACCCTGGATGATGAAGCGGTCTACCTTCTGCCCTACGCCAGCGGCGAAGACGGAGCGGACCTGTCGGAGTCCCCCTCCGGCTGGTGGGGCGACTACCTCCCGGCCATCCGTCGATGGGAGGCGCTGACCGGCCAGGCGGCCCCGCGGCCGACCGAGGTAGGCCCGCGCGGGGGAAGGAGGCTGGCCGCCCCGTTCGCGGAATGGCTCATGGGACTTCCGCAC
Source organism: Streptomyces sp. NRRL S-1813 (assembly GCF_000719605.1). NCBI lineage: Bacteria > Bacillati > Actinomycetota > Actinomycetes > Kitasatosporales > Streptomycetaceae > Streptomyces > Streptomyces sp. NRRL S-1813. Next base: position 193,282 of record NZ_JOHB01000001.1, read on the forward strand.
GGTTTCGTCACCGAGGTGGAGGGGCTGAGCCGATCCCAGCAACTCAAGATCCTTGGCAACGGCGTGGTCTGGCAGCAGGCTTTCCACGCCTACGCCTACCTGATGGCCGCGACTGCACCCGAGGAGGCAGCAACGTGAGCAAGCGCGGCCATATCCACGACTTCACCGGCGCCCCGATCATCGAAGGGGACACCGTGGTCTACGCGACCCGCCAGGCCAACCGGGTCCGGATGACGGAGGCTGTGGTCCTCAAGACCACGTCCGCGATCATCGGCGGGCGCGTCGTGCCCCTGCTCAAGGTGAAGCCCACCGGTCAGGAGTCCGGGTTCGTCCGTCGGCGGAGCTTCCGTGTGGAGACCATCGCAGCTGAACACGTCGCTGTAACGATCCCTGGCGATGAACTTTAGATTCTCGCCCGCACCGGCCCCCGTCGCACCTACGGCGGGGGCCTTGTCGTGACCGGAACATGTTCCGGTCAGAAGGAGCGACATTGAACGTCCTGGAGATCAGGGGGAGTCAGTCCCCGCCGCTGGGAGAGATCCGCGCCCTGACCGGCGGGGAAGTACACCTCTTCCCGACCGCACGCGAGCGGGAGGACTGGCCCCGGTACATAGACGCCTTGGCCTCCGCCATCGCGCATGGTGTGAGCGTGAAGTGGGTGAGCCCCTGATGGCCCGCACCATCGCAGTAGACGCGGACCGGGTGTACCGCGCCGTGATCGTGAAGACCTACGCAGCCAACGCTGAACGCCCAGAGCGCACGGACCAGCACGCAGAAGGGCCGTATGACACGGTGGGTGTCGCCCGCCGGAGGGCAACCCTCTGGAAGAACTTGGCCCAGGAACAACGGGGTTGGGGCCCTTCCCGAGTCGACGCCTACGTTGAGAGCGCGGCTCTCAACTGGGAGCGGATGGAGTGAGCAACCCGAACAAGTCCCGGGGCACCGCCTGGGAGACAGCCATAGTCCGGTACCTGAACGAGGTATTGGGTATCCCGCTGGCGGAGAGCGGGGCCCCGAAGTTCGGAGCTCGTCACCTGTTGCCGATCCGCCGGAAGGTACAGACCGGCCAGCACGACACAGGCGACATCGATGCGTATCCGTTCGTCCTGGAGGCCAAGGACGAGAAAGCGCACCGCTTCTCGGCGTACGTGGAGCAAGCCAACAAAGAGGCGGCTAATGCTGAAGTGCCTTACGGGGCTGCCGTGGTCAAACGCCGCGGGAAGAACGTCCGTCATGGCTACGTCGTGATGGACCTGGAAACCTTCGGCCGGCTGCTCAAGGACGGCCGGCGCGGATAGATCCCCGGACGGGCGTGTAACCGGTCCCAGACAACGGTCTGGACCGGTGCACGCCCGTTTTTGCGTTGGAGGGGATTTGAAAAGTCTCGCGGAGTTCCTGGGCCGCTTCCCACAGGTTGTGGAGGAGCGCGGGGAGTATGGCGTCCAGTGCCCGGCCCACGAGGACAGCCGCCCCTCCCTGTGGTTTCGACTCAAGGAGGACGGGAGCCTCCTGGTCAATTGCTGGGTGTGCCAGGACCGTGCCAAGGTGCTGGCGGCGCTGGGCTGGAGCGCGGCAGACCTGTACGACTGGGCGCCGGGGGAGGGCGTCACGGTCTCCTCCAAGCCCGTTCCGGGAGACCTCACTCCTGGGCACATTGCGAGCCTGGCCACCTACGTGGACACCACGAATCTGGCGTTCATGGGGGAGAGCGAAGAGGCCGCGCGGGCGCGGGCGTATGTCTGGCAGCGTTTCGGCCTCGATGCGGAAAAGGCCGCGGACCTGGGCCTGGGTGTGGATGCCCTGGGGGTTGACGGGGTGTTCCCGCACCGGTCGCCGGCCTACCAGCGCTATCCCCGTGTCACGGTCCCGCTCGTGGACTTCCACGGCGTCCCCAAAGGACTCCAGGGCCGTGACCTGACGGGCGACTGTCCAGCACGGTGGGTCAGCCTGTCCAACCCGGACGGAGCCGAGTGGGGCAAGTACGGCGTCCTGCGTGCCAGCAACACCGGACCCGTGTTCATCACGGAAGGCCCCGGCGACGGGCTGACGGCCGTTGCCGCCGACTATGACGCCGTGCCCATTCGGGGCGCCACGCTGGCCGGCAATGAGGCGCTGGTGGAGGAGCTGGCGGCCGGCCTGGGGGACAGGGAGGTGATCCTTGCCGGCGACCGTGACGCCGGCGGCGCCGGCTTTAACACCACGCTCGCTGACGCCCTCACCCGCGCCGGCCTTGTGGTCCGCCTTCTGGAGATAGCCCACCAGGGGGACGACCTGACCGCGTGGCGAGCCCGGGACACCGACGCCTTCCCGGTCGTCCTGCGGACGGCCGTCCGGCGAGCCGCTGTGCACGTCGTAGATGTGGCGGCGGGGGAGCCGGAACATGTTCCGGACCTCATCACGGAGACGGCTGGCTCCCCCCTGCCGCTCACAGACCTGGGTAACGCAGAGCGGCTGTACCGCCAACTGGGCGGCCACATACGGATGGTGCCAGGTGTCGGGGTGTCGAAGTGGACCGGCCGGCACTGGCGGACCGTTCCACAAGAGGCCCTGTACGCAGACGTACGAGCCGTGATCCACGCCATGCCCCATGAGAAAGGCCAGGACCCGGAGCGGCTGGCAAAGCACGTCCACCAGAGTCAGAACGCCAGCCGGGTCAAGGCCATGGTGGACATGTTGGCGTCCATCCCTGGCGTCTACGCGGCCCCCGACGAATTCGACGCTTTCCCCCACTTGCTGGCGTTCCGCAATGCGGTTGTTGACCTGCGCAATGGCGCAATGCGTGAGCACGCGCCGCAGGACATGAACACCTACTTCGTGAACCTGGACTACGATGCGAACGCCCAGGCGCCACGTTGGGAACGCTTCCTTGCGGAGTGCCACCCCACAAGCCCGCAGACACCCGACTTCCTACGGATGCTGACCGGCTACGGCATCACAGGCCACGCTGTGGAACGGATCTTCGTCATGCACGTTGGGGAAACCACGAATGGGAAGACGACGTTCACGGACAGCCTGGAGAACGTATTCCGGGAGCTGATCAAGAGGGCGGACCCCTCACTGTTCGAACGCCGGCGGGAGAACGGCGGACCCCGGGCGGACATTGTGGGCCTTCGCGGAAAGCGACTGGTCCTCTCCAGTGAGTGGCCAGCCGGCATGAAACTGGACCAAGCCCTGATGAAGTCGCTTACCGGAGACCAGTCGATTACGGCCCGCGGCGTCTACGCCCGGTCGGAGATCACGTTCCGGCCCACGGCCCTGGTCCAGGTGGACACGAACTACCCGCCCGACGTGGACGCCACAGATGCCGCACTGTGGCAACGCGTCCGTGTCGTGCCCTGGCTGGAGGACTTCCGTGGGCGAGAAGACCGACACCTCAAGTCAGCACTTGCCCAGGAGAGTGCTGGGATAGCTGCCTGGGCAGTGCGGGGGGCTATCGAGTGGTACGCCCAGTACAAGGCCGGCCGGGGCCTGGCCATCCCGGCAGCTGTGGACAAGGCCACTGCCCGATACCGCGACGCCTCCCACCCCCTGAGCGGGTTCATTGAGGCCGGCGGAGACGAATTCGAAGTGGGGGAAGGCGCGTTCACGACCCGGACGGAGGTCTGGGAGCGCTACCAGACGTGGTGCGAAGACTCCGGCATCCGGCACAGGATGACCAAGCCGCGTGTGTACGCGGCTGTGCGCTCTTTCCCTGGCGTGGCTGAAGGGGCCGGCAGCGGCGTGCACAGAGGCATACGAGGGTTCCGCAACCTGCGCGACTGCCGGGCCGTGAAACCGGCCCCAGACAACACCGGTGCAGACATCTTCGGCCAGCCGAAGTAAGAACGCGACACCACCGAAAAAGGGGGTCGGCCTGCGGGCTGGCCCCCTTTTCGCATGCCGCAATACAGGCCGGCGCCTTACGGCGGCCGGCGGCTGGCCCCGTACCGGGGAGAGACCTTGCGCACCTACCGCCACCAGATAGCCGGCACGGAGACCACCATCCACGCCGTGGAGACCCAGGAGGACGGGCAAGAGGCCGTCCAGTGGCTCAAGCAGAACAACCCGAGGTCTCTGGCGCTGGACACCGAGACCTCTGGGCTGAACATCTACAGCCCAGACCACCAGCTCCGGACAGTCCAGTTCGGCACGGGTGACACAGCCTGGGTCATCCCTGTGGAACGCGGCCCCTACTTCCATGCCCTGGCGCGTGAAGTCGTCACCAAGGCCCCAGAGCTGTTGATCCACAACGCGGCCTATGACCTCCTGGTGTTGGATCGCCACGGTGTTGCGCCTCTGGAGGAACTAGCGCCGAAGGTCGTAGACACCAAGATCCTGGCTCACTTGTGTGACTCCCGGCAGGACTATGAGGGCGGAGTGGGAATCAGCCTCAAGCCCTTGGCCGCCCACTACGTGGACCCGACTGCACCAGACACACAGGTCGGCCTGAAGAGCGCGTTTCGCGCCTACGGCCTCTCAGAACACACGGGGTGGTCTGGAATCCCGTACGAGGATGAGACCTACCAGCGGTATGCGGGTCTGGACGTACTGATCACCTTCCGCCTTCATCCGAAGCTGATGGCGGAGATGCACCGGCTGGCCATCCCGGATCGACTTGTGGAGTTCGAACATCGCTTGATGGCGATATGCGCGCGAATGCAGCGCACGGGAATGCTCCTGGATGTGGAGTACACCCGCGGGCTCGTGGACCGCTTGGAGCGGGACGCCGAACACCACGCCCGCCGTGCCGCCCGCTATGGAGTGCGGAACGTCAACTCCACGGCGCAAGTGGCCAGCGCACTCATGGGGATGGGGGAGACGCTGACGGAGGTGACGGCATCGGGTGCTCGTCGCGTGGACAAGGCCGTCCTCCTGGACATGGCGGACCTGGACGACCAATGGAACCCGCGCGCCAGCCGGCGGCCAAATCCGTTGGCTGACGCGGTTCTCCATGCCAAGCGAGCTTCGCGCTGGCGCACGTCATACGCACTGGCCATGTTGGAAGGGCGCGACGCCAACGACCGAGTACACCCCAGTATCAACACGCTCGGAGCCCGCACCGCACGCGCCAGCGTCTCCGGCCCGCCGTTGCAGCAGCTCCCCTCCAGGGACTGGACGATCCGCCGCGCGATCATCGCTGAGTCAGGACATGCGTACTTCTCCGTGGATCAGTCCAGTGTGGAACTCGTGGTGCTGGCGGCCCTGTCGCAGGAGCCGTGTATGTGCGCCGCGATCAAGGAGGGCCGTAACCTCCACGACTTCACAGCAATGCTGATGTTTGGTGATCAATTCACCAAGGCTCAGCGCAATTTGGCCAAGGTGGCAGGTCTCGGTACGAGCTACCAGGGCGGGCCAGCTGCCCTGGCCCGGCAGACCGGCCTACCGGTGGCCGTCATGCGGGACACACTGGACCGGTACGCGCGGGCCTATCCAGGTATCAAGCGATGGGCTCGCGCCATGCAGCGTCACGCGCTCGCCAATGGATGCGAGGTGCGAACCCCTTCGGGGCGCCGGCTCGTGCTGGACCGGGACAAGGTGTTCCGCGTCGTTGCGTATCTGTGTCAGTCCACCGCCCGGGACACCATGGGGCAGGCTCTTTTGGACCTGGATGACAAGGGGTTGACTGCTCATCTCAACCTCTGGGTGCACGATGAGGTGCTGGGTACAGCGCCGACGGCGGACGCTGCTGGTATCGCAAATGAAGTTGCGGAAACAGTGCGGATGTCGCTGTTCGGTGTCCCGATCGACGCGGGAGCAGACGTGTACGGGCCCACATGGGCGGGTGGGTACGGTCTGCCTGAGGAGTGGCGAGTTCCGGCAAGCAAGACCGATGCGGTCAGCGCCAAGCTCGTCTGAGATGAGCCAGCGCCGCCAGGGCTCCACCCTTGAGGGTCCGGCACTTTCAGGGGTCTTCCAGCTCGTCCGGGAAGAAAAAGCGCTCCGTCTCGCCCTCGTCCCGGTTCCATCGCTGCATCCACAGGCCGGCTCGGATGGATTTCTCGAGGTACGCGTTGCATTCGTCGCAAGCCTGTTGGGACATGTGCGGATCACGGATGAACCACACGAACTCGCCCGGCCGGTCCCGAGGGAGGCAGACAAGAACTTCAGGGAAAGCGTCGGCCGGAAGGATCTCAAACCGGACCTTGAGCAACGTATGCTCGCTGGGCTCCGTGCTCTCGTCTGCTCCCCACCGTGTCGCCCAGAGGCCGTTGCGGAAGATGTGCCGACTGACAACGTTCAATTGCTCACAGAGCTTTTCACTGGCGTCACCTGGGCGAAAGGTTGCCACTATGAGCCCGGGCTCTTCAGACACGAACAGCGCCCGACCAGCGGGCACTTTGCCCTCCCGGTCGACCTCATAGCGCACCTCGGCGGCGTATATCTCCGGCTCTGTCATCTCTCTGTACCCCCGTACGGCGTGAGTGGGTCATGGATCATCGCATGTGTTTTTGATCTCCGCGACAGGTAACCGCGGCGTGTCGCCAGGTGCCGATCCGCTGCTAGGTCGGGTGGGCGGCGAAACACTCACGGAGCGTCGCGCCTCCCCAGGCTTCCCCACGCTTCGAGCATCGCCTGGACTTTGGCTCTGTCCTCTGGGGACAGCTCCCAGTAGTGATGGACGAGGGTGCGCGTCTCGCCATCGTCGCTCCACGTGGTCTCGATGCCCATGTACTGAACGCCGGCAGCCTCCTGAACAAGCCTTAACGGGAGGTCAAGCCCCTTGGCCAGGGCGCGAAGCTTCGGCAGATCGGGCGCCTTGATCGTTTTGCTCTCCAGATTGCCAATGGTGGCGTGCGTCCACATCGCTCCAGCGTCGGGGTCCTGGGGATCAACGCAGCGCGAGGCGAGTTCGCGCAGGGTCAGGCCCAGCTGCGCCCGCCGCGTACGCACGAGATCGGCGAGATCTTTCCTTGATGACTCGGTCATCGTTCCTCACTTCCGACCACTACGGACGCGAGACCACCTCGCACCCTGGTTTGCCTAACCTTAGTAACGCGTTCTAGACAGCTTGTCTAGGTTTTCTCCAAACCGGCACCACCTCACCTTGGGTTACTGACAAGACTTTGACGCACTGTATAAAAACATAGACACGGGGTGATGCGACGTGCGACGCTCCAGTCTAAGTTTTTAGACGGATCGGCGAGGAGGTCTGACATGGCGCGTGACATGGTGCGGTCTGCTGAGCGTGGGAGCCACTCACGCCTGTGGGCCGTCGTGCGGCACTACCGAAGCTCATCCCGTAAGGCCAAGCTCTCCGGCGTCGCTCGGGGGCAAGCGACGAAGGTGTTCGCCTACCTGGCGACGCTGAGCGGAGGCTCCGCCGCCAAGAAGGCTGCGGACCCCACGGCAGTCCGTAACGCGTCGCTGTGTGACCACGCCACCCTTGAGGGCCGTGACGCCCGGTGCGCGTTGTCGAACCTCTCCGCCAGCATGGCGGAGTACACCGTCCGGGGTTGAGCCCCGGACGGAATCGTTAGCGTGCGCACGCTAACCAGCTAGCCGCTTAGCGGCTTTGAAGCCCCGCCCGGTCTCAATTACCGGTCGGGGCTTTTCCGTCTCTTGAGCCACCACGGCCCCGCGTTCGCGGCCCCGTGGCACGCGCTCCCTCTCTGACGCCAGTACGGCCCACCGTCCCCGGGCCCCGCGTCGATCCCACGCAGTCATGTGCTGTCCGGAACATGTTCCGGACCCCTTAAGAGACGGGATCTTTGCGCCCTTCGATTCGAACATTTCTTCGAATCGCTCGGGATCGGGCTGGGCCGTAACCGCCCCCAGACAACGCCGGCAAGCGCCGCGCGGGGCGGCCCATTCGCCCAGGAGATCCCACCTTGCTTTCCCACGCCTTGATTTGTGCTGCCCAAAACCAGGACGCGGACGCAGTAGCGGCCGTTCTGGAGGCCGCAGAGCCCTACGTCCGAGAGGCCGCCGCCCGGCATGTGGGGACGGCGGCCGTGTCGTCTGCCGGCCACGCTGACCTCTTCGAAGAGCTGTGCCAGGAGGGCCGGCTTGCAGCCCTGGAAGCGCTGGGCACCTACCGGCCCGACAAGGGCGCGCAGTACACCACGCACGCATACCGCCGCATCCACATGCGCATCTACGAGGCCGCCAACGGGGGCGCGGACAACGGCGCAACCGCCGATCAACGAGCCACGTTCCTGCGTTGCCTGGGCGTGGTCGGGGGCGACTGGGAAGCCGCCGAATACCTGTGCACGGTCCTGCCGGGGGACGGGCACCGCATGTCGGCGGAGACGGCCGGCCACGTTCGCCGGGTCATGCAAGGAACGGACTCGCTGGACGCACCGGCCGGGGTACGCGGAGCGGAAGGAGAAACGATTCCTCTCGTGGAGTCCCTGGCCGATCCCTATTGCTTGGGCCTGCCGGACGACCTGATAGAGGCCCGGGACCTGGACAAGCGCCAGCGTGTCCAGCGAATCGCCCTGGCGCACGCCCTGTTGGCCACCGTGAACGACCGCAAGGCGCAAGTCCTCCGGCTCACTTACGGGATAGCCCCGGACCCCCACCTGGCGAACGAGGACGGCAGCCCGGACAACGCGGCGATAGCCGACGTGATGGGCATCGACCGGGCCAACACGGTGGCCGTGATGCGCACCCGCACTCTTGCCAAGCTCCGGGCCGTGGCCGAACGCGTCTCGGAGGAGCTGGAGGATGAAGCGGCGTGACGCCGGCTGCCCGCCGCCGGCTCACAGCCCAGCGCCGGCCCGTGCGCAGTATGCCTGACCTTTCCCTGCAAGCCGCGCGCAGGCGCCGTAGGCCCCGGCCTGATCCCTACGACCGCGCGGAGATCCTGGCCCGCTGGGGTGGGTGCTGCTACTGCGACGGCCCGGCGGAGGAGTTGGACCACGTGGTCCCCCTGGCCCACGGCGGGCCAGATGTTGCGGCCAACGTCGTGGCCGCCTGCCGCGACTGCAATTCCAGCAAACACGCCAAGTCGCTTGCCCAATGGGCGGCGCATTCTGAAACGGAGCACCCATGCCCGAAAGCCTGACGCCGGAGGACGCCGCCCTCATGGGCCTGCCCGTCCTGGACCGTGGCGACCCCCGGCACTGGGACGCAACCGAACTCCAAGAGATCTCCCTGGGGGCACTCTTCCGGCCTTGGGACGAAGACCATGAGGACGCCGATCACGATGGTGAAATCGCCACCTGACAACCCCGTACGGGTCACGTATCTTTCTCGGTGCTGGGAACGAAGCAGCGACCGACAACCCCCAACTAGGAGGAAAAATGCGTGTGTTCGGTGTGTGGCACGGCGGGACCGGCTACGCCACGGGCGACGTGGTCACCCATATGGAATCGTGGTCGTCGCTCAAGGCGGCCAAGCTCGCCCTCTGGCGTCGCGCCGACAGCAACGGCTATCCGGTGGATGATCAGGCGCACGTCGTGGACTTCGACGAGGACGGCCGCGCCACTGTGGGCCTCGCACAAGGAGCCATCATCTACCCGTGCGTGGAGGCCAAGGAGACCGACATTCACCTGTATGCAGCGAACAGGGACGGCGACGGCTGGGCGGTAGCTGTGGACTACCCGACGGCACGGCTGTTCCTCGGGCCGCGTGGCGGAGTCCGGATCGAGAACGTCTGAGCCGGTAGCGGCGCTCTTGGGGCGGGTGGCAAGGCAAGTGCCACCCGCCCCTTTCCGCACTGAAATGCGAGGCCCCGTCGGCGCGCCTGCGTCGGCGGGGCCCTTCGCGTGTCTCGTGCAGGGTGCAGCCCTTGGGGTCCGGAACATGTTCCGGTCGCCCGTTTCCCAACGCTGTACGGGAATCGTTCGGGCATGCATTCATCGTGCTGCACGCCACTCGGTAGCGCCAGTTCGCCAACACTCTTGGAAGCCAATGGAGTTCACCCGGCAAAGCCTCAACGTCATTCCCCGGGAACATGTACCGAAGGGCCTGCGCAACCCCGTACGGGTTGTGTATTGTTCTGGGTGTCGGGAGGGAACGACCCCGGCGGCACATTGATAAATCAACAGGGGAAACGCCGTGTCAGAGATCTGACCTGGTAACCGCGAGAGGTTCCGCCGAAGGCAAGTCGGCCGGGCCTCCCGCCCCCCTGTAGCCAGGGTTCGCCCTGGCGCTACCCAGGGAGAGGGCGAATGGCGAAACGCTGTGACGGTCACGACGAACTCATGAGGATCTGCCAGATAGACGCCGTATGGCAGGTGAAGCGCCGAGACAGGGTCTTCACCTGGTTCTACGCATGCGGCGACCACCTGGACCAGCTCTGCAATGAGGAGGAAGGCATGACTGGCCAGCGGCTGGAAGTCGTCCGACTGGGCGCCTGACAGCTCCAAAGGATTGGGCTCCCGCCACAGGCAAGGTGGCGGGAGCCCACGTCCCAGGATCGCACACCGCCAAACTGACGTGAAAGGAAGATCGTGATCCCTAAGACCCGCTACCACGTGGGCTCGAACGTGCCGGGCTGCGAGCCGAAGTGGCGCGTGGAGTGCACACCCAACCTGGCGGACGCTCTGGAGTACCTGGGCTACGACGCCGAATCCATGGAGGAGTACTACCTCGACCGGCATGCGGAAGCGTGCGGCGTGGACAAGCGGGAAACTCGGCACTGTGGCTGCGCCTTCTACAAAGCCAGCCAAGAGGCGAAGGCGCTTGTGGCCTTGTGCGCGCATGATGCGATCGTCCCCCGCTTCATGATCGGGGAGGAAGAGTTCTGGATTCGTCCTGTGGACGACTGCGGGTGCTTCTGCACCTGCGACGACGAACAGTGCGAACCTACGGCCATCTGGTACGAGGCCAACGGCAAGACCGCAGACCCGACCATCACCTACCACGTAGAGGTGGAAGGCCACGCAGGCAAGGCCCTCTACTTGATCGACCCAGGAAAGGGGCCCGTCTCCTACTTCGACGCCATGAACATGAAGGAGGTGGAGGAGATCAAGAAGAACGTCAAAACGGGATTTCGCTACGACAGCAAGCGCGGGCGCGTCGTCCGTAACCGTGTGGCGTCCTTCGTGATCTACACCGTGGCATCCAACGGTGAGCGGTCGCTCGGCCACCACTGGGCCCGCTGAACCTGATACCCCATGAGAGAGCCCCCCGCCGTTGCTGGCGGGGGGCTCATCTGCGTTCTACGGGCCACCAAGAAGGAGCTAGCGACCCAACCCTCCCGAACGTGCCACGAGGGCAGGAGAGGCAGCACAGGGCCGCCAGAACGCTCAGACAGCGCCGAACTCTCCGGCCTTGACGCCCGCCACGAAGGACGAGAACGCGCCGGCGGTGAAGTCCAGAACCGGACCGGCCGGGTTCTTGGAGTCACGAACGGGGACCACGCCGCGCGAGGCGACGAGGTTTGCGGCAACCTCCACGCAGGTGCCGCCGTTGTCACTGTGGGAGGACTTGTACCAACGGGGGGATTCGGGGGATTCGGTCGTCACGGGGTGCCCTTTCGCAACTGCTCGATCATGGCCACTGACACCGCTTGGGAGAGCGCTTCGGCCTGTAATTGATGGTAAGCCGTCAGCATGGGCGTCACGGACGCGTTCTCTCGGTCTAGGTGTCCTTGGGCTTGGGACTCGGCGTAGGCGATCACGGACCGGTCTGACAGCGTCAAGACGTTGACAGGCAGGTTGAGCGTGCGGCGCTCGCCTATCTCGTACGGTGCCACCTGTAGCAGCGTGTTCGGCAGCTCGGCGAACTCAACCAGACGTGCCAACTGGGCATCCATGACGGAGCGTCCGCCAACGGGCCGTCGGATGCAGCTCTCATCCATGGTCACAAACACTATGGGTGGCCGGGGCCGGACAAGTGCCGCTTGCCGTTCGGCCACGAGCGAGACGCGTTCATCGGCCTGTTCGGGCGTAATGGCACCCCGCCGCACGGCGCTGTCCGCCAACACTCGTGCGTACTCCGGTGTCTGCAACAGGCCGGGGATGATCCCAATCTCAAACTGTCGAATCTCTACCGCCCGGCCCTCATACCCGACGTACTCCGGAAAGCCTTCCAACAGGCTGCCGTGTTTGATCTCGCGGTACTGACGCTCGAACGTGTCCGCTGTCTCCGCGATGCCGAAGGCGCGGTCTGCGGTACGCGAGAAACGCAGGGTTGGCGGTTTCCGAGCAGTTTCAACAGCCGAAATATGCTGGCTGGAATATTCCATGATCCCGGCTAGATCTTCCTGGCCCCAACCGCGATCCTCCCGCAACCTGCGCAGACGGGCCCCATAGGCCGCTTCCGGGCTACCTTCAGGGTCCAACTCCTTGCGGTTGACCATGACTTCCCCAACTCGTCCTTCGATTCTGATTACTTGAAGGGTTCCCGACTGTAGACCACGCTGAGCCCTCCCGGTAGTGGAAGCACTACGGAGAGGAACCGAAGTGTCCCGGAACCACACTCCCAAGCCCCCTACCGCCCGGCACCGTAACGACGTGGCTGAGCTGGACGTGCGCATGGTGGCACGCGCGGTCTGGCGGCCCCGCCAGGAGTCGGGCGGCGAGACCTGGCTCAGTCGCTGGGCCCCGTACCCCGCCGGAATCCGACGGGGCCCGTACGCCCGCCCCACGCGCACCAACCTGACGAAGGCACAGGCCGGCCTGGAGAAGGTGTTGGCAGTGATCCAACGCGAGGACGCGACGAGCACACCGGCCGCCCAGGCGCCACCCGCTGAACCCGTGCCCGTGTCTGAGTGCTTGATCTGCAAGGCGGCGCGGAACCGGCGCACGTTGTGCCGGGCCCGGCACAACGTGCAAGGCGTCCAGACGTACAACGAGGTGATTGCCAGCCACCCCCACCCCGCGACGGACCAGGGGGTGGGGTGGTGAACGCCAACGTTCCTCAAGACGCCTTTCACCCGCTCCGGTCGGCGCTGTCCGCGGGGCCGAAGTGCACATGCGGACAGCCCGAGTGCCCCGACAAGCAGACCCCCGTTGCCGATGACCCGCCGGAGCACGAGCGTGCTGCCGACGGGGACAGCGAGACCCTGACGCGCCTTCGTGAGCGGGTGCACCAGGACTACGCGCGACGGCAGCAGTACGGACCGCTGGGGAGGTCTCTGTGAGCTGTTCGAGGTGCGCGGAGCTACGCGCCGAACTGGCGGACGCAGCGCGGCGCGGCGACCAGACGAAGGCAACCGATTGTCGGGTGTTGCTTCGGCGGCATCCCAAGCACGACGGAGTTCCTGTTGAGGGGGAGGCGGAGCGATGGGGTCGGCCGTAGAGCCCGCAGACCCGTTCGCGGGCACTCCCTACGAGGGGAGCCCTGATGGGTGGTGGACGGAGTACGGGGGAGCGCTGGACGTGAAATCCGGCGTGGTCTACCTACCGCCCGGCTCGCCTCACGTGCCGTGCAAGTCACAGAAGTGCAAGCAAGGGTGCCGAGATCGAGATAGGGAGAGCGCGCCGTGAAAGCCATCTATCACCGCGTTGCCGCCTGCACCGGGCCGCTTCTCATCACGATGATTAGCGGCTCATGCGGATTCGTCATCGGAGCGACATTCCGCCTATAGACACCTGCCCCTGCCGGATGTGTCGAATGAGGTTCCCCCACCGCCTTTCGGAATCCCGGCAGGGGCGGGGCAGAAAGGAACAAGATGTCAGTTCAGGAACTCCTGAACCTGACCGCGCCTCGCGCTGGGAACGTCGATCCCGATAGCTGTATTCAGTGCGCCAAGCTTCGCAAGAAGGCGGGCAAGGCGATCAAAGGTCAGGACTTGGAGGCTGTGTACGCAACCGCCGAAGCGATGACCGTGCACATGAAGTACGGGCACCCCGAGGACCATCGCAAGATCGGAAATGAACTCCCCGGGCCGAGCCCCAGGATTTCGTCTTAACGCTTGAGTCAACCACAGGGAAACGCATGAGCGGGCAACAAGCGATCACGACAGCGGTCTATGTCGCGAAGGGTGGCAGCCGGTACCACGCGGTCCAAGGATGCGTGGTACTGGGCCGATGCAACGCCACACAGGTGGTTGTCGTGTCACTCAGGAAAGCCGAGAACGCGAACAAGACGCCGTGTCGCATGTGCTGCAACCGTTCTTGAAGTCTTACCTAGACCCCCGGTTGCCTGTGGCCGGGCGCGCTCCTCACGGAGGGCTACAACATCCCCCGTAATTGCCCCCGTCGCGTATCCACAGCGACGCAGAGGGGAGCGCGATGGCCACCCGAGGCTATGGGCGAACGCCTCGGGTGGCCCCAAATCTCCCGCCCCGCTATTCCTGAAGTTCCGGTCTACCGGGGCGGGTTACCAACTCCCACCGAATAGGACAGGCGCAATGGCTACGAACGAACCGTGCAACGCCAACGGTGAAGACGCCGGCGGACAGCCGCAATGCACGACACACGACACCACTGTCATCCGGGCGTCCGGAGCGCCGGAAGGCGTCTACAAGTGCGGCACGTAATACGTCGTCAAGGAAGACGAAAGCGAGTAGCCCCAAGACTCCGCTCCTGCCCTTCCATTCCGAAATGTTCTCCCAACATTCCAGAGACGTGGCAGGAGCGGGTACAACCCCGCTCAGAGGCCAGACCGTGAGCCTCGTGACGGGAGCGGGTAGTCCGACGGCACAGGCAAGACTCTGCGCCGACAGCCTCAAGGGGAGGAAGCATGAACGCAGCACTCCAGAACAACGGTGGCGACACAACCCCGGGTGACCCCGGCCCGCAGGCCCCCCCGATCCCGGATGGTGGTCCCGGTATCCCCAACCCGCCCAAGGTTGCCTGACCCGGTGACCACCGACGCACACATGCACGCCCCAGCCTTGGAAGCTCAAGAGGAGGAATCGTGAACGCAGTTCTTTGGAATGACGGTGGCGACAAGCTCCCCGGGGAGCCGTACCCCGGCCCGCACCCGGCACCGTCTCCCGACGGTGGCCCGGGTCAGCCGAACCCGCCTAAGGCCGCCTGAGTGACGGCCAACGCACACCAGGAGCGCCCCAGCCTTGACGGGCTGGGGCGCGTCCTCATGTCTTCAGGGGCCCTCTCCTCCGACTGGGCCCCCACGTACGCGGCCGTTCCCCGCTCCACCGTGCTGCCAGACCTCATGTGGCCCTTTGACATGGAGGCCGGCCGGAGCGTGGCCGTGTCCAAGGCGGACGACCCAGCCAAGTGGCAGGAGTTCGCGGACTCTGACGTACCGATCGTCACCCAGTGGGACGACGGGAAGAACCCCGGCCCCGAACCCGGCCACGTCCCGACGAGTTCCGCGTCCATGCCCTCCGTGGTGTTCCGGATGCTCCAGGACCTGGACCTCCAGCCCGGCCACAAGGCCCTAGAAGTCGGCTCCGCCACAGCCTGGAATGCGTTGCTCATGGCTCACCGTGCGGGGCCGGGGTGCGTGACCACGGTCGAGGTGGACCGGACAGTGGCCACAGCCGCCATGGCGACGGTGGAGCGACTGGGAAGCTCCGTCCACGTCGTCCACGGCGACGGCTTCCAGGGCTACCCAGAGGGGGCGCCGTACGACCGCGTCATTGCCACATGCGGGCTCCGCTCCATCCCATTCGCGTGGGTGGAGCAGTGCCGGCCCGGCGGCGTCATCGTGGCCCCGTGGGGGACGAACTACAGCAACGGCGACGCGGTAGCGCGCTTGGTCGTAGCACCGGATGGAGACAGCGCATCCGGGAAGTTCACCGGGCCCGTGGAGTTCATGAAGCTGAGGGCGCAGCGGCTTTCGCCGGTGATCCATAAGGATTACGTCACGGGCAGCGTGGCCGACGGTGACGAGTCGTCCACGACCATCACGGAAGGGGAGTTCGTAGGGGGGCAATTCGGCCCGGAGCGGTTCGCCCTGGGCCTTCGCGTCCCGCAGTGCTGGCACTTCGTGGCGGAGAAGAGCGACGGCGCCCGGCCGGTCTGGTTCTACAGCCTCAGTGACCGGTCCTGGGCGTGTTGCATGTTCCGGGACGGGGACACCGCGCGCGTCTGGCAGTTCGGCCCCCGTCGGCTGTGGGACAACGTGGAGGCCGCGTTCCGCTGGTGGGATGGCCATGGCCGACCGGACCAATCACGGTTCGGTCTGACCGTCACCGCCGACGGTGAACGGGTGTGGCTGGACGACCCGGCCGACTCCTGGACCGTGTGACAACGCCCCGTCCGTCTGTCGCCTGCGGCAGAGGGGCGGGGCTCCCTCATGCCCCTTCGGTGGGCTCTTCCTGCGGGTGCTCAGCAACGAAGGTGCCCCGACCGTGCACCGTGACGATCAGGCCGCGTTCCCGCAACACACTGGTTGCCCGGCGCATCGTGACGTAGGAAGTGCCGTATTCAAGGGCTAGGTCTCGTTCGGCCGGCAGGCGCACACCAGGCTTGAGGTCACCCGCAGCGATCCGCGCTGCCACGTGATCAGCCACGGCGACATAGAGCACCTGGGACGGCTGGGGGGCGAACTCGGGTACCTGCATGCGCCCAAGCTAGAGCACCTACGAACTCCCAAAAGCTCTGTAGAGCTATACATAGCTCTACAGAGCTATGTACGATCGTGGCCACCAAAAACCCCCGCGACCTGGCCGGGTCCGGGGGCATGGCCCATCAGCGCTAGGAGCTGACGAACAATGCGGAACCTTACCGCGCGCATCCTCGTAACACTGCTCTCGTGGCTCTTCCCCACGAAGGGGAAGCACCGCGCCCCCACCCCCGAGCTGGTAGCCGACACCCAGCCCGCCGTACCCCCCATGCCGGAAGAGGCACCCGAAGTGCTGCCGCCGCACGTCCAGGAGCGCTACCGCACGCTTCGCGGTGAAGACATTGACCTTGTGCGCCCGTACGTGATCGATTCCGTCGGGCGTTGGATCGACCCGGCGCGCGTGGAGCAAGCGGTACGGCGTTGGGTCCTTGATATGGCACTGCGCGGAATCGACGTAGGCCCGACTGTGATTCACGGCGTACACGTCCGCCCCGACGCCCGTGCAATCCGTGTAGCGGTCGCCTGAGACGAGGAGCCGCGAAGCTATGTCAAAGCCATGGGATGCCAAATGGGCGTTCGTAACGGCAGCAGGGGTGACCAGCGGCAGCGCTGGCGGTCCGGTCTTCTCTCGCGTCCGGGCAGCGATCCTCAAAGCCGCAGAAGCGTCCTTGGACGCTCTTCCGGACGCCGGGGGAGATGCCATGAACGAACCATGGAACACGCTTCAAGCGCACCTATACGACGAAGCCATGGTCGTAGCCGACGAAGCCGGAGCATGGCACCACCAGAGCCCGGACGGCTGGGCTGACGTACGGGTCACCTTCAACCCCTGAGCATCCTTCTGAGCCTCTTCGAGCCCCGTTCGGCCCCACGGCCGGGCGGGGCTTTCTCATGCCCATGTCGCTCGCCCTCTGCCCTTGCCAACCGTGGCGGCGGGTGGGTTTCTTTTTCTACCCGTCCTCGCGGCGGGACGCGCGAACGCCCCGAAGGCCGACCACACCAATGATCGTTCCCAGGATGAACGACACGACGGCAAGGGCGAGGTGCACCCACAGGTACCCGGTGGGCTTGCCGTGATCGAAAGCGAGCCCGCTTGCGTCCTGGAAGAGGTTCTTAGTGAACGTAATCCAGATCACCCACGACCACGCGCCGAAGGCTGCGAGGAACCAGGAGAGACGGCGCGTGAGCTTCATGTGGTTGTCCTTCGCGGTGGGGCGGTCGTTCCCCATCAGTATGTAGCTGGGGCCGTGCTGGCCCCCGGCCGGGGCGGGGTGCTCCGGTGTGGTGGTAGGCCAAGACGCTAGGATGTTGGGGTGTCCGGTTGCTCTGGATCACTTTCGTCAAAAACCTCTGGAAGGACGGGAGCGGTCTCGCCTTCGACGCTGCGGGTGACCCGACCGCCTACTTCTGGGTCCATCTGCTGCTCGCGGTGGCTTCCTTTCTCTTGGGGACGGCGATTGGCGTGATCGGGTTCCGCGGCGTACGGGCCCTGCGCCGCGAGGCCGCACAGAGCACGGCCGACCGGCCCACCACCCCCTCCTCGTCCGCTTCCTGAACCACGGCCGCGGGGAGACGCCGTGATCTTCGCCCTGATCGTGGTCCCGGTCCTCGGACTGTTCGTGGGCGTGCACCGCTATCTGTGGTGCCGGCTCGTCCGCGACACCACCACACCGGGCAGCCGGCTCCGCCGTACGGGCACCGCCGCCGCCTTCGTCCTCCCCCTGGCCACCCTCGCCGCCCTGCCGGCCGAACGCGCCGGCGCGCCCTTCCCCCTCCAGCAGGCACTGGCCTGGCCCGGCTATCTCTGGCTGGCCCTGGTGCTCTATCTCACACTGGCGCTGCTGGTGGGGGAGGTGGTCCGCGCGGTGGGACTACGGGCGCTCCGCGACCGCGAGCCGGACGAAAGGGCCCTCTCGGCCGCCGCCCCGGCCCCCGCACCGTCCCCCGACCCGCCCCGCGCCCCGTCCCCCTCCTCGGCCCCCACCCTGCTCCCGCCCCGCACCCCCGCCCTGCCGCCGCTCGCCGTCCCGCCCCGCCGCCTCTTCCTCGCCCGCGCGGTCGCCGCCGGCGCTTCCCTCGCCGCCACGGCCGCCGTCGGCTACGGCGCTGCGACCACCCTCCGCGGACCGGCGGTGAAGCGCGTCACCGTCCCCCTGGCCAAACTGCCGCGCGCCGCCCACGGCTTCCGGATCGCCGTCGTCAGCGATATCCACCTGGGCCCGGTCCTCGGCCGCGCGCACGCCCGACGGGTCGTCGAGACCATCAACCGCACCGATCCCGACCTGGTGGCCATCGTCGGCGACCTGGTCGACGGCAGCGTCGCCGACCTCGCCCCGGCCGCCGAACCGCTGCGGGGGCTGCGCTCCCGGCACGGCGCGTACTTCGTCACCGGAAATCACGAGTACTACTCGGGCGCCGCCCCCTGGGTCGACCACATCAGAGAGTTGGGCATCCACCCGCTGGAGAACGCCCGCACCGAACTCCCCGGCTTCGACCTCGCCGGCGTCAACGACGTCACGGGCCAGACCGAACACGCGGGCCCGGACTACGACCTGGCGCTGGGCGGCCGGGACCCGTCCCGTGCCGTCGTCCTGATGGCCCATCAGCCGGTCACCATCCACGACACCGTGCGGTTCGGCGTGGACCTCCAGCTCTCCGGCCACACCCACGGTGGCCAGATGTGGCCCTTCACCTACGTCGCCGCCGCCACGAACCCCACCGTCGCGGGCCTGGAGCGCTACGGCGACACTCAGCTCTACGTCACCCGCGGCGCGGGCGCCTGGGGGTCGCCGGTACGGCTGGGGGCGCCGCCGGACGTGACGGTGGTCGAACTCGCTTCACTGCGCGCGTGATCGGAATTCGGAGGGATTGGGCCGCGTAGATAACAACCCCCCTACAAAGTGCGGAACCATCCTGCGTCAAATCGGACAGATCATGACTTTCGATCTTGCACCGGCAGGCCTCAACTCCCTAGAATTTATTGACTTTACGGAGTCCTTACCGTCCCGGCTTCACGCGGCGGCGCGAGGGGGACGAACGGGGTGCATGGAAACGGGGAGAGCGGGACATGAGCGAGCGGTTCAAGGTCGATCTCGACGAACTGGACAGCGTCGTACGCCAGCTCAGGCATCTTCGGGCGGATATGGATGAACCCAGCCAGAAGGTGAAATACAGCACGACGATTCCGAAGTCGGCTTTCGGGAGCAATTTCCTCGAGGCGACCGATCTGGCCGGCGCCCATGACGACATGCAGACGTATATGTCGGATGTCATCAACGCGCTCCACGACCTCATCCACAAGTTCGGTGAGAAGACGGAAGCCAGCCGGGGCGCGTACGAGGACCAGGAGCACGACACCAAGAACTCGATGAATGGCTGAGCGAGCCTCGGTGACGTACATGCGAGTGCGGGCGAGGGACACGAAGGGGGGCCTGCATGGTTGACGCCAAGCAGGAATACGACAACGCCAAGACGATGGAGCGGCAGCAGCAGGCGGCGGAGCGGGATGAGCGGCTCAAGTCGTTCACGGGGCACCGCCCCGTCCCCGCCTCTCCTTCGGACTTCCATCACCACGGTCTCGATGCCCTCCGGGCGATGATCGAGAATGCCCATCCCGAGGGGATAGAGACATCCGGTCACCACTGGCGTGCCTCCGCCGACCGGCTCGCGGGCGAGGACGGCCGCGGCGGCATACGTAAATCCTTCATGGACGCCGTGGACCACGCGACGGCGCACTGGGAGGGTTCGGCGGCCGCGGCGTTCCGCAAGGAGGCCGTCAAGGTTCTGGACAAGATCGACAGGACGTACGGGCACGCCCGGGTCGTCGAACGGGTCCTGATCGGCAGCCGCGCATCGGGCCCGGAGGCAGGCGTCGCCCACAGCCTCCGCGAGGCCAAGAAGACCATGTCGAAGATCAAGAACCCGGGCGTCGTGGACCGGGCGACGGACGAGAGCGGCGACGACAGCCAGTTCAAGCGGGACATGGCGAACCCGAAGATGGACGCCCGTATGGCGTTGGAGCTCAACCGCGACAGTCTGTCCCTGACCAAGGAGCGCCAGGTCGAGGCGGTCATTGTGATGGACGAACTGGCGCACCACTACGACGGCCAGGCCAGGGTCCTCAAGGAGGGTGTCGACCCCGGTGGGCCCACCGGCGACTGGCCCAAGCATCCGTCCACCAGCCAGTCGCCGCCCCCGGTGAACATGCCCGACGTCGGCGGCTCCCACCCGAACCTGTCGTCGACGACGCCGAATTCGCCCAACGGCGCGGGCGGCCACGCCGTCCCGCCGGGCTTCGACGGGCCCAAGGTCTCCCGGCCCGAACTGCCGGTGACCACCGGACTCGACAGCGTGCAGGGCGGCACCCTCGCCCCGCCGACGGGTGGCGGCGCCATCAACGGCGGGATGGCGGGCGGCAGTCACGGGGTGTCCGGCGGCACGGGCGGCTTCCCCGGCGGAGCGATCCCGGTCGGTGTCATCGGTATGCCGGGCGGTATGGGTTCCGGCGGGGCCCGGGGCGGTGCCGGCGGGATGCGCGGTGGCGCTATGCCCGGTGCCGGGGCCGGCGGCAAGGCGGGCGCCGCGGGCGCGGCCGGCCGCAGCGGTCCGCAGGCACGTACCCGCGGCGGGATGGCCGGCAGGCCGGGCGGCCCGGCGGGTGGCGCCAAGCAGGGCGGCGCCGGGCTGCACCGCAGCCGCGGCGGCAACCAGGCAGGCATGGCGGGCGCGGCCGGCGCCAAGGGCAAGGGCCAGGGGGAGAAGGAGCGCACGACCGGGCAGCGTCCCGACTACCTCGTCGAGGACGAGGAGACCTGGACCCCGCAACGTAATGTGGCCCCTCGCGTCATCGAGTGAGCCGGCGATAACGTCGCCTGCGGCCCATTGAGGCATGGCCCCGCACCCCGGGTGTGCGGGGCTTTTCCTCAGGCGGAACAATGCCGCCCGGACAGCACAGCAAGAAGGAGCGAAGGATGAGGGTCACCCGAACACTGCGCGTGACGGTGGGTGCCGCGCTGACCGGAGCGCTGCTGCTGGCCGCGGGCGGGACCGCCTCCGCAGATCAAGTGCGCAAGGATCTGTGGCCGTTGGAGGCATTCGGGGCCCAGCAGCTCTGGAAGGAATCCACCGGTAAGGGCGTCACGGTCGCCGTACTCGACAGCGGATTCCGCAAGACGCACCAAGATCTGACCGGACAGTTCGCCGGTGGCGCGAATTTCGCGAATACGTCGGCGGGTGACGGTTCCGGCGATCTCGGCCCGCATGAGGACATCCGTGACCACGGCACCGCAATGGCCGCGATCATTGCCGGCCACGGGCACGGACCCGGCGGCTCCGAGGGCGTCAAGGGACTGGCACCGGACGCCAAGATCATGCCGGTGCCGCAGTACAAGAACGGCGCGGCGGCGACGCGTTACGCGGTGGACCACGGTGCCGACGTCATCAACATGTCGTACACCGAATCCACCCCCTCCGCCGACACCTGCCCCGCCATCCACTACGCGGTGGAAAAGGGCGTGGTCGTGGTGGCGGGTGTCGGGAACGACGGCCTCCCCAAGAAGAACTTCCCGGCCGCCTGCCCCGGCGCGATCGGTGTCGGATCGGTCGACCAGTACGGCGAGGCCGACGACGGCAACAACTCCAACTCCACCCTCGACCTGCTCGCCCCCGGCGTGAAGATCCCCGTCGCGATGGGCAAGAGCGACTCGGACTACCGCACCGCGGACGGCAGTTCGGCCGCCACCGCCTATGTCTCCGCGGCGGCCGCCCTCCTCAAGCAGAAGTTCCCGGACCTCACCCCCGGCCAGATCGCCAACCGCCTGGTGAAGACCGCCGGCCTGGCCAAGCCCGAGAAGGACAAGCACCTCAAGCTCCCGGACACCCACTACGGCTACGGCTACATCCAGCCCGGCCCCGCCCTCCGACGCGACATCGCGGCGGGCCCGGCGCAGGGCCCCCTGCCGATGCCCGAGGGCAAGGCGCCGCAGAAGACCGTGCTCCCCGGAGCCGACAAGGGATCCGACCCCAACCCGCCCATGGGCGGCAAGGACGCGATCATGCTCTACGGCGGCATCGGACTCGGTGTCGTCCTCGTCGCCGGCATCATCATCGGCGTCGTGGTCGCCGTCCGCCGCCGCAACAACCCCGGTAACCAGGCCTGGGGCTGAGCCGGGACAGCGGTCCCGCTCCTTCCGGCAGGGAGAAAATCAGAAGACGTGGCCCCGGCGCGCTGTTAACTTCCCAGCCCATGGACCCCGTAGGTGAAAAAGCGATACGTGCCTCCTTCGTCAATTGCTCGAAGGGCGAGGCGAGCAGAGCCCATCTGCCCGTGGGGCTGGCCGAACTCCCGTGGGGTGACCTGGACTTCCTGGGATGGCGTGATCCGGGGGCGCCGGACCGGAGCTATCTGGTCGCGCCCCGGGGCGACGGGCTCATCGGCGTCACCCTGCGGGTCCCGCAGGGTGTGCGGCGGAGTTTCACGAAAACGACGGTGTGTTCGGTCTGCGTGACCGGGCACCCGGGTTCCGGTGTCAGCCTGCTCGCCGCACGCCGCGCCGGCCCCTCGGGACGGCAGGGGAACACCGTCGGGACGTATCTGTGCGCCGACCTCGCCTGCTCCCTCTACGTCCGGGGGCGTAAGCAGTCCCAGCTCGCCGGACGGCACGAGGAGACGCTGCCGCTGGAGGAGCGGATCGCTCGCACCGTGCGGAACCTGGACGTCTTCCTGGACAAGGTCCTGGAGGGCGAGCGCTAGCAGACCATCGGGCGGCGGGCGGACCGTCGGGCGACAGCAGACCGGAGGGGAGCGGGAGGGGGAGCGGAGACATCCGCTCCCCCTCCTGCCTTTCGGACGGGTGGGAGAGGGCCCAACTGGACCCCAAAGGCCCGCAGCTGACGCCGCCTCAGGCCACTCTCGGCGCGAAGGCGCAGGTCATGCGGGAGGGCGGGGCGGGGGCGAGGCGCCGGCGGGAGGGGCGGAGCGGTCGGGCCGGCGGTGGCGGGGGAGTCCGCGGCGAGAAGGGCGGGATGCTACCCGCCGGTTCCGCTTGCCACCACCTGCCCGTCGGACAGATCCTCGTGTCCACGCCGTGAGGGGAGCGGCGCAGAAGCAGGGGGGACGACGTGCTACGTGTGCACTTCACCGCGCAGGATCTGGCGCGTACGCGAGTGGCCGACGGGGCCGACCCGCTCTGGGAGACGGTGCTGAGCCTGCACAGCCTGCGGGAGAACCGGACCGATCCGGCGCTGGCGGCCTGGCGGCAGCACGCCGTGCGGTACGGGACGGAGCCGCTGCGGACGCTGTTCGCGCTGGTCCCGCCCTACGGGTACTTCCCGGACTTCCTCACGCCGTCCGCGTCCCAGTACGGGGTCGAGTCCGGTCTGGAGGCCGTGATGAGCACCCCGCGGCAGCGGCTGCGGACCGAGCTGACGCGGCTGTCGGGTCACCGGGCGCTGCCGGGATGGGCGCGCGGCATCGGCGAGGGCGAGCCGGCCGCACTGCGGCAGCTCGCGCGCAGCCTGCGGACGTACCACCATCTGGCGGTGGCGCCGGCCTGGCCGCGGATCGCCCAACGGGTCGGTGCGGACCGGGAGTTGCGCAAGCATGCGCAGGGGCAGTCCGGGGTGGAGGCGATGCTGCGGACGTTCGGGGCGCCGGTGCGCTGGCGGCCGCCGGTGCTGGAGGTCGACTATCCGGTGGAGCGCGAGCTGCACCTCCAGGGGCGGGGCCTGGTCCTCGTCCCCTCGTACTTCTGCTGTGACCACCCGCTGGCGCTGGTGGACGAAGCGCTGCCGCCGGTGCTCGTGTACGCGGCACGGCAGACGGCGGACGCCCACGCCGAAGGGCCCCGTCTCCGGGAACTCGGAGGCGGGGCCCTTCGGGACGTGCCGGGTCTGCTCGGCGGCCGGGCCGGAACCCGGACCGCCGCCAGGCGCTAGGGCGTCTCCCCCAGGGGGAGACGCCCGGCGCGCGCCTGCGGTCGCTCAGAAGCGCCGGGTGATCAGCGCCCGCTTGACTTCCTGGATGGCCTTGGTGACCTCGATACCGCGCGGGCAGGCGTCCGTGCAGTTGAAGGTCGTCCGGCAGCGCCAGACGCCGTCCTTGTCGTTGAGGATCTCGAGCCGCTGCTCGCCGCCCTCGTCGCGCGAGTCGAAGATGAAGCGGTGCGCGTTGACGATCGCCGCCGGGCCGAAGTACTGGCCGTCGTTCCAGAACACCGGGCACGAGGACGTGCAGGCGGCGCACAGGATGCACTTGGTGGTGTCGTCGAAGCGCTCGCGGTCCTCGGCGGACTGGCGCCGCTCACGGGTCGGCTCGTTGCCGGTCGTGATCAGGAACGGCATCACATCGCGGTACGCCTGGAAGAAGGGCTCCATGTCGACGACAAGGTCCTTCAGCACGGTCAGCCCCTTGATGGCCTCGACCGTGATCGGCTTCTCCGGGTTGATGTCCTTGATCAGCGTCTTGCAGGCGAGGCGGTTGCGGCCGTTGATGCGCATGGCGTCCGAGCCGCAGATGCCGTGGGCGCAGGAACGGCGGAAGGTCAGCGACCCGTCCAGCTCCCACTTGATCTTGTGGAGGGCGTCCAGGACGCGCTCCTTGGGGTCGATCTCCAGCTGGAAGTCCTCCCAGCCGGCGTCCTCCGAGATCTCCGGGTTGAACCGGCGGATCCGGAAGGTGACCGTGATCAGGTGCGAAGCGCCGTCCTCGGCCGCGTCCAGCGCCGCGGAGTGCTTGTCGAGAGTCGGGGTGCTCATCAGTACTTACGCTCCATCGGCTGGTAGCGGGTCTGTACGACCGGCTTGTAGTCGAGGCGGATCGACTCGGTGCCGTCTGCGCCGACCTCGCGGTACGCCATGGTGTGCCGCATGAAGTTGACGTCGTCGCGGTTGGGGAAGTCCTCGCGGTAGTGACCGCCGCGGGACTCCTTGCGGGCCAGCGCGGACACCGCCATGACCTCGGCCAGGTCGAGCAGGTTGCCCAGCTCGACGGCCTCCAGCAGGTCGGTGTTGAACCGCTTGCCCTTGTCCTGGATGGACACGTTCAGGTAGCGCTCGCGCAGCTCGCCGATCTTCTCGACCGCGGTCTTGATCGTCTGCTCGGTGCGGAACACCATCACATTGGCGTCCATGCACTCCTGGAGCTCCCGGCGGATCTCGGTGACCCGCTCGCTGCCGGTGGAGTTGCGCAGCCGCTCGACCTGGTCGATGACCTGCTGCGCCGGGTTCTCGGGGAGCTCGACGAAGTCGGCGTCCGCGGAGTACTCGGCGGCGGCGATACCGGCCCGGCGCCCGAAGACATTGATGTCCAGGAGCGAGTTGGTGCCCAGGCGGTTGGCGCCGTGCACGGAGACACAGGCCACCTCGCCGGCCGCGTACAGGCCCGGCACGACGGTGGCGTTGTCCGCCAGGACCTCACCCTCGACGTTCGTCGGGATGCCGCCCATGGCGTAGTGCGCGGTCGGCTGGATCGGGATCGGGTCCGTGTAGGGCTCGATACCGAGGTAGGTACGCGCGAACTCGGTGATGTCCGGGAGCTTGGCGTCCAGCTGCTCCGGCGGCAGGTGCGTCAGGTCCAGGAAGACGTGGTCGCCCTCCGGCCCGCAGCCGCGGCCCTCGCGGATCTCCGTGTAGATGGAGCGCGAGACGACGTCACGGCTCGCGAGGTCCTTCATGACGGGCGCGTACTTCTCCATGAAGCGCTCGCCGTCCTTGTTGCGAAGGATGCCGCCCTCGCCGCGCGCACCCTCGGTCAGGAGGATGCCCATGCGCCAGATGCCCGTCGGGTGGAACTGGAAGAACTCCATGTCCTCCAGCGGCAGCCCGCGGCGCCAGGCCGCGGCCTGGCCGTCACCGGTCAGGGTGTGCGCGTTGGAGGTCACCTTGAAGAACTTGCCGGTGCCGCCGGACGCGAAGATGATCGACTTCGCCTGGAAGACGTGGATCTCGCCGGTGGCCAGCTCGTATGCGACGACACCCGCGGACTTCTTGACGCCGTCGACGTCCTGGAGCAGCAGGTCGAGCACGTAGAACTCGTTGAAGAACTCCACGCCCTCCTTGACGCAGTTCTGGTACAGCGTCTGGAGGATCATGTGGCCGGTGCGGTCCGAGGCGTAGCAGGACCGGCGGACCGGGGCCTCACCGTGGTTACGGGAGTGACCGCCGAAGCGGCGCTGGTCGATGGTGCCGTCCGGCGTGCGGTTGAACGGCAGGCCCATCTTCTCGAGGTCCAGGACCGAGTCGATGGCCTCCTTCGCCAGGATCTCGGCGGCGTCCTGGTCGACCAGGTAGTCGCCGCCCTTGATCGTGTCGAAGGTGTGCCACTCCCAGTTGTCTTCCTCGACGTTCGCGAGGGCGGCAGCCATACCGCCCTGGGCGGCGCCGGTGTGGGAGCGGGTCGGGTAGAGCTTCGTCAGGACCGCGGTGCGGCTGCGCTTGGTCGACTCGATGGCCGCACGCATGCCCGCGCCACCGGCGCCGACGATGACGGTGTCGTACTTGTGGATCTTCATGGTTCCAGTCAGCCCCGGCCTTAGGAGATGTTCGGGTCGAAGGTGAAGATCACCAGCGTGCCCAGAAGGACGGTGAACACCGTCGCGGTGTACAGCAGCATCTTCAGCCAGAAGCGGGTGTTGTCCCGCTGTGCGTAGTCGTTGATGACCGTACGCAGGCCGTTGGCGCCGTGCAGCATGGCGAGCCACAGCATCAGCAGATCCCAGACCTGCCAGAACGGCGAGGCCCAGCGGCCGGCCACGAACGCGAAGCCGATCTTGGAGACGCCGCCGTCCAGGACGAGCTGGATCAGCAGGTGGCCCAGGACCAGGACGACCAGCACGATGCCGGACAGCCGCATGAACAGCCAGGCCTGGAGCTCGAAGTTGCCCCGGGACGCGCGCCCGGTCTTCTTCGTGCGCTTGCGCGGCGCCTCGATGACCGGGGCCGGGTGGTCCACGTCATAGAGCGAGACGCCGTCGGACGCGCCCGCCGCGGTGGCACCTGCGGAGGTGGTTTCAGCAGACATCTCGCGTCAGCTCCCGAACAGCGTGCGCAGGGTGTGCTGCAGCACGGGGTAGAAGGCACCGGCCATCAGCACGACCCAGACACCGACGACGGTCCACAGCATCTGCTTCTGGTACTTCGGGCCCTTCGACCAGAAGTCCACGGCGATGACCCGCAGGCCGTTGAGCGCGTGGAAGAGGATGGCGGCCACCAGGCCGTACTCCATCACGTTGACGATCGGGGTCTTGTAAGTCGCAACGACGTTGTCGTACGCCTCGGGGGAGACGCGTACGAGAGCGGTGTCGAGGACGTGTACGAACAGGAAGAAGAAGATGAGGACGCCGGTGACTCGATGAGCCACCCAGGACCACATGCCTTCCCGGCCGCGGTACAGCGTTCCAGCCGGCACGGAAAAACCCTCCGGGAGCGGGGATTGGGGCCAGCCGGCTTCTCTGTCGGTCGGGCCCGGCCGGGTACGGTCCACCGGCCCTGGCCATCGTAGCGACGTGCTGTCGGTTCCTTGCGCCGGGGTCCTTAGGTGTGATCAAACAGGCACCAACGGGCTATCACACACGGATGAACCGGAAGTACCGGTGATAAGCGGCGATCCGGCGATCCGCTACGGCCCGGAGCTCATCAGCCGCGTCAGCCGGCCGCGGGCCAGCCGGCGGAGTTCCTCCGCGGCGACCGCCCGCTCCTCGTCCGGTTCGTTGCCCAGCCGGGTGCGGATGCCGGACAGCACCTGGTCGAGCAGCTCCTCGTCGCGGTAGCCGTCCAGGCAGATGACGAAGACATGGCGAAAGCGCCGCTCGTACTCGGCATGGGCGGCCCGCAGTGCGGTGTGGGCGGCGAGCGTGCCGGGCCCACGGGCACCGACCAGCGGCTGCGACGAGAGGGACTCCTCGGCGAGCGCCTCGTCCAGCTCGCCCGGCGTGAGGTCGTAACAGGCCTCGTCGGCGGCGGCGAGCAGCGATTCCGGATCCGGGTACGGACGGTGCGCGGCCACCCGCTCGGCCCAGCGACGGCTGCCGCAGCAGCTCAGCAGCACGGTCAGCGTGTCGTCCCGGGTGAGGGCGTTGAAGCGGCCGAGCCCGATGCTCGCGCGACGGGGGTGGGGCAGGGCGTCGCCGAGGGCTCGCGCGGATATGCCGCACCACGGGGGCTGCGGAGGGTGCAGCGTCGTCGGCCGGGCGGCCGGGGTGTCACCGGACAGCGTGGGCTCCTCGGACGGATGCGAATGGGTCGATTCGACGGGTGCGGGACGGGCGGCTGAAGGAAGCTGGGGGGAGCGGACCGGAACCGGGCCGCGTACGAAGCGGCGGCGGGTGTGATGGTGCGTGTCACACGCCACCCCGGTGGTACCCGGCGGCTCCAGGAGAGCCCTGTGAAGGGGGTGACCAATGGAACCGCCACGCTAACGACGCTTGTCGTCCGCTGCCCGAAGGATGCGCGAATTTCACCCGGATGAGAGAGCTTTCGTGCGTTCGGTGGACGACCGGCTCCGCACACCTGGCAATACCTTCGCCCCGAAAAGTGAGGATTGCACGATGTCGAATCCGATGCGGCCGCCGCGCGCCCCGCGGCCCTCGGCCTCCCTGCGCCTCCTGACGAGGCCGGGGACGCGCACGGGCCCGGCGGCCCGGTCCGCCCTCCCGGCCGCGGCCCTCGCCGGGGCCCTGCTGCTCGCCGGCTGCTCCGGCGCCGCGGACACCGAGCCGCCCGGGAGCACCAGCGCCAAGGTGAACCCCTCGGCCGACGCCACCCCGACGTGGGCGCCGGTGACCGGAACACCGCAGGTCATCCCCGCTGTCCGCGACTTCCGCCGGGCCGAGGGACGCGGCTGGCGCCCGTCCAAGGGGGCCCGTGTGGTCGTACCGGCCGGCGAGAAGAGCAATGTCGCCGACGAGGCCCAGCGGATGGCCAACGACCTCGGCCTCGGCATCGTCTACGGCGACCAGACCGTACGGCCCGGCGACATCGAGGTGAAGCTGACGGGCAAGAACAGCGACAACAACGTCCCCGTCCGGAACGCCGCCGACGAGGCCTACACCCTCACGGCCGACGGCACCAGGCTCACTCTCACGGCCCCCACCGACGCCGGAATCTTCTACGGCACCCGCACCGTCAAGCAGGCCGTACGCGCCGCCGGCGGACTTCCCGAGGGCACAATCCAGGACCGGCCCGACCGCCCGCAGCGCGGATTGTCGCTGGACAACGCCCGCAAGCCGTTCACCCAGAACTGGATCGAGGCGCGGCTGAGGGAGATCGCCGACCTCAAGCTCAACCAGTTCCAGCTGCACTTCTCCGACGACCAGGGCTTCCGCATCCAGAGCGACACCCACCCCGAGATCGTCTCCGCCGACCATCTGACCAAGGCCCAGATCCGCCAGATCATCGCGCTCGCGCGCACCCTGCACATCTCCGTCGTCCCGGAGCTGGACTCGCCCGGCCACCTGGGCGCCGTGCTGGACCACTATCCCGCTCTGCAGCTGCGCAACGTCCAGGGCCGGGTGATCCCCGGGGCGATCGACATCTCCAACCCCAAGTCCGCCCCGCTGATCGACTCGCTGCTGAAGGAAATGAGCGAGCTGTTCACCAACCCCAAGGGCGCCCCGGCGTACTGGCATCTGGGCGGCGACGAGTACCAGGCGCTGATGTCGTCCTCCCCCGCCACCAAGTACCCGCAGCTCGCAAAGGCCGCGCGGCAGAAGTACGGGTCCGGCGCCACCATCGAGGACCTGACGACCGGCTGGCTCAACGACCGGCAGAAGACCGTGGAGGCCAAGGGCAAGAACCGGGTCGAGGCCTGGAACGACGGATTCTTCGCCGGCGGGGTCGTGACCGCGGACAAGAACCGGATGGTCGACTACTGGACCGGCAAGGAAGCCGGCAAGCGCGACCCCGCGGAATTCCTGCGCGAGGGCCGCAACGTCATGAACTTCAACGACGAGTACCTCTACTACGTGCTCGGCGAGCCCAACCAGTTCGTCTATCCGACCGGCCAGCGGATCTACCAGAGCTGGACCCCGCGGGTGATCCGCGGTACCCAGCCCGTGGCGGTGCCCGCGAGCATGACGGGCCCGGACCGCATTCCCGGGGCGCGCTTCGCGATCTGGTGCGACCTGGCCCAGGCGCAGACGGCAGCGCAGGTGGCCGCCGGTATCCGGCTGCCGCTGGCGGCGCTGGCGCAGAAGACATGGGACCCGGGGACGCCCGCCCTGTCCTGGACGGACTTCAAGGCGCTGGCCGGCCGGGTGTGAGAGGGACCCGGGAGCCGGACCCGGTAAGAAACGGGTGAGCGAACGAGGACGGCCGGGGCCGCCACCCCCCACAGGAGAGGCCCCGGCCGTCGTTCGCGAAGGGCCTGTGACGGCCCCCTACCCGGTACAGCGCCAGACGGCGCGAAAGCGTCACACGGGGTGCGGGCGGGCGTACGGCCCGTGCTCTGGACGGAGGCCCGGACAGACCCGTAACGTGCGGATCCGCGCCGGTCGGCGCACTGTTCAGGCCGCCTGCCGCGGCGGGAGAAGCCGTCCTTCCCGGGAGTTCCAGATGGATCCGTGCGGGCACCTCGCCGAAGCGTCGGTCGCTCGGCGCCCCCCTTCTTCCGGCTCCGCCGCATCGGGCGGTGCCTCCCTCCCGGGTTCGGATCGTTTGCCCACACGGGATACGGTCTGCGGGAACATCCGGGTTACCGGCGGTTTCCGGCCGTCCGCGGCCGGCGGCTCGCGGTAGCCGGCCCGGCTCCGGCCGTGCGGAGGGGCGCTGCCCGCCCCAACGACGCCGGGAACGGAGAAGCGAGGCCGAAGGCGCGGCCGAGTGAAGCAGCAATGCAGCAAGGACCGGGCGGCGGACATTCCGCGTGCGACAGGATGGACCCGTGCGAGGGGACGACATTCAGCCGGACGACCGTCGGCTGACGGTGGCCGTGCAGGCGGCACAGGACGGTGACGAGGCGGCGTTCCGTACCGTCTACCGCGCCGTACATCCCAGGCTGTTGGGATATGTACGGACCTTGGTGGGCGAACCGGACGTGGAGGATGTCGCCTCCGAGGCCTGGCTCCAGATCACCCGCGACCTCGCACGCTTCAGCGGCGACGCCGACCGCTTCCGCGGCTGGGCCGCCCGTATCGCCCGCAACCGCGCCCTCGACCACATCAGGATGCGCGGCCGCCGCCCGGCGATCGGCGGCGACGAGAGCGAACTGGCCGACACCCCCGGCGCGTCCGACACCGCGGGCGAGGCGCTCGAAGCCCTGGGCACCGGCAGCACCATGCGGCTGATAGCCCGGCTGCCGCAGGACCAGGCCGAGGCCGTGGTGCTCCGGGTGGTGGTCGGGCTCGACGCCAAGAACGCCGCGCAGGTGCTCGGCAAGAGGCCCGGCGCGGTGCGCACCGCCGCACACCGCGGGCTGCGGCGGCTCGCCGAGCTGATCGGCGAGGAGCCGGGCGGCAGTCAGGACAGGAGTCGGAACAGCAGTGGGGCCGGCGGCGAAGGCGGCGCCGGCCAGGGTGGAGGAGCCCGCTCCGGGCCGCCCGTACAGGGCTCGCACGGAGGTGGCGGAACGGTGAGCGGGGTGCCCGTACAGGGCAGAAGGCGTCGCGACGGCGCGGCGGAATCGTACGTACCAGGTGTGACGGAAACGGCCGCACGGACGCAGAGGGACATGTGATGGCCGACGACCGGTACGACTGGCTCGACAAGGACACCGCGGAGCAACTGCTGCGCGGTGAACAGGTCAGTGCCCGGCACGGCGACGGCGCACGCGAACTCGAACAGCTCCTGGAAGCCGCCGCCGCGGTCGCCGCCAGGACGCCCGAAACCGTCGAGCTGCCCGGCGAAGAGGCGGCCGTCGCCGCATTCCGCCAGGCCGTCCGCCACGGCTCCGGCGCCCGCAACCGCACCGCCGGCGCACCGGCCCCGGGCGGGCGCACCGCACACACCGCGGACCTCGCCGAACGCACCCGGCTCGGCCGCCCCGTCCGGCGCGGCTTCGCCGTCGCCCTCGCCGCCTGCGCCATCGGCGGCGTCGCCGTCGCGGCCGGTACCGGCGTCCTGCCCACCCCGTTCCGGGGCGGCGACCCCGCACCGGCCTCCAGTGTCTCCGCCGTCGAA
This sequence comes from Streptomyces sp. NRRL S-1813, assembly GCF_000719605.1. Taxonomy (NCBI): domain Bacteria; kingdom Bacillati; phylum Actinomycetota; class Actinomycetes; order Kitasatosporales; family Streptomycetaceae; genus Streptomyces; species Streptomyces sp. NRRL S-1813. The sequence goes on from NZ_JOHB01000001.1 coordinate 225,742, forward strand.
ACCCCCGGACCGTTCCGCACCGGCGAGCCCGGCGCCCAGACCGACGGCACCACGGCGCAGACCCCTGACGCCACCCCCGACCCGAAGAGCTCCGAATCCCCCGAGAGCCCCGGACCCGGCAGCAGCCCCGGCGCCAGTAAGAACCCCGGCCGCGGCACCCCGAGCGGCGGAACGGGACGCGGCAGCGACAAGCCCGGCGGCAGCGACGGCAAAGAGACCGGGCCCGGCCGCGGGGACACGAAGAACTTTCTGCTCGCCCTGTGCCAGAACTACGAGTCCGGCAAGCGGGACGCCATGGACCGCGACACGCTGCGGCGCCTCGAACGCAAGGCCGGCGGACCGGAGAAGGTGCACGTCTTCTGCCGCGCCTACCTGGCGCGGTACCAGAACGGCGGCGGCTCGGGCAGCGATGACGGCTTCGGCGGCGGCAGCGGCCAGAGCGGCGGCGGCTCCGGCGGTGACGAGGACGACGAAAGCCACCCGCCCCGGCCACCCGGCGCGAGTCCGGGCACCGGCACGTCCACCCCGGCCCCCGGCTCCTCGGCAACCGCTCCGGACCCCGGAGATGCCCCACCGAGTGGAACCGCTGACGGCCCGGTGTGACGTTTTTTGAAGCCGTGACGCAGTAATGAGTGAGCCGACTGGTCATCGGCTGCGCGACGAGCCGGGGTTCCCCCCGTACCTACGGCTCAGCGCAACTGGCGCGGGCGGGGCACGTTCCCCCGGCCCTGCCCGCGCCCCCTTCTTGCGCCCCTCTTTGCGCCTAAGCCGGCGCCGCTCTCGCGGATGTGGTTGCTCCGGGTGGGGGTTGCTCAATTTTCGCTTCGGTCAGAGATATGCGGTTGGGCTCTTGGGGACGTGCTGCTGATGTGCCGTCTCTGTGGCTAGTGGTAGACGACCACCTTGGTTCCCCTCTTCACGGTGTGGAAGAGGGCGGCGATCTTGCTCTTGTCGCGGACGTTGACGCAGCCGTGGGAGGCGCCGCTGTAGCCGCGGGCGGCGAAGTCCGCGGAGTAGTGGACGGCCTGGCCGCCGCTGAAGAACATCGCGTACGGCATGGCCGTGTGGTAGATCGTCGAGACGTGGTGGCGGCTCTTGAAGGTGAGGGCGAAGGTGCCCTCGCGGGTGGGGGTGTACTGCGAGCCGAAGCGGACATCCATCGCCGAGACGATCTCGCCGTCGACCCTCCAGGTGAGGGTGTTGCTCCGCTTGCTGATGCAGATCACCCTGCCCCGCATACAGCGCGGGTCGGGGACGCCGACCGGCCTCGTCGTGGGCGGGTGGAGCTCCTGGTGCGACGGACGGCGGGTCTGGGACCGCAGTGCCCGCCAGGCCGTGGGCTGTACGGCGCCCGTACGGGGCAGGCCCTGTCGTTTCTGGAAGGCGCGGACCGAGGCGGCGGTCATCGAGGCGTAGTGGCCCGTCGGGGCGCGGTCGAAAAGGCCCAGCTGGGCCAGTCGCGCCTGGAGTTCGCGGACCTGCGCACCGCGTGAGCCGGCCGCCATGAGCGGCCTGGCGGCCGGTGGTGCGTGGTGGGCGGTGCGGTGGGGGTGCGACGGGGTGGTGTGCTTGGCCGGGGCGGGTGGTGCCTGATGGCCGAGGGGTGGGGGAGCGGGAGTGGTGGGGGCGTAGCGGATGCCCCTGCTGTCCGGTGAGGCGGTCCCGGTGACCTGCACCGGGCGGCAGCCCACCGCGAGTGCGGCCACCACCAGTACCGCGGCCATCGCAGGCGCTGTACGTCTTCCACTGCTCCGCTGCATGCGCAACCCCCGGATCTCGGCGGCCCGACCGGCCCTCGGTGACTCTTCCCAGCGCTGCGGGGCGGCGAACCTGCGGGCATGCTGTGAGCAAGGCGGATACCCGGTGCCGGTCACCCAGTGGGAGGCGTACACCCATGGCGCACGAGTCGGGCAGTGTGCGGTACAACGAGAGCGGCCTGCCCATCGATCCTGTGTACGGGCCACAGGCGCTGGACGGCTGGGACCCGGAGCGCAGCCTCGGCGCCCCCGGCAGCTACCCCTTCACCCGGGGCGTGTACCCGTCGATGTACACCGGGCGGCCCTGGACGATGCGGCAGTACGCCGGCTTCGGCACCGCGCGCGAGTCCAACGCCCGCTACCGGCAGCTGATCGCCCACGGCACCACGGGCCTGTCGGTCGCCTTCGATCTGCCGACGCAGATGGGCCACGACTCGGATACCCCGATCGCCTCGGGCGAGGTCGGCAAGGTCGGGGTGGCCATCGACTCCGTCGAGGACATGCGGGTGCTGTTCGGCGGTATCCCGCTGGACAGGGTGTCGACGTCGATGACGATCAACGCGCCCGCCGCGCTGCTGCTGCTCCTCTACCAACTGGTGGGGGAGGAGGAAGGGGTGGCGGCCGGTCAGCTGAACGGGACCGTCCAGAACGATGTGCTCAAGGAGTACATCGCGCGGGGGACGTACATCTTCCCGCCGCAGCCGTCGCTGCGGCTGACCGCGGACATCTTCCAGTACTGCCGGGCCGAGATCCCCCGGTGGAACACCATCTCCATCTCCGGCTACCACATGGCGGAGGCGGGTGCCTCGCCCGCGCAGGAGACCGCCTTCACGCTCGCCAACGGCATCGCCTATGTGCGTACCGCTGTTGCCGCCGGGATGGACGTCGACGACTTCGCGCCGCGGCTGTCCTTCTTCTTCGTCGCGCGGACGACGCTGCTCGAAGAGGTCGCCAAGTTCCGGGCCGCGCGCAGGATCTGGGCCCGGGTGATGCGGGAGGAGTTCGGCGCGCAGAATCCCAAGTCGCTGATGCTGCGGTTCCACACCCAGACGGCGGGGGTGCAGCTCACCGCCCAGCAGCCGGAGGTGAACCTCGCCCGGGTCACCCTCCAGGGGCTCGCCGCCGTGCTCGGCGGCACCCAGTCGCTGCACACCAATTCCTTCGACGAGGCCATCGCCCTGCCCACGGACAAGTCGGCCCGCCTGGCGCTGCGTACCCAGCAGGTGCTCGCGTACGAGACCGATGTGACCGCCACCGTCGATCCGTTCGCCGGTTCCTACGCCGTCGAGTCGATGACGGACGAGGCCGAGGAGGCGGCCGTGGCGCTGATGCGGCGGGTCGAGGACATGGGCGGTGCGGTGGCCGCCATCGAGCGGGGCTTCCAGAAGGAGGAGATCGAGCGCAACGCCTACCGCCTCGCCCAGGAGACGGACGCCGGTGAACGGGTCGTGGTCGGCGTCAACCGCTTCCAGCTGGACGAGGAGGAGCCCTACGAGCCGCTGCGGGTCGATCCCGCGATCGAGGCCCAGCAGATCGAGCGGCTGGGCGTGCTCCGGGACCGCCGTAATGCCCGTGCGGTGTCGGCCGCTCTCGGCGATCTGCGCAAGGCCGCCGAGGGCACGGACAACGTCCTCCACCCCATGCGCGAGGCCTTGCGGGCGCGGGCGACGGTGGGCGAGGTGTGCGATGCGCTGCGGGAGGTCTGGGGGACGTATGTGCCGACGGATGCGTTCTGAGGGTGGTCGGGCACGACAGGGTGCCAAGTCAGCGCGCACTGCACTCCACAGAGCCGTGCCGAGGCAGCGGCACGGCTTTGCCTCGGGAACGCGTTGGGTTGGTGACTCGCGCACAGCCCGCCCGGAGGCGGCAGGTCAGGGAGCGAGGAGGCGGCTGGTGAAGCCGTCGTGGACGAGCGATTCGTATGCGACCCACACGTCCTTCGGGACGATCTGCTCGACGGCGAACCCGAGGCGGGGATACTCGACCACCCGCTGCAGGTCGCCGACGAGCTGGTGGACGACAAGTTCTTCGTCGCCGATCGTCTTCAGATAGTCATCGAACTCCAGGGGCGCCGAGGCGCAGATCACCTCGACCTCGGGCCACACCTTGCGGGCAGTGGCATAGGCGCGTCGCTCCATATATGGCATGGAGACCAGCAACACAGTCTTCGGCATGATCCCGGCGGCAACCAGGACCTCGCGGGAGAGGGTGATGTTCTGCCCGGTGTTCCTCGCGCCGGGCTCCAGCAGAACCGCGTCCGCCGGCACTCCGAGGGCGATCGCATGCTCGCGGAAGTGCACTGCTTCGCCGCGGGGGAAGCGTTCGGGGGCGGTGGGGTTGGAGCCGCCGGAGAACACCAGAGTGGGGAACAGGCCGGCTCGGTACAGCTCGGCACAGAAAGCCGGGACACCAAGGTCGTGACTGCCCAGGCCGATGGCGGCGTCGGTGGGCCGCACCTCGTGGTGCATCTGGTGGTAGTCCCAGATCAGCTCGGCCTGCTGTCGCTGGCCTTTGGTGATGGCCCGCTCGTTGTCCGTCACTCGCGTCTCTCCCTGGTCACCGCCGGGGGCCGGAGGCCCCCTCGCTCGTCATCCGGATGCCCTCGATGCTGCGGAACTGGTGACTCAGACCGAACTTGGCGGCCAGCTTCGCGGCGTCGTCGAGCACATGCAGCCCATCATCCCGGGTGGCAGGGTCGGACAGCAGGATGTGACCGTGGGCGGTGTCCAGCCGGACCTGCTGCATTGGTGAGTCGGTCGTTCCGGTGCTACGGGCGATGTCGATGAAGTGCAGGGCCTGGGTGATGTCACCAACGCCGCGGTGGGCGAGGGCGAGCTTTTGGTGGGCGACGGACCAGTCGTCGGGCTCGGTCAGGTTCTCGAACTCCCGCGTCGCGGCGAGCATGACCCGGGCGGCGTAGTCGTTGTTGCCGCCCTTGCTCAGCGCGGTGCCCACCCACAGCTGGGCTCTGGCCCGGTCGCGGCGGGAGAGCCTGTCGTCGACGGCCAGGGTCTCGTAATGGCGGGCGGCTGTCTCCAGCTTGCCGGACATCTCGGCGACCACGGCGAGGGACAGGTCGAGCTGGGCGATGCGGCGAGGAATGTCGAGCTGGGTGAACAGCGAGCGGGCACCGGCATAGGAGTGCTGGGCCGACAGCGGGCCGAGGACGGCTCCTTGGTCTCGTTGGAGATCACCCATCAGCGCTGTTGAGCGGGCGACCAAGTACCTGCCTTTGTCGTCCAGCTCGGCCGGATCGAAGCGTGTCAGCCACCGGTTCAGCAGGTTGTCGGCGAAGGTGAAGTTCTGGCGGGAGAGGGCGACGACGGTCCGGTCCAGGTCGTCGGTCCACGTTTCGTATTCCCAGGCTCTCGGGCCGCTGCTGGTGATGCGGCTGCCGCTGCACTGGCCGTGCCGGCCGGCCTCGGACAGGAATGTCTCGAAGCGCAGATGCACGGCGGTGTCCGAGCGGGCCAAGGCGGTATCCAGGATGGCCTGGGTGTCCTGCCGTGGTGCCGTTGTGGCCAGCAGCTTCTCCCACTTGGAGATGGTGCGGACGCCGACGCCCAGGTGCTGGGCGAACGCGCGGACGCTCAGCCGGAGTGCGAGACGTAATGCCCGGGCTTCCAGGCCGGTCCAGTGGTGCACGGTCGCCACGCGTCGCTCCCTTCCGTCCGTCATCCAAGCACGGTGCGTGGCGGCAGGGGACACAAGTGCAACGGAAGTACAACAGAGGGTCATTGGCCGCTGAAGCAGACCGGGCCAGGATTCAAGTGCTGTCACATCCCGAGCACTTGGACGGACATCGATGGAACCCCTCACCGAGCATCGCCGGGTCAGCGGGCCGGTCGTTTTCGGCTTTCTGCGGCTGGTGCAGGTCTCTGCCGCCCGGCAGGAGGCCCTGATGGCGTCGCTGACCGAGTACTGCCGCAGCCACGAGCTGGTGCTGTCCGGTTTGTTCACCGAACGCTCTGCCACGAACGGTTCGGGGGCGTTCACCGGTCTGCTGGAGGTGCTTGCTCTGCCGGAAACCTATGGCGTCGTTGCACCGGCTGCCTCCCATTTGGGTACGAAGGCGATAGCCGGTGAACGGCAGAAACAGATCGAGGCGGCCGGGTCACGGCTGCTGCTGGTGCGCGGACCCCGCAGCCCTCGCCCGTCCGGTCACGGGCCGACCAGCCCGCCCTCCGCAGCCCTTCGCCGCCGAAGCCCGGGGTCGGCCCTTGCCCTGGACACAGAGATCACGTGAGGCCCGCCATGGTGGATGCGACACAGAAGTTCTTCGAAGCAAAGCCCGAATCGATCAGCCTGGCCCGCGACTTCGCCGCCATGGCTCTGAAGGCATGGGGGCTGGACGCACCAACCGACGATGTCCGGCTGTGTGTCTCCGAACTGGCCTCCAACGCCATCCTCCACGGCACGAAGCGTGGCCACGGCTTCCTGGTGCGGTTGGACGCTGACGAAGACTTCGTACGCCTGGAAGTGCACGACAGCCACGACCGTCGCGGCGGCTGCGAACCGCAGCCGGCAATTCAGCACCCGGCGGACACCGACACCACCGGGCGGGGCCTGAGCATCGTCGACATACTCGCCGATGGCTGGGGTGTCGAGGACCGAGAGCCGCTGGGCAAGATCGTCTGGTCGCGCTTCAAGGCCGGGTTCCCCGGCAGCCAGGACCACCTGGGCTGACCGGCACTCCTTCTCAAGGTCCGGGCCCTGGACTCCTGGTCTCGCTGGGCGCCTGGATGTTCCTGATCCTCGGCCCGCCCCACCGCCCCACCGCCGCACACCGTCGGCGCCGTCCCCGTCAACGCTCACCTGGTCGCCGATGACCTGCTGCTGTCGGCTTCGCCCGCACTGCCTGACAGCCCCCGCGGCTCCGAGCTGAAGAACGAGAGGTCAATGCTATGGAATCCTTCGAACGCGCCCGGCTGGACGCCTATTTCACGAAGATCGCCGCCCGGTTCGCCCCCGATGAGCAAGCTGCTTCCCTCCTCGTCACCCATCTGCTGCCCGAGCGGCCGGGCTTCATCCGCGCAGTCGCCGCGATGAGCCGTCTCAAAGCCGTGCTGCCCAAGCCCAAATCCGTCGACGCAGCCGCCCGACGCGAGGTCGAGCGGACCCTCCCCGTCGACGCGCTCTCCCGCGAACTGTTCACCGACGCCGACACCGCGCTCGACTACATCGAATCCCGGGCCGCCGGGGAGACGTTCGTCCTGCTGGATGTCGGCGGCTATTTCGCGCCCACCCTCACTGACATCTCGGGCTGCTACTCCGGCCGCCTCGCCGGGGTGATCGAGGACACCGAGAACGGACATCGCCGCTACGACGAACTCGACAAACTGCCCTGCCCAGTCATCTCCGTCGCCCGGTCCCCGCTCAAGGACCCCGAGGACTTCCTCGTCGGCCAGTCCGTCGTTTTTTCCACCGAGGCCGTCATGCGCGCACGAGGAGATATCCTCCACGGCCGCCCGGCCCTGGTGATCGGCTTCGGCAAACTCGGCTCATCCATCGCCCGCCTCTTACACGCCAAGGGCGTCCAGGTCACCGTCTTCGACATCGACCCCGTGCGCCGCACCCAGGCCCTGTCCCAGGGCTTCGCCGTTGCCCGCGACCGCGAGACCGCCCTGACCGGCGCCGGCCTGGTGCTCTGCGCGACCGGCGCCGTCTCGCTGCAGGGGGAGGACTTCCCCCACCTCCGCAACGGCGCCTACGTCGCCACTGTCACCTCCAGCGAGGATGAACTGGAGTTGGGCGGACTGCCGAATGTCTATACCCGCACGATGGTCGGCGATCACGTCACCCGCTACCAGACCACCGGCCACTACTTCTATCTGGCGAACGGCGGCAACGCCGTCAACTTCCTGCACGGCGCCAGCGTTGGACCGTTCATCTTCCTGGTCCAGGCCGAGATCCTGGCCGCGATCAGGATGCTCACCCGCGGAGATCTCGCCCCCGGCATGCACGAGGTTCCCGCGGCCGACCGCGCCGCGATCGCGGCAATCTGGCTCTCCTACTTCAACAGGTGATCACCATGGCCATCACGGCAGCCCACATCCGCACCACGTTGCACTCCTACCTTGAGGAGCACCCCGAGGAGAAGCCCGGCCTGGCCATCGCCCTCGAACTCCTGGACGCCGGATCCGACCTTGCCTCCCGCAAGGAGTTCCGTGGTCACGCGACCGCGGGCGCGATCCTCGTCGGGCCAGACGGACGCGTCCTGCACATCCACCACCTCGCCACCGGCAAGTGGCTCCTCCCCGGCGGCCACCTCGAATCCACCGACACCAACCTCATGGAAGCCGCCAGGCGCGAGCTCGCGGAAGAGACCGGCATCCTTGCCGAGGCCATCACCCCAGCGAGCAACATTCCTGTCCACATCGACATCCACCCGATCGACGCCAACGACGCCAAGGCCGAGCCGGACCACCAGCACGTCGACTTCCGGTTCCTCTTCCGCACGGGAGTCGAAGTCGGCCGGCTCCAGAGCGAAGAGGTCATCGACGCCGCCTGGCGCGACCTCGACAGCATCAGCGACGTACGCCTGCGATGCCGGATCGCCCAGGTTCTTCGCTGACACCGGCCGGCAGTCCCCCCGGCACTCCGGAAGCGGCCCCGGCCCGCGTCGCTTCCGGAGTCCCGTGCGTGCGCGCGGTGCGGGGGCGGGAGCTTGTGCCCCGGTGGTCAGGCTGCGTCAGACTGTGGGTATGTCGTCACCCCGCCGCGCGTGCCCCGTCTGTACCCGAGAGATCGCCGTTGTCGGCGGCCGCTTCGCCCGTCATGACCCGCCTGGCCGGCGGACGGTGCTGGAGCTGATCTCCTGCCCGGGGTCGCGCCGGATCGCGCCGATGATGGCGCCCGCGGAGAAGCTGTTCGACCCGGAGGAGCCGCCGATCCCGGGGCAGCAGCCGCTGTTCTGATCCGGTTGCCGGTTGCCGGTTGCCCTGACGGTGCGCGGACGTCCCGCCGACTACGGTGCCAGCACGTCCAGTTCGGCCATCGCGCCCGCCGTGATCTCACGGGTCAGGGACTCCGCCCGTGCCGCGTCGCCGGTGCGTACCGCCTCGGCGACCTGCACATGGAGGGTGACCGCGGCCGGGTCGGGGTCGGTGAACATCACATGGTGCTGGGTGCGGCCGGTCAGGACGGCGGCGACCACATCGCCGAGCCGGGCGAACATCTCGTTGCCGGAGGCGGTCAGCACGACGCGGTGGAAGGCCGTGTCGTGGACGAGATAGGCGTCGAGCTGCTGGCCGCGTGAGGTGGCGACCATCCCCATGGCCTGTTCGGTGAGTTCGGCGCACTGCGCGGGGGTGGCGTGCTGGGCGGCGAGGCCCGCGGCGACCGGTTCGATCGCGGAGCGCAGGACGGTCAGCGAGCGCAGCTGCCGGGGGCGGTCCCGGCCGGCCAGCCGCCAGCCGATCACCCGCGGATCGTAGACGTTCCACTCCTCGGTGGGCCGGACGGTCACCCCCACCCGGCGCCGGGAAGCGACCAGCTGCATGGATTCCAGTACCCGGATCGCCTCGCGGATGACCGTGCGGGAGACGTCGAAGCGCTGCTCCAGCTCGTCCGTGCGCAGGACCGTGCCCGGAGGGTAGTCGCCCGCGGTGATCGCGGGCCCCAGGGACTCCAGTACACGGGCGTGCAGTCCCTTCCCCTCGTTTTCCATGGGGCAAGCCTACGTTCCCGCACTCCGGCCAATTAAGTATGACGTTTGCATCACAGACTCTTGAATACGTCGTACCTAATGGGTTTCAGTGGGGGCCGCACGAGGTCGATGAAGACAGCGAGGTACCACGGGATGAGCACCCCCGACGTGATCGTCGTGATGGGCGTGGCCGGCACCGGCAAGACCACGATCGGCCCGATGGCGGCCGACAGGCTGGGCGTTCCGTACGCCGAGGGTGACGACTTCCATCCGCCGGCCAACATCGCCAAGATGTCGGCGGGCATCCCGCTGGACGACGACGACCGCGGCCCCTGGCTGGACGCCATAGGGGCCTGGGCGCACGAGCGCGCCGGGCACGGCGGCGGTGTGGTCAGCAGCTCCGCGCTCAAGCGCGCCTACCGCGACCGGCTCCGGGCGGCCGCTCCCCGCATCGTCTTCCTGCACCTCACCGGCGACCGCTCGCTGATCGAGGAGCGGATGGCCGAGCGTAAGGGCCACTTCATGCCGACCGCGCTGCTGGACTCCCAGTTCGCCACGCTCGAACCGCTCGGACCCGACGAGGCCGGTGTCGCCGTGGATGTGTCCGGCACCCCGGAGGAGATCGCCGAGCGCGCGGTGACCGCACTGCGCGCGATGGACCCGCCGGGCGCATAACCCCGTACCCCCGCACCCGTACCGCAGCACCCCCTTCCCCCTCCGTCCAACCAAGGGAATCGCCGTGACTCATCTCAGCGTCGAGATGCTCGCAGCGGACGCGGTCGAGCCGATAACCTCGGCCGGCCACGCACAGCTGGGCATCGCCGTCCTGGCCGGCATAGCCGTCATCGTCCTGCTCATCACCAAGTTCAAGCTGCATGCCTTTCTGTCGCTGATCATCGGTTCGCTGGTGCTCGGCGCGGTGGCCGGCGCACCGCTCGACAAGGTCATCACCAGCTTCTCGGCGGGCCTGGGCACGACGGTCGCGGGCACGGGCGTGCTGATCGCGCTCGGTGCCGTCCTCGGGCGGCTGCTCGCCGACTCCGGCGGTGCGGACCAGATCGTCGACACGATCCTGGCGAAGGCGAGCCGGAAGGCGATGCCCTGGGCGATGGTGCTGATCGCCGGGATTGTGGGGCTGCCGATCTTCTTCGAGGTCGGCATCGTGCTGCTGATCCCCGTGGTGCTGCTGGTCGCCAAGCGCGGCAACTTCTCGCTGATGCGCATCGGCATCCCGGCGCTGGCCGGACTGTCCGTCATGCACGGGCTGATCCCCCCGCACCCCGGGCCGCTCGTGGCGATCGACGCCGTCGGTGCGAACCTCGGAGTCACCCTCGCGCTCGGTGTGGTCGTCGCCATCCCGACCGCGATCATCGCCGGGCCGGTCTTCTCCCGTTACGCGGCCCGCTGGGTGGACATCCGCCCGCCGGAGAACATGGTGCCCGAGCGCGCCACCGACGACCTGGAGAAGCGGCCCGGCTTCGGGATCACCGTGGCCACCGTGCTGCTGCCGGTGGTGATGATGCTGGCCAAGGCGCTGGTGGACATCGTCGTCGACAATCCCGAACACACCGTCCAGCGGGTCTTCGACGTGATCGGCTCGCCGCTGATCGCGCTGCTCACCGCCGTCCTCGTCGCGATGTTCACGCTGGGCCGGGCGGCGGGCTTCACCCGCGGCCGGATCGCCACCACCGTCGAGAAGTCGCTCGCCCCGATCGCCGGTGTGGTGCTGATCGTCGGCGCGGGCGGCGGCTTCAAGCAGACGCTGGTGGACGCCGGCGTCGGCCAGATGATCCTGGATGTCTCCAAGGGCTGGAACATCTCCGCGCTGCTGCTCGCCTGGCTGATCGCGGTCGCCATCCGGCTCGCGACCGGCTCCGCGACGGTGGCCACCATCTCCGCCGCCGGACTGGTCGCCCCGCTCGCCGCGGAGCTGAGCACCACTCATGCCGCACTGCTGGTGCTGGCCATCGGCTGCGGGTCGCTGTTCTTCAGCCATGTCAACGACGCCGGATTCTGGCTGGTCAAGGAGTACTTCGGGATGAACGTCGGCCAGACGCTGAAGACCTGGTCGGTGATGGAGACGCTGATCTCGGTCGTCGGGATCGGGTGCGTGCTGCTGCTCTCCCTGGTCCTCTAGGTGTACTGACCGGAGACGTTGATGGAGGGCAGGACGTTCCGATCGGCAATCACGAGGCTGGGGTTGAGTGCCTTTCAGCCAGGTCTCTGGCGAGCTGACTGATGCGTTCGCGGGCTGTCTCTGGGGTGAGTATCTCGATGTGGTCGCCGAACTGGAGGAGCTGACGCACTGACTCGATGTCGGGGTAGCGGACGACGACGGTGCACCAGCCGTTCTCCGCGTCGGAGATATCGTGGATGCGGTTGCCGAGGATGCGCCATGCCAGGTCGAGGCCATTTTCTGGCAGACGGACGGTCACGCTCACGCGACCTTGCCCCTCGGTACCTTCCTTCAATGCGGTCCATCTGGTGCGGAGGGTTTCGCCTGGTCGGAGAGCAGCGGGCGCGTCGAGTTGTTCGTAGGACGAGAGTCGTTCCAGAGCGAACAGTCGACCGTCCCCCTGGTCATCGGCGATGAGATACCAGCGGCCTGATTTCGCCACGATCCCGTACGGGTCGACCACCCGCGTTGAGGCCTGATTCTCGGCGCTGCGCCGGTACTGGATTCGCAGCCGTCGTCGGCGTCGCAAGGCCGAGGCCAGATCCGATACGTCGACCGCTGCCTCTGAGGCAGCAAACCACGCGGTGCTGTCCACCAGCACCAGGTCCGCCAGTTGCAGCAGGCTCGGCGACCCAGGTGCTACAGCCTGCCGGGCGGCTATCTTGCGCGCGGCCGACTCCCACACCGCAGACAGGCCCATACGCTCAAGTTGCGCGCTGTCCAAACCGGCTACGGAGAGGGCCTCCAGCTCTGGTGGTTCCAGATGGGATGCGTTGAGCCTTGCACTGGGGAGCAAGACGATCCCGCCGTTCCGCCCGCGTTCGGCATAGACAGGCACACCTGCTGTCGAGAGCGCCTCGACATCCCGCAGCACAGTCCGCCGAGACACTTCCAGACGCTCGGCGAGATCGGTGGTGGTGATGCGCTGACGGGTCTGCAGGAGCAGCAAGAGGTGCAACAGCCTCGAAGCCTTCATGCTGACTAATGTTCGCAGAAAAGGTGACAGGTTCTGTCGCGATGAGGCGATCAACTGGAGCGGTACCGAGACTTCAACGATCTGAGGAGCGCTCTATGCCCGCACCCAACCTGTTCCTGATCGGCGTCCGCGACGCCGAGGCCGCTACCGCCTTCTACAGCGACCTGTTCGAGATCGAACCGACCTTCATCAGTCCCCACTACGTAGCTTTCGAGGTTGCCCCCGGTGTCCTGTTCGCGCTGTGGACGGGCTACAGCGAGCAAGCGGTCCCGAGCACCCCTCGCACAAGCGAAGTCGGGCTGATGGTCTCCGGAGCAGCGACTGCGATTGACGAGATCTTCACGAGTTGGGTCTCGAAGGGAGTCCATGTCGTGGAGGAGCCGCACGACGCTGTCTTCGGCCGCACGTTTGTGATCACCGACCCCGACGGCAACCTCATCCGAGTCTCCCCGGTGGACTGATCTGCACGCCCCCTACCCACACGTCTAGTTGTCGAAGGGCCGGCCACACACGATGGTCGGCCCTTCAGTCTGTCCAGGAGCTCAGAAATGTCACATCCGAACGCTGCCCTCACCCCGCGCCACCGTCTGAAAGTCGCGCGACTCGTCGTTGACGACGGCTGGCCCATCAGCGAAGTCGCGGCCCGATTCCAGGTGTCCTGGCCAACCGTAAAGCGCTGGGTCGACCGCTACCTTGCAGGTGAGTCCATGCAGGACCGATCCTCACGACCCCGGATATCGCCGAGCAAGACAACCATCACCGTGACGAAGAGGTGCGTCAACCTGCGACTGCGTCTGCGAGAAGGGCCGGTCCAGCTCGCCGCGAGACTCGACATCGCCCCGTCGACAGTGCACCGAATCCTGCGATCAGCCCGACTGAACCGACTTGCCTACGTCGATCGCGCGACTGGTGAACCCGTCCGGCGGTATGAGCACGACCACCCGGGATCGCTGGTGCACGTGGACGTGAAGAAGCTCGGGAACATTCCCGATGGCGGCGGATGGCGCTACGTCGGCCGCCGCCAAGGCGAGAAGCACCGCGTCGCGACTCCGGGCAAGTCACGCAACGCCTACGGCGGCCCGAAGCTCGGATACGCGTTTGTGCACACCGTCATCGACGACCACTCTCGCGTCGCCTACACCGAGGTCCACAATGACGAGACGGCCATGACCGCAGTCAGCGTGCTGCATCGCGCGGTGGAGTGGTTCGCCGAGCGCGGCGTCACCATCGAGAGGGTGCTCTCGGACAACGGAGGCGCCTACCGGTCCTACTTGTGGCGCGACACGTGCGACGCCCTCTCGATCACGCCGAAGTTCACGCGCCCTTACCGTCCGCAGACCAACGGCAAGGTCGAGCGCTTCCACCGCACCATGGCCGACGGCTGGGCCTACGCCCGCTGCTACACCAGCGAGCAACAACGCCGAGACGCTCTGCCACCGTGGCTGCACCAGTACAACCAGCACCGTCCGCACACCGCTTGCGGCAACCAGCCCCCGTTCTCACGATTGATCAACGTCCCCGACCAGTACATCTAGGGGCCTTGTTCTCCGGGGCCCTTCAGGGCCCGGGTCCTTCGGACCACTGTTCTTTCCGGGCGGGTTGCCGCCCCGGGCGCCCCACCCCCCCTCAGGCGCCTGTCCCCGTCACGAGGCCGTACGAGCGGATATCCGCTGGTGCGGCCTCGTGCACATGGGGGCGGGCTTCCGGTGGTGTCTGCCCCGGCCGGACGTGCCGCGCCGCGGTGCACGACGGCGACCGCCGCAAGCCCGAGTGCCAGCCCCGCGGCGGTCTGCGGGCCGAAGGGCTCGCCGAACATGGCGGCTCCCCACAGGGCTGTGACCGGCGCCATCAGGAACATCAGGGTGTTCACCTCGGTGACGCCCCGGCGCCGGAGGATCAGCCAGTACAGCCCGTACCCGCCGAAGGTGGACAGCACCACCAGCCAGCCGACCGCCGCCCAGAACGAGAGCGAGGCGGGCGGCCGGAGGGAGCCGGTGCCCGCGGCGAGGGCGGTGAACAGGACCGCGCTGGTGGTGCAGTGGATCGTCATCGACACCGACGGGGCGACCCGGGTGCGCGAGCGGCCCTCCAGGAACGTGGCCGCCACCAGCGAGGACATCCCGAGGAACGGGACGAGGTAGGCCCACCCGGCCACCCCCGAGCCGGCCGCCGCGTCGGCCGTGGTGACCAGGACGACGCCGCCCACGCCCAGGCACAGGCCGAGCCACTGCCGGCGGGAGACGTACTGGTGCAGCAGCGGTCCGGCGAGCGCCCCGGCCACCAGCGGCTGGGTGCCGTCGATCAGGGCCGTGGTGCCGCTGGAGACCCCGAGCTGGATCGCGGAGTAGACGGTGAGCAGATAGCCGCTCTGCGACAGGGCGCCGATGACGGCCTGCCGGGCCAGGTTCCGTGCGGTCAGGCCCCGCCACGCGGCGCGGGCGGAGAGGGCCGCCACGACGACGAGGACGGCGGCGAGCGGCAGGAACCGCCACATGAGGAGCGTGGTGGCGGGCGCGCTGTCCGCGCCGAGCTTGGCCCCGATGAACCCGGAGCTCCAGCAGAGCACAAAGGCGGCCGAGAGCAGGAGATGCATGTCGTCGCCCCTTCAGTAGACCGATCTGTATACCTCTCCTTTCACTATACAGATCGGTATACTTTTTGCATGGGTGCCTCGCAGAAACCGCCCCGGATCACGATGACGCCTGCCGCGCGGCGCGCCCTGGAGGCCGCCGGGCGGCTGTTCTACGAGCGCGGGATCCATGCCGTAGGCGTGGATCTGATCGCTGCTGAGGCCGGGGTGACGAAGAAGACCCTCTACGACCGGTTCGGCTCCAAGGAGCAGATCGTCGTGGAGTACCTCGCGGACCGCGATGAACGCTGGCGGGCCTTTCTCGTGCCGTATCTCGACGCCGCCCGGCCGTCGCCCGCGGCGGGGGTCCTGGCCGTCTTCGACGCCTCCCGCGCCTGGTCGGCGGAGCACAGCGGCAAGGGGTGCAGCATGGTCAACGCCCATGCCGAGATCAGCGATCCGTCCCACCCGGCGTACGCGATCATCACCGCGCAGAAGGAGTGGATGCTCGCGCTGTTCACCGATCTGGTCAGGGCCGCCGCCCCCGGCCGGGCCGACCGGCTGGGCCGGGCGCTGATGCTCCTTCATGAAGGGGCCCTCGTCGCCCACGGACTGGGCATCTTCCCCGACCCGATCGGTCAGGCCCGCGACGAGGCGCAGACGCTGCTCGCGGCCGCGGGGGTGCGGCCGTGACCGGCGGTGGGCCCGCCGGACCGGCCGGCGGGGTTCACCGGGCTGCCGGTGCCAGGTCCGCGCCCAGGTAGGTGCTGAGCGCCGCGGTCACCTGCGCCGTCGCGTCCTCGGGCGGTGCGGCGAGGGCGAGATAGCCGTCGGGGCGGATGAGGAGCACGGCGGGGCCGGGGCCGTAGGCCTCGCGGATATGGCCGTCGGTGTCTATCAGATCGGGGTCCTGGCCGCCGACGCGGACGAGGCGCAGCAGGCCCGCAGCGGCGGGCAGGGCGGTGTCGTCGACGCCGGCCCCGCCCAGGTCCAGCAGCGTGAAGTGCGGGCCCCGGAAGACGTCGAAGAGCCGGGTGGGTTTGCCGTCGGCCGTGGTGCAGGGGGCGTCGGGGGCCCGGTCGCCCGCAGCGGGGATGCCCTCGGCGAGGTCCGTGCGCAGCTCCCGCGTGAGCGGGCTGTCGGGGTAGCCGATGCCGAGCTGGTGCAGGTCGCGGCCGCGGCGCAGCTCGCGGGAGCGGTGCAGCCGGGTGCTGGTGTCGAGGATGCCCTCGGCGATCGGGCGGCGCTCGGTCTCGTAGGTGTCGAGGAGGCTGTCGGGGGCGCCGTGCCGCAGTACCTGGCCGAGCTTCCAGCCGAGGTTGTAGGCGTCCTGGACGCTGGTGTTCAGGCCCTGGCCGCCCGCGGGGGAGTGGATGTGCGCGGCGTCGCCGGCGAGGAAGACCCGGCCGGTGCGGTAGCTGTCGACCAGGCCCGCCCGGGGGCGGAAGAGGGAGGACCACAGCACCTCGCGGATCTGCTCGGCGTCGAGGTGGGTGTGGGCCGCGAGCTGGGCGCGGACCGTCTCGGGCGAGGTGTCCGGTGTGGTGCCGAAGGCCGCGATCATGGTCTGGAAGTAGTCCGTGCCGGCCAGCGGGAGAAGGCCCGCGAACCCGCCGGTCGGCAGCTCCCAGCGGTGCCAGTGGTCGCGGTCCAGGCCGTCCACCCGGACATCCGCGAGCAGCACGGGGACCGGCTCCAGCTCCGGACCGCTCATCTTGACGCCCAGCGCGCGCCGCACCGTACTGCGTCCGCCGTCGGTGGCGACCAGATAGGCCCCGTGCACGGTGCGCTCCGCCCCGTCGGCGTGGCGCAGACGGGCCGTCACGCCGGCGGGGTCCTGGTCGAACGCGGTGAGTTCGGTGCGGAAGAGCACGTCTCCGCCGAGCTCTCGCAGCCGCTCGTACAGCAGCTCCAGGTTGCGGAACTGCGGCAGCATCAGGCCATTGGAGTACGGCGTGGCGGGCGTCGGGTCGACCCGCTCGATCATCTCGGTGACGTCGACGATCGCGCCGTTCTCCCAGCGGGCGGTCTTGGGGTAGAGGCCGCCGGCCGCGAAGGCCGCGTCGAGCACCCCGAGGTCGTCGTAGACCTCCTGGGTGCGCGGCTGCACGCCGGTGCCGCGGGCGCCGGGCGAGAGCTGCTCCTGCCGCTCGACGAGCAGGGTGCGCACGCCGCGGCGGGTGAGGTCGATCGCCAGGGCGAGGCCGGTCGGGCCCGCCCCGGCGATCAGTACGTCGACCGCCGTGCCGTCGTCGGGCAGGGCGGCGCCAAAGGTTTCCTTAACGTTGTTAAGTGCCATGTTCCGAGGATGGCTTTAACGGTGTTAAGTTGTCAACATGGTTTCGCGCATCGACCGGAAACAGATCGTGGACACCGCACTGCGGCTGCTGAACGAGGTCGGCCTCGACGGGCTCACCCTGCGAGGCATCGCCAAGGAGCTGAACGTCCAGGCCCCCGCGCTGTACTGGCACTTCAAGAACAAGCAGGAACTGCTGGACGAGATGGCCACCGAGATGATCCGGCGGATGGCCGGGAGGCTGGAGGGCGGCGGGTCCGGCGCGGGCCGGCCCGCCGGCACCTGGCAGGAGATGCTCCTCGGCGCCTGCCGGTCGGTGCGCCGCGAACTGCTCGCCTACCGCGACGGCGGCAAGGTCTTCAGCGGCACGCGGATGACCGATGGCACCGCCGCCGGGCCGCTCGACTCCCTGATGACCCGCCTGACGGAGGCGGGCTTCACCTTGGAAGAGGCCGTGCGGGCCTGGTGGACCGCGTACAACTTCACTGTGGGCGCGGTGATCGAGGACCAGTCGGTCCACCCGGTGCCCGGACAGCGGGAGATCCGCGACCCGGCCTATGACGAGTCCGAGCGCGAGCGGCAGATCGGGCCGGAGTATCCGCTCGCGGCGCTGGCCGGCCGGACGATGTTCGGTGATCTGGAGCAGGGCTTCGAGGCCGGGCTGCGGACCATCGTCGCGGGCATTGAGGTCACCATGGGCCCGGACGCGCGAGGCTGATCGCGCCGCGGGGCGGGCGGCCGTCCCGCGGCGCCGCGGAGACCGGCCCCGCGGGCGGAATGCGCAGCCGCGGGGACCGGCCCCGCCCGACGTCAGCGCCGTGGGTCGATGGACCGCTTCAGCACGGGTGTGAGCGGGCGCTCTATGAAGCGGTGCAGCACCCACGCGAGCAGCAGCATCAGAGCGACGGTCAGTATCAGCGTCGCGTACGAGGGCAGCCCGATGCCGTGGTGCAGCGCCCGCACCACGACCCAGCCCAGATGCTCGTGCACGAGATAGAACGGGTAGGTCAGCGCGCCGGCCACGGTCAGCCAGCGCCAGTTCGCCCAGTGCAGCCTGCCCAGCGCGACCGCCGCGACCAGGGCGAAGCCGAGCGTGACGACGGCGATGATGACGGCCGTCGAGCGGTAGGAGAACGCGGTGGCCGACGGCGCGTGCCACAGTCCCGCGACCGCGTAATGCTGGCCGATCAGCCAGCTGACCAGCACTATCGCCCAGGCGATCGGATCGCGGGCGCCGTAACGGTGCAGCAGGTACAGGCCCACCCCGCCGATGAAGAACGGGGCGTACTCCGGCATCAGCACGGTGTCGAGGAAGGGCTGGTGGGCGGCCTGCGCCAGCGCGGCGGCCAGCGTCCAGCCCGCGCAGAACAGCACCACCCGGCGGCGGGTGGCGCCGGGCAGCACGACGCAGAGCGCGAAGAGGGCGTAGAAGCGCATCTCCGCCCAGAGGGTCCAGCACACCCCGAGCACCCGGTCCACGCCCAACGGCTGCTGGAGCATGGTCAGATTGGTCAGCACCTCGCTGGGCGCCAGCGCCTTGTAGGCGACCCAGGGGAGCGCGAAGACCGCGGTGACCAGCAGGATCGCGGCCCAGTAGGCCGGGTAGAGGCGGGAGACGCGGGAGGCGATGAAGGCGCGCAGCGTCCGTCCCCAGCCGCTGAGGCAGATCACAAAGCCGCTGATCACGAAGAAGATCTGCACGCCCAGGCAGCCGTAGGCGAACAGGGGCGCGGCGGTGGGGAACTGGTGGGCGGGCGAGCCGCCCCAGGCCTGGGCTATCTCGCCGTTGCGGCCCCCGTAGTGGTAGGCGGCGACCATCAGCGCGGCGAGCAGCCGAAGCCCGTCCAGGGCGCGCAGCCGCGACGGTCCTCCGCGGCTGCGCCCCCGTATCGCAGGCCGGGGACCGGCGGTGACGAGATCCGGCGCGACGGGCGGCGCGCCGGTCGTCAGCTGGGGCGCGCTCATCCGAACGCGGCCCGCTTCTTCAGCCGCCGCTGCACCGCACGCGCCCGGCGCGCGACCCTGCGGACGGTGGCATTGCGCGGAATGAACGACAGCTGGGACGGGAGCGCACCGGGCAGCGCCAGCGCGGTCAGCCGGCGGCGCTTGAAGTAGCGCCAGGTGACCTGGTCGAGACGGGTCGCGAGGTAGCGCTCGGCGGCCGGCCGCAGCTGCGGATAGATCTGGTGCTGCATCGCATAGCCGACCGCGGTGACCAGGCCCTCGATGCTCCCGGCGGTCGCGAAGGCGCGCGGGCGTTCGCTGCGGTCGCCCAGGTCGGGCACCAGCGCGTCCACGATCGTGACCGGGACGCGGTTGCTGTTCTGGTACGGCGTGAGCCGCTCCAGCAGCAGCCCGGTGCCGGTCCGCGCGGTGGGCAGGTCGTAGAACGTGGCCGCCGTCAGCAGTGCGGTGGAGAAGCAGCCGACGACCAGCGCCGGCCGCATCCGCTGGTAGAGCACCTCGGCCAGGACCGGGCTGTCCAGCACGGTCAGCGCGATGTCCAGCTTCTCGGCCTCCCGCTCCAGCAGCCGCGACCAGCGGGCCGGCGCGGACGGGTGCGGTTTGAAGACGATCTCGCGGTGGCCGCGCTCGGCGGCGCCGCGCACCATCCGCACATGGAGCTCCTCTTCCTCCTCGGGGGTGAGGATGCCCAGCGCGGAGAGGTACTGGCCGAGCAGCAGCGCGGCACCCTCGGGGACCGCCACCTCGCCACTGGCGTCACAGAGTTCGGCCAGCACCTTGGTGAAGGCGTCGGTCGGCACGGTCTGCGGCGCGACGCCGAACTCGGTGAGCAGCAGCGGCGTCAGGCCCGGCACCAGATCCAGATGCAGCAGCCGGCTGATGCGCGTGCCGATCAGCGGGTCGAGCTTGTTGCGGGTGGGTCCGTAGCTCATCAGCCCGTCGGCGTAGACATCGATCGGCGCGTCCGGGAACAGCTGGGCGATCGCCAGCGCCGGGTTGACCTGGATCGACTCCACGACCAGCTCGACGTGGTCGTCGCCGAGGCCCCACAGCAGCCGCAGATGCCGCTCCCACAGCGGGACGTCGTCCGAGCGCGGCGACCAGCCGCCGGGGTGGAACGGGCTGATCGTCTCGTTCCACGACAGCACCCGGTCGAAGCGGCCGCGCAGCCGCTCGAAGCCGGGCATGGTGTCCAGCGACGCGGTGGTCTCCGGGGTCGTCGCGTTGTTGCTGAGCAGCAGCAGCCGGCGGTCGGCCGGCGCGAAGCAGTCGGCGTCCAGCGCGGCGGCGAGCGTCGCCGCACCGTAGAGCGTGGACGCCATGAAGATCTGGGTACGCGGTCGGGTGGACATCAGGCGGCGACCTCCGCCGGGACGGGGCGACGGCGCAGGCGCCGCAGCCGGGACGCGCGCTGCACATCCATCGAATCCAGGGCTTCCTTCAGTACGTCCTGCGGCATGCGTTTCATGGCCGCGGCGCTCATCGCGCGCAATTTACGGGCGACCTGCGGTTCGAAACGTTCGACCGAACCGAGATGGTGGGAAATGATCGCGCAATAGGTGCGCACCGCCTTCGGCAGCAGAAGATCGGCATCGCGGTCCTGCGCCGTTTCCTCGATCACCTGATCGAAAGCGCGAATGAAGTCCAATTGCCGCACATCTCCGATCTGGGTCAGTGAGGATGCCACTCCGCGCCGGTAGAAAACGCCGAGCAGCCCGACCACCGCCATGGACTTCGCCTCGCGGTGCAGCCGCCAGATCCACGGGCGGTCCTCCGCGGTGCGCAGACCGTCCCGGAAATGCAGCACCCCCTCGTCCAGCAGCCGGCGGTGGTACATGCCGGCCCAGGCGAAGGCGTAGTCGACGGAGGTGGAGCGGTCGGCGGGCAGGATCGCCTCGCGCGGGTCCATCACCACCCCGCGCCGGCCGTGCGGGACACGGTGCACGGTGCGTGCGCGGGCGGTGCACTGGACATGGTCGGTACGGACGAAGTCACATCCCAACCCCTCCATGGCGCCGAGGAGTTCGGGGTAGTAACCGGGGGCGAGCCAGTCGTCGCCGTCCAGGAAGGTGACGTATTCGCCGCGGGCTGCGTCCAGGCCGGTGTTCCGGGCGGTGGCCAGGCCGCCGTTCTGTTCGTGCCGCAGCAGTCTGGCGCCCGGCAGCTCACGCTCGGCGCGCGCGAGGATCTCCGGGGTCTCGTCGCGCGAACAGTCGTCGACGAGCAGGAATTCAAAGTCCTCACGGGCATTGGCCGCCAGGCTCTTCAGGGTGTCGGGCGCGTATGTCTGCACGTTGTAGAACGGCACGATGACGGAGAGCTTAACCACCCGGGTGACGTTAGGCGGGCAGACGGCATTCGTCTTTACCGGGTGCGGACCTCAAGGTGAACGAAGAATGGCGGGATGGTTAACCAGGCCGACAATCGGGCTGGTTGGCCATTCGTCGACCCGCTGTTAACCCTTTGTTGCGACCCAGTTGGCCCGCCAAACGGAATGCCTTCCTAGCGTCATCGACGTGCCATCACGTACCTCTTCTTCGCCGCGGGTCGCTGTGCTCGCCGACTCGGATACCCGATGGAAATGGGGCGCTTTGACAGCGTACCGAATCCAATCGGACATCCGGCTCGACGGCTACCTTCTCCGCGGCCGCGCCACTCCCACGGTCCGCCAGCTCGACGAGGTCGGCGCCCGTGCGGACTCGCTGCGCGAAATCAGGGGCGTCGACTTCGTCCGGTCCCTCGACCGTACGGTCTGCGACGTCGTCGTGCTGGCCTGTGTCGGCGGAGCGGTGCAGGCGATGCTGCACGGCCTCGGCCGCGCCTGGCAGGGCGCCGAGCGCCGCCCCGTCGTCGTCACCGGCTACGTCGGCGTGGTCTACGAGAAGCTCGCCGACGGGCTGCTGCTGCGGCACGGCGCGGATGTCGTCCTCGCCAACTCCCGGCACGACGCGGACCGGTTCCGCGAGGTCTACCGCGGTGTCGGCGCCGACGACGGCAGCGTCGTCGAATGCGCCCTGCCGTTCCTCGGCGGCGCGCCCTACGACCGCGGCCGCTCCACCAGCGCCTACACCGTGGTGTTCGCCGCCCAGCCCTCCGTCCCGGAGAGCCGCGCGGACCGGGCCTACCTGCTGCGCCGGGCCGTGGAGCACGCCCGCAGGCACCCGGACCGCGAGGTGCTGATCAAGCTCCGCAGCAAGCCGGGCGAGCACACCACCCATATCGAGGAGCTGCCCTACCAGAAGCTCGCCGCGAAGGCGCCCGGCGGACTGCCCGCCAACTGCCGCCTGGTGTACGGGAACATGGGCGAGGTCCTGGACCGCACCGACCTGATGGTGACGGTCAGCTCGACCGCCGCCCTGGAGTCGCTGCACCGCGGCATCCCCACCGCCGTCCTCACCGACCTCGGCGTCCGCGAGGTCCTCGGCAACCACCACTTCCTCGGCTCCGGCTGCCTCGCCTCCTGGGACGAACTGGACGCCGGGCACCGCCCGGAGCCGGACGCCGACTGGCTCGCCCGGCAGGGCGTCGCCGCAGCCGGGGACTACGAGCAGGCCTTCGACGCGGCCCGCACCCGGGTCACCGCGCTGCGCACCGCCGACCGGCTGCCGCCGGTCACCCCGTACTACACAGCCCGTACCGCCCCCGGCTACCTCCCCGGCATCCTCGCCCGGCACGGCCTGGACCCGCACGGCGCGCCGGTCGCCGGCCATGCGGACGCCCCCGAGGAGACCGGCGGACTGCGCCGGGTCGCCCGCGAGACGGTCCGCGAGGCCGCCCGTGGCGCCTACCGCCACGGCGTCCAGCGCGTCGCCCCCGCCATCCGCCGCTGGGGGCAGCTGTGACCGCCCCGTCGCCCGCCAGCTCCCGGAAGGAGCCCGACATGCCGCCGAACCCGCAGAGCAGCCCGCCGACCGTGGTTGCCGTCATCCCCGCCCGCGGCGGATCCAAGGGCGTGCCCGCCAAGAACCTCGCCGCCGTCGGGGGAGTGCCCCTGGTGGCCCGCGCGGTCCGCGAATGCCGCGCCGCCCGCCTGGTCACCGATGTCGTGGTGTCCACCGACGACGCCGGGATAGCGGCCGCGGCCCGCGGCGCCGGAGCGGTCGTCGTACGGCGCCCCGGTGACATCGCGGGCGACACCGCCACCAGCGAGGCCGCCGTCCTGCACGCCATGGACGCCTACGAGGCCGAGCACGGCACCCGGGTCGACGCGGTGCTGCTGGTCCAGTGCACCAGCCCCTTCCTCGTCCGCGAGGACATCGACTCGGTCGCCGCCGCGGTCGTCGAGGGCGGCGCCGACAGCGCGCTGACCGTGGCACCGTTCCACGGCTTCGTCTGGCGCGACGCCGCCGACGACGCGGACGTGAGCCCGGCTCCCGCCGAGCGGCCCGCCGGCGCCACGGTCCCCGCGCAGCCCATGGCCACCGCCCCGGCCGCCGTCACCACCACCGGCGGCTACGGCGTCAACCACGACAAATCCTTCCGGCCGCGCCGCCAGGACCGCCCCCAGGACCTGCTGGAGACCGGCGCCGCCTACGCCATGGAAGCGGCCGGCTTCCGCGCCGGCGGCCACCGTTTCTTCGGCCGCACCGAACTCGTGCGCACCGACCCCGCCCGGGTGCTGGAGATCGACGATCCGCACGACCTGGCCCGCGCCCGCGCGCTCGCGCCGCTGCTGGACGCCCCGCGGCCCGGCGCACTGCCGACCCTCGACGACATCGACGCCGTCGTCCTCGACTTCGACGGCACCCAGACCGACGACCGGGTGCTGATCGACTCCGACGGACGGGAGATCGTCGCGGTGCACCGCGGCGACGGCCTCGGCATCGCCGCCCTGCGCAAGGCGGAGCTGAAGCTGCTGATCCTGTCCACCGAGACCAACCCGGTCGTCGCCGCACGGGCCCGCAAGCTGCGGGTGCCCGTCCTGCACGGCATCGACCGCAAGGACCTCGCCCTCAAGCAGTGGTGCGAGGAGGCCGGCATCGCGCCCGAGCGCGTGCTCTACGTCGGCAACGACGTCAACGACCTCCCGTGCTTCGACCTCGTCGGCTGGCCCGTGGCGGTCGCCGGGGCGCACGACGTGGTGCGCGGCGCGGCCCGCGCGGTCACCGCGACGCCCGGCGGCAGCGGCGCGATCCGCGAGATCGCCGGCTGGCTGCTGGGCCCGTCCCTGTAACCCACAAAGACCCCCTGAACACCCCCCAAAAAACCCTGATCACCCCGCACACCCCCTGATCGACACGAAGGAACCCTCCCCATGAGCAGCAACTCCCGCCTCCGCACCCTCGGCTCCCGCGAGGCCGGCCCCGGCCGCCCCGTCTACGTCACCGGCGAGATCGGCATCAACCACAACGGCGACCTGGAGAACGCCTTCGCGCTGATCGACGCCGCCGCCGACGCCGGCTGTGACGCCGTCAAGTTCCAGAAGCGGACCCCGGAGATCTGCACCCCGCGCGACCAGTGGGACATCGAGCGCGACACCCCCTGGGGCCGGATGACCTACATCGACTACCGCCACCGTGTGGAGTTCGACGAGGACGGCTACCGCGCCATCGACGAGTACTGCAAGAAGCGCGGCATCGCCTGGTTCGCCTCCCCGTGGGACGTCGAGTCCGTCGCCTTCCTGGAGAAGTTCGACGTGCCCTGCTACAAGGTCGCCTCCGCCTCGCTCACCGACGACGAGCTGCTGCGCGCCATGCGCGCCACCGGCCGCACCGTCATCCTCTCGACGGGCATGTCCACCCCCAAGCAGATCCGGCACGCCGTCGAGGTCCTGGGCAGCGAGAACATCCTGCTCTGCCACGCCACGAGCACCTACCCGGCCAAGGCCGAGGAGCTCAACCTGCGGATGATCAACACCCTCCAGGACGAGTACCCCAACGTCCCGATCGGCTACAGCGGCCACGAGACCGGTCTCCAGACCACCCTCGCCGCGGTCGCCCTCGGCGCCACCTTCGTCGAGCGCCACATCACCCTCGACCGCGCGATGTGGGGCTCCGACCAGGCCGCCTCCGTCGAGCCCGGCGGCCTGTCCCGCCTGGTCCGCGACATCCGCACCATCGAGGAGTCCCTCGGTGACGGCGTCAAGAAGGTCTACGAGAGCGAGCTCGGCCCGATGAAGAAGCTGCGCCGCGTCACCGGCGTGGTCGCCGAGGCCGAGGCCGGCGCCGAGCCGGCGGCGGTCTGACGGCCGGGCCGACGAACCGACGGGAGCGATGGTGAGCTCACCTGAAGGGGCCCCCGCCGGGTCCGTCACGCCCGGCACCGGGGTCCCGCCCCAGGAGACGACGGGTTCTCCCGCCCGTCGTCTCCTGGGGGTGCCGCGGCAGCGCCGCCGGCCGGCACGCACCGGTTCCGGACCGGAGGCCCCCGCCCGGGGCACCGGCACCCTCGCGTTCGTCGAGAGCCCGGTGCAGCTGCTGAACGTCCTGGAATGGGCGTACACGGCACAGGCCACCGCGCTCACCGTCGTCGTGCTCTCCCCGCACGACCCGATGACCCGCGGCCAGCTGCGCCGGATGGCCGAACTCGCCCGCGACGAAGGCCACACGGTGCGCTGGGAAGAGGCCCGCGGCGGCCCGACGGCGCCGATGCGCACCGTCGGCGGGCTCACCCCGCTGCTGCGCCGCGCCCGCCGCATCGTCATCGGCGACCCGTTCTCCCGCTACGTGCAGCTGCTGCTCACCCTCACCAGGGCGCGCGATCTGGTCGTGGTCGACGACGGCACCGCCACCATGGAGTTCATCTCCCAACTCGCCCACGGCGAACGGCTGGTGCGCTGGCACCGCAACGGCAGCGGGCGCGGCGCGCGGGACCTGGTCTTCGCGCCGTTCTCGGCCACCGCCCGGCGCCGGCTCACCCCGGAACCCGAGGGCGGCCGGCGCACCGTCGGCCTGTTCAGCTCGATGCCCGTCGAGGCACCACCGGGCGTCGAGGTCACCACCAACGACTTCGCCTGGACCCGCGGCCGCTTCGGCCCGCCCCGGCTCACCCGCGCCGCCGATATCGTCGGCACCTCGCTGGTGGAGACCGGAGTCGTGGACGCCGACCGCTATCTGGCGGCGGTCGGCATGCTGGCCCGTACGCATGGCGCCACCCGCTACTTCGCGCACCGCAAGGAGAGCGCCGACAAGCTGCGCCGACTCGTGGCGGAGACGGGGCTGGAGATCGTCCGGCCCGATCTGCCGCTGGAACTGATCGCCCGGCGCGGCCCCATCGGACGGCTGATCGTCAGCTTCCCCTCCACGGTCGTGCACACCCTGCCGCTCGCCCTGCGGGGCACCGAGGTCAAGGTCGCGGTCTGCGACATCGATCCGGAGTGGCTGACGGCCCACGCCTCGCCGCGCGCCCAGGGCTTCCTCGACGGGGTCACCGGCACCGCCCGCGACGTGCAGCGACTGCCGTTCACCCAGCGGGTGGCCGCCGGATGAGCATGTGCGGGAAGCCCTACTGCATACCCGTCGCATAAACCGTCCATGCGCCGAGCGGCCTAGATTTTCTTCCCCTAACGGGCTGAACTTTTGTTGATCGAGGGACAGTTGCCCCATTGAGGCCCGTAACCTTCCACGGGTGAACCACTCGATCTCCCGCGATGCCGGCACCGCCCGTACTCCCGCCGGGGACCAGCTCCCCGGCGCCCTCCCCGAGGCGCTGCGCGCCGAACTCGGCCTCTTCCGCCGCGACTTGCACATGCATCCCGAGCTCGGCAACCAGGAGTTCCGGACCACCGCGGCGCTCAAGGAACGGCTGGAGCGGGCCGGTCTGCGGCCCCGGGTACTGGCCGTCGGCACCGGCCTGATCTGTGACATCGGTACACCGGACGCCACGGCCGACGGAACGGCGCTCGCCGCGGCCCCCGCGCGCCCCCTGCTGGCCCTGCGCGCGGACATCGACGCCCTGCCCATCCCGGACACCAAGACCGTCGACTACGCCTCGACGATCCCCGGTCGTGCGCACGCCTGCGGCCACGACGTGCACACCTCCGTCGTCCTGGGCGCCGGTCTGGTCCTGGCCGAACTGGCCCGCGCCGGCGCCCTGCCGCGCCCCGTCCGGCTGATCTTCCAGCCCGCCGAGGAGGTGCTGCCGGGCGGCGCCTCCGACGCGATCGAGTCCGGCGCCCTGGAGGGCGTCGGCCGGATCCTCGCCGTCCACTGCGACCCGCGCGTCGACGCCGGCCGCATCGGGATCCGTACGGGAGCCATCACCTCCGCCTGTGACCGGCTGGAGGTCGGGCTGGACGGCCCCGGCGGCCACACCGCCCGCCCGCACCTGACCACCGACATGGTCACCGCCGCGTCCCGGGTCGCCCTGGACGTACCGGCCCTGCTCTCCCGCCGGGTCGACGCCCGCGCCGGCCTCGCCGTCACCTGGGGCCGTCTGGCCTCCGGCCACGCCTGCAATGTGATCCCGCAGCACGCCGAACTCTCCGGCACGGTCCGCTGTCTCGATCTCGACGCCTGGCGGAAGGCCCCGGACCTGGTGCATGCGGCGATCGACGAGGTGGCCGCGCTGCACGGCGCGAAGTCGCAGATCACCTACGTCCGCGGGGTGCCGCCGGTGGTCAACGAGCCGGTCACCGTCCAGCTGCTGCACTCCGCGATGGCCGCCCGCCGTGGCGAGGGCGCCATCGAGGACACCGAGCAGTCCCTCGGCGGCGAGGACTTCTCCTGGTACCTCGAACATGTCCCCGGCGCCATGGCCCGCCTCGGCGTCCACCCGCCCGCCGACCCGATGCGCCGGGATCTGCACCGCGGCGACTTCGATGTGGACGAGCTGGCGATCAAGGTCGGCGTCGAACTCTTCACCGCCGCGGCGCTGCTTGCTGCCGCCCCGTCGTAACCCCAGGTAGTGGTCGCCGTCAGCGTCCGTTCGCGACGATCCGATAACGGCTTCGGACGTCCCCTATTTCTGGCATCTACGCGCGTTACGATGCCGCGGAATCAGCGCCGACGGAGGCGCTACGAGTCGAAGGGGCCCCACGTGCGCCGGGTATCCAAGATCGTTGCCGCGGGCATCGCCACCGCGGCCCTCACTGTCTCGCTGAGCGCCTGCGGTGAATCGTCCACCGAGTCCGGTGGCAAGAACAAGGGCGTCGGACTCGCCTTTGACGTCGGCGGCCGGGACGACCACTCGTTCAACGAGGCGGCGGCCCGTGGCGTGGACAAGGCCGAGAAGGACCTCGGCGTGAAGTCCAAGATGATGACCGCCAAGAACGGTGAGACCGAGGCGGACCGCGAGCAGCGGCTGTCCTCGCTGGCCGAGGCGGGCTTCAACCCCGTCATCGGCGTCGGCTTCAACTACGGCAAGTCCGTCAACAAGGTCGCCAAGGACTACCCGGACACCACCTTCGGTGTGGTCGACTCCCCCTCCCAGGCCAAGAACGTCTACGGCATGGTCTTCGCCGAGCACGAGGGCTCCTACCTCGCCGGTGTCGCCGCCGCGCTGAAGAGCAAGACCCACAAGGTCGGCTTCATCGGCGGCGTGAACAACGCGCTGATCCAGAAGTTCCAGGCCGGCTTCGAGCAGGGCGTCCGGGACACCGACAAGAAGGCCAAGATCACCTCCGAGTACCTCTACGCCAACGACGACAAGGGCTTCAACGACCCGGCCGCCGCGAAGGGCAAGGCCAAGGGCATGCTCGACGCCGGCATCGACGTCATCTACACCGCGGCCGGCCAGTCCGGCAACGGCTCGATCGAGACGGTCGCCGGCAAGAAGGGCACCTGGGCGATCGGCGTCGACTCCGACCAGTACCTGCAGCCGGGTCTGACCCAGTACAAGAGCTCGATCCTCACCTCGGTGATGAAGAACGTCGATGTGGCGGTCTACGACCTCGTCAAGAGCGTCAAGGACAAGAAGCCGCTGACCGGCAACAAGAGCTACACCCTCAAGGACAACGGCGTGCGGCTGTCCACCTCGGGCGGCTTCATCGACGACATCCAGGGCAAGATCGACGCGGCGAAGAAGAAGATCGCGTCGGGCCAGGTGAAGGTCAGCGACACCCCCACCAAGCAGTAGGGCTCGTCCGGGCCCGGCACGGCGGCCACCGAGCCGCCGTGCCGGGCCCATTCGCCGGGGCGACCCGGCAGCCCTGCCGGCTTTTTTCGGCGCCGACACTACGCGCGTAGCGCGGAGTTGGCGCGATATCGTCACCTCCCCGCTCCTCCTTCACTCCCTGTCCCCCGAGGAGAGTGCGCCATCAAAGCGTCCAGCAGCTCCCAGGCAGACAGCGCCCCCGCCGCAGCACCGGCGGTGGAACTCCGCGGGATCACCAAGCGGTTCCCGGGCGTTGTCGCCAATCACGACATCGACATCACCATCCGCCGCGGCGCCGTGCACGCGCTCGTCGGCGAGAACGGCGCGGGCAAGTCCACGCTGATGAAGATCCTCTACGGCATGCAGAAGCCGGACGAGGGCACCATCCGCATCGACGGCGAACAGGTCAGCTTCCACAGCCCGGCCGACGCCATCGCCCGCGGCATCGGCATGGTGCACCAGCACTTCATGCTCGCCGACAACCTCACCGTCCTGGAGAACGTCGTTCTCGGCGGCGAGAAACTGCACGGCATCGGCGGCAAGGCCCGCGCCGAGATCCTCAAGATCTCCGACCGCTACGGCCTCGGTGTCCGCCCCGACGTCCTCGTCGAGGACCTCGGCGTCGCCGACCGCCAGCGCGTGGAGATCCTCAAGGTCCTCTACCGCGGCGCCCGCACCCTCATCCTCGACGAGCCGACGGCCGTTCTGGTCCCGCAGGAGGTCGACGCGCTCTTCGACAATCTGCGGGAGCTCAAGGCCGAGGGCCTCACCGTCATCTTCATCTCCCACAAGCTGGGCGAGGTGCTCTCGGTCGCCGACGACATCACCGTCATCCGGCGCGGCACCACCGTCGCCTCCGTCGTCCCCAGCGAGACCACGCCCAAGCAGCTCGCCGAGCTGATGGTCGGCAGCGAGCTGCCGTCGCCGCAGACCCGCGAGTCCACCGTCACCGACGTGGAGATGCTGAAGGTCCACGGGCTGGGCCTGGTCTCCACCGACGCGGAGGGGGTGGCGCGCACCGTCCTGGACGAGGTGTCGCTGACGATCCACAAGGGCGAAGTGCTGGGCATCGCGGGCGTGGAGGGCAACGGCCAGGCCGAACTGGTCGAGGCCATCATGGGCATGCGCGACCCCGACGGCGGCACCATCGTGCTGAACGGTACGGACATCAGCCACACGCCCACCCGCACCCGGCGCGAGGACGGCATCGGCTACATCCCCGAGGACCGCCACCGCCACGCCCTGCTGCTGGAAGCCCCCCTGTGGGAGAACCGCATCCTGGGGCACGTCACCGAACGGCCCAACGCCAGGGGCCGGCTGCTGGATCTGAAGGCCGCCCGCGCCGACACCAAGCGGATCGTCGCCGAGTACGACGTCCGCACCCCAGGCATCGAGGTCACCGCGGCCTCGCTCTCCGGCGGCAACCAGCAGAAGCTGATTGTCGGCCGCGAGATGAGCCACCGCCCCAAGCTGCTGATCGCCGCGCACCCGACCCGGGGCGTGGACGTCGGTGCCCAGGCGCAGATCTGGGACCAGATCCGCGAGGCGCGCCGCGAAGGGCTGGCCGTGCTGCTGATCTCGGCCGACCTGGACGAGCTGATCGGGCTGTCCGACACCCTGCGGGTCATGTACCGCGGCCGCCTGGTCGCGGACGCGGACCCCGCCACCATCACCCCGGAGGAGTTGGGCTCGGCCATGACCGGCGCCGCTACCGGCCACCTGTCCGTGTCTGACGAGGGCTCCGCCGAGGGTCCCGCGGAGGAGGGTGAGTCCGAGTGAAGACCTTCGCCAGATTCGACAAGAAGAAGGTGATCCTCGGGATCGCCGCCCCCCTCCTCGCCATTGTGGCGGCCCTGGTCATCACCTCGATGATCATCCTGTTCACCGGCAAGGACCCGCTCCACGCCTACGCCGTGATGGCCGACTTCGGCTCCAAGAGCGACAGCCAGGTCTGGATCATCAACAAGGCGGTCCCGTACTACCTGTCCGCGGTCGCCGTCGCCATCGGCTTCCGGATGAACCTCTTCAACATCGGTGTCGACGGCCAGTACCGCATCGCGGCCTTCTTCGCCGCGGTGGTCGGCGGTGCCCTGACGCTCCCCGGCTTCCTGCAGATCCCGCTGATCATCCTCGTCGCGATGCTGGTCGGCTCGGTCTGGGCGGGTATCGCGGGTCTGCTGAAGACCACCCGCGGCGTCAGCGAAGTGATCACCACGATCATGCTGAACGCCATCGCGGCCGCGGTCATCGGCTACTTCCTCCAGGAAGGCCGGCTCGCGAAGAAGGACGGCAACCTCTTCCACACGCCCAACCTGCCGGCCTCCAGCCACTTCTTCACCATCCCCACCAACCCCAAGCCCCTCGACGGCTTCCTCGTCATCGCCGCCGTAGTCGGCCTCGTGTACTGGTTCGTCCTCAACCGCACCCGCTTCGGCTTCGATCTGCGGACCGTCGGCCAGTCCGAGCCGGCGGCCGAGGCCAGCGGCGTCAGCGTCAAGCGCATGATCGTCACCTCCATGCTGCTGTCCGGCGCCGCGGCGGGCCTGATCGGCATGCCGACGCTGCTCGGTACCTCGTACAACTACGGCACCGACTTCCCCATCGGCATCGGCTTCACCGGCATCGCCATCGCGCTGCTCGGCCGCAACCACCCGGTCGGCATGGCGGCCGGCGCGCTGCTGTGGGGCTTCCTCGAACGCACCGGCACCCAGCTCGAATTCGAGGACTACGAGCAGGAGATCGTCGGCGTGATGCAGGGCGTCATCGTGCTCTGCGTCGTCATCGCCTACGAGCTCGTCCGCCGCTACGGCCTCAAACTCCAGCAGCGGCAGGTCGGCGAGAAGCTCGCCGCCCAGGCCCGCAAGACCGACAAGGCGGAGGTGACCTCGTGAGTTCGAACCTCACGGCCCCGGTCGCGGAGAGCACCGGCCACCAGCACAAGACAAAGCCCCCCAGGATGAAGCTCACCTACCCCAAGGTGCTGCTGATCATCGCCGGCAGCCTGATCCTGCTGTCCCTGCTGCGGATCATCACCGGCGCCAACAACCTGACCGAATCGGGCCAGTACACCGCGGCGCTCAACGCCGCCGTGCCGATCGGCCTGGCCGGTCTCGGCGGCCTGTGGGCCGAGCGCTCCGGCGTCATCAACATCGGCCTCGAAGGCATGATGATGCTCGGCGCCTTCTCCGCCGGCGCGGTCGGCTGGGAGCACGGGCCCTGGGCCGCGGCGCTGGCCGGCCTCCTCGGCGGCGCGCTCGGCGGACTGCTGCACGCCGTCGCCACCGTCACCTTCGGCGTCGACCACATCATCTCCGGCGTCGCCATCAACATCATGGCGCTCGGACTGACCCAGTTCCTCGCCAAACTGTGGTTCGGCGCGGACGGCAGCGCGGCCGCGGAGGCCGGCGGCAACGACAAGCAGTCGCCACCCATGCCCGACATGCCGACGTTCACCGTCCCCGGCCTGTCCGACTGGCTCTACTCCGTCGAGCAGCACCACTGGTTCCTGGTCTCCGACGTGGCCGGCATCTGCGGCTCCCTGGTCACCAACGTCTCCTGGCTGACGCTGCTGACCGCCGCCCTCTTCGTGCTGACCTTCTTCGTCCTGTGGCGCTCCTCCTTCGGACTGCGACTGCGCTCCTGCGGCGAGGGCCCGATCGCGGCCGAATCGCTCGGCGTCAACGTCTACCGCTACAAGTACGCGGCGGTGCTCGCCTCCGGTGCACTGGCCGGGCTCGGCGGCGCGTTCCTCGCCATCTACGTGCACATCTACCAGGACGGCCAGACCGGCGGGCGCGGCTACATCGGCCTCGCCACCATGATCTTCGGCAACTGGCGGCCGGGCGGGGTCGCCATGGGCGCCGGCCTGTTCGGCTTCATGGACGCGCTTCAGCTGCGCGGCGGCGGCCCCACCGTCCATGCGCTGCTGCTCCTGCTCGCCGTCCTGCTGGTCGGCCTCGCGCTGTGGAAGCTGCGCACCGGCTACCGCACCCAGGCCGTGATCAGCCTGGTCTGCGCCGCGCTGCTCGCCCTCTGGTACGCCACCACCGACACGGTCGCGCTGGAGATCGTCAGCGTCGCCCCGTACATCACCACGCTGCTGGTGCTCGCGCTGGCCGCCCAGCGGCTGCGGCCCCCGAAGGCCATCGGCAAGATCTACCGAAGGGGCCAGGGCAAGTGAGCACCGCTCCCGACTGGGAGGCACTACGGCGGCAGGCCCGGGACGCGATGTCCCGGGCCTACGCCCCGTACTCCGGCTACCCCGTGGGCGCCGCCGCCCTCGTGGACGACGGCCGCACCGTCACCGGCTGCAACGTCGAGAACGCCTCGTACGGCCTCGGTCTGTGCGCCGAATGCGGCCTGGTCTCCGCCCTGTTCGCGAGCGGCGGCGGCCGGCTGACCGCCTTCACCTGCGCGGACGGCGCGGGCGAACTGCTCGTCCCGTGCGGGCGCTGCCGCCAGCTGCTGTGGGAACACGGCGGGCCCGAGCTCCTGGTGGACACGGCGTCCGGCATCCGCCCGCTGTCCGAGCTTCTGCCCGACGCCTTCGGGCCCGGCCACCTGGCCCCCTGACGCACGAGGTGTGGCCGGGCCCCGTCCGGTCTGGCCACCCTCGTGTCTATGCGTGTAGAACGGGAGTTACCCGTTCGAAAGGAACCCTCCATGGACGTCATCTCCGTCATCCGCGCCAAGCGCGACCGCGGCGAGCTGACCCCCGATCAGATCGACTGGGTCATCGACGCCTACACCCGCGGCGAGGTCGCCCACGAGCAGATGTCGTCCCTCGCGATGGCCATCTTCCTCAACGGCATGAACCGCACGGAGATCGCCCGCTGGACCGCGGCGATGATCGCCTCCGGCGAGCGCATGGACTTCTCGTCGCTGCCCCGCCCCACCGCCGACAAGCACTCCACCGGCGGCGTCGGCGACAAGATCACCCTCCCGCTCGCCCCGCTCGTCGCCGCCTGCGGCGCGGCCGTCCCGCAGCTCTCCGGCCGCGGCCTCGGCCACACCGGCGGCACCCTCGACAAGCTCGAAGCGATCCCCGGCTGGCGCGCGACGCTCTCCAACGCCGAGATGCTCGACGTCCTGCGCGACGTCGGCTCCGTCATCTGTGCCGCCGGCGACGGCCTGGCCCCGGCCGACAAGAAGCTCTATGCGCTCCGCGATGTCACCGGCACCGTCGAGTCCATCCCGCTGATCGCCTCCTCCATCATGTCCAAGAAGATCGCCGAGGGCACCGGCTCCCTCGTCCTGGACGTCAAGGTCGGCTCCGGCGCCTTCATGAAGGACCTCGACAACGCCCGCGAACTGGCCGCCACGATGGTCGAGTTGGGCACCGACCACGGCGTGCGGACGGTCGCCCTGCTCACCGGCATGGCCACCCCGCTGGGCCTGACCGCCGGCAACGCCCTCGAAGTCCGCGAATCCGTCGAGGTACTGGCCGGCGGCGGCCCGCAGGACGTCGTCGAGCTGACCCTCGCCCTCGCCCGCGAAATGCT
Source organism: Streptomyces sp. NRRL S-1813 (assembly GCF_000719605.1). NCBI lineage: Bacteria > Bacillati > Actinomycetota > Actinomycetes > Kitasatosporales > Streptomycetaceae > Streptomyces > Streptomyces sp. NRRL S-1813. The sequence goes on from NZ_JOHB01000001.1 coordinate 260,662, forward strand.
CGACGCGGCCGGCCTCAAGGACGCCGACCCGGCCAAGGCGCTCGCCGACGGCTCCGCCATGGACCACTGGCGCCGCATGATCGTCGCCCAGGGCGGCGACCCCGACGCCGCCCTCCCGGTGGCCCGCGAACAGCATGTCGTCACCGCCTCCTCCTCCGGCACCCTCACCACCCTCGACGCCTACGCCGTCGGCCTCGCCGCCTGGCGCCTGGGCGCCGGCCGCGCCCGCAAGGAGGACCCGGTCCAGGCAGGCGCCGGCGTCGAACTGCACGCCAAGCCGGGCGACACGGTCACCGCCGGCCAGCCCCTGCTGACCCTGCACACCGACACCCCGGAAAAGTTCGCCTACGCCCTGGAGGCCCTCGATGGCGGCGTCCTCGTCGGCCCAGCGGACACGGCCTTCGCCGCCACGCCTGTGGTACTGGAACGTATCGCCTGACCTGCTGCGTCTTCCGGCCGACGGGCCGACGGGCCGACGGGGCGACGTACGAGGGTCCGCCGACCGAGAAGAACGAGTCGGACCGGATTGAGTGGGTCCCGCTGGCCGAGGTCCGGGGCATGATCGACCGGCGTGAGATCGTCAGCAGCGGTTCCCTCGTCGGGCTGCTCTACGTGCTCATGGACGAGGCGATCCGCTGACCTGGCGGGGCAAGAGCTCCCGGAGCCGGACCTCGAAAGCCACCGCGGCCGGCTCCCGGCGGAAGGGCTCCAACTGCTCGTAGAACTCCCGAAGGTGCCCGGCCACTCGTTGCGAGCTGACGGCCGCCGCAGGGGCCAGCGCGTCCATGGCTGTGTGGCACGCTTCGTCGAGCTTTCCGCGTTGAAGCTGGGTGCGGGCCGGCCAGATGGTGTGGAGGGCGCGGCCCCGGTGGTTCGATCGGTGCTCGCGGCGTAGGGCGTCCGCGATCAGGGGTTCGGCAAGGGCGGCTTCGCCCAGACGGCCGTGGGCGATGCCGGTGTTGACGATCAGCTTCGGCTCGTCGAAGTAGGCCACCCAGGCCGGGTCCGGATCGTTGGCACTGATCCGGCTGAAGCAGGTTCTCTGCACCAGTCAAGTCGTCGGCCGTCTCGGGGTCTCCGTAGTACTCGCCGAAAATCGGGCGGATACGGTTGAGTAGCAGGCCGTCGACGTCCTGCCCGTTGTAGGCCAGGTAGGCCCTTGACAGCAGTTCTTCCTCGGCACTCACGACGGTCTCCTGGCCTTCTGATCGCCGGCCCGGCTCGTCCGCGGCTGCCGTCACAGGCTCAGCAGCAGGTCCCGGACCGCGGCGGGCTGGGACAGGAACGGGTGGTGGCCGGCGTCGAGTTCGACGACGCTGTCGGCCCGGCGGGCGAACTCGCGCTGCAGCCGCGGCGGGGTGCCCCGGTCCTGGGCGCAGACGAGGTACGTAGAGGGCAACTGCTGCCATGCGGCCGCCCCGACCGGCTGCCCGGTCACCTGCACGCTCTGCCGGGCGAGGTGGGCCGCCGCCTGCGCCTGGACCTCGGGGTCGCAGTCCTGCAGGAATGTATCCACGAGCAGCTCGGGGCGGACCCCGAATGTGCCGGCGTCGGGGTCAACGTCGAGAAACGGGGCGGGGCTGCCGTCCCCGAACTCCGACAGGCTCTGCCCGACCTCGGGCAGGTAGCTGGAGACCAGCAGCAGGTGGCGCACCGACCCGATGCCCGCGGCGGCTTCCGCGGTGATGATGCCGCCGTAGCTGTGGGCGACCACGATGGTCGGCTCGTCGCTGTCCTGCAGCACCTGCCGCACCGCGGCAACATCCTCGGGCAGTCCCGGACCGCCGACGCCGCCGGGCAGGCCCGCCTCGCCGCAGCTCGGCAGCGCCGGGGCCACGCTCGGCACCCCGCGCTCCTGCAGCAGCCCGGCGGTGCGGTGCCACCACCACGACCCGTCCCGCACGCACGCCCCATGCACGAACACGACCCTCATCGCTACCTCCACGTCTGCCGTGACTGCTCCCCTGCCGACGATAGACGTAGTAGCCGTTACGTGAAAAAGTAGGGTCGTGGGTAGACGACCGGAACCGCACATCAAGGAGAGGCTGCTCGATGCCTGCGCTGATCACGCCCTCGCGCACGGTCTCCCCGACCGGCTCGAGCCGCTGGCCACCGCCACCGGCACCTCAGCCCGCATGCTGATTTATCACTTCGGCACCCGCGACGCGCTGCTGCGGGCCGTCCTCGGGCACGCACGGCAACGTCAGCTCGACACATTCGGCGACCTCCTGCGGGTGCGACCCGACGAGCCGTACACGGCCACCCTGAACCGCGCCTGGACCTCCATGACCGGCCCGGACGGGCAGCCGTACCTGCGGATGTTCGGTCAGCTGCGCGAGAGTGCGGAGCAGCAGTTGTGGCCCAACTTCCGGCGCACCGCGACGACCGACTGGCTCGGGCCGCTCGAGGACGGCCTGCGCAGCATCGGTCGGCCGGATCTCGCGACGCTCGTTCTCGCTGTCATCCGTGGTCTCCTCATGGACCTCGACGCCACCGGCGACACCACCCGCACCGACCGGGCCTTCCGCGACTTCCTCGGTGCAGTCGAGCACCTGTCCAGCGGCTACCGCTCAGGCGCGGTTCTCCTCGTCCCAGATGGTGTCCCGCCGGGCGGTGTAGCAGCCCCATCGAGGCCGGGGATGCTGAGCGGCTCATGACGGCCCTTCTGGCCGGACGCCCGGCATGCCGAGGCTGACGGGCGCGATGCGGGTCAGCCGCTGTGACTGTTCTCGTTTCTGCTGCAGGAAGGTGAGGGTGAGGTCGAGTCCCAGGTCTCGCCCGGGAACTGGCTCAGGTGGTGCAGGAGGTCCCGGGCGCCACGGCTTCGGTTCCATCCCCCTTGACGCGGCGTTTACGGATCCCATAACCGCGGACCTCGGCATCTCATGCAGGCGAGCACATTGGCCATGAACTGGCGGTCGTCCACCGCCTTGGCCAGCCCGACGGCTTCACCGCACCGGCCAAGGGCATCACCGCCTTCGCCGCCGCCAACCGCAACGTCTGGGACGAGATCAGCACCGCCGACCCCCACCCCTGGACCCTGCGCCTGGCGGCCGCCGCGGCCACCTGGCACGACCACCGCGAGGGTGCCTGAACCGGATCTGACGCGCGGGTGCCCGAACGAGCAGGGGAAAAGCCGTGCAGGGTGCCGGCCCCGCCACTGCTCGGTCGCACGGCAAGCTCCCCGAGCCCTTCGGCCTGACCGTCGGTACCAGCGTCTTCCCTTCCGGCACCGTCTGGCGGCGCAGGACTCGCCTCCACCAGGACGTGGATCTCCCAAAGCGACGAAGGGCCCGCCCCACCAGGACAGGTGGTGGGACGGGCCCTTCGGACTGAGGGGTGTTACGCGGCCTTCTCCAGGTGGAGCAGGCGGCGTTCGGCCACGGCCTTGCGGGTGGCGTAGAGGGTGACCGAGGCGGCGCCGACCATCGCGGCGAGGCCCAGGAGGACGGTGCCCTCCCAGCCGACGGCGTGGAAGGCGGCGGCGCCGAGGGCGCCGCCCAGGCTGCTGCCGACGTAGTACGCGCACTGGTACAGCGCCGACGCCTGGGCGCGGGCCGTCTTGGCGGTGCGGCTGACCGCGGACGAGGCGACCGCATGGCCCGCGAAGAAGCCCGCGGTGATCAGGATGAGGCCCGCCAGCACCGCGGCGACGGAGTCGGCGAGGGAGAGCAGCAGGCCCGTGGAGGTGGTGCCGACGGCCAGGTAGAGGGCGCCGCGGCGGCCCGTACGGGCGACCAGCTGGCCGGCCGCGGCCGAGGAGACCGTACCGACCAGGTAGACCACGAAGATCGAACCGACGATGCCCTGCGGGAGGTTGAACGGCTCGGAGACCAGGCGGTAGCCGATGACCGTGTAGACCGCGCCGAAGACCGTCATGAACAGGCCGCCGATGGCGTAGAGGCGGCGGAGCAGAGGGTCGGCGAGGTGGTTGCCGAGCGTACGGGCCAGCGCCCGCGGGCCCACCGAACGTGGCGCGAAGTGCCGGGCCTTGGGGATCAGCAGCCGGAACGTCACCGCGCAGAGCACGGCCAGCACACCCACCGCGGCCAGCGCGGCCCGCCAGCCCCAGGCCTGGGCGACCCAGCCGGTCACGATCCGGCCGGACATCCCGCCGATGCTGTTGCCCGCCACGAACAGCCCGATGGCCGCCACCAGCGCCTTGGCGCGTACCTCCTCGGCCAGGAAGGCCATCGCCGACGCCGGCAGTCCGGCCAGCGCGACACCCTGGATCCCGCGCAGCGCGATCAGCACCCCGAGCGACGGGGCGAACGGCACCAGCATCGCGATCAGCGCGGCCACCGAGAGGGACACCGTCATCAGCGTGCGCCGCCCGAAGCGCTCGGAGACCGCGCTCAGCGGGATCACGCCGAGGGCCAGGCCGAAGGTGGCCGCGGACACGGTCCAGCTCGCCTGGTCCGGGCTGACCCCGAGGTCACCGGAGATCGCGGGCAGCAGCGCCTGCGTGGAGTAGAGGAGCGCGAAGGTCGCCACTCCGGCGGCGAAGAGGGCGAAGCTCATCCGGCGGTAGCCGGGGCCGCCCGGCCGCAGCTTGGCCGACTCGGGGCCGGGCGCGGCGGAGGAGGCGGAGGAAGAGGAGTCGGTGGACGACAGAGGAGAGGCGGCCGCACGGTCGGTGACGGACGCCCCGGTATCAGCGGGAGGCATGTTTCGAAGGTAGGCCGCGCAGTTTCATGCGTCCAATGCATGGAAACGCCATAATCGATGCTGTGACACATGACCGCAGGTTGCAAGGGCCCCTGTTGCAAGGTCGCAACAGAAAAGACATTGCCGGGTCGAGGCCCGTTGGCGCGGAAGTGGGGGAGGCGGCCGAGCTCGGTGTCGACTCCTGGGCGGTGATCCTCGCCCCGCGGCTCGCCCAGTTCACCGCCGTCGCCCGGCACGAACACGTCACCCGCGCCGCGCAGGAGCTCGGGATGCCGCAGCCGACGCTCAGCCGCGCCCTCGTCCGCCTGGAGGACGACCTCGGCGTCGCCCTCTTCGCCCGGCACGGCCGCACCCTCTCCCTCACCCCGGCCGGCCGCGCGTTTCTCTCCTCCACCGAGCGGGCGTTGACGGATCTGGAGCGGGCGACGGAGTCCGTACGGGCCGATGTCGACCCGGCCGCGGGGAAGGTGGCGTTCGGCTTTCTGCACACGCTCGGCTCGGAGACCGTGCCCGGCCTGATCCGCAGCTTCCGCGCCGACCACCCGCGCGTCCGCTTCCAGCTCGTCCAGAACTACGGCGAGGCGATGATCGAGCGCCTGCGCGCCGGCGACCTCGACCTGTGTCTGACCTCCCCGGTCCCCGACTACCCCGACCTGGTCGCCCGCCGGCTCGACGAACAGAAGCTGCGCCTGGTCGTCCCGGACGACCATCCGCTGGCCGGGCGCAAGCGGGTCCGGCTCGCGGAGGCCGCGGGCGAGCTGTTCGTCACCCTCGAACCCGGCTACGGGCTGCGCCGGATCACCGACGCGCTGTGCGCCGAGGCAGGCTTCACCCCGCGCATCGCCTTCGAGGGGGAGGAGGCCGAGACGCTGCGCGGGCTGGTCGCGGCCGGTCTGGGCGTCGCCCTGCTCCCGCCGCCCGCCGTGCCGCGCCCCGGGGTCGCCGAGCTGACCGTGACGGCGCCGCGCGCGGTCCGCGAGATCGGCGTCGCCTGGCTGGACGGCCACCCGGACACAGCCCCGGTCGCCGAGTTCAAGAAGTTTCTGCTGAGCCGGCGGGGGAGGTTGTTGCCCAGGTGACGGGCGCGGTCCAGGGGCGGACGCCGCTCAGTGCCGCAGCGACGCCCCGAAGCCCGCGGCCAGTGGCATCCGCAGGCCCAGCGGTGGTGGTGCGGCCAGGGCGTCCTTCACGGGTCTGGAGTAGCCCCGGGCGAACAGGGAGCCGAGCATGAAGTCGGCCGCCAGGGCGAGGACTTCGGCGCGGTGCTGGTGGAGCGAGTGGCCGTCGGAGTGCACCTCGAAGCGGCAGGTGTCGCGGTTGATCTTCTTGGCGCGCTCGGCATAGCGGTAGGACAGATCGGGGTCGGTGCGTTCGTCGTTGGTGCCGTGGACGAGCAGGACCTGCCGGCCGATGAGCTGTTTCACCGGGTCGGGCCGCTTGTCGTTCTCGTCGAGCTCGGGCAGCCAAGGGGCCAGTGCCAGTACGGAGTTGACGGCGGGGTGGCCTGCTGCGTGCAGGGCGGCGCGGGCTCCCATGCCCGTACCGACGAGGCAGACCGGGACATCGCCGTATCGGCGGACCACCTCGTCCAGGGCCCAGGTGGCGTCCCGTGCCGGATGCGCGTCGGGACCGTTCCAGCCGCTGCACCGGTAGCGCACGACATGGGCCGTCAGGCCCTCAGGGCGTCCCGCCTTCGCCAGCCGGACCGCCAGCGGACGCACCGCCAGCGCCGCCACCGGCGACGGCCGCCGTACCCCGGTCGGTCCGCCCCCGGGCAGTAAAAGCGCGACCCCGCTCACCTCCCGGCCGGTGCCCCGGCCGCTCCCACTCCGCCACCGGAGCGCCTCGCGCGTGCCTTCCTTGCCGGCCGTTCCCAGCGGTTTTCCCAGCCGGGCCTCGCGCACCGGCAGTGCTTGCTGAGCCATGACCAGAACGATGGCAGAAGGCGGCCTGCCCGCCACCCCATGGACGGGTCACTGTTACGTATCGTTCGATGAGATCTACGCGCGTAGGGGCTAGAGTGCCGAAATGACGAGCGAGACCACCACACTCCCGACCAGTGAACAGATCCGCCGTGCCCCCAAGGTGCTGCTCCACGACCACCTCGACGGCGGCCTGCGCCCCGCCACCGTCGTCGAGCTGGCCCGCGAGAACGGCTACGAGGGACTGCCCGAAGCCGACCCGGAAAAGCTCGGGATCTGGTTCCGTGAGGCCGCCGACTCCGGCTCGCTCGAGCGCTACCTGGAGACCTTCGCGCACACCTGCGCCGTCATGCAGACCCGCGACGCACTGGCCCGGGTGGCCGCCGAGTGCGCCGAGGACCTGGCCGCCGACGGTGTGGTCTATGCCGAGGTCAGGTACGCGCCCGAGCAGCACCTCGAACAGGGTCTGACCCTCGAAGAGGTCGTCGAGGCGGTCAACGAGGGCTTCCGCGAGGGCGAGCGGCGGGCCCGCGAGAACGGCCACCGCATCCGCGTCGGCGCCCTGCTGACCGCCATGCGGCACGCCGCCCGCGCCCTGGAGATCGCCGAACTCGCCAACCGCTACCGGGACACCGGCGTCGTCGGCTTCGACATCGCGGGCGCGGAGGCCGGTTACCCGCCCACCCGCCACCTCGACGCGTTCGAGTACCTCAAGCGGGAGAACAACCACTTCACCATCCATGCCGGTGAGGCCTTCGGCCTGCCGTCCATCTGGCAGGCCCTCCAGTGGTGCGGCGCCGACCGCCTCGGCCACGGCGTCCGGATCATCGACGACATCGAGGTCGCCGACGACGGCTCGGTCAAGCTCGGCCGGCTCGCCTCGTACGTACGGGACAAGCGCATCCCGCTGGAGATGTGCCCGACCTCCAACCTCCAGACCGGTGCCGCCCCCTCCTACGCGGAGCACCCCATCGGCCTGCTGCGCCGACTTCAGTTCCGGCTCACGGTCAATACCGACAACCGGCTGATGAGCGGCACGAACATGTCCCGGGAATTCGAGCACCTGGTCAAGACATTCCGATACACGCTCGATGACATGCAGTGGTTTACAGTCAATGCGATGAAATCAGCGTTCATTCCTTTCGATGAACGTCTGGCGATGATCAATGACGTCATCAAGCCGGGTTACGCGGAACTGCGGGCCGAGTGGCTGTTCCGTCCGCAGGGCACAACTGCCCCGCTGAGCAGTGGTTCTGACTCTGTGTGAGCGGTAGCGCGAGCCTATAGCGCAACGGCCGGTGGAATGTCCACCGGCCGTTTTTTCTTTCGTCGTGGCTGTTTGCGGCGCCGGTTTCGGCCTCGCTAGGTTGACTCGCCGGTCAAACCCCCATCACGAGGACGTAATTCGATGAAGCAGGGAACCATCAAGACTCTCGGTACCGTCGCGCTCGGTGCCGCTTTCGTCGTCACCGCTGCGGGCGTCGCCAGCGCGGCCCCGGCGGCCGGCGGCTCCGACACCACCGGGGTGCTGAAGAGCCTGCCGGTGAAGGACGCCGCCAAGACCGTCTCCGGGCTCACCAAGTCCAAGCCGGCCGGCAACGACGTCAAGACCAAGCTGAACTCCCACGGCAACAAGCTGCTGGGCGGCCTCCAGCCCGGCAGCCTCCTCGGCGGCTGACGCGGCCCGTCCCACCGGGACGCCCACTGCGCCGTGCCCCGGCCGTACGCCCTTGCGCATACGGCCGGGGCCTCGTCATGTGCGGCCGGGAGCCGGGAGCCGGGAGCCGGGAGCCGGGAGCCGGCCGTCGGCTGTCGGGGTGCCGGGGCGTCGGGTCAGCGGCGCGCGCCGGGCCGCCGGCCGCGGGCCGCCGGGTGGGTCACCAGGCGGCGGCGCCGGTGGCCTTCTCCTCGGAGGGGAGGAGTATCCACAGCGCCAGATAGAGCAGGAACTGCGGTCCGGGAAGCAGACACGAGACCACGAAGAGCACGCGCATCGTCGTCGGGGTCGTACCGAAGCGACGGGCCAGGCCCGCGCACACTCCGGCGATCATTCGGTTATTGCGGGGGCGGACCAGTGCGGCGGCCATGAGGACGGCTCCTTTTCGACTCGGCGGGGCGTTTGCCCCGATGTCTCAAAGGTAGGTCCGGCTGCCGGAGAGAGCGTCAGCCTGCGGGGCCAGTTCAACCCTGGGGATTCTCGGGGTCGTGTCCCCGAGATGCCCGTACCGGCGGCGCAGCCGGCACCGCGCCCCGGGGACGACCGCAAGGTGCACCACGGCCACCCCGAGGGTGCCGAGCAGCACCGAGTCGATGTCGGGGACCCGGCCGGGCACCCCTGACTGAAGCAGCTCGATGGCCAGCGAGATCATCGCTCCGGCGAAGGCGGTACGGGTCAGGGACACCAGCGGCGAAACGTTCAGGCGGCCGGCCGAGAGGGGCAGCAGCGCGCCCAGAGGCGCCAGCAGCAGCACGGATCCGCCCAGATGCTGTATGACGTCCCACGACGGGCCGCGCGCCAGCTCGGCCTGGATCGTCGCCAGTGGTTCGAGATTCGCGGCGGGTACCCACGGCACCGTACGGGGGCGCAGCGTCAGCCAGCCGACGATCAGTAGATGCGCCACGAGGAGGAGAAGTCCGGTGACGCGCATGCGGGGGGCGGCTGTGGTGCCGGGGCCATGACGCTGCACACAGCCCAGGACGCCGGGAGCGGGGGCCTCGGTTCCGCCCAATTGCGCCCGTCTTGGCCCGCCCTCGTTCACCCCCGTCGTGGCGCCCCGTCTCACTCCTCTTCCGACTCCTCCGACTCCTGCGACAACGGGTCCCCCCACCCGGCGTTCTCCGCGATGTCCGGGTTGGCCAGCACATCCGCCGAGCAGTCGTAACGGTGCGCCGTATCGTCGCCGGGCCCGCCCAGCACCGCCGCATGCCCACGGCCCAGCGCCGGGCTCGCGCCGTAGGTGCACACCAGCTGCGCCAGCGCGAACGACGGCAGGTCGTCGGGCCGGATGCTCAGCCGCAGCGCATCCGCCCGGTCGCCCGCGCGGGGCCCGGAGACCTTCAGGTCCTGCGGCAGCGCGCTGCTGAAACCGGCCTTCTCCTCGTCCGGCGACGGCTTGCGCTGGAGCTCGCCGAGCAGCGCACGGGCGGTCGGCAGCCGTGGGCCGTCGGCCTCGGACGGCGGCACGGCCCGCTCCACCTGGGCCAGCGCCGAGCCGCACACCAGATACACGACGGACCGCGTGCCGTCACCGGACGGGCTCGGCGACGACTCGCTCCCCGGGGCCTTGCAGCTCACCCGCGAGGGCGCGCCGCCCGCGTCGACAGGTACGGACGTGCCCCGGATCCCGCAGCCCGCGACGGCGAGCGCGAGCGCCGCCACGGCGGCGCCGCGCCGCCCTATCCGCCTGCTGGACCTCATCGCCCGCCCTCCGTGCCCTCGCCGGCCGGGCCCTCCGCGCCGCCGTCCCTCCGGTCGCCGCCCGCCAGCGGGGAGGCGTCCATCGGCAGCCGCAGGGTGAAGACCGCGCCGCCCTCGGGAAGATTGGCCGCGGTGATCTCTCCGCCGTGGATATGCGCGTTCTCCAGCGCGATCGACAGGCCCAGACCGCTGCCCTCCGACCGCGGCCGGGAGGCGCTCGCCTTGTAGAAGCGGTCGAAGACATGCGGGAGGACCTCTTCGGGGATGCCGGGGCCGTGGTCGCGTACGCGGATCACCAGCGTCCCGCTCCCGGGCCGCTCCGCATCCGCCGTCCACCCGGACCGTTCGGGACTGCCGTCCCCGGCACCGCCGGCCGGTCCGCCGTCCGCCTCGGGGCCGGCCGGAGCGTCCGCCCCGCCACCGCCGCCGACGGCCGTGCTGCCCGTCCTGCCGCCCGCGTCGTCGCCCGCCACGCCTTCGGTACGCACCGAGACCCGGACCGGCGAGCCGCCGTGCTTGAGGGCGTTGCCGATCAGGTTCGCCAGGATGACGTCCAGCCGCCGCGGGTCCAGCAGGGCCACGGTGCCGCGGTCCGCGTCCAGCTCGACCGCGTCCAGCCAGGCCCGTGCGTCGATACAGGCGGTCACCTGGTCCGCGACATCGACCTCGTCCAGCACCAGCCGGGCCGTGCCCGCGTCGAAGCGGGTGACCTCCATCAAGTTCTCCACGAGGTCGTTCAGCCGCCGGGTCTCGCTGACCACCAGCTGCACCGCGGGCGCGATCATCGGGTCGAGGGAGTCGGCCTCCTCCTCCAGCACCTCGGAGACCGCGGTGATCGCGGTCAGCGGCGTCCGCAGCTCGTGCGACATATCGGCGACGAACCGCCGGGACGCGGCCTCGCGCCCACTCAGCTCCTCGACCCGCTGCTCCAGACGCTCCGCCGTGCGGTTGAACGTCCGGGAGAGATCGGCGAGTTCATCCGTGCCGGTCACCCGCAGCCGGGTGTCCAGACGCCCCTCGCCGAGCTGCCGCGCCGCATGCCCCAGCCGCTGTACGGGCCGCAGCACCGTCGTCGCCGCGGCCTGCGCCAGCAGCGCCGAGCCGACCAGCGCGAGCGCGGTCGCGATGCCCAGCGACCAGGCCAGCGAGTTGAGGTCCTGCCGCTCGGTGGCCAGCGACTTCATCATGTAGCCCGTGGGCCCGCCGCCGATCACCTTCGCCCCGGCGACGAGATAGGGGCTGTCCCCGACCTGCTTGCGCTGCCAGTAGAGATGGTGCGAGTAGCGGTTGGAATCGTCGACCGGGCGCACCTCGTTAACCGCGCTGCGCAGCGACGTCGGTACGTTCTTGAGCGTCAGCAGGTCCTTGTTCGTGGTGGCCGCGCAGTCCTTGCCGTCGCGATCCACGCCGATCAGCAGCACCGCGTAGTTCTGCGGCCCGCCCGCCATCTGCCGTGCCGCGTCCTGGAGTTCGGTGCACCGCGGACGCAGCGGCAGCGACCGCGTACTGTCCTCCAGCGACTTACGGAAATCCTTGAGGACGGCGTTCTGCGTGCGGTCCAGAACGGTGTTGCGGTTGAGCCAGTACGCGATGCCGGACGCGGAGACCGCCGCGGTCAGCGCCACCAGCGCAAAGACCACGACCAGCCGCAGCCGCAGACTCGTCCAGCGCAGCAGCCCCGACGCGCGCCCCAGCATCCGCAGCACCCGCCGGCCGGCCGCGGGCACCCCGGCGCTCCCGGTCCCGCCGCCGGGGCTGTCATCCGTCGCCGCGCCGCCCGTGGCACGCTCCCTCACTGCGGGGAGTCCAGCCGGTAGCCGACGCCACGGACCGTACGGATCAGGGTCGGGGAGGACGGCACGTCCTCCACCTTCGCGCGCAGCCGCTGCACACACGCGTCCACCAGGCGCGAGTCGCCGAGGTAGTCGTGCTCCCACACCAGCCGCAGCAACTGCTGCCGGGACAGCGCCTGACCGGGCCGGCGGCTCAGCTCCAGCAGCAACCGCAGCTCGGTCGGTGTCAGTTGCAGATCCTCGCCGTTCTTGGTGACCGTCATCGCCGACCGGTCGATCACCAGCGACCCGAACGTCGCCGAATCGCTGGACTCCCGCTCGCCACGGCGCAGCACGGCCCGGATCCGGGCGTCCAGCACCCTTCCCTGCACCGGCTTGACGACATAGTCGTCGGCTCCGGACTCCAGCCCCACCACGACGTCGATGTCGTCGTTACGCGCGGTGAGCAGGATGATGGGCAGCTGGTCCGTACGCCTGATCCGCCGGCACACCTCGAAACCGTCGATGCCCGGCAGCATCACATCCAGCACGATCAGGTCAGGGCGCTGCTCACGCAGCAGTTTCAGGCCGTCCTCGCCCGTCGCCGCGGTCACCACACGGTGACCTTGGCGGGACAGCGAGAGTTCGAGGGCCGTGCGGATGGCGTCGTCGTCCTCGATCAGCAACAGGAAAGGCACGTCAGCCATTCTGGCCCATGGGACGCCGGGAGATCGACCAGTGCCGCTCTCGTACACAAGGCCCGCACGCCCGAGACCCCCGCGACGCGCCGTACCGGCCCCTGTGACAGGCCTGTGACAGTCGGCGGACAACGCGATGAAACTGGGTTGGCAGTCTTTGGGGCATCGGGAGAGATCAACACCCGAACACACCGAACGAGCTGGGCTCTACGACGGGGGGCGCGAGATGAACACACTGCACGGCACCACTTCCAGCGCAGTTATCACGCGACTCCACGACGTCGTCAGGACCAACGAGAAGTCCGGTGTCAGCGGGGGCACCTCCCTCGGGGGAAGTCGGGGGTGCGCTCGCGGCATCGGGCGTCAGCGGCCGCCGTACATGGTGGCCATCGACGCCACGACGGTCACGCTCGACGGGGCCGACGGGGAAAACCGGGGGCACGGGGGCAACGCCGCCCACGGGGGCAACAACGGGGGAGCGGAGTACAGGGAGGCCACGGGGGAACGGCGTTCCCCGGCGGAGACGGCGGAGGCCGAAGCGGCCTTCACCGCCTACGTCCAGGAGCGCCGGTCCTCCCTGTACGCCACCGCCTACCACCTGACCGGTGACCGCTACGAGGCCGAGGACCTGCTCCAGAGCGCGCTGTTCTCGACCTACCGGGCGTGGGACCGGATCAGTGACAAGGCGGCGCTCGGCGGCTATCTGCGCCGCACCATGACCAATCTGCACATCAGCGCCTGGCGTCGGCGCAAGCTGAACGAGTACCCGACCGAGGAGCTGCCGGAGACGGCGGGCGACGTGGACGCGATGCGCGGCACCGAGCTGCGCGCCGTGCTGTGGCAGGCGCTGGTCCGGCTGCCCGAGACGCAGCGCACGATGCTGGTGCTGCGCTATTACGAGGGCCGTACGGACCCGGAGATCGCGGACATTCTCGGCATCAGTGTCGGCACGGTGAAGTCGAGCATCTGGCGCGCCCTGCGCCGGCTGCGCGAGGACGAGGTCCTCAGCTTCGGCCGTGACCAGGAGGAGTCCTTCGGCGAGCTGGTGGCCTGAAGGATCGGGGAGCCCGAGGGCCGGGGGGCCCGAGGGAGAACCGGGGGGAACGCCCGAGGGGAAATGGGGATACGGGGGAACCGGCGGCAACGGAGCAATCCGCTCAAGCCGGACGTATCGGGGGATACGGGGGAAGTACGGGGGAAGAGGGAGCGGGTTCGGGCGGCCGGGGGGTCTGCCCGAACCCGCTTCTTCGTATGCGCCGGGGCGGCCTTGAGTGCGGCCGCGGCCGGAACCGCCCGTCAGGAACGTACGGCCGCGCCCTGCCCGTCCGCCGCCCGCGCCGCCGATATCCGCGCCAGCGCCTCCGGCTTGGCGCAGGGGTGTGCGCCCAGCGCGGTATGCCGGGCGACGATCGACCGCTCGTTGCGCAGCAGCCGCAGGCCCCGGCGTACGAGATAGAGGCTCGACTTGCGGCCCTCGCGCAGATCCCGTGCCAGCCGGCGGCGGAAGGTGGTGGTGGGGCGGCCGCGCAGACACAGCGCGTCGGCCAGCAGTCCCGCCGCGCGGCACTCCGCGATGACATCGGCGGCGAAGACGCCCTCCGCGATGAACAGCGGGGCGCCGCCGAGGTCGAGCGCCGACGCACCGACCCGGGCGCTGGCCCCGATGTCGTAGACCGGAACGTCCGTACGCCCCGTACGGCACAGCGCATCGATGGCGGCGACCGCGGCTCCGGCGTCCCAGGACAGTGGCGCGTCCCAGTCGGCGCCGCCGCCTTCGGGCAGTTGCGGCAGGTTCGGGTCCGTCCCCTCCTTGTAGAAGTCGTCGAGACGGAGGACGGGCAGTCCACTGCGCGCGGCCAGGGACGTCTTGCCGGAGCCCGAGGGGCCGGTAAGCAGGATGACCCGGGCGGGGGTGCCTCCCCGCTCATGGGGGTCCCCCGAGAGTGGAGGAGGGGCCGAGAGCGTGGCGGAGGGCGGCGGGGTGCAGGAGTGGGAGCTCACGGGCAGCCATTGTCGCGTATGGGGCCGTGTGGGGTACCCCTGGCGCGCGAGGTGGATCGGCCATCCCTGCCTCAACTACGCTACGCAGTCAATCGATTACCCGACTGCTCTCGCTCGCACAGCACTTCGACCGCTTCGATCCACAGGCAGGTGGCACATGCCCTCCCATGCACGTCCCAAGCCCAGCCGTATTCCGCGCACGTTGCTGCGGGCCGGGCTGGTCATCTCCGCAGCCGGCGCCGCGATCGCGGCGGGCGGTGCGGCAACGGCGACAGCCGCCCCCGCCGCCCCGGAACGCAGCGCCGACACCGGTGCCACGGCCTCGGCGCTGACCGGCGCACTCGTGAACTCCCTCGGCGGCGGCCTCGGCCCGGTCAAGAACCTCCAGGTGAACCCCTTGGCCAACACCCCCGTCGACCCGCTCGCCAACGCCGTCAGCACCCAGATCGCCGACTTCAAGCCGGTGGGCACCACGCTGGTGACCGGGGCTCTCTCGGACGGCGGCGCGCTCAAGGACCTGCCGTTGGTGGGGACGCTGACGAGGGTGCTGCCGGGGTGAGGCCGGCGCGGCGGGCGCTGTCCCGGCGGCCCTCAGCCGCCGGGACCGGTCGCGCCCGCCGCCCCGCCGTCCGGGGTCAGCGCCCGTGGAAGGCCGTGACCATGGCCTGCATGTCCTCCTGGAACGAACAGCACAGCGCCAGCCACGAGCCGTCGACGAAGACCAGGTCGAAGCGGCCGCGGGGGAACGTCATACGCGGACGGGGCCGCAGCTCCGCGATGTTCGAGAGCTGTATCTGGACGGCGACCTCCAGCTCGGGCTCCCGCTCCCGCCACCCGGTGGCCTGGTCCGTCAGCACGAACAGCCGGCGGTCGGTGAGCGCCTGGTGCCGGGGCGAGCCGCCCGCGTTGGTGACCTGGACGAGGAACCGGCCGGCCATGCTCGTCCAGCTGCCCTCCATGGTCTTGCCGTACATCATCCGTTGGGTGGCGTCGTCGAGGGCGTCCTCGATGTTCTCCTGGGCCTCGTTCAGACCCTCCGCGACATTTCCGGCCACGCGCGTCACCGGGTTGTCGAGCAGCCGGTTGTTGAGCAGGCGGCTGTCGGACGGCCGGCTGGTGGCCGTTCCGCCGGACGGTTGACTGGCGATCGCGCCGCCGGACGGCTGCGACGCCTTGTCGAGGATGTCACTCAGCTTTCCCAGGAGGCCCTTTGCGCGCGGCAGCGGCCTCCGGGGGGCGCGCAGATGGGCGGGCACGAGCGGGAGATCCGGGTACTCGTGGTAGTCCCTGGCCTCCCACAGTGCCTCGCCCGGCTGGAGGAACTGGCGGGAGGGAGTGACATGGTCGATCTTCGGCATACGGTCATCCTCCTCGGTTCCAGGCGGCGACGAACCCCTCCATGCGCTCGCGCTGAAGGCTTCCCAGGGCGATCCACGAACCGTCGACGAAGGTGACGTCGAACCGCCCCTTGGTGACGGCCTTCGAATGCGCGGTGACCCGGGCGATGTTCGTACGGGGCACCGCCACCCCGAGATCACACTTCGGGGTGCCGTCCAGCCAGCTCTTGTTGCGGTTCACGAGCACGATCAGCCGGCGGTCGGTCAGCGCCTGAAATCTGGGCTCGTCGCCCGCGTTCGTCAGATCGACCAGGAAACGCCCGGCCATGCTCGACCAGCCGCCCTCCATGGGCTTGCCATACATCATGTGCTCGATGGCGTCGGCCGCGGCGTCCTCGATCGTCTCCTGAATTTCGAACACCGCCTCGCTGAGATCGCGGTCCGGCCGCCTCCCGCCGTTGCCGCCGAAGTCTCCGGCGGCATACGTGGCGACGGTTTCGCCCTCTCCGCTGACGGGCCGCGGCGCGCTGTTGTCGGCGGACCCGCTGACGGCCCGCGTCACGGGATTGTTCGCCAGTCGCTTGTTGATCGCCGGGCCCAGCGGCTTCGTCACCTTGCCCAGAGCGTTCCCCAGCGCGCCCCGTACCCGCTGTTCGAGAGGGGACGGGGTGCGCGGGGTGCGCAGCCCGGCAGGGACGAAGGGCAGCGCCGCATTGTGGCAGTAGTCCGAGGCGATGATCAGCCTTTCCCCTGGCTGGAGGAAGGGCAGGAAACAGTCGCGGTAGTCCGGTCGCATCCGGCGCGGCTCCTCTCGTCGGGTGCGGCGCTCAGCCGAACGGATTGTCCGGGTCGCGCGGCTGCTGGGCGGCGGCCGGACGGGTGACCAGGCGGGGGTCCCGCTCGACCGCGGGTTCGCGGTAGCGGCTGAGGGGGTCCTGTGCGGTGGGCTGCGCTGCGAAGTCGGGCGCCGGGGGCAGGTGGGGGCTGCCGTGACCGCCGCTGCCGCCACTGCCGTGGGAACCCTTGCCGTTCAGCGCGTCGTCGAGTTCGTCGGCCTCGTGCTGGACGATGGGGGAGACCGCTTGGGTCGGATCGCCGGAGAAGCCGAGGCCGCCCATCCCCAGCTCCACGGCCCCCTTCATCGGCGTCTTGATGACCTTCAGCGCCTTCTTGGCGGCCAGCGCCTTCGCGAACTTCTCGGCCTCGACCGGGTCCTTGAGGTGCTTCCAGGTCCAGGGCTTGAGCTTCTTGACCTTCGACATCTTCTTGGCTTTTTTCAGCAGCTTGATGATGTTGACGAAGGCCTTGAGCTCCTTTGCCAGTTCGGCCAGCACCCTGGCGATACGCGCCGACACGAAACTGGCCTCGGCCACCGCTGCCGCCGCGGCGGCAGCGGCCGAGATGCCGGCGGTGACGATCGAGGTGGCCAGGGCCACGGCAAGTTCGATGAGGGCCCATTCGATCAGCTCACGGATGAGCGTCTCGACGACCTGCTCGGCCATCTTCGCCTGTGCGCCGGCCTGTTCCAGGACGTCGGCCACGGCGTCCATGTCCTCGGCTTCCGCCTCCAGGGCGGTTTCCAGCTCGGCGAGGTGGCCCTGGAACGCCTCGGCGGCCTCGCCGGTCCACTCGTGGGCGAGGTCCGCGCGGTCACGCCGCTGATCGGCGATCAGGTCGCGCAGCTCGGCTGCCTGGTCGCGCCAGAGCTTGGCGGTTTCCTGGATGCCCTCGTCATCGCCGGTGACCGCCTCCAGGTGCTCGGCGAGCGGTTCGACGAGCGGACGCATGATGCTGTCGACGGCGGAGTCGAAACCGCCCATCCAGTCGTTGACCTTGTTGTAGGCGCTCAGCGCCCCCGATACCGGCCCGCTCATCGGGTGCTCCCCGGCCCGCCCTGGTGGATCTGCCGCATCGACGCGGCGGTCTCGTCCTCGTCGGACTGATAGGCACGTGCCGTCTCGGTGACGCCCTCGCTGATCTTCTCCTCCAGCGTGGCCGCGGAGTCGAGCGTGTCCAGGCAGTGCTCGCTCTGCTCGTCGTAGGCCTGGTAGAGCTCATCGGACTCCGGGAGCTTCCCGAAGGCCTCCTTGTTCAGCTCATGCGAGGCGAGCTTGCTGCGGATCGCCCGCAGCTTCTCCGCCCGCTGGTCCGAGCTCTTGGCGAATTTGTGCAGCGCTTCCTGGGCAGCGCTGAATTGCTCCGGCACGGATCTCCCCCGAAATGTTGTCGTCGTGCGGTCAAGCCAATGGTAGTGAAAGGTTCGGACAGCAGTGCGGGGCCCCGCCATCAGGCGAGGCCCCGCACGGGCATTGGTGACGGCACGTCATAAGGCTGACGCAATAGGCCCAGAGCAGGCCAGGAACAGGCCTAAACGCCCATCGGATGCCACACCGTCTTCGTCTCCAGGAAGCCCAGCAGGCGGCCGGTGCCGGGGTCGGCGGTCCAGTTCACCGCCGCCGGGCGGAGCACCCGCTTGAGGTTGTCGGCCGCGGCCTTCTCCAGCTCCGTCGCCAACTCCTCGTCGGCGCCCGCGAGATCGAGGGCGTTGACGTCCTGGTGGGCGGCGAGCGGGGCGCCCAGCTCCGCGGTACGGCCCGAGAGGATGTTGACCACGCCGCCCGGGAGGTCGGACGTGGCGAGCACCTCGGCCAGCGAGAGGGCGGGCAGCGGTGCGCCCTCGGCGGCCGCCACGACCACCGTGTTGCCGGTGACGATCGCCGGTGCGATCACCGAGACCAGGCCGAGGAACGACGACTCCTGCGGGGCCAGGAGCGCGACCACGCCGGTCGGCTCGGGGGAGGAGAGATTGAAGTACGGACCGGCCACCGGGTTGGCGCCGCCGGCGATCTGGGCGACCTTGTCGGACCAGCCCGCGTACCAGACCCAGCGGTCGATCGCCGCGTCCACCTGCGCCGCGGCCTTCGCCTTCGACAGCCCCTCGGCGGCGGCGACCTCCGCGGTGAACTGGTCGCGGCGGCCTTCCAGCATCTCGGCGACGCGGTAGAGGATCTGCCCGCGGTTGTAGGCCGTGGCGCCCGACCAGCCGCCGAACGCCTTACGGGCGGCGACCACCGCATCGCGGGCGTCCTTGCGGGAGGCCAGCGGCGCGTTGGCGAGCCGTGTGCCCTTGGAGTCGGTCACCTCGTACACCCGCCCGCTCTCGGACCGGGGGAACTTGCCCCCGACGTACAGCTTGTAGGTCTTGAGCACACTCAAGCGGTCAACAGTGTTCATCAGCGCTCGCCCTTCGGGCTCGACGGGGCGAGGTACGCCTCCAGACCGTGCCGGCCGCCCTCGCGGCCGTAGCCCGACTCCTTGTAGCCGCCGAAGGGCGAGGCCGGGTCGAACTTGTTGAACGTGTTGGACCAGATGATGCCCGCGCGCAGCTTGTTCGCCATCCACAGCATCCGCGAGCCCTTCTCCGTCCAGATGCCGGCGGAGAGGCCGTAGGGGGTGTTGTTGGCCTTCTCCACGGCCTCCGCGGGGGTGCGGAAGGTCAGCACGGACAGCACCGGGCCGAAGATCTCCTCACGGGCGATGCGGTGCGCCTGGGTGACGCCGGTGAACAGCGTCGGGGCGAACCAGTAGCCGGAGGTGGGGAGCTCGCAGGACGGCGCCCAGCGCTCGGCGCCCTCGGCCTCGCCCGCGTCGGCCAGCGCGGTGATACGGGCCAGCTGTTCGGCGGAGTTGATGGCGCCGATGTCGGTGTTCTTGTCGAGCGGGTCGCCCACGCGCAGGGTCTGCATCCGGCGCTTGAGGGCGTCCAGCAGCTCGTCCTGGACCGACTCCTGGACCAGCAGGCGCGAGCCCGCGCAGCAGACATGGCCCTGGTTGAAGAAGATCCCGTTGACGATGCCCTCGACGGCCTGGTCGAGCGGCGCGTCGTCGAAGACGATGTTGGCCGCCTTGCCGCCCAGTTCGAGGGTCACCTTCTTGTCGGTGCCGGCAACCGTACGGGCGATGGCCTTGCCGACCTCGGTGGAGCCCGTGAAGGCCACCTTGTTGATGTCGGGGTGCCCGACCAGCGAGGCGCCCGTGGAGCCGTCGCCGGTGAGGATGTTGACGACGCCCTTGGGCAGGCCCGCCTGGCGGCAGATGTCCGCGAAGAACAGGGCGGACAGCGGGGTCGTCTCGGCGGGCTTGAGGACGACCGTGTTGCCGGTCGCCAGCGCCGGGGCGATCTTCCACGCGAGCATGAGGAGGGGGAAGTTCCAGGGGATGACCTGGCCGGCGACGCCCAGGGGGCGGGGGTTCGCGCCGTACCCTGCGTGGTCGAGCTTGTCGGCCCAGCCCGCGTAGTAGAAGAAGTGCGCGGCGACCAGCGGCAGGTCGGCGTCGCGGGACTCGCGGATCGGCTTGCCGTTGTCGAGCGACTCCAGCACGGCCAGCTCGCGCGAGCGCTCCTGGATGATCCGGGCGATCCGGAAGAGGTACTTCGCCCGCTCGGCGCCGGGCAGCGCGGACCACTTCTCGAAGGCCTTACGGGCGGCCTTCACGGCGCGGTCGACGTCCTCGGCGCTCGCCTGGGCGACCTCCGAGAGGACCTCCTCGGACGACGGGGAGACGGTCTTGAAGACCTTGCCGTCGGAGGCCGGGGCGAACTCGCCGTCGATGAACAGGCCGTAGGACGGCGCGATGTCGACGACCGCGCGGGATTCGGGTGCGGGTGCGTAATCGAAGGTCATGGGAGCCTCAGTCCACCGTGACGTAGTCGGGGCCGGAGTAGCGGCCGGTGCTGAGCTTCTGGCGCTGCATCAGCAGGTCGTTCAGGAGGCTGGAGGCGCCGAAGCGGAACCAGTCGGCGGTCAGCCAGGGCTCGCCGAGGGTCTCGTTGACCATCACCAGGTACTTGATCGCGTCCTTGGTGGTACGGATGCCGCCGGCCGGCTTCACACCGACCTGGACGCCGGTCGTGGCGTGGAAGTCACGGACCGCCTCCAGCATGAGGAGGGTGACCGGCGGCGTGGCGTTGACGGCGACCTTGCCGGTCGAGGTCTTGATGAAGTCGGCGCCCGCGAGCATCGCGAGCCAGGAGACCCGGCGGACGTTGTCGTACGTCTGGAGCTCGCCGGTCTCGAAGATGACCTTGAGGTGGGCGGCCGTGCCATCGGGGCGGGCGCAGGCCTCCTTGACGGCCTTGATCTCCTCGAAGACGTCCATGTAGCGGCCGGAGAGAAAGGCGCCCCGGTCGATCACCATGTCGATCTCGTCGGCGCCGGCCGCGACCGCGTCACGTGTGTCGGCGAGCTTGACCGGCAGCGCGACCCGGCCCGCCGGGAACGCGGTGGCGACGGAGGCTACGTTGATCTCCGGGCCGCCGGCCCGGGCGAGCGCCTCCTTGGCGGTCGCGACCATGTCCGGGTAGACGCAGATCGCGGCGACCTTGGGGGCGGTGCGGTCCGTGGGATCCGGGTGGACACCCTTGGCGCACAGCGCCCGGACCTTGCCCGGGGTGTCCGCGCCTTCGAGGGTCGTCAGGTCGATCATCGAGATGGCGAGATCGATGGCGTACGCCTTCGCCGTCGTCTTGATCGAGCGGGTGCCGAGGGTGGCGGCGCGGGCCTCGAGGCCGACCGCGTCGACGCCGGGGAGGCCGTGGAGGAAGCGGCGCAGCGCACCGTCGTCGGCGGTCACGTCCGCCATTGACGCCAGACGCCCCGCGGCTTCCTTGCCGTATGCGGGAACAGTGATGGGCATGGTCACGAGGGGAGCATATCTACGCGCGTAGCGCCATGTCATCCCCCTCAGCGTTCCGAATCCGGCCGGAACGGAGGGTGCGGGAGCGCGCCGGAGGACACTGAAGGGCCAACTGCCCGGTGGCGGGCGCCGAACGCCAACGTACCCGGGGCCGGAGGGGCACGGACCCCGCTCCCGAATGATGCCGTAACGCAATGTCCGGCATGCGGACGGTCAGGCAGAATCGGCGATATGACGAGCCAGGACCGGTCCACCCCGCCCCAGCAGCAGTACGCGGAGCGCAGCTACCGCTCGCCCGCGGCCCTCGCGGGCGGCGTCCTGCTCCTCCTGCTCGGAGGCTGGCTCGGCGGCGACGCGCTGCTCCAGGGCGTCACGCAGACCAAGCTGATGGCGGTGTTCGCGCTGCTCCTCGGGGTCCCCCTGGTGATCGCCTACACCCTGCGCCCGCTGGTCAGGGCGGGCGAGGACCGGCTGACGGTGCGCAATCCGTTCCGTACGATCACGCTGCCGTGGGGCGCCGTGGAGACGCTGCGGGCGGCGTTCTCCACCGAGGCGGTCACCGCGGCCGGCACCTACCAGCTGTGGGCCATTCCGGTTTCGCTGCGGCAGCGCAAGAAGGCCAGCCGGCAGGCGCGCCGTGGCGCCACCTCCGGGCTCCGCTTCGGACCGCAGGTGGAGTCCGGCCCGGCACCGCGCGCCGTGGCCGACCAGGCCCTCGAAGAGCTCCGCGAGCTCAAGGAGCGCGCCGCGGACCGCGAGAGCGCCCAGGGAGAGCCGGTGGTGCGCTGGGCGTACGCGATCGTCGCGCCGATCGTGGTGGGTGCGGTCGGGCTGGCCGTGATGGTGGCGCTGTAGACGGTGCGCCGCGCCGCCGGGGCGCCGGCAGTACGGGAAGTGGGGCGCCCCTGTGGTGTTTCCCCGCCGCCCACCCCGGTGTTGTTGTTTCCCCGCCGCCCACCCCGGTGTTGTTGTTTCCCCGCCGCCCACCCCCCTCCGGGGGGTGGGCGGGTGTAGTGCGTCGGGCCCCTTCGGGGGTGGACGGGTGTAGTGCGCCGGGTCGGCGTGAGCAGTACGTCGGGCCGACGCATGCAGTACGTCCGGCCGACGCGTGCAATACGTCCGGCCGCCGTTCAGCCGCCCGTCAGCCGTCAGCCGTTCAGATCCCCGCCGCCGCCGACAGATCCTGCTTGATCGACGCCAGTGTCGTGGCGGCCTTCGTCCGGGCCTCGGGGAGCGCCTCGGGTGAGGCCACCGGGACCACGACCTCCAGGTAGCACTTGAGCTTGGGCTCGGTGCCGCTGGGCCGGACCACCACACGGGCGGCCTCGATGCCGGCCTCCGGCGAACCGGACAGGTAGTAGCGCAGCCCGTCGGTCGGCGGCAGCGTCTCCGTACCCCGGTTGAGGTCGTCGGCCCGGGCCACGGCCAGACCCGCCAGCGCGGCCGGCGGCTGCGCGCGCAGGGCGCGCATGGCGTCGGCGATCAGGGACAGATCCTCCACGCGGACCGAGAGCTGATCGGTGGCGTGCAGCCCGAACTCCACCGCGAGGTCGTCGAGCAGGTCGGTGAGGGTGCGTCCGTCCTGCTTGAGCTCCGCGGCCAGCTCGGTGATCAGCAGCGCCGCGGTGATGCCGTCCTTGTCGCGGACGCCCTCCGGGTCGACGCAGTAGCCGAGCGCCTCCTCGAAGGCGTACCGCAGGCCGTCCACCCGTGCCAGCCACTTGAAGCCGGTCAGCGTCTCCTCGTACGGAAGCGAGGAGGCGGCCGCAATACGGGACATCAGCTGGGAGGAGACGATGGTCGTCGCGAAAGTGCCGGTGGCGCGCTTGCTGACCAGATGGGCCGCGAGCAGTGCGCCGACCTCGTCGCCGCGCAGCATCCGCCAGCCGTCGGGCGTGCCGGGGTCGGGGACGGCGACGGCGCAGCGGTCCGCGTCGGGGTCGTTGGCGATGACGATGTCGACGCCGGAAGCGCCCCGTTCGCGGGCGGTGGCGAACGCGAGATCCATCGCGCCCGGCTCCTCCGGGTTGGGGAAGGCGACCGTCGGGAAGTCCGGGTCCGGCTCGGCCTGTTCCGCGACGACCGCCGGGGCCGGGAACCCGGCCCGTGCGAAGGCGGCGACGAGGGTGTCCCGGCCGACGCCGTGCATCGGCGTGTAGACGACCTTCGTGTCCCGGGGGGAGCCCGGGGTCAGCACCGCGTCCGTACGCGCCAGATAGGCGTCCAGGACCGTCTCGTCGAGGGTTTCCCAGCCGGCCTCGGGACGCGGTACGCCGGCCAGCGGGCCGACCGCGGCGATCTCGGCGGCGATCTCGCCGTCGGCGGGCGGCACGATCTGCGAGCCGTCGCCCAGATAGACCTTGTAACCGTTGTCGCGCGGCGGGTTGTGGCTGGCGGTGACCTCGACACCGGCCACCGCGCCCAGATGCCTTATCGCGAAGGCCAGGACCGGGGTGGGCAGCGGGCGCGGCAGCACCGCGGCGCGCAGGCCCGCGCCGACCATCACGGCCGCCGTGTCGCGGGCGAAGTCGGCGCTCTTGTGGCGGGCGTCGTAGCCGACGACGACCAGGCCGGCACCGTCGCCCTGCGCCTTGAGGTACGCGGCGAGACCGGCCGCCGCCCGGATGACCACGGAGCGGTTCATCCGCATCGGGCCCGCGCCCAGTTCACCGCGCAACCCGGCGGTGCCGAACTGGAGGGTGCCGGCGAACCGGGCGGCCAGCTCCGCGGCGATCTCGCCGTCGTCGGCGGCTTCGATGAGCTTGGACAGCTCGTCCCGGGTCTCCGGGTCGGGATCCTCGGCCAGCCATGCCTTGGCCCGGTTGATCAGCTCCGCGGGATCGGTAGCCACGTGATGCTCCTGACGGTGGATGCGGGTGGGGGCGCGCTGAGGACAGCTGCGGGGAGGGCCCCTCTCGGCTCGTCACGCCTACCCATTACGCGGGTGAGGGGAGCCGCAGAACCGGCCAATGCCGCTGGATGGCAGCGCGTGGGGGGCGGCGGTGTCGCGCGGCGGGAGCGGCCGGCGGCCGGGCGGCGGGGCCGCTGCGGTGGTGACGGCGGCGGGGCGGCCCGGCGGGTGTCGCACACCCGCCGTGGCCGTCCTCCGTCGTCGTGCGGTGCTCGGCGCCGTGACGCCGTGGCGCCTGACTCCATGACGTCATGACTCCATGACCTCATGACGCTGTGAGGTCGTGACGACGCCTGACTCCATGACGTCGCGACGCCTGACTCCGTGACGTCATGGCGCCTGACGCCGTGACGGCCTCAGAGCTTGCCGAGCACCTGGGCGAGCAGGCTGCCCATCCGGGTCGCGGAGTCGCGGCCGGCCTGGAGCACCTCTTCGTGGTTGAGCGGCTCGCCCGTCATGCCGGCGGCGAGGTTCGTCACCAGGGACAGACCGAGCACCGCGGCGCCGGCCTCGCGCGCCGCGATGGCCTCCAGGACCGTGGACATACCGACCAGGTCGGCGCCCAGCGTCCGGATCATCTTGATCTCGGCCGGGGTCTCGTAGTGCGGGCCGGGGAACTGGGCGTAGACGCCCTCCTCCAGGCTCGGGTCGACCTCCTTGCACAGCGCGCGCAGCCGCGGCGAGTACAGGTCCGTCAGGTCGACGAAGTTCGCGCCGACGATCGGGGAGGTGGCGGTCAGGTTGAGGTGGTCGCTGATGAGGACCGGCTGGCCGGGGCGCATGCCCTCGCGCAGACCGCCGCACCCGTTGGTGAGCACGATGGTCTTGCAGCCGGCCGCCGCGGCGGTACGGACGCCGTGCGCGACCGCGGCGACACCACGGCCCTCGTAGTAGTGCGTACGGCCCAGGAAGACCAGGGCCCGCTTCTCGCCGACCCGGTATGAGCGGATCGTGCCGCCGTGTCCGGCGACGGCCGGCGCCGGGAAGCCGGGCAGCTCGGTGACGGGGAATTCGTGCTCGGGCGCGCCCAGGGCCTCGGCGGCCGGCGCCCAGCCGGAGCCCATCACCAGGGCGACGTCATGGGTCTCGGCGCCGGTCAGCTCGCGCAGACGGGCGGCGGCGTCGGCGGCGGCACCCTGCGGGTCGCGCGCGATGTCCGGGGTAACAGATGCGTTCACGCGGACGAGGGTAGCCGGTATTCCCCTACGCGCGTAGATGTCACTGCTCACGGTCCTGGGATCGTTGTCTTGTGGCTTCTGCCGAAAGTGCCGCCCCGGGCGCGTCGCGGCACCCGTACGGCGCACCCCTACGGCGGTGTGCCCGCCGCGGCCGCCCGCCCGCCGCCCGTCAGCAGGGCCGCTTGCGCAGCTCCATCACATAGTCGTGCGGTGCGCCCGCCGATTCCGCGGCGTCCGCGATCTCGCCCAGGTAGCGGGCCGACGGCAGGCCGCCCTCGTAGCCGTTGAGGACATAGATCCACGCCGTCTCGTCGCCGTCGAGGGTGTGCACCCGCACCCGCATCCGGCGGTATATCTCCAGGCCGACGCCCTCCCAGCGGTCCATGGACTCCTCGTCCATGGGCGCGATGTCGTAGAGCGCGACGAAGAGCTGGGAGGCCGGGTCCTCCACGACCGTCGCCAGGGCGCCTTCCCAGCCCATCTGCTCGCCGCCGAAGGTGAGCCGCCAGCCGTCCAGCCAGCCGGTGCCGCGCAGCGGCGAGTGCGGTGCGCGGCGGGACATCAGCCGCGCGTCGAGGTTGCCGGCGTACGCGGCGTAGAGCGACATGGTTCCGAGGGTACGGGAGGTTGCCCGTCGGGCTCGTGGGACCCGAGGTCCGGACAAGAGGCCTGGCAGGGCGCACCCGGTTGCCCCGCAAGGGGCGCAGACCGCCCCCGGGCGAGAGGGACGTACGGGCGTGCGGGAGAATGGAGTACGTGACTCGGATCGTGATCATCGGTGGCGGACCCGGCGGATACGAAGCGGCCCTGGTGGCCGCCTCTCTCGGCGCGGAGGTGACCGTCGTCGACTGCGACGGTCTGGGCGGGGCGTCGGTGCTCACCGACTGCGTGCCGTCGAAGACTCTTATCGCCACGGCCGAGGTGATGACCACCTTCGATTCGTCGTACGAAGAGCTCGGCATCATCGTCGAGGACGACACGCCGCACATCGACCGGCCCGCCCGGGTCGTCGGCGTCGACCTGGGCAAGGTCAACCGACGGGTCAAGCGTCTCGCGCTCGCCCAGTCGCATGACATCACCGCGTCCGTGACCCGCGCCGGCGGCCGGGTCATGCGCGGCCGCGGCCGGCTGGAGCCGGGCCAGGCGCCGGACGGCTCCCGCAAGGTGACGGTCACCGCCGCCGACGGCACCACCGAGGGCCTGATCGCGGACGCGGTGCTGATCGCCACCGGCGCGCACCCCCGCGAGATCCCGGACGCGCTCCCCGACGGCGAGCGGATCCTGAACTGGACGCAGGTCTACGACCTCGACGAGCTGCCCGAAGAGCTGATCGTGGTCGGTTCCGGTGTCACCGGTGCCGAGTTCGCCGGTGCCTACCAGGCGCTCGGCTCCCGCGTCACGCTCGTCTCCTCCCGTGACCGTGTGCTGCCGGGCGAGGACCCGGACGCCGCCGCCGTCCTGGAGGACGTCTTCCGCCGCCGCGGCATGAACGTCATGGCGCGCTCCCGGGCCCAGTCCGCCAAACGGGTCGGCGACCGCGTCGAGGTCACCCTGGCCGACGGCCGCACGATCTCCGGTACGCACTGTCTGATGGCCGTCGGCTCCATCCCCAACACCGAGGGGATCGGCCTGGAAGCGGCCGGCGTCAAGCTCAAGGACTCCGGCCACATCTGGACCGACAAGGTCTCCCGCACCTCCGCCCAGGGCGTGTACGCGGCCGGCGACTGCACCGGCGTCTTCGCGCTGGCGTCCGTCGCCGCGATGCAGGGCCGGATCGCGATGTACCACTTCCTCGGCGACGCGGTCACGCCGCTGAACCTCAAGACGGTCTCCGCGAACGTCTTCACCGACCCGGAGATCGCCACCGTCGGCTACTCCCAGGCCGACGTCGACAGCGGCAAGATCGACGCACTGGTCGTGAAGCTCCCGCTGCTGCGCAACCCGCGCGCCAAGATGCAGGGCATCCGCGACGGCTTCGTGAAGCTGCTCTGCCGCCCCGGTACGGGCATCGTCGTCGGCGGTGTGGTCGTCTCCCCGCGCGCCAGTGAGCTGATCCACCCGATCTCGATCGCGGTCGACAACAATCTGACCGTCGAGCAGATGGCCAGTACCTTCACGGTCTACCCGTCGCTGTCCGGCTCGATCGCCGAGGTCGCCCGTCAGCTGCACATCCGCAAGACGGCCGGCGAGTAGTCGGCAATGAGGCGATAAACGCACGGCAGCGGTCGGCCGATTGAAATCTTTGTGCCAGCGGTGAGCACTTGGGATGAAACGTCCCTGCATCCGCAGGGGGCCGGTCCGCCCGGCCGGGCCGCCGCCGTACGGGCCGCGCAGGGCGGCTGACCAGGGGGCAAGCGGGTCGCGCCGCCCAGCAGTTCGACATCCGCACGACATATGCACACCGCATACCACGTCACGCTCCGCGGTGCGTACAACTTCCGTTAATTGGTGCAACCTGCTGAAAACAGACGGTCGTTGGCGTTACTGTCAGTTTCGTGTTCGCTGCAGAACGTCGCCAATTGATCCTTGAAATGGTGCGCGCCAATGGAGCCGTATCGCTCCGGGAGCTCGCCCGCGTCGTCCAGACCTCCGAAGTAACCGTACGGCGGGACGTGCGCGCGCTGGAGGCAGAAGGACTGCTCGACCGCCGCCACGGCGGTGCGGTCCTGCCGGGAGGCTTTACTCGCGAATCCGGATTCCCACAGAAATCCCATCTAGCGACCGCGGAGAAAACGGCCATTGCCGATCTCGCGGCCGGCTTCGTCGAAGAGGGCGAGGCCATTGTCGTCGGTGCGGGAACGACCACCCAGGAGCTGGCCCGCCGGCTCGCCCGCGTCCCCGGCCTGACCGTCGTCACCAACTCCCTGCTGGTCGCCCAGGCGTTGGCCCATGCCAACCGCGTCGAGGTCGTGATGACCGGCGGCACCCTGCGCGGCTCCAACTATGCGCTCGTCGGCAGTGGTGCCGAACAGTCCCTCCAGGGCCTGCGGGTCTCCCGCGCCTTCCTGTCGGGCAGCGGACTGACCGCAGAGCGCGGTCTGTCCACCTCCAACATGCTCTCCGCCAGCGTCGACCGGGCGCTGGTGCAGGCGGCGGGGGAGGTGGTGGTGCTCGCCGACCACACCAAGCTCGGGGCCGACACGATGTTCCAGACCGTGCCGACGGATGTGATCACACGTCTCGTCACGGACGAGCCGCCGGGCCATGACGACCGCGCCGCCACGGAACTCCAGGCGCTGGCCGACCAGGGGGTGCAGATCGCCGTGGCCGGCGGTCCGGGCGCGGGCCGCGGCCCGGGGCAGCCGGGGATGGACGCTCCGGCAGACCGCAGGGGCCCCCGCCGGGACGTCCCCCTGCCGGGCCAGCGGCGCAACCACGCGCCGGGCGGCGGGGGCGGCGCACCACAGCTCCGCTCGGCCACGCCACTGTCCGAGGCCTCGGGCGGCCGGGTCGCCGATCTGGCCCCACGACGGCGCTGAGCGCAGGAGCCGGAGGCGCGCCGAACGGGCGCGCCGCCCCGGCGACGGTGCCCGGACCACGGTCTCCGGCGGCGCTCCACGGCGTCAGGAAGATCCGCCGGGCATCGCTCAGTGGTGCCGCTCGCCCTTCAGCCCGCTCAGGGTGAGCGTCAGCAGCCGGTCGGCGAGCCGGGGGTCGTCCGGCGATTCCTCGGCGGCCAGCGCAATGCCGTTGGTCAGCTGCATCAGGTCGCTGATGCTCACATCGGGGCGTACGGCTCCGGCCTGCTGGGCGCGGGTCAGCAGCGCGCCACCGGCCTCCCGCATCGGCACGCTGCACCGCGCCATCCCCGAGCTGTCGTCCGCCGACGCCGTCATCAGCGCGCGCGACAGCCCGCGGTAGGTGCTGGCGTGGGTGATGATCGCGCGCAGCCACTCCACCAGCGCGGCGCACGGCTGCGGCGCGTCGGCGAGCTTTTTGGCATGCGCCAGCAGGGCGTCCACCTCGCCCTGGAAGACCGCGCCCATCAGGGCGGTCCGGTTGGGGAAGTGCCGGTAGAGAGTCCCGATGCCGACGCCGGCGCGGCGCGCGATGTCCTCCAGCGAGGTGTCCGTGCCGTGCTCGGTGAAGGCCGTACGGGCCTCCGTGAGCAGCCGTTCGTAGTTGCGGCGCGCATCGGCACGCATGGGCCGCACGTCATGCGACCGCACCGGTGCATCCGCCACCGGACCCTGCGCCGTCTGCCGCTGCCCTGCCGTCTCGGTCGCCATCGCCGTCCTCCCTCGACCCGGCCGGTTGCGGCCCGGTGGTTCCAGGATGCCATTGCGCGCCGAGGGGGCAGTCAATGGAGCCGGTCTCTGCTCCCTCCGTGCGGCTATGAGGTCCGTGCCGTGGTGCCGAGGCCCCGTGGGCCCGATCGCCGCCACGTCAGGCCCGGCCGCTGCGCGCGACGGCCGGGTGCGGCCGGGCCCGGCGAACTTCGC
The DNA here is from genome assembly GCF_000719605.1 of Streptomyces sp. NRRL S-1813. Lineage (NCBI taxonomy): Bacteria > Bacillati > Actinomycetota > Actinomycetes > Kitasatosporales > Streptomycetaceae > Streptomyces > Streptomyces sp. NRRL S-1813. The sequence goes on from NZ_JOHB01000001.1 coordinate 290,706, forward strand.
GGGCTGCTCGCTTCACCCGCCCTCGGCGGGCCGCGATTCCCACAGGCTGAGGACCGCACGGGCCAGCGCCGTGTGACCCGCGACGAGGACGGGGCAGTCGAAGGCGAACTCCCGTCCGCCCGCACCCAGAACCGCCCCGCCCCGCTCCCGGACGAGTGCGGTGCCGGCAGCGACGTCCCACGGCCTGGGGCGCAGGCAGACGCAGGCGTCCAGCCAGCCCTCGGCCACGCCCACGAGGTCCAGGCTCATGGCCCCATGCATTCTGATCCGGTACGCCGTGCTCTGTAGCAGGCCGATGCGCCGGGGGTCGCCAGAACCCGTACCGGTGAGGCCGATGACCGCTTCGTCCACGGTGCGGGTCACCGGCGAGGAGGGTGGCGGGCAGCCTTGCTGTCCCGTGTGCCAGCGGCGGCCGAGGGCTGGAGCGTCGACAACGCCCAGTCGGGGGAGGCGGTCTTCGACGTACGCCAGCGATACGGCGTGGAAAGGGGAGCCCCGAGTGAAGTTCATCGTTCCGTCGATGGGGTCCAGCAGCCAGCACCGGGGCGGGAGGGTTGTCCCGACGGCAGTCTCCTCGCCGACTACGGGGATGCCGGGAGAATGCCGTCGCAGCACGGCCGAGACCACTTCCTCGACCTCGAGATCCGCCGCGGTGACCTCTTCTCCCGACGCCTTGAACCGTCTGGCGGACCAGCCTTCTCCAGCGCTGGCCAGCCGTGCGATACCCGCATCGACTGCCTGCTCGGCCACGTCGAGCAGGCAGTCGGGCTCACTCACGTCCGGTCCAGCGCCCGCTCAGCCAGCGTCTGCGCATGGGCACCGTGCTCCCCCATCACATAGACGCTGAGCCGGTCGAACACCCAGTCTGTCGGAATGGAGGTGCGCTCGGATGCGGTGTGCACCATATCCTGGGCGATCCGTTCCTCGGCTCGTCCGAGTGTGATGTGTGGTGCGTAGGCGTCGCCCGTGTACCGGTATCCATATTGGGCGAAGCTGGCACGCTCGCTCTCCGAGAAGCGTGTGGTGTCCTTGGCCGTGTCGAATGCTCTGCGGTCGAGGTGGGAGTCCAACACGTCGAGGGCTGCCTGCTGTAGGCCGACCATCAGCGGTGGTTTCGCCAGGGAGAGGAAGACCCACCCTGTGGGCTGGTACACGATGCCCACGGTGGCCAGCCGGATCTCCTTCAGGGCCGTGGACCTGCCGATCTTCTCCAGCACGGTCTCCGGGTGGAGGGAATCGGAGAACGGGCCCTGGAAGACGGTGACGTGAGGGAGATTGCCGTCCGCTGCCAGGGCTGGGTGCAGCCGGTGCTCACCTCCGACCTTCTCTTGCAGTTGGATTGCGGAAAGCAGGTGGTCCGCGCTGGGAAGCAGCGCTACGCCAAGCCAACTGGTCACGGATGGGCTCCTCTCTTCGTGATCACGTGTACGGCAGCGTTGAGGCCCCGGCTCAGACACTCGGTCGGCGGGGCGCCGCTCAGCCTCGCCGCGATGACACCGGCATTGAAGGCATCACCACCGCCGGTGCGGTCCACCGGCTCGACGGGAGTGGTGGGGACCAGCAGTGGAGGGCGGCCGGGGGAGGCCCATAGCGCACCGTCCGGGCCCAGGGTCACGATCACTTCGGCCGACAGCGACTCGGCGTACCGCTGTGCAGTGACCGCAGGGTCGTGCGCCGCTGCGCCGGGGAGGTTCCTCATCTCGTCCGCGTTCATGAGGTTCAGCGTCGAGGGCCCGGCGAGCGGGCTCATGTCCCGGCCGTTCCATTCGACCGACACCGAACGGCCGAGCCGCCGTGCCAGGGCCACTAACCGGGTGAGCGGCGGAGTGATGTCACCGACGACATGCACATGGTCCAGAGCGAGTATCTCGTCCGCAGTGACCGCGCCGATCGCCGCGTCACGGTCCGCACCCGCGAAGGTCATCATCCTTTTGCCCGCGCCCGAGGAGAAGACGATGGCCATGCCGGTCCGGGTGGCCGGGGCGATACGCGTCAACGAAGTGTCCACCCCGCCGGCCCGCAGGTCGTCGAGGCACACCCGTCCCAGGGCGTCGTCACCCACCGCGGAGACCAGTGTCACCGCGCAGCCGTGCCGGGCAAGCCCCAGGGCGGTGTTGGCCGCGGAGCCTCCTGGTGACGCCCAGCATGCCCCGCCCCGGAGCTTCTCGTGTTCCTCCGGAAAGCGCTCCGTCTGGACGATGATGTCGAAATTGGTACTGCCCACGACGAGGACCCGTTGTGCCGCCGACGTCCGGCCGCGGGCGGGCCGCGAGTTGCTCTCTAGCACGGCTCGCCCAGCCGGTAACTCTCGAACAGGACGTGACGTACCAGCCGTTCCCTGCCTTCGGGGCCGCATTCCTGGGGGAAGCAGGCGTGGGCGACCAGGTCTTGGACGACTTCCTCGAAGCGGGCCGCTTCCGATCCCATGGCGTGGAAGCAGCGCATCAGTTCGCGGTGGAGCTCGCCGGCATCGGTTCTCATCTCGGTGAGCCAGGACCGATTGGCGATCAGGACGTTGGCGGCTGCCGAACGCAACCTTTTCCGCGCGCACGGGGAAAGCATCTCGGAATCGAGAAGTTCGAAGTAGTCATCGCTCTCGCGTGCGTGCATCCGAAGATTCTGTCCGCCGACGGCCAGCACGTCCCTGTTCAGGTGAAAGAGCTCCAGGCCGAGATGGTGCGGAACGTCGAGAATCGTGACGCCCATGTCCCGTAAGCCCGCCTCATCGGTCGAGAAAGCCGCCAGGACGTTGTCGAACATATCGCTGTGCTTTGGCACGGCGATCTGCGCCCCGGCCGGGTCGGCCAGAAATTCCGCTCCGGCCGTATTCCCCCAGCGGCCCGCGCGTGCGGCAAGCAGATAGAAATTCCGACCGCCCATCGAATACCCGACTCGTCCGATGGGCACCACCTGGTCCCTGACGTCGTCCTCGGACTCCAAGAGTCGCAGTACGCGTTGCTCGTTGTAGATCGCCACGTCCAGCAGCCGCTGCGACACATCTTTGACCAGCTGGTCCGACCAGGGGAGTTGGACGTGCACCAGCCGGTGACGGTGCTGTGCCAGCAGTTGCTCGAAGCCGCAGCCGAGGAGTAGCGCCTTGACCACGATCAATGAGGAATCGGCGAGGCGTGTCGTGCTCGTGGTGGTGTGCTGAACGGCAGCCAGTCCCTGTCGTGCCTCGTCCTCGGCCAACGCCTTGCTCGTGCGGCCGTACCAGACCGCCAGTTGCGTCAGCGCGTTGAGGCACGGCTGCACGTCCTCGGCGGAAATCTCCTCGCCGGAACCCTTCTGTGCGTGGCTCCCGTAGTTGCCGTAATTCTGGATGGTCCGTACGGCCAGAACGACCTTTGGGGGCACCAGGTCCTTGGCGGCCAGCACCGTCAACAACGATTCGAGTGTCGGCTTGGAGCCAACTGCTTCCTGTAGGGCGATATCCAAAAGGATCGACTCCGCCGCTCTCCTCGCCGCGCCGAGAAAGACCTCTGGGTCCGACTCGGCATACCGTAAAGCCTTCTTGTACAGCCGGAGCGACTCGCCCTCGTTGACCGTCACGTCGTCCGTGTCCTCTTCGGCAGTTTTTGTTGCACCTTACCAAGGGATCCTTCTCAACTTGCCCTTTTTTGAAGACACTTGGATGCCCGCAGGGCCTGAGTGCGCCATACGTCAGTCGTCCAGGCTCCTGATGCGATCGCGCAGGGCCGATAGGACGAGACGGCCATAGCGGCTGGTGAAGGCGATGGCCGTGGCAAGGGCGGCAGCGCCCAGGGCGGCAAGGAGGTGACCGGGGGCGTGGTCGTCGAGTACCTGGAGGACGCTCAGGGCTGTGCCCAGGGGGAGGCCGAGGATAGTGAGGACACCGAGGGCGCCGGCGATCTGCTGGCTGTCCTGCGTCTGGACGAGCCGGGCGTAGTCGGCCGCCTCGGAGAGGATTTCCGCGAAGCGGGTCGGCAGGCGGTACTGCGCCTGGTAGGCGAGGAGCAGTTCATTTGCCGGGCCGTGGGCGGTCAGGTGCTGTCGCCAGTACGTGCTGCGGAAGCCCGCGATGTGCCGTTCGAGAACGGCGACACGGGAACCGAGCTTGGGGCCCTCGAAGACGCCGGAGAGCGAATCGGTGAGTTCGTCGATGTGGTCGCGCTGGACGGTACCGAGCAGCAGCGCGTCGAGGTAGATGGTGCGGTGGTGCAAGGCAGCGAAGTCGTAGAAGTCACCGTCGCCCCGGTCGGGTCGGTGCCCGAGGAACGCCGCCCCGTGGCGGAGGACGAGCGCGCTCCAGTCGGCGGATATCCGTACCGTGTGCTCCGTCTGGGACGGCAGGTTCTCCGGCGCTGCCGGGAAGTCGGCGTCCGTGGACCGGGACGCCAGGTGCCACAGCCAGCGGTCGGCGGTTCCGGGGAGCCGGCCGTCGTCCCGCAGGGCGTCCGTGTGCTCTGCTCCGGGGGTGAGGAACGCGATGGTGTACGGGCGCGCGATGGCGAAAGGCGACTCCACGGTTCTGGGTTCCGCCGCGCCGGCGAGAAGGACGGCCGGAGCCAGGGGGCCGTCGAGAGGATCGGCATCCGCGGTGTGGCGGTGTCCGATGGCCCGCAGGGTTTCGAGGAGCGCCGGCCCTTGCACGGTGAAGTGCAGGACCGCCAGCGCGTGCCGGCGCTGCCGGGCGGTCACCGTGCGCATCAGTTCCATGCCGTGCAGGTGCAGCGCACCGTGTGAGATGTCCGCGAGACGGTGCCATCGGCAGGGTCGCTCCGGTGTGCCGTAGAGGACGCGAGCCGCTGCCGGTGTGAAGTACGTCTGCCGGGTAAGCGTGTCGGTGCGGCGGCTGCCGAGCTCGAACGGTAATGGTCCCTCGGCCCATGACGGCAGGTCGGGGAGCTGGACCGGGAGCACGACGGTGATTGCCTGGCGGACACCCGTCAGGGAGCTGAGTTCCACGGTCACGGGTTCGGTGCCTCCTCCTGCCTGCGCTTCTCGGCGCCGGCACGATCTGCGTGGGGTCCTGCCTACGGTCTCTTGTCCCCACGCGGGGACGCGTCCTGCCACCGGACCGTTCCCGCCGGTCCCGTCCCCGCTTCCGTGACCATGTGGTCGGCTGCTGTCTCAGGGGCCCGGGGACCGTGCTGCTTGCCGCGTCAGCCCGGTGGCCGGCGACATGCACGCTCATCTATGCCCCTGAGTGCGTCGGCCATGCGGCGCCCTGCCCGAGCCGGCGCCTTGAACCGTCTCCGGGCAGCCGCTCCCGGCCGGCGACTCGCTGCGCAGGTGCGTCCGGCGCACTTGGTGGACGTGGAGGGGCGGCCCGGTGAAGCCCCGGCATCCCCCAGTGGTCGCGCGGTCGAATACCTCGGCAAGGCCGCAACGTGGCGTCGTGAGGAGCCATCAAACCAGGCGCAATGAGGTCTTCCGGAGTTTTTCGGAGCCTGGGAAGACGCTGTGAGGACCGCCGGGGGAGCGGGGCGCGGCGCGGAACATCTGGGGAAGAGTCATGGGACTGACCAGCCGATCGCTGTTCTACGCCGTGGCCGCGGTCGCCGTGGTCTGCGTGGGGCTCACGCTCTGGCTGTGGCCGCGCTTCGCGGGGCGCGGGCCGCGGGCGCTGCTGGGGCGGCTCGGCTCGATCGCGGCGACCCAGCTGACCATCGTGGCGGCGCTCGGCCTTGTGGTGAACGCCAACTTCCAGTTCTACGCCTCCTGGCACGAGCTGCTCGGGCTGTACGACGACGCGCCGGCCGCCGTCGGCAAGTGGGGCGACGGGGGCACGGCCGGGCCCGTCGGCGACCCGTCGAAGGGCCTGGTGCAGCCCTCGGCGGCGGACGGGCTGGACAAGGTGCACGGGCTGCCGAAGGGGGAGCCGTCACTGGCGGGCAAGGTCGAGTCCGTACGGATCGTCGGCAAGCGGACCCGGGCGGTGGACCCGGCGTACGTCTATCTGCCGCCGCAGTACTTCCAGCCCCAGTACGCCCGCCAGCGGTTCCCCGTCGTCGTCGCGTTCAGCGGCTACCCGGGCGGCACCTTCCTGCTGGGCCAGCACCTGCGGCTGCCGCAGACCGCCGGCCGGCTGATCCGGGAAGGCAGGATGCAGCCGACCGTGATCGTGATGCTGCGGCCCACCATCGCGCCGCCGCGCGACACCCAGTGCGTCGACGTACCGGGCGGCCCGCAGGCCGAGACGTTCTTCGCCCGCGATGTGCCGGACGCGCTCAGGTCCCGCTACCGCGTCGGGCACGACCCCGGCGGCTGGGGCGTCCTGGGCTACTCCTCGGGCGGCAGCTGCGCCCTCCAGCTCGCCATGCGGCACGACCGTACGTACACCTCGGCGGCCGCCCTCTCGCCGGACTACAAGGTCAGCAACGATCCCACGACCGGCAATCTCTTCGGCGAGGGCCGGGACCGGGTCCGTCGCCGCCAGGAGCACGACTTGATGTGGCGGCTGCGGCATCTGCCCGCTCCGCAGGTGAACGTCCTGGTGGGCACGAGCCGTACCGGCGAGAAGAACTACCCGGCGGCCCGCGCCTTCCTCGCCGCCGTCAAGCCGCCGATGAAGGCGGAATCGATCGTTCTCCCCCACGGCAGCCACAACTTCGCCACCTGGCGGCGCGAACTGCCCGCCGCGCTGGAGTGGATGAGCCGGTCGCTGAGCTTTCCGGAGGACGTGGTGGGCAACTCGTAGCCGGGCGGGAACGGACGCGAGGGGCCCCCGGCCGGTGCCGGGGGCCCCTCGCGCGCCTACGGGATGCCGTCGGGTCAGTCCTTGATCTCGCAGATCACGGCGCCGGACGTGAGCGCGGCGCCGACCTCGGCGGTCAGGCCCTTGATGGTGCCGGAGCGGTGCGCGTTGAGCGGCTGCTCCATCTTCATGGCCTCCAGGACGACGACCAGCTCGCCCTCGGTGACCTGCTGGCCCTCCTCGACGGCCACCTTGACGATGGTGCCCTGCATCGGGGAGGCGAGTGCGTCGCCGGAGGCGGCGCCGCCGGACTTCTTGGCGGCCTTGCGCTTGGGCTTGGCGCCGCCGGCGACCGCGGCCCGGGCCAGGGGCATGCCCAGCGAGGACGGCAGCGAGACCTCCAGGCGCTTGCCGCCGACCTCGACGACGACCGTCTCGCGGGTGTCGGCCTCGGCCTCGTCCGCGCCGGGGGCGGCGAACGGGGCGATCTCGTTGACGAACTCGGTCTCGATCCAGCGGGTGTGGACCGTGAACGGGTCGGCGGAGCCGGTGAGTTCGGGGGCGAACGCCGGGTCCTGGACGACCGTGCGGTGGAAGGGGATGGCGGTGGCCATGCCCTCGACGGTGAACTCCGCCAGCGCACGGGCGGCGCGCTGAAGGGCCTGCTCGCGGCTGGCGCCGGTGACGATCAGCTTGGCGAGGAGGGAGTCCCAGGCGGGGCCGATGACCGAGCCGGACTCGACGCCCGCGTCCAGGCGCACGCCCGGACCGGACGGGCCGACGAAGGTGGTGACCGTGCCGGGGGCCGGGAGGAAGTTGCGGCCCGGGTCCTCGCCGTTGATGCGGAACTCGAAGGAGTGGCCGCGGACCGCCGGGTCGTCGTAGCCGAGCTCCTCGCCGTCGGCGATCCGGAACATCTCCCGGACCAGGTCGAGGCCGGTGACCTCTTCGGTGACCGGGTGCTCGACCTGGAGGCGGGTGTTGACCTCCAGGAACGAGATGGTGCCGTCCTGGCCGACGAGGAATTCGCAGGTGCCGGCGCCCTCGTAGGCGGCCTCCTTGAGGATGGCCTTGGAGGCGCGGTACAGCTCGGCGTTCTGCTCCTTGGTCAGGAACGGGGCCGGGGCCTCCTCCACCAGCTTCTGGTGGCGGCGCTGGAGCGAGCAGTCACGGGTCGAGACGACGACCACGTTGCCGTGCTTGTCGGCCAGACACTGGGTCTCGACGTGCCGCGGGCGGTCCAGGTAGCGCTCGACGAAGCACTCGCCGCGGCCGAACGCGGCCACCGCCTCACGCACCGCGGAGTCATACAGCTCCGGGACCTCTTCGAGGGTGCGGGCCACCTTCAGACCGCGGCCGCCGCCACCGAAGGCCGCCTTGATCGCGATCGGCAGACCGTGCTCCTTGGCGAAGGCCACGACCTCGTCCGAGCCGGAGACCGGGTCGGGCGTGCCGGCGACCAGCGGCGCACCGGCCCGCTGGGCGATGTGCCGCGCGGCGACCTTGTCACCGAGGTCGCGGATGGCCTGCGGGGGCGGCCCGATCCACGTCAGCCCCGCGTCCAGGACGGCCTGCGCGAACTCGGCGTTCTCCGACAGGAAGCCGTATCCCGGGTGGATGGCGTCCGCGCCCGAATCGGCGGCGGCGGCCAGGACCTTGGCGATGTCCAGGTAACTGGTGGCAGGAGTGTCACCGCCCAAGGCGTATGCCTCGTCTGCCGCGCGTACGTGCAGTGCGTCCCGGTCGGGGTCGGCGTAGACGGCTACGCTTCCGATCCCCGCGTCCCGGCATGCACGGGCAACGCGTACAGCGATTTCGCCACGGTTGGCGATGAGCACCTTGCGCACGATGGGTCCTTCCTTGGCGCTTCGCCGTAACAAATGGATGCGGCGATTTTAGGGACTGGCGACACCGCGTGCCGACCCGTTCCCTGGGGTGAGCTTGCCCACACGGAGTGTGCTCGGGGCGCCAGTGAGGAACCTAAGTCCCCTGGTATCCCAGGGTAGGCCCGGATTCCTGGGCTCCTGCTCGAGTCCCGGTGTGGCTTAGGTCTCCAACTTTGGACGTCCAGCGGATCGTCAATTCTTTGTGGAGTCCCTACGAATGGGCGAAGGAAACTTTGCGGGCGACTCCGTCCGTGGGCGTGCCGCCGGCCTCTCGCGCGCAGTCGTCCGCACCCGCCCGCGCACAACCCTTGCCCAGCTTTTACCTTCCGCCAAGGTCTTCCCGAGCAGGGGGGACCCCCATGTAGCGTGCGCGATGTCCTGTACCCCGCGGTAACAGGGGCACCAGCGGCATCAGGCGTCCGCATGGGCGCACGGCTCGGCAAACGGCGGAAGTGGGTGGACGGGGTGGTCGTGGCACGACGGCCGGTGGCCTTGGCCGCGGCGGTGGTACTGGTCCTGGAAGCGTTCGGGATCGTGCTGCTCAACTGGATTCTGAGCATCGTCGTGGACAGGCAGCAGATGTCCCTGGCCGGGCTTCAGCCCCGCGTGATGTCCACCGGCTCGTGGATCGGCGGCATCCTCTTCGGGCTCTATCTGCTGTTCTGTGCCGGTGTCCTGATCCGCACCGCGCTGCGCGACCGCGCCCCCGGCGGCTTCACCCGTATCGCCCTCATCAGCTGCGCGGTGGTGCACGGCGTCCTCGGCGCCTTCGCCGTCGGCCTGGTCGGCTGGGTCGCCTTCCTCGCGATGACGGTCGTGCTGGCGCTGCTGGTGCTGACCCTGGTGGCGTACGGGGAGGGCTTTACGGGCGACGGGCGGGGAAGCGCGGAAAACCCCCCGAACGGCGCACCGCCCGCGGCTCCCACGTCGGCCTGACCCGCCCCGCATCCGGTGCGGCGGGCCGGTCCGAACTGCCCGCTCCCCGGGCCGGATCGATGCCGCCCGGGGCCGTGCGACACGCCCGGGTAGGCTCTCGCGCGGTGTCGTCGGACGGGGGATGGTGCGGATGCCTGCATCGGTTGCGGATGCGGAGGGCCGGGCGCGCAGGGGCGCGACAGGCCCCTACTCGGTGTTGCGGGAGCTGGATGACGCAGCGTCCGGCATACCCGTACCGGAACGGCGGTTCATCGGTCGCAGCGCGGACGGCGACCGTACGGTCCTGATCGGTGTGCCGTTGCCGGGCGCCGACCCCGGGCGGTTCCTGGCCGAGGCGGAGACCTCGCGCTATCTGCTCGGGCCCTGGTCCTCGCCGGCCACCGAGGTCGCCGCACCCGGTGACGCGCCCTGGCACGCCCGCCCGTACGTGCCCGTGCTCCCGCTGCCCGCCGCGCTCACCGTGCACGGTGGCCCGCTGCCCGAGCGCACCGTACGGGCCCTCGGCGCGGCCCTCGTCGAGACCCTGGTCATCGGGCACGGGCAGGGCCTGGCCCATGCCGGTGTATCGCCCGCGGCCGTGCTGCTGGCGGCCGACGGGCCCCGGCTGACGTGCTTCGGGGCGGCACGGGCCGCCGCCGAGGACGGCACACCGCGCTCCGGGCTGCCGGGCCTGGAGTCGGGCAGCCTGCCGCCGGAGCAGGCGAACGGCGGGCGGCCGCATCCGACGGGCGACGTCTACGCACTCGGTGCGACGCTCGCCTATGCCGCTACCGGATACACCGTGCCGGAGCGGGAGGAGCTCCCCGCCGCCCTGCGGGCCGTCGTCACGGCCTGTCTGTCCCGGGACCCGGCGGCCCGCCCGCGCCCCGCCGAACTGCTCGATGCGCTCGGTCCGGTTGCCGGGCCGCCCGCGCCGGGAGCCGGGGCCGCCGGACCGCCGCGCCCCGCCACGGTGCTCGACGCCGCCGGAAACCCGGCCGGCCGCGCCGCCGCCCTGCTCTCTCCCGGCTGGCTGCCCGGCCGGATCATCGCGGCCCTCGCCCGCCAGTCGGCCGAGCTGCTCGCCGCCACCCTCCCGGTTCCGCCCGCCCCACAGGACTGACACCCCATGCCCTTCCCCCTCGCCCATGACGACCCGCCCGGCCTGGGCACCTACCGCCTCCTCGCCCGGCTGGGCAGCGGCGGTATGGGCACCGTCTACCTGGCCCGCTCCCCGGGCGGCCGGACCCTGGCGCTCAAGACGATGCACGCCCGGATCGCCACCACCACCGAATTCCGTACCCGGTTCCGGCTGGAGGCGGATGCCGCCCGGGTCATCGGCGGCCGGTACGGCGCGCAGGTCGTCGATGCCGACCCGCTCGCCGAGACCCCCTGGATGGCCACCGAGTACGTGCTCGGCCCGCCCCTCGACGACGCGGTGGAGCTGGCCGGCCCGTTGCCCGAGGCGTCGGTACGCGCCCTGGGGGCGGCGCTGTGCGGGGCGCTCGGCCAGCTCCATCACTCGGATGTCGTGCACCGTGACCTCAAGCCGTCGAACATCATGGTCACGGCGCACGGCCCGAAGGTCATCGACTTCGGTATCGCCCGCGCCCTCGGCGACGACCGGCTGACCCACACGGGCGCCGCGGTCGGCACCCCCGCATTCATGTCGCCGGAGCAGGCCACCGGGCAGGAACACACCCCGGCCGGAGACGTCTTCGCGCTCGCCGGGGTGCTGGTCTTCGCCGCCACCGGCCGCGGCCCGTTCGGCGAGGGGCAGCCGGCGGACCTCCTCTACCGGGTGCGCTACGCCGAGCCGGACCTCACCGGGGTGCCTGCGGCCCTGGTCCCTGTCCTGTCCCGTTGCCTGGCCAAGGACCCCGCCGAGCGCCCGGCCACCGCCGGGCTGGCCGCTCAACTCCACGACGGCAGCGGTGACTTCGTCGACCAGCTGCCGGACGCGGTGCTCGCCGAGATCGGACGGCGGGCGAGCGAGGTCTGGCAGGTCGTACCGCAGCGGCTGCCCGCACCGCCCGACCAGCCGGCGACCGTGCCGTCCGCCGATGTCCCCGCCGCCCGTGGCCTGTCCCGCCGGGGGCTGCTGATGGCGGGTGCGGGCTCGGTGCTCGGCGTCGCGGGGGCGGGGGCGGGGGTGTGGGCCTGGCTGGGCGGGAGCGAGCCGGGGCCCGGCACCGGACCGGGGTACACCAAGCCGAAGCCGGGGCCGAGCGTCAGCGCGGTGAAGAAGAAAAAGCTGGACTCGGTGTGGCAGAAGCAGTTCGGCGGCCCGGATGACGACCAGAACCCCGAAGTGCCCCTGCTCGCCGGTGACCAGGTCGTCCTGGTGGCCAATGCCGGGGCGCGCGGTGTGGACGCCAGGTCCGGTGAGTCCCGGTGGACGTTCTCGCTGTATGCGGACGACTCGTGGCAGGTCGCCTCGGACGGTACCCACGTCTACCGCATAGCGAGGGACGAGCACCGTGACGCGAATGGCTCGCTGAGGACCGTCTCGTTCTTCCTCGCCCGCGTGGACCTCGCCACGGGCAAGGCAGGCAAGCGCCTCGCCCCGGTCTCGGACGCCCAGCACAACGGCCTCATCAACCGATTGCTGGCCGTCGCCGACGACACGGCCTACCTGGCGATCTCGCACGGGAAGGTCAAGCGGTACGAACGGCAGCTCCCCTGGTCCGTGATGGCCGTGAACCTCGCCACGGGGAGCCGGAAGTGGACGGACCCGCTGCCGTTCCGTTCCGCCGAGAGCGACGAGAACCACTTCCTGTCCGCCAAGGTCGTCGGCGGCCTGCTGGTGGCCCTCCAGCAGATGAACGACGGCAAGGTCCGGGTCGTCGCCCGCGACATCCGCACCGGCAAAGTCGCCTGGGACAAGCCGTGGAAGGGCGCCGACCGGCGGCTCGTACGGGATCCGCTCACGGCCGATGACAAGCATCTCTACCTGGGCTACGGCCCGTTGCGGGCGCTGCGGCTGAGCGACGGCGGGCAGGCCTGGGACACGGCTGCCACCCGCCCCGGGAAGACGTACGGACCGCCGGCCCTCAAGGACGGGGTGCTGTACGCGGTGGAGAAGGACCTCGGCCTGGTCGCGTTCGGCACCGGGAGCGGGAAGCCGCGGTGGGCGGAGAAGAGCGAGGAGGGCCCACGGACGGACCACGTCGTCCATCCGGTGGTCGGCTCCGCGTACGCCTACACGTACAGCCAGACCGACCAGGTCCTCCGGGCCGTCGGCCTCACCTCGCACACCACCGAGCAGCTCTACAAGACCAGCGGGACCCGGTTCACCGCCCATGAGAAGAGCCGGACGGTCATCGCGTCCGGCCCCGACTTCCTCGCCGGCTTCCCCCTCCGCTGAACGTGCCGAAACGTGCCGCCACCACGTGCCACAAGACGCCTGAACCTGCCCGCACTTGCCTGAACCCGCCTGAAGGACACCGCCCATGAAACCCCTCGGCACCGGCGACCCCCTCCGCCTCGGTCCCTACCGCCTGCTCGGTGTGCTCGGCGAGGGCGGTATGGGCAAGGTCTACGTCGGCCAGGACGCCGTGGGCACCGTCGCCGCCGTCAAGGTCCTCCGGCCCGAGCTCACCGACGAGGCGAACCTCGCCCGCCGTTTCGTCCGCGAGGCGCAGGCGGCGACGGCCGTGACCAGCAAGGGCGTGGCCCGCGTTCTGGGCACGGACACGGAGGGCGGCCGCCCGTGGATCGCCACCGAGTTCCTGGCCGGACCGACCCTCGACGAGGCCGTCGAGGCGTACGGCCCCCTCGACGAACCGGCCGTACGCGCCCTCGCCGCGTCGATCGCCCACACCCTGGCGGACATCCATGCCACCGGTCTGATCCACCGCGACCTCAAGCCCCCGAACATCGTCCTGACGTCGGCCGGCCCCCGCGTCATCGACTTCGGCATCGCCCGCCCCGAGCACGGCCTCACCCTCACCTCCACCGGCCAGGTCCCGGTCACCCCCGGCTACGGCGCCCCCGAACAGGTCCTGGGCCGGCGCGTGGCCTCCTCGGCCGATGTCTTCTCCCTGGGCGCCGTTCTGGTGTACGCCGCCAGCGGGCACCGCGCCTACGACGCCTCGCACATCGCCGCCCTCCAGTACAAGGTCGTCCACGACGCACCCGACCTGACCGGTGTCCCGGAAGCCCTGCGGCACCTCATCGCCCCGTGCCTCGCCAAGGACCCGGCCGCCCGTCCCGCCCCCGCCCGGATCGCCGCCGCCTTCGCACCACCGCGCGGCGCCGAACGGGCCTGGCGGCGCGGCCCGGTGAACCAGGCGATCAAGGAGCGGGAGAGCGGCCTCCACGAGCTGACCGCGGCGACCCTGCCCGACGGCGGTTCCGGCCGTCCGGTGACCCGGCGCCGGCTGCTCACGGGCCTGGCGGCGGGCGGTGCGGTCCTGGCCGCGGGCGGCGGCGCCGCGGCGGTCTGGTGGCCGTGGGGGCCGCGGCAGTCGGCAGGCCGGCCCGACCCCTTCGCCTTTCCGCCCGCCGCCAGGACCCCGGTGGCGCATGTGCTCGACGCCGACAACGGCGACTACCTCGCCGGCGGTGAGGTGAAACCGCTGTGGGGCCCGGTCGACGCCCTCGCCGAGGACACGCCCGCGCCCCTGCCCGTACGGGACGTCATCGTCTTCGGCGCACGCGGCGGCGGGATCGCCGCCCACAACGTCGTGGACGGCAAACGCCGTTGGGCCGCCCGCGACGTCAGCGCGCCCAGCCGCTACCTCTCCCTCTCGGACCGGCTGATCGCCGCCGCCGACACCAAGGGCACCATCCGCACCTTCATCGCCTCGACGGGCGAGCCCCGTTGGACCGTCGACGCCGAGGCGAGCGCCTTGCTGGCCGCCGACGACGAGAACGTCTACGTCCTGACGAAGGACCACCGGCTCCGCGCCGTCCGCTGCTCCGACGCCACGATCCGCTGGACGGCGAAGATCGCCGCCGGCTACCGCACCAAGGTCGAGCCGCCGGGCGTCGTCGCCCACGGCCGTCTGATCCTGGGCACGAGCGACGGCAATGTGTTCGCCGTCGATACGGCCGACGGCCACCAGGTGTGGGAACTGCGGGACCAGTGGGACCGGCTGGTCCGTCCGGCCGTCCACGGCACCACCGTGTACCTCAACGGCACAACGCTCACCGCCCGCCGGATCAGCGACGGCAAGAAGCTGTGGTCGCTCGACAAGCGGGACGCCTGGGACAAGCACGAGGACTGGGGCCCGGCGACGGTCTTCGACGACGACACCGTCTGCGCCGCGCACGACGAGTGGCCCAGCATCAGGAAGACCAGCGACGGCAGCGAGATCCAGGGCGGGAACGGAACGTCGGTCCGGTGGCTCCCGGTGTTCATCCACGGGCGCGCCCTCTGGTCCATCGAGGGCGACCCCTGGTTCAAGGTGTTCGCCGCGGATCTGTCGACCGGCGTCCCCGTCCTGACGTACAAGCTTCCCGCGGCCGAGCGTTCGTGGCTGGTGGCGGACGGCAACCGGGTGTTCGTCCTCCACGGCACGTCGCTCTATGCGCTGCCGGTGCCCTGAGCGCCCTGAGCGCCCGTTGCGCCCCGGTCTGCCGGGGCCCGGTGATCCGGAGCCGGGTGTGACGGGGGACGGGCCGGAGACCGCAGCCCGGCCGAACGGGCACCGGCCCGGCCGTCCGGACTGCGGCGGGCCGCTCAGCCCTTCACCGGCGCATGCTCCCGCAGGACCTCCATGAACGCCCGCATCCACTCCGGCTGGTCGTTCCACGCACGCGCCGAGACGACCTTGCCGTCCACCACCGCCGAGCCGTCGACGAAGATCCCGCCGCCCATCGCCACATCCGGTGCGCAGGCCGGGTAGGCGGCGGTGCGGCGGCCCTTGAGGACGCCGAGGGGGGCCAGGGTGATGGCCGCGTGGCAGATGTGGGCGACGGGCTTGTCCTCGTCGAAGAAGTGGGTGACCACGCGGCGGTAGTCGGAGTCGTTGCGCAGGTACTCCGGGGCGCGGCCGCCCGGGAGCACCAGCGCGGCGTACTCCGCCGGGTCGACCTCCGACAGGGCGAGGTCGGACGGCCAGGAGTGGCCCTCGCGCTCGACGTAGGTGTCGAAGTCGTCGACGAAGTCGTGCACCACGAACCGCAGCTTCTTCCGCGTCGGGGCCGCGACCTGCGTCTCGTACCCCTCCTCCAGCATCCGCTGGTACGAGTAGAAGAACTCCAGGTCCTCGGTGGCGTCACCGGCGATGATCAGGATCTTGGGCATGGTGCGGACTCCTCACGCTGGCATGGACCGGACCGATCCGGCCGATCGGGCCGTATCGGATCAATCGGTTCCCCACTCGGTGACCTCGAATGCGTCGCCCACCGCCACCTTTCCCGTCCCCAGCACCGAGAACTTCGATCCGAACGCGACCCCGCCCTCGGGCACCCGCCGGTACGAGGCGAGTGTGCGCAGCGGTTCCGGCCCCGCCTTGTCGCCGGTGCGCTGGTCGACGAGCGTGACCGCGCAGCGGACGGCGAGCTTGGCGAAACCCAGTTCACCGCCGCCGACCGTGACCCGCCGCGCCCGGTCCTCGGTCTGCGGTGCGTCCCAGCCGTCGACGACGATGTTGGGACGGAAGCGGTCCATCGGGACCGGCGAACGCCCGGCCGCGGTGATACGGCGGTTGAGGTCGTCGAACGTGGCCAGGGAGATGACGTGCACGGGGCTGCTGTCGGCGAAGCCGGAGGTGCCGGGGGTGAGGCCGTCGGTCACCCGGTCGTGCTCCGGCGCTGCGCGGACCAGCCGGCTGGTCGCGCCGAGCGCCTCGGACAGCCACTCGGCCGCCCGGTCCCCCTGGTCGACCGCGCGGTACGGGTCACCGAACATCTCGACGTCGCAGCGGGGTGCCGGCCCGGCGCCGAGGTCGATGTCCAGGTGGAGGGTCTCCAACCCGGGGGCGTTCAGGGTGAGTTGTGTCCCGTCGGTGCTGACCTCGGGCCGTACCACCGCCAGCCGGGGGTCGGTGCGCTGGCTGCGGAAGACGCCTCCGGGGCCGACGGCCAAAAAGCTGCGGTCGTGCGGGAGGCCGGCCGGGGTGAGCTCCGCCGCGGCCGCCCGGGTGCCGGCGCAGCCCTTGACGGGGTAGCTGGTCAGTTCGATGACAGTCGCCATACGGGCAGCGTAGGACGGGGCGGCCGCCGGGTGCCGCCCTTTACCGCCGGTGGGTGCCCCGCCGCGCGGGCCGCCCGGCGCCGGACCCGGCCGGTGCGGGGAGGCTCAGGTCCACAGGTCCGTGATCGCGACGTCCAGGCCGGCCAGCAGCCGGCGCAGCAGCGGCAGGGAGAGGCCGATGACATTGCCGGGGTCGCCGTCGATGCCGTCGATGAAGGGGGCGGAGCGGCCGTCGAGAGTGAAGGCGCCCGCGACGAACAGCGGCTCACCGCTTTCGACGTAGGCGGCGATCTCGTCGTCGGTGGGGTCGCCGAAGCGGACCGTGGTCGAGGCGGTGGCGGAGACCTGGCGCCCGCCCGCCGCCGTGTCGATGACGCAGTGGCCGGTCTGGAGGATGCCCGAGCGCCCGCGCATGGACTTCCAGCGGGCGGTGGCGTCCTCGGCGTCCGCGGGCTTGCCGAGCGCCCGCCCGTCCAGCTCCAGGACCGAATCGCAGCCGACCACCAGCGCGCCGGCGGTCTCCGGGCGGGCGGCGACGGCTGCGGCCTTCGCCTCGGCCAGTACGCGGGCCAGTTCGCCGGGCGTGGGGGCGGTGAGCGCATCCTCGTCGACGCCGCTGACGACGACCTCGGGCGCCAGCCCGGCCTGCAGCAGCAGGGCCAGCCGGGCGGGGGACTGGGAGGCGAGGACGAGATGGCGGGGGCGGGGCTCTTCGGTCATGCCCGCCATCGTACGGAGCCCGGGGGGCCACCCGGGCGCCCGGACTACTTGTTGAGCACGGCCTCCATCACGGACTTCGCGATCGGGCCGCCCAGCTTGCCGCCGGCGATCTCCGACCGGGGGATGTCCATGTCCTTGGGGTCGACGAAGACGGCGACCGCGACCGGGGAGCTGCCGTCGCTCTGCTTGGCGTAGGAGACGAACCAGGCGTAGGGGCGCTCGTCGTTGACGTTGGCGCCGTGCTGGGCGGTGCCGGTCTTGCCGCCGACCGTCACACCGTCGATCTTGGCCTTCGAGGCGGTGCCCTCGTCGACCGTGTACTCCATCATCTCCTGCACCTTCTTCGCGGTGTCGGCGGAGACGGCCTGGGACTTCATCTTCGGCTCGATCTTCTCGATCGTCGACAGGTCGGGGCCGCGCAGCTCGTCGACGAGGTGCGGCATCATCACCTTGCCGTCATTGGCGAGGCCGGCGACGACCATCGCCATCTGCATGGGTGTGCTGGTGAGGCTGCCCTGGCCCATACCGGTCAGCGCGGTCTGCGGCTTGTCGAGCTTGTCCGGGTAGAGGCTCTTGCTGGCCAGCAGGTCACCGAGGTCCTCGTCGTAGATGTTCGCGTTGAAGCCGAACTTCTCCGCGGTCTTGCGCATCTTGTCCTTGCCGACCTTCAGCGCGGCGTCGAGGAAGACGTTGTTGCACGACCACTGCATGCCGGTCTTCAGCGAGGCCTTGTCGCACGGTGCGCCCGCGACATCGTTACCGATCTTCGTCGTGCTCTGCGGCAGCTGGTACGGGGCGGGTGCGCCCGACGAGGCGTTGATGTCCGACACCGCGCCGCTCTCCAGGGCCGCCGCCGCGGTGAGGATCTTGAAGGTGGAGCCGGGCGCATAGGTCTCGCGCAGCGCCCGGTTGCTCAGCGGCTTGCTCTTGTCGGCTTCCATCGCCTTGAACTTCCGGCCCTCGGCGGTGGAGATACCGGTGAAGACCGACGGGTCGTAGGAGGGGGTGGAGGCGAGCGCGAGCACCCGGCCGTCGCGCGGGTCGAGGGCGACGACCGCACCCTTGGCGTTGAGGTCGGTCAGCCCCTTGTACGCAGCCTTCTGCGCCTTGGGGTCGATGGTGGTGACGACATCGCCACCGCGCGGCTTCTTGCCGGTCAGGATGTCCTGGGCGCGATTGAAGGCCAGCCGGTCGTCCTTGCCGCTGAGCACCTTGTTGTAGATGCCCTCCAGGAAGGACGTGCCCATGGCCTGCGAGGCGAAGCCGGTGACCGGCGCGTACATCGGGCCGTCCTTGTACGTCCGCTTGTACTTGAAGTCGCCGGAGGTCGCCACCGAGCCGGTGATCGGTTTGCCGCCGACGATGATGTTGCCGCGCGGGTAGGAGAACGCCTCGATCTTGACGCGCCGGTTGTGGGTGTCGTTGGCGAGTTCGTCGGCCTGGACGAACTGGACCCAGGTGGCGCGGGCCAGCAGGGCCAGCACCAGCACCCCGCAGAAGACGGCTATATGTCTCAGCGGCCTGTTCATCGCTCTCCCACTCCCGGTCGGCCGGCGCCCGTGCGGCCGAGCACCCGAATTGCTCTGTCGAGAGGGAAAGAAGCGATTTCAGCGGTGATGGTTGCGAAAGGGGACTGTGAGGGTTACCTCCCCGGGGACGGGAACAGCCACGCCCCCGGGCACGGGAACGGCGACCTCCCCCGGGCACGCGAACGGCTACCTCCCCAGGAGGAGGACCATCATCACCACCGCGACCACGGCCAGCACGATGCCCATCCGGCGGAGCTTGGCCTGCACATCGCGCAGCTCCTCCGGAGGCTCATCGGGCGGATCTGACCACAGCATGTATCGATCCTGTGCCCGATGCGCCCGTGGCGCCTGAGTACGCGTACTCAGGCGCCACAGGCGTTATGGACTAGTCAATGCACTATGCACCGACCTGACGCGGCCGGTCACCGCATGACGTCAGCCGGTCAATGCGGCCAGTAACTCGTCCGCCAGGCCCGCGGGCCCGGGTGCGGCATCCGTGCCCGCGCCGGGACCGTGGCCGCGGGGTCCGACCACTCGGTACCGCGATCGGTGCCCTGGGGCTCGGCGGAAGCGGCGGCCGCCGCGCGGACCTGCACCACCGCCAGGGCGGCGGCCAGCTCCTCGGGTGTGGGATTGCCCCGTACGACCTTGATCATGGAGAACGGCTCCCTTCGCTGGTTCCGCTGGTTCTGCCGGTCAGAGCGGGATGTTGCCGTGCTTCTTCGGCGGCAGCGCCTCGCGCTTGTTGCGCAGCGTGCGCAGCCCGCGGACGATGTGCCGGCGCGTCTCGGACGGCATGATCACCGCGTCGACATAGCCGCGCTCGGCCGCGACGTACGGGTTGAGCAGGGTGTCCTCGTACTCCTGGATGAGCTCCTGGCGCCGCTCGTCCTGCGCGGCCGGGTCCTCGATCGCGGCCAGTGTGCGGCGGTGCAGGATGTTGACCGCGCCCTGTGCGCCCATGACGGCGATCTGCGCGGTCGGCCAGGCCAGGTTGAGGTCCGCGCCCAGGTGCTTGGAGCCCATGACGTCATAGGCGCCACCGAAGGCCTTACGCGTGATGACCGTGATCAGCGGGACCGTTGCCTCGGCGTAGGCGTAGATCAGCTTGGCGCCGCGCCGGATGATCCCGTCGTACTCCTGGTCCGTCCCCGGCAGGAAGCCCGGCACGTCCACGAAGGTGATCACCGGGATGTTGAACGCGTCGCAGGTCCGCACGAAGCGGGCGCCCTTCTCCGACGCGTCGATGTTGAGGCAGCCGGCGAACTGCATCGGCTGGTTGGCGACGATGCCCACCGGATGCCCCTCGACCCGCCCGAAGCCGGTCAGGATGTTCGGCGCGAACAGTGCCTGGGTCTCCAGGAATTCGTGGTCGTCCAGGACGTGCTCGATCGCGACATGCATGTCGTACGGCTGGTTGGCCGAATCCGGGATCAGGACATCCAGCTCGCGGTCGGTGTCCGAGGTCTCCAGGTCCGCCTCCTCCGGGAAGGCCGGCGGCTCGGAGAGGTTGTTGGACGGCAGGTACGACAGCAGTCCCTTGACGTACTCGATGGCGTCCTTCTCGTCGCCCGCCATGTGGTGCGCCACACCCGAGGTGGTGTTGTGCGTCCGCGCGCCGCCCAGCTCCTCGAAGCCGACGTCCTCACCCGTGACCGTCTTGATGACGTCAGGACCGGTGATGAACATGTGCGAGGTCTGGTCGACCATGACCGTGAAGTCGGTGATGGCGGGTGAATACACCGCGCCACCCGCACAGGGCCCGACGATCAGCGAAATCTGCGGCACGACACCCGACGCATGCACATTGCGCCGGAAGATCTCCGCGAACAGGCCGAGCGCGGCCACGCCCTCCTGGATCCGGGCCCCGCCGCCGTCGTTGATCCCGACGACCGGGCACCCGTTCTTCAGCGCGAAGTCCATCACCTTGACGATCTTCTCGCCGTAGACCTCGCCCAGCGACCCGCCGAAGATCGTGAAGTCCTGCGAGTAGACACAGACCGGCCGCCCGTCGACGGTGCCGTAGCCCGTGACGACACCATCGCCGTAGGGGCGGTTCTTCTCGATTCCGAAGTTGGTCGACCGGTGCCGCGCGAACTCGTCCAGCTCTACGAACGAGCCCTCGTCCAGCAGCAGATCGATGCGCTCACGCGCCGTCAACTTCCCCTTCGCATGCTGCTTTTCCACTGCACGGGCGGAACCGGCATGCGTGGCTTCTTCGACCCGCCGTTGCAGATCCGCCAATTTGCCCGCGGTGGTGTGGATGTTTGCTTCCGGCTCGGACATCGGGATGCGGCTCCTGCTCGTCCTGGACTGGTGCTCGTACTGAGGGTGGTACGGGTTTGGCTACCGATTCGTAGCGTATCCGCGGGACTGCTCACCGGCACTGCGTCGTTGACCACACCTAGGCTGGTCCCATGACGCCTCAACCACCGGAAAACCGGGACAAAGATGCCGGTCGCTGGAGCGATCTGGGCCGCCCTCCGCTGAACGCCACGGCACTGCGCCGCGCCTTGTTGCGCCCCGGTTCGCTCTGGACCGCCCTGGACGTCGTCTCCGCCACCGGCTCCACCAACTCCGACCTGGCGGCCCGTGCGGCCGAGGGGGAGACCGAGGGCGCCATCCTGGTGGCCGAGCAACAGTCCGCCGGCCGCGGCCGCCTCGACCGCACCTGGTCGGCGCCCCCGCGCTCCGGCCTCTTCTTCTCCGTTTACCTCACCCCCCGCGTCCCCGTGGAGCACTGGGGCTGGCTCCCGCTGCTCACGGGAGTCGCCGCGGCAAGCGCCCTGACCCAGGCCGCCGGCGTCGACACGGCCCTCAAGTGGCCCAACGACCTGCTGGTAACTTCCCCGGACGCCGACGCGCTCCGTCCAGGGGGGACCCTCACGGAACGCAAGGTGGGCGGCATCCTCGCCGAACGCGCCGGTCCGGGCGTCGTCGTCGGCATCGGCCTCAACGTCTCCCTCACCGCCGACGAACTCCCCGTTCCCACCGCGGGATCCCTGGCCATGGCAGGCGCCCGCACCACCGACCGCGACCCGCTGCTGCGCGCCGTACTCCGCTCGCTGGAGCACTGGTACGGCGCGTGGCAGTCCGCCGGCGGCGACCCCGTCACCAGCCGCCTCCAGGAGGCCTACGCCACCGGCTGCGCCACCCTGGGCCGCTCCGTGCGCGCCGAACTCCCCGGCGACACCGAAATCACCGGTGAGGCGGTGGCCATCGACAGCGACGGCCGCCTGGTCCTGGCCACCGCGGACGGCGTACAGCGGCCCGTGGGCGCGGGAGACATCGTCCACTTGCGCCCGGCGGCGGAGGCCTGAGGGGAGACGCCCCCGGTCCCGAGCGGTGGCGCCGGGGCCCGTCGGCACCGGTCACGGCAGCCGGGCACGACGGGGCGGGGGCAACCCGCCCCGCCACCGTCCCGCCGCCCACCCGCCGCGCCGATGCACCCCCACCACTTCCGTGGTCAGGGCCGACATGTGAGAGTGAGCCAGAGCACACCTGCCGTATCGTTAAGGCGGTCCGCCAGGGAGCGGACCACCGGCGAGCAGTGATCGGAAGGGCAGTGCGCAGGGATCGGACAGGGAGCGGCCGGTGACCGCCGACGACTCGGGCGCCGCCCCGCGCGACATGGACACCGAGGACGACGCCGTGCGCGACGTCCCCGTCGACGACCCCTCCGGGGCCGAGAACGGGAGCGCCACCCACAACGCCGGCGTGAACAGCAGCGCCACCACCCACGGCGGTGGCAATCCTGGAGCCGACAACGGCGCCGGCGACCCCGGAGCCGACAACGGCGACGAGAACAACATCGCCGTCCGCCTCGAACAGCTCATCCTCGGTGCCGACCGCCGCTACACACCGTTCCAGGCGGCCCGCGGCGCCGGTGTCTCCATGGATCTCGCGGCCCGCTTCTGGCGGGCCATGGGCTTCGCCGACATCGGCCAGGTCAAGGCCCTCACCGAAGCCGATGTGCTGGCCCTGCGCCGCCTGTCCGGTCTCGTCGAGGCCGGACTGCTGAGCGAGGCCATGGCCATCCAGGTCGCCCGTTCCACGGGCCAGACCACCGCCCGCCTCGCCGACTGGCAGATCGACTCCTTCCTGGAGGGCCTGACCGAGCCCCAGGACTCCGGGCTGACCCGTACGGAGATCACCTACCCGCTGGTCGAGCTGCTGCTCCCCGAGCTGGAGGAGTTCCTGGTCTACGTCTGGCGGCGGCAGCTCGCCGCCGCCACCGGCCGCGTCGTCCGGGCCCAGGACGACGCCGAGATGGTCGACCGCCGGCTCGCCGTCGGCTTCGCCGACCTGGTCGGGTTCACCCGTCTGACCCGCCGCCTGGAGGAGGAGGAACTGGGCGAGCTGGTGGAGGCCTTCGAGACCACCTGCTCCGACCTGGTGGCCGCGCACGGCGGCCGGCTCATCAAGACCCTCGGCGACGAGGTCCTCTTCTCCGCCGACGACGCCGGTATCGCCGCCGAGATCGGGCTGCGGCTGATCGAGACGATGACCAACGACGAGACGATGCCCGAGCTGCGGGTCGGCATCGCCTTCGGCACGGTCACGACCCGGATGGGCGATGTCTTCGGCACGACCGTCAATCTCGCCAGCCGCCTCACCTCGATAGCGCCGAAGGACACCGTGCTGGTGGACGAGGCGTTCGCCGAGGAGCTGGGCCGGATCGGGGACGCGCCGGTCTCCGAGGCCGACGCCGCGGCCGCGGAAAAGGCGGCCGCGGAGGGCACCGGCGCCCCGCCGCCGTCGTACCGCTTCGCGCTCCAGCCGATGTGGCAGCGGCCGGTGCGAGGCCTGGGCGTGGTCGAGCCATGGATGCTGAGCCGCCGTAACGGACAGGGCGCGAACGACTGAGGCCCGCGCGCGGACCGGGCCGCCCTGAAACGAAGCCCGTACCGCACCCCCCCGGCCTCATCCGGCCCCCGTCCCCGTCATCCCTGTTCCCCGGGCCCGCCCACCTGGCATGATCCCCCCGTCAGGTCAACGCCCGTTAACTGGGAGGGTTGCATGGAACGGCAGGGGCAACGGCAACAATTCGGCGCGGACGGCTGGATCGCCGTCGAGCGGCACGGCTTCGTGGCGGAGCTGGTCATGGACCGTCCGAAGGCCATGAACGCCGTCTCGACGGCCATGGCCGACAGCCTGGCGCAGGCCTGCGCCGAGCTGGCCGCGGACCGCTCCGTAAGGGCGGTGGTCCTCAGCTCCACCCATGAGCGGGCGTTCTGCGTGGGCGCCGACCTCAAGGAGCGCAACTCCTTCACGGACGCGGACCTGATGCGCCAGCGCCCGCACACCCGCGCCGCGTACACCGGCGTACTGGACCTCCCGGTGCCCACCATCGCCGCGGTGCACGGCTTTGCGCTCGGCGGCGGCTTCGAACTGGCGCTGGCCTGCGATCTGATCGTCGCCGACGGTACGGCGGAGGTCGGCCTGCCGGAGGTGTCGGTGGGCGTCATCCCCGGCGGCGGGGGGACCCAGCTGCTGCCGCGCCGGGTGGGCGCGGCGCGGGCGGCCGAGCTGGTCTTCACCGCGCGGCGGGTGCGGGCGGCCGAGGCCGCGGAGCTGGGGCTGGTCGACCGGCTGGTGGCGAACGGGCAGGACCGGGCCGAGGCGCTGGAACTGGCGGCCGGCATCGCTCGTAACTCGCCGGTCGGACTGCGTGCCGCCAAGCGCGCGATGCGGCTCGGGCACGGGCTGGACCTGCGGGCCGGGCTGGAGCTGGAGGACGGCGCCTGGCGCAGTGTGGCCTTCTCCGGGGACCGGGCGGAGGGCGTGGCGGCCTTCAACGAGAAGCGGGATCCGGAGTGGCCCGGGGAGTGATCCGGGGGCGGGGACGGCCGGCGCCGGACGGTGTCTCCCGCGGCGCCGGGCGGGCCGCCCATGGTGACGCACCGTAAGGACTCGCCGCCGCCGCCCCGTGCCCGCCCGGCCTCCGCCCCGCTTCGGTCCGCCCCGGCTGCCTCACCAGGAACGACGCGAGGAACGACGCGAATAACGCCTGGGTGTCAATCTCGCACGGAAAGGGGCGAAAGGGGTTAAACATTCCTACGCTGTAATACAGAGCGTGCTCACGGTGACGGAATGCGAGGGTCCGGTGACGGGCGAGGGCGATGCGAGGCTGCGGGCCGTGGTGGAGCTGGCGCAGGCGATGGCGGCCGCGCACACTCCGCGCGAATCGGCGCATGCCGCGGCGCTGGGCGTGCGCCAGGCCCTGGGCGGCTCCTTCGCGGCGATCTCGAAGTGGGAGCGCGAGCTGGGCAAGCTGCGGGTGCTGGTCAATGTCGGCGAACTCGCCGACGGCGAGGAGGAGTTCCCGGACGACGAGAGCTACCCCGTCCACGAATTCCCGGAGATCGTCGGCTTTCTGCACGAGCAGTGGGCGGGCGGCGGAGAGCCCAGTGCCTGGGTGGAGACGGCCGAGGAGCCGCCCGGCGGCCCGGCGCTCACCGGGAGGGAAGCGGGCGGCTGCGTCAACCCGCAGCGGGTGGCCGCGCTGCGCCGCCGCGGCCGGGGCTGCTGTGTGGTCGCGCCGATCGTGCTGCACGGCCGTGCGTGGGGCGAGCTGTATGTCGCGCGGCGTACGGGGGAGCAGGTCTTCGGCCGGGCGGACGCGGACTTCGCGAGCGTGCTCGCCGCCGTGACGGCCGCCGGGATCGCCCAGACCGAGCGGCTGGCGGAGGCCCGCCGGCTTGCCTTCACGGACTCCCTGACGGGCCTCGCCAACCGGCGGGCCGTGGATATGCGGCTGGACGAGGCGCTGGAGCTGCACCGCGGTGACGAGACGGTGGTCAGCCTGGTGGTGTGCGACCTCAACGGGCTGAAGCGGGTGAACGACTCGCGCGGCCATGCCGTCGGGGACCGTCTCCTGGAGCGCTTCGGCTCGGTGCTGTCCCTGTGCGGGGCGATGCTGCCGGGCATGCTGGCCGCCCGGCTCGGCGGCGATGAGTTCTGTCTGCTCGCGGTGGGCCCGCCGGCCGACGAGGTGGTCAAGGTGGCCGGTGAGCTGTGTGACCGGGCGGGGGAGCTGGACCTCGGTGAGGGGGTCGCGGTCGGGGTCGCCTCGACCGGTGATCCGATCGGCCCGGTGCGCAGTGCCCGCCGGCTGTTCCGGCTCGCGGACGCCGCGCAGTACAAGGCCAAGGCGGCGCGGTCCGGCGAGCCGGTGGTCGCCGGGCGGCACGGCGGCAAGGACGACCCGGTCGTCCGGCTCGCGGACGCCCCGGACCGGCGGACGGGGCCGGAACGCCGCCGCTTCCGGAGGTGAGGCGCCGCGACCTGACACAGCCCGGCCCCCGGTCCCTTGCGTACGCCCCGGTAAGGGGTGATCGCGAAATCCGGTGGTGACATCCGGCGATTCAGTCTCTAGGGTGCCTGAATATGGATATGCACACTGTGGTGCTGGGGACGTCCGGCACGACCGCACAGGACGTCATCGCGGTGGCCCGCGGCGCGGCCCGGATCGAGCTGTCCGAGGAGGCCCTCGCGGCCGTCGCCACCTCCCGCGCCTTCATCGACGAACTCGCCGCCAAGCCCGACCCCGTATACGGCGTCTCCACCGGCTTCGGGGCCCTCGCCGTACGGCACATCAGCCCCGAGCTGCGCGTGCAGCTCCAGCGCAACATCGTGCGCTCGCACGCGGCCGGTATGGGCCCGCGGGTCGAGCGCGAGGTCGTGCGCGCGCTGATGTTCCTGCGGCTGAAGACGCTCGCCTCCGGGCACACCGGCGTCCGCCCGCTCGTCGTCGAGACGATGGCCGCCATACTCAACGCCGGCATCACGCCCGTCGTGCACGAATACGGGTCGCTCGGCTGCTCGGGTGACCTGGCGCCGCTCTCGCACTGTGCGCTGACGCTGATGGGCGAGGGCGACGCGGAAGGCCCCGACGGCGTCGTACGGCCGGCCGGCGAGCTGCTGGCCGCACACGGCATCGAGCCCGTCGAACTGCGCGAGAAGGAGGGCCTGGCGCTCCTCAACGGCACCGACGGCATGCTCGGCATGCTCGTGATGGCCTGCGCGGACCTCGCCCGGCTGTTCACCTCGGCGGACATCACCGCGGCCCTCTCCCTGGAGGCGCTGCTCGGCACGGACAAGGTCCTCGCGCCCGAGCTGCACGCCATCCGCCCGCACCCCGGGCAGGCCGCCTCCGCGGGCAACATGTCCAAGGTGCTGGCGGGTTCGGAATTCACCGGGCACCACCAGGACGACGCCCCGCGCGTCCAGGACGCCTACTCGATCCGCTGTGCCCCGCAGGTCGCCGGCGCAGGCCGGGACACCCTCGCCCACGCCCGCCTGGTCGCCGACCGCGAGCTCGCCGCGGCCGTCGACAACCCGGTGGTCCTCCCGGACGGCCGGGTGGAGTCCAACGGCAACTTCCACGGCGCGCCGGTCGCCTACGTCCTGGACTTCCTGGCCATCGCCGCGGCCGACCTCGGCTCGATCGCCGAGCGCCGTACGGACCGGCTGCTGGACAAGAACCGTTCGCACGGGCTGCCCGCCTTCCTGGCCGGCGACCCGGGCGTCGACTCCGGCCTGATGATCGCCCAGTACACCCAGGCCGCGCTGGTCAGCGAGCTGAAGCGGCTGGCCGCGCCTGCCTCGGTGGACTCCATCCCGTCCTCCGCGATGCAGGAGGACCATGTCTCGATGGGCTGGTCGGCGGCGCGCAAGCTGCGCACCGCGGTCGACAACCTGGCCCGGATCATCGCCGTCGAGCTCTATGCGGCGACCCGTGCCATCGAGATGCGCGAGGGGCTGACGCCCGCCCCCGCCACCCGCGCCGTACTGGACGCGGTGCGCGGTGCGGGCATCCAGGGACCGGGCGAGGACCGTTTCCTGGCGCCGGACCTGGCGGACGCGTATGCGTTCGTGCGGGGCGGGAAGCTGGTGGCGGCCGTGGAGTCGGTTACCGGCGAGCTGGCGTAACCGCGGCGGGCGGGGCGCCCGTCGTCCCGTCCCGCCTCAGGCGGTCTCGTCGCGGGTGCAGCGGACGGAGTAGCCGACCAGGCCGGCGCCGAGCGCGAGACGGGCGGCGCCGCCGATCACGTACGGCGTGGTGTCCGGGCTGCCGGTGTCGGCGAGGAAGTGCGCAGGGGTGCCGGCGGAGGCGCCGTCGGCACCGGAGGCTGAGCCCGTGCCGCTGTGCTGCGGGGTGGTCGTCGTGGAACCGCCGACGGCGTCCTGGGCCCCGCTGCCCGCCCGGTGGGTCAGGCCGCTCCCGGCCGTCGCGGAGGCCGTCCGCAGGCCGGAATCTGTCGCTCCGTCAACCCCCGCGCTCGCAGTGGCGGACGGTACGAACCACAGGGCGAACAGTACCGATCCCGCGGCTGCGGCGGTCAGCAGTGGTCGTCGAGCGGTCACGGAGCGATCCCCCTTGTGGGTTCGGCGAATTGGCCGTTGACCTCAGATGTTAGTGACCGCCGCGGGTCGCGGGGAAGTCAGGACCCGTCCATGCCTAACCTCCGTGCTATGAGCAATGGTGAGACATCACGTTTTGTGCGCCTTCATGTCGAACTGATCATGGAGGTCACCGACGGCGGTCAGCTGACCGGTGCGGCCCTCGACCACATCGAGGGTGACCCGTCGCTGCCCGACGAGGAGCGCAGACAGTCCCTGGAGACCGTCAAGGGGGACCCGGCGGAGGCGCTGGCCCACCTGATCGACCCCTTCGACCTCGTCACCGCGGTGCCGGGTACCGAACTCGCCCAGGCCTCCTGGAGCAGCGAGGAGCTGACCGACTACGACCCGGACGCCGAGTGGGACGCGGCGGAGTGGGATCTGGCGGACGACGCGGACGGGGAGGGCTGAGCGGAAAATTCTCCCCCCGATGGCACGGCCCCCGTACGGCTACCCGCCGTGCGGGGGCCCTTCTCGTGGCCGCCGCGACTTCGGTCCGTGAGCGCTCGTGACCGGTATGGGGGGCATTAGTGGCCTTCCCCACACTTTGTGGATGCATGGAACGGGCGAAAAGGAAAAGGCGTTTATATGGCGTCGGCAGGAATGCCTGCGTCCACATATGCCTGCGTTCAGTTGGCAGCTCGCTCGGGGAACTATGCGAAATCGGTAGCAATGGAGATGCGTGTGATGACGGACAGCCAGCGCCGGAAGGGGCTCATAGCCAGCGCCACGCTGCTCGGGGGCGTACTCACGCTTGCGGCGTGTGGCGGCAGCACGGCGGCCGACCAGGGCGACGGCGGTACGGACGGCACCCGGCACGAGAACACCAAACAGGTGGACGAGGCGGCCGCGAAGGACGCCTCCCAGGCCAAGATCAAGATTCTGCCGGAGGACGGTGCGACCGGCGCGGGCGTCAACCGTGACGCCGGGGTCACGGTCAGTGCCGGAAAGCTCACCGACGTCACCATGACCTCGGCCGAGTCCAAGCAGACGGTCGACGGAACCCTCTCTGCCGACGGCCACTCCTGGAAGCCGGACAAGCCGCTGGAGCGCTCGACGAAGTACAAGGTCACCGCGCACGCGAAGGACTCCAAGGGACGCACGGCGGTGGAGAACTCCAGCTTCACCACCGTCGCCCCGGAGAACAGCTTCGTCGGGAACTTCACCCCGGAGGACGGCTCGACCGTCGGCGTCGGCATGCCGGTGTCGATCAACTTCGACAAGCCGGTCAAGAACAAGCAGGCCGTCGAGTCCGCGATCAAGGTCGCTTCGAGCAGCAACCAGAAGGTCGTCGGCCACTGGTTCAACGACAAGCGGCTGGACTTCCGCCCTTCCGAGCACTGGAAGGCGCACTCCAAGGTCACCATGAAGCTCGGCCTCGACGGCGTCGAGGCGTCACCGGGCGTCAAGGGCATCCAGAACAAGACCATCAGCTTCAACGTCGGCCACTCGCAGGTCAGCACCGTCGACACCCAGGCACACGAGATGTACGTGGTGCGGGACGGCAACCTGATCAAGACCATTCCGATCTCGGCCGGCAGCGACGACCACGCGACCTACAACGGCCAGATGGTCATCTCCGAGCGCTTCAAGCAGACCCGGATGGACGGCTCGACCGTCGGCTTCAAGAAGAAGGACGGCAAGGGCGAGTACGACATCCCCGATGTGCCGCACGCCCAGCGCCTGTCGGACACCGGCACCTTCATCCACGGCAACTACTGGGGGAAGGGCGTCTTCGGCAAGGCCAACACCAGCCACGGCTGCATCGGCCTGGAGGACGTCAAGGGCGCCAAGGATCCGAAGTCGGACGGCGCCTGGTTCTTCGACCACTCGCAGCTCGGCGATGTGGTGGAGGTCGCCAACTCCCCTGACCAGAGCGTCAAGCCGGACAACGGCCTGAACGGCTGGAACATGGACTGGTCGCAGTGGGTGGCCGGCAGCGCGGTGCAGATGCAGTGACGCCGCGAGTCGCGGCAGTACACCGCACGCGTGACTTCGTCGCGCGACTGCCTGTGACTCCTGGTGACTGCGTGGGGATGATCCCGGGCAAGGGGGCGTGGCAGGCCGTGTCATGACGTGATCGCCCGGCCCCCGCCCCATGAAGCGACGACGCCCGTGGCGCCCCGATCAGGGCGCCACGGGCGTCATCGCTGTGCGCGGCGGGCGTCGCCGCTGTGGGCGGTGCGCCGCGACCGACCGCCACCGGGCCACGGGCGCGGGGAAGCCCTCCGTACAGTGAACGGGTGAGTGAGCGCGGGAGAAAAGGGCGCGGCGGGCCGTCGTCGTCGACGGCCGGTGAACTGGTCGGGCAGGTGCTCGGCAGCGTCCGTTACGCGCCGGACGGTGCGCAGGCCGAGGACGCCATCGAAGCGGGCGCCTCGATGCTGGCCGCGGCCGAGGCCGGCTGGGAGGCGGTGAGCGCGGCGGTGGTCGCGGCCGCCGTGGCAGGGGTGCGGCAGTGCTGGGCGGGCGGCTGGCACCCCGCCGACCTGGAGCGGATCGTACGGCGCGAGGCGTCCCACGCCTCCCACGCCTCCCACGCCTCCAATGCCTCCCATGCCTCCCACGTCGCCGTGATCGTCGACGCCATCGCGGCCGACGCGGCCCGTCCGGCGGCAGCGCGGTCCGCGCGGGATGCCCGCTGGGCCGAGCAGCTGCGGCACCTCGGCGCCGAGGTCTGGTGGGCCTGCGACACCGGCTACCTCGACGCACTGGCCCGGCGCCGCCGCGCCTCCCGCTTCGAGACCGCGTACGACGTCCTGGCGGCGCTGCGCGTGCTCGCGCGGCTGCCCCGAGTCACCCCACTGCCGGCCCCGCCGCAGGCAGGCCGCAGGAGCGGCCCTGCCGGCGCCGCCGCGTCCCGCGCCCTCGGCCGGATCCGCGGACTGCTCGCCAAGGCCGAGGCGACCGACTACCCCGAGGAGGCGGAGGCGCTGTCCGCCAAGGCACAGGAGCTGATGGCGCGGCACAGCATCGACGAGGCGCTCCTCGACGGCGCGGACGGTTCGCCGGGCGGGCAGGCCGGCGGCCCGTCGGCGGTCCGGATCGGCATCGAGGGCCCGTACGAGCAGGCCAAGGCGCTGCTGCTCGACGCGGTCGCGGCCGCCAACCGCTGCCAGGCCGTCTGGGCCGCCGACGTCGGCTTCTCCACCCTGATCGGCTTCGCACCCGACCTGGAGGCGGCCGAGATGCTCTACACCTCGCTGCTGCTCCAGGCCACCGCCGCGATGAGCCGTGCGGGCGACGACCACCACCGGGCTCTCAAGGAGCAGGGCGGTACCCCCGTCGCCCGCGGCCGCTCCCGCCGCACCCGGGACTTCCGCCAGACCTTCCTCGTCGCCTACGCCGACCGCATCCGCGACCGGCTCGGGGCGGCCACCGCAGCCGCCACGGCCGCCGCCACCGCCGAGTCCGCCGGCGCGGCCCCCGACCTCCTCCCGGTCCTCGCCGCCCGCGAACTCGCCGTCGAGGAGACCACCGGCGCCCTCTTCCCCGACACCGCCCCGGTCCGCCTGCGCGGCATCCGCGACGCGGACGGCTGGCACCAGGGCAGAGCGGCGGCGGACCGGGCGCGGCTGGGGGACGGGTGACCTTGGGGGCGGGTGACCTGCGGGGCTTGCGCATGTCCGTCTCGCCTGTCCGCCTCCCACATCCGTCCCACGAGGGTGACCTGGGCACTGAACGCAGGCCGCCCGTCCGCCGTACAGATAACGACGGCGCCGACCTCCCGAGTCCGGTCCGCCATGCCACTACCGGGCCTCGCACGGAAGGACCTTGGGGTTGTCCCACTTCACGCGCTTTCGCCAGCTGCCGCAGGAGACGGAGGCAACCGCGACCGAGGACCTGCCGCCGGACAGCTCCCCGGAGCACACGCCCCAGCACGCGCCGCAGGACACCCCGGACGGCGCGGCAACGGCAGCGGAACAGGACGTCGAAGACACCGCCCGGGGCGAAGACACCGCCCCGGTCGAGGTCGAGGGCGCGCTCAAGGCCGAGGACGAGGGCACGGAAACGGGTACGGACACGGGTACGGGCACAGACCCCGGCCCGGCCGGCGGCTGGCGGCATCGGCATCCGGCCGCGGCGCGGGCAGTGGCCTGGACGACCACGGCCCTGGCCGGCGCGCTGGTGCTGGTCACCCTCCTGCTGCCGAACGATCCCGCCCGCCTCACCCCCACCGAATTCGCCCGCATACCGGTGGAGGGGATAGCCGGCGCCGCCCTGCTCCTCCTCCTGCCCCGGACGGCGCGGCGGATGGCCGCGGTGCTCGCCGGGGCCGGGCTCGGCCTGCTGACCCTCCTCGACCTCCTCGATTTCGGCTTCGTCGAGGTGCTCGGCCGAGGATTCAACGTGGTGTTCGACTGGGCCCTGCTCGGCGACGGCGCCTCCTTCCTCCAGGACTCCATCGGCCGCGCGGGCACGATCGGAGTCGAGATCGCGGCCGTCCTCCTCGTCCTGGCCCTGCTCGTCCTCCCCGCACTGGCGGTCCTCCGGCTCAGCAACCTCATGGCCCGGCACGGCGCCAGGGCGGCCGGCACCACCTTCGTACTCGGCACCGCCTGGGTCGTCTCCTCGGCGCTCGGTGTGCAGATCGCCGGCGCGCCGGTCGCCTCCCGCAGTACCTCCGACCTCGTCCAGGCCCGCGTGGACGGCGTCAACGCGACCCTGAAGGACGAGCGGACGTTCGCCAAGGAAGCCGCGAGCGACCCCTACCACCACACCCCGGGAAGCCGCCTGCTGACCGGACTGCGCGGCAAGGACGTCATCTTCACCTTCATCGAGAGCTACGGCCGCAGCGCGGTCCAGGACCCGCTGATGGCACCGGGGGTCGACGCGGTGCTGGCGAAGGGGACCAAGCGACTGCGGGCCGCCGGCTACTCCGCCCGCAGCGGCTGGCTCACCTCGGCGACGTACGGCGGCAGCAGCTGGCTGGGCCACTCCACCTTCCTGTCCGGCCTGTGGATCGACAACCAGCAGCGCTACCGCACCGTCACCGCGGGCGATCATCTGACCCTCACCAGCGCCTTCAAGCGCACCGGCGCCTGGCGGACCGTCGGCATCATGCCCGGTGTCACCAAGAGCTGGCCGGAGGGCACGTTCTACGGCCTCGACCACGTCTACGACTCCCGGGAACTCGGCTACAAGGGACCCAAGTTCAGCTGGTCGACCATGCCCGACCAGTACAGCCTCGCCGCCTTCGAGCGCCTGGAGCACGGCAAACCGCACGACAAGCCGCTGATGTCCGAGATCATCCTGACCTCCAGCCACAACCCCTGGGCGCCCCTCCCCAGGACGATCGGCTGGGACAAGGTCGGCGACGGCTCCGTCTTCCGCTCCATCGAGAAGGCCGGCAAGCACCCCGTCGACGTATGGCAGCAGACCGACAAGGTGCGGACCGAGTACGGCAAGTCCATCCAGTACTCCCTGAACAGCCTCATCTCGTATGTGGAGAAGTACGGCAACAAGAACACCGTGCTCGTCTTCCTCGGCGACCACCAGCCCGTCGCGAAGGTCTCCGGCGACCACGCCAGCAGGGACGTCCCGGTCGCGATCGTCGCCCACGACCCCGACGTCCTGAAACGGATCTCCGACTGGGGCTGGACACCCGGCCTCAACCCCGGCCACAAAGCCCCGGTCTGGCGCATGGACGCCTTCCGCAACCGCTTCCTCTCCGCCTACGGCTCCCGGCCCGGACCGGCACCGTCCCGGTAGCCACCACGGTCGGCCACCACGCCGGCCACAGAGCCCGCAACCCTGAGCCAACTGCACTGGCTACGTCCGTCCGTCCGCCCGCGCGCCCTCCGGTCTACCGGGGCGACGACAGGACCTCCACCACCGTGTTCAGCGGCTCCGGCGACGTGGCGAACTCGCCGAGGAAGGGATAGGACAGTTCCGTGACGAGGAACAGGTTGGCGGCAACCAGGACGCTCACCGCCCCGACCATCCCGTAGCGCATCCGGGCCTGCTCGGAGCCGTAGACGACGGAGAACCCGAGGACCAGTCCACTGGTCAGCAGGATCACCATCCACAAGGACAGGGGCGGGCCGAGGTTGCTGCGGGCCGCCAGCAGCCGTTGCGTACGGGCGAGGTTCACTTCCCTCAGGGACGCGAGCGAGCTGGTGAGGAAGGCTCGTTGGGTGTCGTTGCGGGGCGTGATGTTCTCGTACGTGCGGTGCAGGCGGTTCAGCGCGTTCTCGGCCTCGGGCGTGGTGAGGCCGGTCGCGGCGCGGGGCCACTCGGCCGCTGCCGCGCGTCCGTACTCCAGCAGGCTCTGCCGGATCCGTGCGCTCTCGGCCTTGCCGAACACCTCGCGGCTCCCGGCCATCTGCACCGCCCCGGCGCCCTCGGCCCGCGTCGTCTGGTCGGCCGAGTTCACCTGGCCCCAGAGCGCAAGGACGATGAAGCCGATGAGGAACCCGTAGACCACAGCGATCACGGGGAACACGAACTGTGCGACTTCGTTCTGCCCGCCCTGCTTGAGGCGGGGGAAACGGTGCCGGACGAACGCCTGGACGGCCGCCGTCCCGCCGACGACAACGACGATGAGCCCTGCCAGCAGCAACCAGGAAGGGAGGTTGACCACGATCCAACGGCTCACTGCTCCACGCTCCTGACGTACCCCACACCCCGCCACCACCGGCGCGGTGGCCAACGAAAGTGCCGGGCAGCGGACACGCCCTCTTCGTCTCTTCGGCGGGAGACGGCGGCAGGGGAGCGGTATCCGTGCGGCAGGGGACCAGCATCCGGGCGGCGCAGGATCGGCATCCCCCGGCACGGGACGGGGGTTCGGCGGGACGCGTCAGACGGCGACGTCGGGCTCAGGCGGTGACGTCGGCCCGGCGGTCGTCGCGGCGCTGCTTGAGATGGCCCGCGCAGGCCAGCGCCGCCACCACGACGGCCGTCCCGGCGAGCTGCTGACGGCCGTCCGCGTTGGAGGCCATGACGGCGAAGACGCCGAGGATGGCGGCGAACGCGAGCCAGGTCAGGTAGGGGAAGCCCCACATCCGTACGGAGAGCAGCTCGGGTGCCTCGCGCTCCAGACGGCGGCGCATCTTCAGCTGGGTGAGGCAGACGATGGACCAGACGACCAGCACCGAGCAGCCCGCGATGTTCAGCAGCCAGGCGAACACGGTGGTCGGCCAGACGATCCCGGCGATGACGGCCGCGAAGCCGAACACACAGGAGGCCAGTACCGCCGCAGCCGGTACGCCCCTGGTGACCTTGCCCAGGAAACGCGGCCCCTGGCCCCGGTTGACGAGGGAGTACGCCATGCGCGACGAGCCGTAGATGTTGGCGTTCATGGCGGAGAGCAGTGCCACCAGCACCACGATCTGCATGATCGTGCCGGCGGCCGGGATGCCGAGCCTGTCGAGCACGGTGACGTACGGGCCGGCCGAGGCGACCTTCGGGTCGTTCCACGGCACAAGGGTGACGACCACGGCCATGGAGCCGATGTAGAAGACGGCGATGCGCCAGACGGCAGTACGGACGGCACGGGCCACGTTCCGGCTCGGCTGGTCGGACTCGGCCGCCGCGATGGTGACGGTCTCCAGCCCGGCGAACCCGGAAATGGTGGTCAGCAGCCCGGCGGCGAGGCCGGCGGCGCCGGTCGGGAAGAAACCGCCGTGGCCGGTGAGATGGCTCGTGCCGGGGGCGCTGCCGAACACCCCGAGAATGCCGAGCACGCCCAGCACCAGAAAGGCGACGATCATGGTGACCTTGATGGCGGAGAACCAGAACTCGAACTCGCCGAAGTTCTTGACCGCGGTCAGATTGCTGGCGCAGAAGAACACCATGAAGATCGCCACCCAGCCATAGGCGGGGATGAACGACACCCAGGTGTGCATGATCGTGCCCGCCGCGGTGGCCTCGGCGGCCACACCGGCGCAGAGCATCAGCCAGTACATCCAGCCCGAGGTGGTACCTGCCCAGGACCCGATCTCCTCCTCGGCATGCACCGAGAACGAGCCGGTGGAGGGCCGGGCCGCGGACATCTCACCGAGCATCCGCATGATCAGCATGACCAGCGCGCCGGTACCCATGAAGAGGAGCACGATGGCCGGCCCGGCCGCGGCGATCCCGACCCCGGAACCCACGAAGAGCCCCGCGCCGATGACCCCGCCGAGCGCGATCATCGACAGATGGCGCTGTTTGAGCCCGTGCGACAACACGGGCTCGCCGCCGTTCTGTAGGGCCTGCTGGGAGCCCTGGGGGGACCGGGTGGATGTCCGACTCATGGTCGTGCCTGTTCATTGATCGAGACGTTCGGAGAGCCTCAAGAGTGTGGAGGGACGTGTTGCGCGTACGAGGTGAACGCCCACTATGCGGACCATTCGCTTACCCGTGGTGAACGCCCTGACACGCAGTGGGCTTGCCATGTGACGCCTGCCTCGCATCGGAAAATTTGCGACTGCCGGCCGGTCAGAAATTGAATTCCCGGATCGCCGCGGAGCCCACGGCCGCGGCAGTGGTGAAGAAGTGCCGCAGGGTGACGAAGGCCCCCTCCAGGTAGCCGAGACCGTTCCCGTCCCGGTCCCAGTAGCCGTGCCCGGGATAGACGTCCTCCTCCAGCATCTGTTCCGGGTCGTAGTGCTCGGCCAGGTCCTCCCAGGCCGCCTTCCGCAGCTCCTCCGCCACGTGCGCGACGGATTCGACGTCCCAGCCGGTGTAGATCCCGTGCTCGTCGATCGTGGATCCGCCGTCCAGGATCATCACCGGAACCTCCGCGGCATCGAAGAGGTACTGAAGCCCGGCCCAGTCCCTCCCCAGGAACCCGACGAGGTCGTCGTCCTCCTCGCCTTCCTCGCTGCGCTCGACGACCAACTCGTCCGCCCGGTCCGGCTCCTGCTCCGCCCGCTCCAGCTCCGCCGCCGTCACCCGCACGAACTGGATGTCCTGCCCCATGAAAATTTCCCCCTGAAATCCACTGCATTCCACTGCATTCCACTGCATTCCGCCGAATTCCGCGCAACCGCTCCCGCCGCCGGTGACGTTCAGCCGACCAGGACGCACACGGAGCCGCCGAAGCCGCGCAGCACGGCGAGCGCTACGACCGCGGCGAGTGCTCACCGCCGCCGCACCAACTGCGAGCCGTTTATGAAGAGATCGGAACGCGCCGCGATGTGCAGGGCGTTCAGCGCCTCGATGACGAGCATGCTCAACTCCGGTCGCTGGTCGACAGCTTCCTGCGCAGGCCCGCGCGCGCACTTCAACAGGTCCCAAGTGCGCTGGTTGACCGTGTTGGCCGCCTCGATAGCCGCATCGTTGCTCAGCAGGACGAGCCCCTCGAAGAGGAGAGACCGCCTCGCCTCTGCCGCATCCATCTCGGCAAGCGCCTCCGCCGGACTCTCGCCTCGCTCACCGGCCTCAACGGCTCGCCTCGCTGTCCGCACCTCTTCCTTGATGCACGACGTGTACTCGATGTACGTGTCCAGCTTCCGCTCGTCCCACCGTGTGGCCAACGTCCGCCGGAACTTGGCACGTTCGGCCATGCTGGTGGCGAAGAAGGATGTGAGGGCGCCCACCAGGACGCCGATGAGAGTGATGATCTGGCTGGCCATACGGATCAAGCTAACGGCTTCCGAAGCCATCCAAGCATCCCGCTGCTGGCCCGGCCTTCATGCACTACGGGCCGCTGCACGGGGCACCGGAGTCGAGACCCGGACCCACGAAAACGCCCTGCGGGGCAGTCGTACTACTCCGCGCCTCGTTCGTCCTGCAGAAGGCGGCCACGCAGATCCCGGGCGGGCGCTTCCTGCGCACATCGTCTCCTGGGCCGGGCTGATGCGACTGCCAGTTGAAGGCGAAGCGGTTGGCGGCACGGTCGAAGGAGATGCCGACGGCGACTTCGGGGATGCTGAACTCTTTCTGTGACCAGTGATGATCGCTCCGGCCAGCCCCTCCGCCTGGAACTTGGTTTCGGGGAACAACACGCGATACACGGTGACCAGCGTCTGCTGGAATGGAGGCTGGGCTGCCTCGATCGCCTCTGCTGCCAGGCTCAATCCGCGCCGCAGCCAGTCGGCTTCGTCCGGGGTGAGGGGGCTCAAGAGCTGACCGAGTTGCCGGCCAGCGTACGGCCCCCTGGTCGTGCTCGACCCCAATCCGGGCAGGACACCGGCCAAAGCCGCTCCACCGACCTCGTCTGTTCCCTATCGTTGCTCCCAGCAGACGATTGAACTGGGGGGCATATGACCGACGTCGAGATCGATAACGACTGGGCCGACGGCGAGGACGACGAGGCGGGCGTCCCTAACGGTCCTCAAATGCTAGTTGATTCCACTGTCGACGAGCAGGCGACCACCCTGGAAACTAAGGTCATTCGAGATCTGGCGAACCATGAAATCGAAGTCCGAGGGATGGAGTCCGAGTACATCATTTTCTCGGCGCATCCCAGGTGGGGAGAGTCCTCCTTCGATGTCAACCATCTCCCCCGTGACCGGTCGCCAGAGCTGGCTACCACGCTTGCGCGCGGGGTCGTGCTATGCACGCGATGGGCTGGAATTTCCGTCCCCGCTAAGGGGTACATAGA
The DNA here is from genome assembly GCF_000719605.1 of Streptomyces sp. NRRL S-1813. Taxonomy (NCBI): domain Bacteria; kingdom Bacillati; phylum Actinomycetota; class Actinomycetes; order Kitasatosporales; family Streptomycetaceae; genus Streptomyces; species Streptomyces sp. NRRL S-1813. The sequence continues at coordinate 329,497 of NZ_JOHB01000001.1, forward strand.
GGTTCTGATTCGACCTAACTCCTCGATCCCTGCCTCATCCTCCGCCATTCGCCCCCTGAGTCGCATGGTGGCGGATGAGATCGACATCGCATGCCAGCATATTCGTGATGATGAATGCCTGGAAGCTCTCGATTTCGCAGAGCACCGACGAGGTGAACCTGACGGCAAGTTGCATCTCATAGGAGAAAAAGCCTGTCTCGAAATTTCACCTCCCTCGCCCACATGTCACGTTCTTTCTAATAGCGGATATCGAGGGCGTCCTCGATTCTCGTACACCGTGAAAATAGATTTCGGCCAGCCGATTAAACTGGAAGAAATCGAAGCGGCGGCAGAGCCAATCCTTAACTCTCTGATCTACGAGCTCGACGTCCGAAACAGCGTCAAGCTTCGCGCCGTCCGGTGGCCCTCGCGAGTTAGTCAGCAAAGACCCGCTCGCACAACTCGACCGAATCGTATCGTTCGATTTCCCGAGACCCGTATCGACCCAGAAGTGTCCGTCCTCTTCGGTTTCGCCGGCAGCGCCTCAGGTAATCCACCTCTGGCCTTCCTGTCTTACTATCAAGTGTTGGAGAACTTCTTTCCTGTCGCAGCGCGCAGGAATGCGCTACGCAAGCTGGAACTTGAACTTACCGATCCGCGGTTCGACCGCCGTGACGATAAGTACCTTATGCGTCTCCTTTCTGTGGGGGAGAACGCTGCGACCTCTTCAGAGGCCAGTCAACTCAAGGTGCTTGTCGAAGAATTCGTACGCGATTCAAGCCTTCGCGATTTCTTCGCAGACCATGACTGGGGGAAGCATTTCACTAAGAACGGCCCCATTCGGGGGGTGAACGAGAATATCAACCCAGACAATAAGCAGTCTCCGCTTTTCAGTCAGGTGGCGGATCGAGTTTACCGGATCAGGAATCGAATTGTGCACGCGAAGGATGACCCGAAGTTTGAGAGCACGCCCGCCCTTCTGCCCCAGAGTGATGAGGCTGAGGCATTGGGGCCTGACATCGAGCTCGTTCGCTTCCTGGCATACGAAGTGATTCTGAGCGCTCAGGCGCGTGGGCGTTAGGCCCTCAAGCCTCAGCACCGCAGCAGCTGTTTATCTGAGGGATAACTCCGACGTACACGGTGCTCGCGGACCATCTCGGTAGGTGAGAGGTGCACTGACCCCGGTCGGCCTCGCCGCGCTGAGGATCGAAGCATCCCGGCTTGTCATGGCACAACCTGGGGGCACCCCCGGGAGTCCAAGGGATTCTGGGTAGCCATAGACACTGACGCACCCAGGGGCCACCAGCAGCGCGGACCCTGCGCCCACATCAATACCTGGAGGACAGGCCTATCTGCTAGCTGTGGCCTATGCGTGGACCGGCGGAGGCGTATAGGCCGCTCCTAGGTGCCTGACCTGCCGAAATATGGAAGACACATGGGTCCTCCGGAGCCGTGTGCGCGTTAGCCTACAGGCAGGCCGCCGACATCCACGCCCGACATCAACGACGGCAGGAACATGCGGATCGGGGCGGTTTCCTACGGAGTGCGGGCGCCAGCTATGACGCGGTGGGTCGGCGCCTTGAACGAACTCCTAAAGCGGTGGTCAGCCCGCTGTACTGTACAGCAGCGAAGTACAGTAACCGCATAATACGGACAGCCAGGCCAAAGCAGCAAGACGAAGCTGATGCCCAATTAGTTGGAGCGTTGCGCCCACCATCCACCGGCCCATGACCGAATGGCTCTTACGGAATAGCCAAAGCATTGTGCAACCACGTCGACAGCGGCCCGAGGTGGGGTCCACTCATGACGCGCTCAAGATGCACGGCTAAGCCTGGAACGGGGCTTGCTGGAGATACGCATGGCGGGTGCTCTTTCGGCGTGCCCGCCGCCCTGGCTGGCTTTCGACGGCTCAGGTCAGAACTTCCCCGCGAACCCGAGCATGCCTGTCCTCCCAAAGGAAAGGACAGGAGCCAGAGCTCCCTACGCTGCGGAGCGTCAGCGCTCCCAGTCCTTCACGATTGAGTCGAACAGTACATCGCGCCATGGAGAAGCCGGCAGCCTCCACAGGCAGTGACAGCCGGAGTACTCCCGAACCATCAGTCGTTGTCTATGCCGTCGACATGACCTCGGTCGTGTCGATGCCTGCCTCATCCATCGCGCCCTTTAGCTCCGTCGCAGCGCCACCGCGCTCCGCCAGTCGGCCACGTAGTCCACTCCGCGTACCCACATCCAGCCGTCCGGTTTCAGAGCCTCGTCGTCGAAGTTCGGATCCATCGGATCGTGCTGCACAGAACGTCACTCCCAGGAGCAGTAGTTGATTACCTGGGGCTGTCCACCCGCCGGTCAACGGGCATGACAACGGCCCCAGTACCATCGGCACCGGGGTCCGCGAAGGCTCCGGCCCGGACCACCTCGGATGCTGTGCAGGCGAGGTGGTCCGGTCTCACATGTCTTGGGTCAGCCGTTGTCAGGGGTGCTGATGACGACAAGCGGCACGACTATCGCCGCCCAGAAGGCCACGATCAGAACGCTGAATAATCGCTGTCTCACAGGCACTCACCGTCCGTTGGCGTCATGCGCCAGAATCGTGTGACGGTCTCGCGGTACCCGCGGTGCGAGGGATGTTGGCCGGTATGCGAGAAGGCCCAGTCTCGTGCGGTCTCGAATTCTTCCGAGGGGTCTGCTGCGGTGTCGCAGGACATGCACTCCAACTTGTGCACCATCTCGGTGGCTTCCGGAGCGGTCTCCGGCCCCATCGTCCACCTGAGGTAGCGATAGACCGACCTGGTCACAGCCTGCTCCTGCTGTGAGCGTTGCGCTCTGCCACCCGTGAGCTCAGGTCGTCACAGGAACCGAGCGGACGCAGATCCTCCGGTCGTGCGTCCCATTCGATCCCGCCTTGGGGCGGCCGCAGTTGTACGTGCGGCCCCTCAAAGTCCATGACCCGGCCGACCCGGCCGCTCCTGGAGTCCAGCGTCAAAGTGCCCACCGCGGGGGCTTTCTTGTCGCTCATGCAAGGAGGATCACGGCGGTACCCAGGACGTAGGAACCTCTCCCAAAACCCATTTTGGGACGTCCCGGAGGCGGTAGAACGTCCCTAGCGACGTCCCGACATTCAGGGAGAGACTGCGGATGCCGAACGAGAGGCTTCGAGCCGCCATGGCAGTCGGAGGGTGGACCCACGCCGCCCTCGCAGCCAGTACTCAGGTGGACCCCAAGTCCGTTGAGCGATGGGTCAACTTGGGCCGGATCCCGCGACGGGCGACGGCCCTGCTGGCGGCTGAGACGTTAGGAGAAGACGTGCATGCACTTTGGCCGGCGCTCAGGCAAGCACGCTCTGCCCGCGCTGTCAGCTCGGAGCTGGTCGCGTTGTACGACCAGCGGGCTGATGTCCCCGTGTCCACGTTTACGGACATGCTGGCGGAGGCCCGCGAGAACATTGACGTACTTGTCTATGCGGCAGTCTTCCTGCATGAGGCGTTTCCCCGCCTGAACGACCTGCTCCGTGAGCGCGCCGCCGAAGGGTGCTCCGTGCGGATCGCGTTGGGCGACGCGGAGAGCGAGAACGTGCGGCAGCGGGGAGAGGAGGAACGGTTTGGGCACGGCATCGAATCGCGTTGCCGGCTCGCCCTTATGCACTTCCGGCCGCTGCTCGGGGTACCCGGAATCGAGATCCGGACCCACGGAACCACGCTGTACAACTCCATCTACCGGGCGGACGATCAGCTCCTGGCCAATGCCCATGTCTGGGGCGTGAATGCCTATGGGGCACCGGTATGGCACCTTCGCCGCAACAGGGATGGTGGAATCTTCGACACCTACGCCCTGAGCTTCGACGCGGTGTGGACGGCGGCGAAGCCTGTATCCGAGGAGTGAACCCTGTCGCGTACCGAGTATTACGACGATCCCGACGCCCCCGAGCCCAACAGTCTCGTCGTTGCCGCTTCAGCTGTGGTGACCGATGGTGAGGGCCGCATCTTGCTCCAGCGGCGTCGGGACAATGACCTCTGGGCCCTGCCCGGCGGTGGCATGGAGATGACCGACTCCCTTCCCGGCACCGCGGTCCGGGAGGTCAAGGAGGAGACCGGGCTGGATGTGGAGATCACAGGGCTGGTGGGGACGTACACCGATCCCCGTCACGTGATCGCCTACACGGACGGGGAGGTACGGCGACAGTTCAACGTGTGCTTTACCGCGCGCCTCGTCGGAGGGCAGCTTGCCATCTCGGACGAGTCCACGGAGCTGCGGTTCATCCACCCCGATGAGGTCGGCGATCTCCCGATGCACCACACGCAGCAGCTCCGTATCCGGCACTTCCTGGAGCGTCGGGAGTGCCCCTACCTGGGGTGATGCTCCCGAGTTAGTCCCCGGCCGGAGCCACCCCTACCGGGCAGCTCACGCCCGTCCCGCCGATCCCGCAGTACCCGTTCGGGTTTTTGCTGCTTGAAAGGTACTGCTGGTGGTAGCCCTCTGCCGGGTAGAAGGGGCGGGTGCCGTCGGCGGGGAGGATTTCGGTGGTGATGTCGGCGTAGCCGGAGTTCTGGAGGACGGTGCGGTAGGCGTCGCGGGAGGCTTCGGCGGCCTGTTGCTGGGCGGGGGAGTGGGTGTAGATGGCGGAGCGGTACTGGGTGCCGACGTCGTTGCCCTGGCGGAAGCCCTGGGTCGGGTCGTGCGACTCCCAGAAGAGCTTCAGCAGGGCCGTGTACGGGATCACGGCGGGGTCGTAGACGACGCGGACGGCCTCGGTGTGGCCGGTGTGGCCGCTGCACACCTCTTCGTAGGTGGGGTGGGGGGTGTGGCCGCCCTGATAGCCGACGAGGGTGGTCCAGACGCCCTTGGTCTGCCAGAACTTCCGCTCGGCGCCCCAGAAGCAGCCCAGGCCGAAGTCGGCGATCTCCAGGCCGTCCGGGTACGGGCCGAGCAGCGGGTTGCCGAGGACGGTGTGCCGGTCGGGGACGGCGAACGGGCGCTCAGGGCGGCCTTCGAGGGCCTCGTCCGGCGTGGGGAGGTGGGTCTTGAAGCGGGAGAAGAGCATCCGGATCAGGCTCCTGGGGCTGGGGCGAGCGACGTGGCACCGACGTGGCACGCAGTGTCCTTAGTGCGCTCAACGTTGTCGGGGTGGGGGGTATTCCGGCCCGAAGCCGAAGCCGAAGCCGGAGCCGGAGCCGGAGCCGGAGCCGGAGCCGGAGCCGGAGCCGGAGCTGGAGCCGCCCCCGGAGGGACGCCGGATGATGCACGGGTTGTCCGGATTCCGGGATCGCCGAGGGGCCGATGCTCATGGCCGGGGCGTCGGCCGGCCGCTGCGGGCGCAGGCGCGTGAGCCACGTTTTCCGGCCAGGGCGGCTACTGCCCCGCCGGCGGAAAGCCCGCCGAGCTGCCGCCGCCGAGCTGTTCCCAGCCCGCGATGGCCAGGGCGCGGTAGGCGGCGTACTCGGCGGCGGGGCTGCGGCCGTACGACCAGGGGACGGCGCCGACATGGCCGTCGACCTGGCGGAGCTGCTCCATGGCCTCCGGGTAGCGCTCGGCGCGGACCAGGAACCAGACCAGGAGATGGCGGACGTGCGGGGCCATGGGGTGGTCGGCGGGGGCCTCGCGGAGGGCGAAGTGGGCGCCTTCTATGGCGCGCTCGACGACGGCGCTCTGGTAGAGGCTGCGGACCATGTTGGCCTCGGGGAGGTGCTCGTAGACCGCGAAGAGAGGGAGGGCCGGGAGGAGGGTCTTGGCCGGGGCGGCGGCCGCCGAGCGCTCGGCGAAGGCCTCGGCCTCCTCGCGGGAGCCGTGCCACTTCTGCGACCAGTACGGGAGCGCGGCGAGATGCGCGCCCATGTGCTGCGGAGCGCGCTGGGCGACCTTGGACCACAGCTCTTCGTAGTCGGCGGGGCGGTCGCCCAGGCCGCGGGCGACGGCCAGCTCCGTGATGTACGGGATCGGGCTGCCGGGCGCCAGCAGGGCCGCCTCCCGGCAGACCGTACGGGCCTCTTCGAGGATCATGCGGAAGTCCTCCGAGCCCGGGTCGCGCAGCGCCTGGACGACGAGGAACTGGGCGTGCGTCTGGGCGCCGCCGGGGTCCTTGGGGGCCTCCGAGCGCCAGGTGCGCAGCCAGATCCCGCCGGTCCGCCCGCCGTCGCCGTACCCCGGCGCCGTACCGCGCCGCTGCTGCTCCGTCGCCTCTTCCGCGGCCAGCTCGAACGCGGCGGCGCCGGCCAGCGTCTGCACCCGCTGCCAGCGGCGCTCCCAGTCGTCGCCGGTGGACTTCAGCAGCGCGGCGGCCGGGCGCCAGTCGTGCGTGCGGCGCATCTCGGCGAGCGCCTCGGCGAGTTCCTGGTCGGGGCCGGGCAGCCGTACGTCGAGTTCCTCCAGCGGTACGAAGCCGTAGCCGGCCATCGGGTCGGAGGCCACCACCATGCCCTGCCGGGTGTGCTGCCCGGCCCGCCGGCGCCGCATCCAGGGCAGGAAGACGAAGCCGCCGAGCGTGAGCGCGGCGAGAAGAACCAGCAGAGCGTCCATGTGGGGTGTCCTGTACCTGTAACGGCTGCCTGTAACGGTGCGGGTCGAAGGCGTGGCGCGGAGAGGAGGAGTGGGGTGGGAGGAGGGTGTGGGTGACGGGCGGCGGATGGGGTGCGCGGGGAACCTGTGTGTGGTCCCTCGTATGTATCCACTATCCAGCCAACCAGAAAGTTCCGAAAAGTTCGGTCGCGAGGCCGACTACCCTCGGCAGACATGAGCGATCAGCGCGAACCACGCCACCAGCATTTTGAAACCGTTGCCATCCACGCAGGTCAGGAGCCCGACGAGGCCACCGGCGCGGTGGTACCGCCCATCTATCAGGTATCCACTTACAAGCAGGACGGGGTCGGCGGGCTCCGCGGCGGCTACGAGTACAGCCGCAGCGCCAACCCGACCCGGACCGCCCTGGAGGAGAACCTCGCGGCGCTCGACGGCGGCCGCCGCGGCCTCGCCTTCGCCTCCGGCCTCGCCGCCGAGGACTGCCTGCTGCGCACCCTGCTGACCCCCGGCGACCATGTCGTCATCCCCAATGACGCCTACGGCGGGACGTTCCGTCTCATCTCGAAGGTCGTCGAGCGCTGGGGTGTGGAGTGGTCGGTGGCCGACACCTCCGACCCGAAGGCCGTACGCGACGCGCTGCGGCCCCGTACGAAGGCGATCTGGGTGGAGACGCCCAGCAACCCGCTGCTCGGCATCAGCGACATCTCGGCGCTGGCCGGTGTCGCGCATGACGCCGGGATCAAGCTCGTTGTCGACAACACCTTTGCCAGCCCCTACCTTCAGCAGCCGCTCGCTCTCGGCGCGGACGTGGTGGTCTACTCCACGACCAAGTACATGGGCGGGCATTCGGATGTGGTCGGCGGCGCTCTTGTCGTCAACGACGACGCCCTCGGCGAGGAACTCGCCTACCACCAGAACGCGATGGGGGCGGTCGCCGGACCGTTCGACGCCTGGCTGGTGATGCGCGGCATCAAGACGCTCGCCGTCCGCATGGACCGGCACAGCGCCAACGCGGCACGCATCGCGGACCTGCTCACCTCCCACAACAAGGTGACCCGCGTCTACTACCCGGGGCTGGCCGAGCACCAGGGCCACGAGATCGCCGCCAAGCAGATGCGGTCCTTCGGCGGCATGGTGTCGTTCCAGGTCGCGGGCGGCGAGCAGGCGGCGGTGGAGGTCTGCAACCGGACCAAGCTGTTCACCCTCGGTGAGTCGCTGGGCGGCGTCGAGTCGCTGATCGAGCACCCGGGGCTGATGACGCACGCCTCGACGGCCGGTTCGCTGCTGGAGGTCCCCAACGACCTCGTGCGCCTCTCGGTCGGCATCGAGTCCGTCGACGACCTGCTGGCGGACCTCGCGCAGGCGCTGGGCTGACGGGACCGGTCGCCGGCCCTGCCGTTCACCACCCCTCCACGGGAGGGGTGGTGGGGGCCGGCGGGGGCAGCCAGGGGTGCTGCACGGCCGCCCAGGTCAGCGCCGCCAGGGCGAGCAGCGCCAGCAGCCAGCCGAGGCGGCGCACCAGCCTGCGGTGCGCCAGGAGACGGCGGCCGCGGGCGGTGGCCCGTTCGGCGAGATCGGGCGGGACGAGCGGATGCGGCCCGGCCAGCATCCGCCGCACCTCGGCCTCCTTGCGGTCGGGGAGGCTCATGGGGCCGCCGGTTTGGGCGCGGAGTCCTGGGCCGGGCCGGATTCCGGTGCCGGGCCGGATTCCGGTGCCGGCGCGGGACGGCGTGCCGCGGAGGGCTCCGGCCCGGGGCGGCGGCTGCGCATCTCCGCGACCGCGCGCAGGCACAGGGCGTGCACCCGCTCGGCGGGCAGGCCGAGTTGGGCCGCGGTCTGCTCCTCGGCCACGCCCTCGTACAGCCGTAGGACGAGCACCAGACGCTCCTGCGGGGACAGCCGGTCCAGAAGCCCGCCGCGTGGCCGGCGGTGGCGCCAGGCGGTGCGCGCGATGGGGGCACCGCCCTGCTCCTTAAGAGCTTGGGGGAGGGCGGACATCTCCCGGCGGGTGCGCTCGTACGGATCGTCACCGCGCAGCCGGTCCCAGACGGCGTACGTCCGCGAGAGCGCGCAGGTCAGCAACTCTTCGGCGGCCGGCGCGGGCCCGGAGGCGGGCTCGCCGGTCAGCAGGGTGGCGGTGTGCAGCAGCCGGCCCGCCGCGCCCGCCACGAACAGCCTGAACTCCCGGGCGTGGCGGCGCTCCTGCGCCGGTCGCCGCTCTCGCACCGCGCCTCCCGGATGACGGACACCCGACCCTGGGCTCCTCATAGCACGGCAGCGCGGCCACCTGGTCAAGAGGCGTGACGGGGGCGGCAGTCCGCGGGGTGCGGGAGAGGCGTGACGGGTACGGCGGCCCGTGGTCACGGGGCCGGGGGCGCGGCGGCAGGCATGCGGTGACGGGGCGCGACGGGTGCGGCGGCAGGCATGCGGTCACGGCGCGTACGGGTGCGGCGGCCCGCCGGCCTGCGGTCGTCCCGCGTCCGTCGGCTTGCGGTCGGCCCGCGTCCGCCGGGTCAGTTCTTCCGGCGCGCGGGCGTCGGGGCCTCGGATTCGTCGGCAGTCGGGACGCCGGACCTGCCGGCAGTCAGGACGCCGGACCCACCGGAGTCAGCGACGCGGTGATGTCGGCGAGGGAGGCGTTGAAGCGCGTCAGCAGCGTGGTGAACGCCGTGCGCTCCTCCTCGGACCACTGCTCGGTCACCAGGGCCATCAGCGCGCGGCGGGACGTGCGCACCTCCTCCAGGCGGGCGCGGCCGCGCTCGGAGAGCTGGAGCACCACGGCCCGGCCGTCCTCCGGGTGGGTGGCGCGGCTGACCAGACCGGAGTCGACCAGCGGGGCGACCTGCCGGGTGACCGTCGAGGAGTCGATGCCCATACCGGCGGCCAGGGCCTTGACGCCCATCGGGCCTTCCTGGTCCAGGCGGTTGAGCAGCAGGTAGGCCGCGCGGTCCATGGAATTGCGCGCCTGCCCGACGCCGCCGAGCCGGCTCTGTTCTGCGCGGCGGGCGAAGACGGCCACTTGGTGTTGCAGCGCGTCGAGGAGAGCGGGGTCGGTGTGGGTCGTCATGTCCGAAGAGGTGGGCATGGCCGGGAGCTCGCTTCGATGGAAGTGCGTATGGATGGGAGGACAGCGTACGCGGACCCGGCGCGGAGCGTACCTGGGCTGTCCATTCCGATAACGCCCCGTAACCCCCGTGCGGCCGTACGGGGACTCCGCCGCCAACGCCGCCGCCGCGCCGCCGTCCGCCGCTTCCGACGCGGCCCTGATCGCCATTCGGGCAGAAAAGGCCCCGCGGTGGGCGAACTGCAAGACTGGCGATATGGCCGACCACACGCCGCGTACGCCGCACGGAACCTCCGCCTCCGCACACTCCGCCGAGGGTCCGGTCGCCGCGATTACGGTCGATGACGTGCGCGCGGCGCACAAGATGCTCTCCGGTGTCTCCCGGGCCACCGCGATGGAGGGCAGCCGCTATCTGTCCGGGCTGGTCGGCGCGCCCGTTCACCTCAAGTGCGAGAACCTCCAGCGCACCGGCTCCTTCAAGATCCGTGGCGCCTACGTACGGATCGCGGGGCTGTCGGCGCAGGAGCGGGCGGCGGGTGTGGTGGCCGCCAGCGCCGGCAACCACGCGCAGGGCGTGGCGCTCGCGGCGTCGCTGCTGGGGGTGCGGTCGACGGTGTTCATGCCGGTCGGCGCCCCGTTGCCCAAGGTCGCCGCGACCCGCGAATACGGCGCAGAAGTACGGCTGCACGGCCAGGTGGTGGACGAGACGCTGGCCGCCGCCCAGGACTACGCGCGAGAGACCGGCGCGGTCTTCATCCACCCCTTCGACCACCCCGACATCATCGCCGGTCAGGGCACCGTCGGCCTGGAGATCCTCGAACAGTGCCCCGAGGTGCGGACCATCGTCATCGGGATCGGCGGCGGCGGGCTCGCCGCGGGGGTCGCGCTCGCGGTCAAGGCGCTGCGGCCGGACGTGAAGATCGTCGGGGTGCAGGCGGCGGGGGCGGCCTGCTACCCGCCGTCGCTGGCGGCCGGGCGTCCGGTGGCGATCGAGGGGCTCTCGACGATGGCGGACGGCATCAAGGTCGGGCGGCCCGGCGAGGTGACCTTCGGGATGGTCGAGCAGCTGGTGGACGAGGTCCGTACGGTCACCGAGGACAAGCTCTCCAGTGCGCTGCTGCTGTGTCTGGAGCGGGCGAAGCTGGTGGTGGAGCCGGCCGGGGCGAGCCCGGTGGCGGCGCTGCTCGCCGAACCGGAGTCCTTCGAGGGGCCGGTGGTCGCGGTGCTGTCCGGCGGCAATGTCGACCCGCTGCTGTTGCAGCGCATCCTGCGGCACGGCATGGCCGCCGGCGGGCGCTATCTCTCGCTGCGGCTGCGGCTGACGGACCGGCCGGGGGCGCTGGCGACGCTGCTCGGGGTGCTGTCGGAGGCCGATGCCAACGTGCTCGACGTCGGCCATGTGCGGACGGATCCGCAGCTCGGGCTGACCGAGGTCGAGGTGGAGCTGCATCTGGAGACGCAGGGGCCGGCGCACTGCAACGACGTGCGCGCGGCGCTGCACGAGGCGGGCTACGCCGTCGCGGAGTGAGCCCGTGTACGGCAGCGGCGGCGGCAGTGGGCGGGCGCGGCGTGCGGCCGCGGCACGGCTACCGCCCAGGGGATTTGCCGTAAATCGATAGGGCCCAAGGGCGCTGCGGGTATACCGTGGCGCCCTCCCCACACCCGCCGGCGAACGACTGTTCCCCTTCCGTTCGTGCGCGGAAAATCGAATTTTGTATCGCGATGTATCGCGTTCCGCCGTAGTATCGCCGCTGCGGGGGGCCGAGGAGTCGTGGCGTTCCGTTGCGGACAAATGCCCGCAGGGCAGGCATAAGCCGCCGACCGTAATATTCGACCTGGAACTGACCCAAGCCATGGGAGTACCCATATGCCAGGCGCCATTTACGCCGAAGGTCTGGTGAAGACCTTCGGCGACGTGAGGGCACTGGACGGCGTCGATCTCGACGTTCCCGAAGGAACCGTCCTCGGAATGCTCGGCCCCAACGGTGCCGGCAAGACCACTGCGGTACGGGTCCTGACGACCCTGCTCCGGCCCGACCGCGGCAAGGCGGTGGTCGCCGGGATCGATGTCCTCGCGCACCCCGACGAAGTGCGGCGCTCGATAGGCCTCTCCGGCCAATTCGCCGCCGTGGACGAGTACTTGACCGGCCGCGAGAACCTGATGATGGTCGGCCAGCTCTACCAGATGAGCGGGCGCGACGCCAAGCGGCGGGCCGCCGAACTGCTGGAACGCTTCCATCTCGGCGACGCCGCCGACCGCACCGCCAAGACCTACTCCGGCGGTATGCGCCGCCGGCTCGACCTCGCGGCCGCACTCGTCGTCAGCCCGCCCGTGATGTTCATGGACGAGCCGACCACCGGCCTGGACCCGCGCAACCGCCAGGGGCTGTGGGAGGTCATCCAGGAGCTGGTCGCGGGCGGTACGACCCTGCTGCTCACCACGCAGTATCTGGAGGAGGCCGACCGTCTGGCCCACGACATCTGCGTCGTCGACCACGGCAAGGTCATCGCCCGCGGCACCTCCGACCAGCTCAAGGCGCGTACCGGCGGCGAGCGCGTCGAGGTCGTGGTGCATTCCCCCGACCACCTCTCCGTCGCCGACGAGGTCCTGCGCGGCTTCGGCAAGGGCGAGGGCACGGTCGAACCGCACATCCGCAAGCTCACGATCCCCGTCACGGGCGGCGCCAAGCTGCTCGCCGAGGTCATCCGTGAACTGGACGTCCGCGGGGTGGAGATCGACGACATCGGGCTGCGCCGCCCGACCCTCGACGATGTGTTCATCTCGCTGACCGGGCACGCCGCGGAGGCCGCGGAGGAGAACGGCGCGGGCGGCAAGGGCGCCGTCGGCCGGCAGAAGAAGGGCGGCAAGGGCGCCGCGGGCGCCGCGCCGGGCAAGACGCCGGCGGCCGGAGCGGTCGACGCGGACGCGAGCGCGACGACCGACAAGGAGGGCGTGAAGTGACCACGGTGACCGAAGCGGCCGGCGACGCCCGCACCCGCACCCCGCAGCCACGGGGCGGCCTCAGCAGATCCGTACGCGACTCGCTGGTCGTCGCCAAGCGCAATCTGATCCGGATGCTGCGGATCCCCGAGGTGGTGATCTTCGGGCTGATCCAGCCGATCATGTTCGTGGTGCTGTTCACGTACGTCTTCGGCGGGTCGATCAACATCCCCGGCGCCCCGGTGGGCGACGCCCAGGCCTACCGCGAGTTCCTGATGGCCGGGATCTTCGCGCAGACCGTCACCTTCGCCACGGCGGGTGCCGGCGCGGGTATCGCCGACGACATGCACAAGGGCCTCATCGACCGCTTCCGGTCGCTGCCGATGTCCCGCGGTGCGGTGCTCACCGGCCGTACCCTCGCCGACCTCGTACAGACCGCGCTGACCTTGGTGGTGCTGGCGGTCGTTGCGCTGCTGATCGGCTGGCGTACCCACGAGAGCCTTGCCGAGGTGCTGTCCGGCTTCGCGCTGCTGCTCCTGCTGGGCTACGCCTTCTCCTGGATCGGCGCGCTCATCGGCCTGACGGTGCGTACGCCCGAGGCGGCCACGTCGGGCGGCCTGATCTGGCTCTTCCCGCTGACCTTCATCTCGAATGCGTTCGTTCCGGTCAACGGCATGCCGGCGTTCCTCCAGCACGTCGCGGAGTGGAACCCGTTCAGCGCGACGGTGGCCGCGGCCCGGGAGCTGTTCGGCAACACCATCGACCGGGCGCCGACGTCGGTGACCGGTGCCTGGCCGATGGAACACCCGGTGCTGGCCTCGGTGATCTGGTCCGTCCTGATCATCGCGGTCTTCCGGACGCTGGCCGTCCGCAAATACCGGTCGGCCGCGGCCTGAGCGGCGTACGGCCTCGGCGGCCGCGGCCTGAGCCGCGTACGGCCTCGGCGGCCTGGCGCCGCAGACAGCGCGAAGCGGCCCGGAGCGTCATGCTCCGGGCCGCTTCGGCGTCGAGGGAAGCCTCGGGACTCAGCCCGTGTACGGCTTCGCGTCGAGGATCTTCACGGCCGCCTTCTTGCCATTGGGGAGCTCGTACTCCGCCTCGGCGCCGACCTTCTTGCCGTTCACGCCGGTGCCCAGCGGCGACTGGGGGGAGTAGGTCTCGATGTCCGAGCTCGCGTACTCCCGGGAGGCCAGCAGGAACGACAGCGTGTCGTCCGGGTCCCCGTCGAACGCGATGGTGACCACCATGCCGGGAGCCACGACGCCGGTGGCGGCGGGGGCCTCGCCGACCTTCGCGGTCTGGAGCAGCTGGGTGAGCTGGCGGACGCGCAGCTCCTGCTTGCCCTGCTCTTCCTTGGCCGCGTGGTACCCGGCGTTCTCCTTCAGGTCACCTTCCTCGCGGGCCGCCGCGATCTTCTCGGTGATCTCGGCGCGTGCGGGACCAGACAGGTGCTCCAGCTCGGCCTTGAGCTGGTCATACGCCTCCTGGGTAAGCCAGGTGACGTTTTCGCTGGTCTGGGTCACAGGTGCTCCTCGTCGGTACTGGGGATAAATCAAACGCCCTACCAGGAAGGTTTGCGCCTTCACGGGTGGGCGAAACCACGAGCCTAACAATTCCGGCACAAAACGGGGAAGAGGAAATTCGCAGCGGCCGCCCAGCAACGCATCATCGCTGATCAGAGACGGTCGCGACACGCGCAGCGGCCGGGCGCGGGGCCGGCGGGCGTGGCGCGGGCGCGGGGCGGGGCGGGCGCGGGGCGGGCCGTACGGGGCGCCGTGGGCCCGCGTGCCGGGCCTGTGGGCGCTGCCGCGCAGGTCAGCCGTTGCCCGCGGGCGTACAGCCGACGAGCACGGCATTGGTCGCCCGTTTCGTCGTACGCACCGTGACTTCGGTGTCCACCTGGTCCGAGCGCTGGTCGACGGTGACGTCCTTGCGGCCGACCTCCGAGCCGTCCTCGGCCTGTGAGCGGAGCGTGCACACGCCCTTGTCGTCGGTGTCCTTGACGACCTCGAGATGGACCTTGACGGCGTGGTCGGAGACCGCGTCCCAGGTGATCACGCGGCCGCTGAGGTCCTGCCCCGTGATGTACGAGATGCCGGACCAGCCGATCACGCCCAGCAGGGCGGCGCCGAGCACCGCACCAATGATCTTGAGCTTACGGTCCGCACGCTCATCCGCGGAGCGGCCGTAGCGTCCGTCGGGGAGCCCTTCGCGCACCGCGGTCATGATCCATCCTCCTGGTTGGGGGACCTGAGTCACGAACCCCCCGGGGGTCCCCGCCCCAGGGAATACAGCGCCCCCTCGCTTCGGTCACTATAGGAGGCATCTTCTCCGGCCCTTTACTGAGGATCGAGTCTTGACTGAGCAGCTGCGATTGATGGCGGTCCACGCCCACCCCGACGACGAGTCGAGCAAGGGTGCGGCCACGATGGCCAAGTACGTGTCCGAGGGGGTGGACGTGCTGGTCGCCACCTGCACAGGCGGTGAGCGAGGTTCCATCCTCAACCCCAAACTCCAGGGGGACCCGTATATCGAGGAGCACATCCACGAAGTACGGAAGAAGGAGATGGACGAGGCCCGGGAGATCCTGGGCGTGAAGCAGGAGTGGCTGGGCTTTGTCGACTCCGGGCTGCCCGAGGGCGACCCGCTGCCGCCGCTGCCCGACAGCTGCTTCGCGTTGCAGGACGTCGACGAGGCGGCCGGGCGGCTGGTCAAGCTGATCCGGGAGTTCAAGCCGCAGGTCGTCACGACCTACGACGAGAACGGCGGCTATCCGCACCCGGACCACATCATGACCCACAAGATCACGATGGTGGCCTTCGATGCGGCCGGCGACCCGGAGAAGTACCCGGAGGCCGGCGAGCCCTGGCAGCCCCAGAAGCTCTACTACAACCAGGGCTTCAACCGGCCGCGCACGGTCGCGCTGCACGAGGCGCTGCTGGAGCGCGGCATGGATTCGCCCTACGGCGAGTGGCTGGAGCGCTGGAAGCAGTTCGAGCGGCGCGAGCGCACGCTGACCACGTATGTCCCGTGCGCCGACTTCTTCGAAATCCGTGACAAGGCGCTGATCGCCCACGCCACTCAGATCGACCCCGACGGTGGTTGGTTCCGGGTGCCGATGGACATCCAGCGCGAGGTCTGGCCGACGGAAGAGTACGAGCTCGCGAAGTCGCTCGTGGACACTTCCCTCCCCGAGGACGACCTCTTCGCGGGCATCCGCAACAATTGAGCCCATGATGAGCGCGACCAGCACCCTCGCCCTGACGCACTTCGTCACCCTTGCCGACAGCTTCGACAAGGACAAAGTGACCCCCGGCGTCCTCGGCTTCA
Source organism: Streptomyces sp. NRRL S-1813 (assembly GCF_000719605.1). Classification (NCBI taxonomy): domain Bacteria; kingdom Bacillati; phylum Actinomycetota; class Actinomycetes; order Kitasatosporales; family Streptomycetaceae; genus Streptomyces; species Streptomyces sp. NRRL S-1813. Next base: position 345,318 of record NZ_JOHB01000001.1, read on the forward strand.
TCGTCTTCGCGGTCATCGGCGGCGCCGTGTGGCTGCTGATGAAGTCCATGAACAAGCAGATGAAGAAGGTGGACTTCGAGGAGCAGCCGGAGGACGGCGAGGCGGGCACCACCGCCTCCGCCGCCGCCGCGCAGGCACCCGAGCCGAAGACCAGCTGAGGACCGGCCGAGGGCCGGGCCTGCCGGTCCCTGAAGACCGGGTGACGGTCGACGGCCGGCCGATGGACACGGCCGGCTGACCGGCCCGGCGGCTCGTCGGCCCGAGCGGCCGGCGGGCCGGGCCCGATCCGCCACCCCGGGCACCGCCGCGGCACCGGCGGGGCACCGGCGGGGTGGTGAACCCGGCGCGCCTCGCGCACACCGTGCACACCGCGGTGCCGTGGCCCGGCGCTCCGCCGTGCCGGGGCGTCACTCCGTGGCGGTCGGCGTGACCTGTACCCCCATGACCTCGCGGGCATGGCGGTTGGGCACCATGCCGAGCCGCCATGCCTGCCACCCCGTCTCCGGCTCCACCCCGCGGTCCAGCAGCAGCGCGAACGCCTCCGCACAGTCCTCCAGCTTGGAATCGCGGGACGCGTGCTTCTCGCGGATCAGCTGCGCCAGCTCCTCCTGGGCGACGGCCGCGCCCACCACGGACCCGCCCGGCGAGGCGAGCGGCAGCAGCGTGCAGCGGAGGAAACGCGCCCAGTCCTCGCCGCGCCGGTCGCCGTAGCCGGCAAACAGGCGCGCCGCTTCGTCGGCCAGCTCCAGTGCCTGGGCCGGCCGGCCGTTGCCGGCGTCGATGATCAGCAGCTCCAGGCAGGACCACGCTTCCCCGTGCGGAACCCCTATGCGCTGGAAGTCCTTACGGGCGTCCTGGAGCAGCTGCCGGGCGAAGCCGCTGTTGCGCAGCGAGCCGGTCTGCTCCGCCCGCAGATCGCGGGTCACCCGGCCCGAGTGATGCCGGGCGCAGGCCAGGCCGTAGCCGTCCTGCATCCGGCTGAACATCGTCCGCGACCGCTCCAGCTGCCGCAGCGCCGCATCGTGTTCGCCGCGCTCCTCCAGCGCCTGGCCCAGGTAGTACATCGTCCAGGCCTCACCGCGGGCGTCTTCGTGCTGGTGGTGCAGCGGCAGCGCCTGGCGCAGCTGGTCCACCGCCGGCCCCGGCTCACCGTCCACCAGCCGGGCGCGCGCCAGCTGTGTCATCGCCCAGGCCTCACCGCGCTCGTCGTGCGTACGGCCGTAGAGCTCCATCGCCGCATGCAGTGCGCGCTCCGCCGCCGGTACGTCGCCCCTCCGCAGATGCACCTGGCCGAGCTGGAAGTGCGCCCAGGCCTGGCCGTGGATGCTCTCGCTCTCCTCGTGGAGCGCCAGCGCCTCCCGCAGCATGGTGAGGGCATCGGCGATCTGCGCGCGGTCGCGCTCCACCGCCGCCAGGGCGTGCAGCGTCCAGGCCCGGTCGCCGTGCATGTCCGGTGCGGACTGAAGCTCCAGTGCCTCACGGAGCTTGGCCGCGGCCTCCACGAGATTGCCCTGCTGCTGGAGCGTGATGCCCAGATCGCGCAGCGCACGGGCGGCGCCCGCCGGATGCTGCGCCTCGAAATACAGATCGACCACCGACGACAGCGTCGTCCGCGCCTTGTCCAGCTCGCCCAGCTGCCGGGCCGCCACACCCGTACGCCACTGCACCGAACGGACCAGCAGCCCCTGCCCGACGGCCCGGGTCAGCTCGCTCAGCTCGCCCAGGCGGTAGAGGTCACCGCGCAGCAGGCAGTAGTCGGCCAGCGCGCCCAGCAGATGTGAGACGGCGGCCTGGTCCACGCCCTGGTCGGCGTGGCGCAGCGCGGCCGTGATGAAGCTGGTCTCGTCGTCCAGCCATTGCAGGGCCGCGTCCAGGGAGGTGAAGCCATGGGAGCCGAAGCGGTCGGCGCGGGTGGACGTACGGCCGTCGACCAGCCGGATCACCGAGTCGGCCAGCTCCGCATAGGCGCGGATCAGCCGCTCCTGGGCCGCGCCGCGCTCGCCCGGCTCCTCCTCGTCCATCAAGCGGTCGTGCGCGAAGCTGTGCACGAGGGCGTGCAGGCGGTAGCGCTCGCCGCGCACATGCTCGATCAGCCCCGCCCGGGCCAGCGTCGTCAGCTGCCGCTCCGCCTCCGCCTGCTCGACACCCAGCAGCGCCGCCGAGGCCGCCGCCCCCAGGCTCGCCCGGCCCACCAGCGCCAGCCGGCGCAGCAGCCGCCGGGCCGTCTCCGACTGGTCGGCGTAGCGCAGCGACAGCGCACGCTGCACGGGCGGCACCGGGCCGTAGGCCGCCAGGTCCGTGGCCAGTGCGGTGGCGCTGCGTGAGCCGAGTGAGGAGCCCGCCACCCGCAGCGCCAGGGGCAGGCCCGCGCACAGCTCGGAGATCTCCTCGACGGCCTGTGAGTCGTACGGGCCGGAGGCGTCCGGGACTTCACCGCCGGACGCGGTGGCGGCGCGCAGCAGCTCTTCGGTGCCCGCGGCGTCCAGCGCTCCCACCGGCAGCTGATGCACCCATGCGTCGATGTCCCCGGGCAGCTCCAGAGGCGTACGGGAGGTGACCAGCACCAGGCTGTCGGACCGCTCCGGAACGAGAGTGCGCACCTGCTCCGGGTCCGCGGCGTCATCCAGCAGCACCGTCACCGGAAGGCCCGTCAGATGCTGGTGGTAGAGATCGGTGAGCCGTTTGACGTGCTGTTCCTGGGACGGACGCTCGCGGAACAGCAGCTGCTCGCGCGGTGCGCCCAGCCGGTTGAGCAGATGCAGCAGCGCGTCCCGGGTCGGCAGCGGCACCTCACCGGGCGTGTCACTGCGCAGATCCACCACACACGCGCCACGGAACTGATCGCGCAGCTGATGGGTGGCCCGCACCGCCAGCGCCGTACGCCCCGAGCCCGGCTCGCCGTGCAGTATCACCACCGTCGGCTTGGTCTCCGTGCTCGCACGGGCCGCATGCACCCACTGGGCGATCTGCGTCAGCTCCGTCCGCCGGCCCGCGAACGGTCCGTCAGGACGCGGAAGTTGGGAGAAGGAGTGCTCCAGCAGGGACCGCTGCCGGGCCGCCGCGCTGCGGTCCGCGCCGCGCAGCTGCGGTCCGCGGCCGGCCTTCGAGGCGGCGGGCTGGGATGCCGCACCGCCGCCGCGGGCCGCCGCCGTCAGCATCCGCTGCTGGTCGAGGAACGGCCGGATGCCGCGCACCTCCAGCGCCGTCAGCCACTGGAGCCGCAGCTGCTGCGCGCCGCCGGGCCGGCCGAGTCTCCCGGCCTCCCGGTGCGCCGCCGGCCAGTGACCCGCGGTCAGCTTCAGGACCGTGGCCGCCGCGCCCGCCACCATCGCGGCGGCCCCCACACCCACCGCCGCGCCCGCGCCCGTGCCGTACGCGAGGTCCGTGCCGAAGGCGGCCACCGCCGCCACGGCCGTCGCCATCGCGGGAGTGCCCAGCTCCTTGCGCGACAGCCGCCTCGACAGCGACGGCTGCTCGGCGGCGGCCTCGTCCAGCACGCGGACATACGCGGTGTACTCCTCGGCGGCGCTGCCCGCCAGATCCTCCAGCACCGACCGCGCCCGGCTGAGCAGCGTGTCCCCGTCGAGCCGGCCGCCCGAGCGCCGCACCTCTTCCTCGACGGCTCTGGTCAACAGTGCTTCCGCTTCCGCCCGGTGGTCGTCGCGGAGCACAGCCAGTGAGCCCGGCATGCCCATCCCCCTCCAGCAGTTCCAGCAATCTCCGGCGGTGATCGTCGCCGTACGCACAGTGTTCCGCGTCCGCACGGATTCCGGCAGGCCTGTGGATAACTCCCTCCGCTCCCCGCTCCCCGCGCCTCATTGGGAGAGGATGGACCCATGCCGAACCGCCTGGCCCATGAGACTTCCCCCTATCTGCTCCAGCACGCCGACAACCCGGTCGACTGGTGGCCGTGGTCGGCCGACGCGTTCGAGGAAGCGCGGCGGCGCGGTGTGCCGGTGCTGCTCAGCGTCGGCTACAGCTCGTGCCACTGGTGTCATGTGATGGCGCACGAAAGCTTCGAGGACCCGGCCACCGCCGCGCTGGTCAACGACCACTTCGTGGCCGTCAAGGTCGACCGCGAGGAGCGTCCCGACGTCGACGCCGTCTACATGGAGGCCGTGCAGGCCGCCACCGGACAGGGCGGCTGGCCGATGACCGTCTTTCTGACCCCCGAGGCCGAGCCCTTCTACTTCGGTACGTACTTCCCGCCCGAGCCACGGCACGGCATGCCGTCGTTCGGGCAGATCCTCGAAGGGGTGCGCAACGCCTGGACCGACCGCCGCGACGAGGTGGGCGAGGTCGCCGGCCGGATCGTCGCCGACCTGGCCGGCCGGTCCCTGACCGAGTCGCTGCCCGCAGACCGGCGGCCGCCGCGCCCCGAGGAGCTGCACGGCGCCCTGATGGCCCTGACCCGCGAATTCGACGCCGTGCAGGGCGGATTCGGCGGCGCACCCAAGTTCCCGCCGTCCATGGTGCTGGAATTCCTGCTCCGCCACCACGCCCGCACCGGCTCCGAAGGAGCCCTGGAAATGGTGCAGGCGACCTGTGCGGCGATGGCCCGTGGTGGCATCTACGACCAGCTCGGCGGCGGTTTCGCGCGCTACGCGGTGGACGCCACCTGGACCGTGCCGCACTTCGAGAAGATGCTCTACGACAACGCCCTGCTGTGCCGGACCTACGCCCATCTGTGGCGGTCCACCGGCTCGGACCTGGCGCGCCGGATCGCCGTCGAGACCGCCGACTTCATGGTCCGCGAACTCCGCACCGACCAGGGCGGTTTCGCCTCCGCGCTGGACGCGGACAGCGACGACGGCTCGGGCACCGGCAGACATGTCGAGGGCGCCTACTACGTCTGGACGCCCGAGCAGCTGCGCGCCGTACTGGGCGAGAAGGACGCGGAGTTCGCCGCCGCCTGCTTCGGCGTCACCGAGGAGGGCACCTTCGAGGAGGGTGCCTCCGTCCTCCAACTCCCGGACCCCGAAGGGCCGGTGGACGCCGGGCGGCTGGCCTCCGTCAAACAGCGGCTGCTCGCCGCGCGGGAGGAGCGGCCGCGCCCCGGGCGGGACGACAAGGTCGTCGCCTCCTGGAACGGACTGGCCATCGCCGCGCTCGCCGAGACCGGCGCCTACTTCGACCGGCCGGACCTGATCCAGGCCGCCACCGACGCCGCCGACCTGCTGGTCCGCGTCCACATGGACTGGCAGGCCCGGCTGCACCGCACCTCCCGCGACGGCGCCCCCGGCGCCAACTCCGGTGTCCTGGAGGACTACGCCGATGTCGCGGAGGGCTTCCTCACCCTGGCCTCGGTCACGGGGGAGGGCGTCTGGGTGGAGTTCGCGGGCTTCTACCTGGACACCGTGCTGCTCCAGTTCACCACCGAGGACGGCGCGCTCTACGACACCGCGGCCGACGCCGAGGCGCTGATCCGCCGCCCCCAGGACCCGACCGACAATGCGACGCCCTCCGGATGGACCGCGGCGGCCGGTGCCCTGCTGTCGTACGCGGCGCTGACCGGCAGCGCTCTCCACCGGGACGCCGCGGAGCGGGCCCTGGGCATCGTCACCGCACTCGGCGGCCGGGCCCCGCGCTTCATCGGATGGGGGCTGGCCGTCGCCGAGGCGGCGCTGGACGGTCCGCGCGAGATCGCCGTCGTCGGGCCGCAGGGGGATCCGGCCACCGTCGCGCTGCACCGCGCTGCACTGCTCGCCACCGCCCCGGGGGCGGCCGTCGCGCTGGGCGGCCCCGGGGCCGACGAGGTACCGCTCCTCAAGGACCGCCCGCTGGTCGACGGCAAACCGGCCGCCTACGTCTGCCGCCACTTCACCTGCGAGCGGCCGACGACGGACCCGGAGGAGCTGACGGAGCGGCTCCAGGGGTAGCGGCTCCAGGGGTAGTGGCTCCGGGGCCGGCGGGCTACAGGGCCGGCGGGCTCCGGGACCCCCGGCCCCTGGGGCCCCCGCCACAAGAGCCGTCCCCGAGTCCGCCCAGCCGTAAGTCCTAGGACCAGCGACCGTTTGACCTTGACGTGCGCGTCAGGTTCTAGCCTCGGGGCATGACACATCGCACACACCGCGAAGTCCGCCTGGCCGCCCGGCCCCAGGGGCCCGTCACCGATGACCTCTTCGAGATCGTGGAGGTACCGGTCCCGGAACCCGGGCCCGGCCAGGTGCTGGTCCGCAACACCGTGATGGGTGTCGCCGCCGTGATGCGCACGCTGATGGACGAGACCAGCGTGGTGCCGATGCCCTCCTACGAGATCGGCGAGCCGCTGCACGGGACCGCCGTCGGCGAGGTGGTCGCCGCCCCGGGGGCCGACTTCCAGCCCGGCGACCTGGTGGAACACCGCCTCGGCTGGCGTGAGTACGCCGTGGTGGACGCCGACCAGGTGCAGCGGCTCGACCCCGGCCTGCTGCCCGACCCGGCCGCCTACCTCTCCCAGGGGCCCACCGCCTGGATGGGGGTGGTGCGCGGCGCCGAAGTACGCCCCGGCGACACGGTCTTCGTCACCGGAGCAGCGGGCGGCGTGGGCTCCCTGGCGGGCCAGATCGCCCGGTTGCGCGGCGCCGCCCGGATCATCGGCAGCACGGGCTCGCAGGAGAAGGCAGACCGGCTGATCAAGGAATTCGGCTATGACGCGGTGGTGATCCGCGGCGCGGGTCCCATCGAGGAGCAGCTGCGCACGGCCGCCCCGGACGGCATCGACGCGGTCTTCGACAACGTGGGCGGCGAACAGTTGCGGGCCGCCCTCGCGCTCGCCAACCGGGGCGCACGGTTCGCCATCGTGGGCGCGCTCGCCGCCCAGCTCTCCGGAGACGGCAAGGCCACCGTCGAGATCGACACTCTCTCGCTGCTCTCCCGCAGCATCACCCTGCGCGGTGTCGCCCTGTATGAGCACCTGGACCTGATCCCGGAGTGGAACCAGCGGTTCGGCGAGGGGCTGCGCGAGGGCACCCTCACCTTCCCGCACGCCCGGCTCCAGGGGATCGAGCAGGCGCCACGGGCCCTGCGCGAGCTCACCGAGGGGCGTCATCTGGGCGCGGTGGTCGTGGAGTTGTGAGGTCACGGCGCCGAGCCGTCGTGCAGCGGGGTGATGCACCGGCCGCTGTCAGACCCCGGTTGTAGCCTGCACGAGTGACGACCTTGCTCGGGCAGCGATCCCTTGTCCAGGAGGCCGCGGCGCTCCGGGCCGGCACGGACGACCCCGTCGACGCGGTGCACCGCACGTGCGACCGTATCGACGCCGTCGATCCGCAGGTGCGGGCCTTCGTGCCCGAGGCCGGGCGGCGTACGCGGCTCCTGGAGGCGGCGCGCAGGCGCGCGGCCGACTGCCTGCCGCACCCCGCCGGCCGGCCCGTCCTCCACGGCATCCCCGTCGGCATCAAGGACATCGTGCACGCTGACGGGCTGCCCACCCGCGCGGGCTCGGCGCTGCCGCCCGAGGTGCTCGGCGGCCCGCAGGCCGGCGTCGTCGGCCGGCTGTGCGCCGCCGGGGCGCTGATCGCAGGCAAGACCGTGACCGCGGAGTTCGCGGTGACCGCCCCGGGCCCCACCCGCAATCCGCACAACCCGGCGCACACGCCCGGCGGTTCGAGCAGCGGGTCGGCGGCCGCGGTCGCCGCCGGGATGGTGCCACTGGCCATCGGGACGCAGACCGTCGGCTCGATGATCCGGCCCGCCGCGTACTGCGGAGTGGTCGGCTTCAAGCCGAGCTACGGGCGGATACCGGCCGACGGGGTGATCCCCAACGCCGCGAGCTTCGACACCCTCGGGTGCTACGCGACGGATGTGGCCGGTGTGGCGCTGGCGGCGTCGGTGCTGGTCGACGGGTGGCGGGCACAGGAAACGGCCGGACGGACGCCGCACCCGGTGCTGGGCGTGCCGGTGGGCCCCTATCTGGAGCGTGCCGACGCCGAGGCACTGGACGCCTTCGAGGAGCAGCGGGAGCTGCTGCGCGCCGCCGGGTACGTCGTCCATGAGGTGCCGGTGATGGACGACTTCGAGCAGATCGTCGAGCAGCTGTTCACGATGAACCGCTACGAGGTCGCCCGGGCCCACGCCGACTGGTTCGCGCGGTTCGGCGACCGCTACCGGCAGGAGACCAGCTCGGCCATCCGGCAGGGGCAGACGATCGGGGATGCCGCCTACGAAGCGGCCCGGGAACGGCGCAAGGCCTTCCGCGCCCGGCTCGCGGCGGACCGCGCCGCGGCCGGCATCGATCTGTGGATCGCCCCGTCGGCCACGGGCCCCGCGCCCGCCGGCCTCACCACCACAGGCTCCTCGATCATGTGCCTGCCCTGGAGCAACGCCGGGCTGCCCGCCGTCAGCGTGCCCGCGGGACAGGCCGCCGACGGGCTGCCGCTCGGGCTCCAACTCGTCGGCCGGTTCGGCGCGGACGAAGACCTGCTGTACGGGGCGGCCGGGATCGAGCGCGTAGTGAACGCCGCGGGCTCCCGGCGCGCGGACGGCCGGACGAGCCCCCGGGGCGGACGGAGCTGAACACGCCGCGCCGGACGAGCCCGGGGCGGCGGGAGCTGAACACGACGGAGAAGGAGCCGGAGAAGGAGGGGAGATGCGCATCGGGGACGCCGCGGCGGCCGCCGGTATGACGCCGCGGGCGCTGCGCTACTACGAGCAGCAGGGGCTGGTGACGGCCCGGCGGACACCGTCCGGCCATCGGGTGTACGACGCGGAGGACATCCGCCGGCTGAGGGCGGTCCGCGAACTGCGGGACGCCGGGCTGACGGTCGGTGATGTGCGGGCGGTCGCCCCGCTGCTGCGCACGATGCCGGCCGGCGGGCTGCCGGATCTCCTCTTGCAGGACCCGGAATCGGGCCGTTGTTCGGCCGCCGAAGCGGTGGCCCGGCGCCGGCTCGCCGACCTGGACGCCCGTATCGAGCGGCTGTCGCACCTACGGGAGCGACTCGCGGCCCGTCTGGGCGAACCGGGAGCCGGCGCACCGGAGGTGGCGGAGCCCCGGGCCGGGCCGGCCACCGAGGCCCGCGCCGGGGCGGACAGCGGCCCGGTCTTCCGGTTGGTTGCCGCGCCGTCTCCGGGCGCCCCCGCCCTCGGAGCGTGAGGCCGCGCTCCCGGAGGTGAGGCACCGGCCTCAGCGCGTGCGGCCGTACCTCCGGAGAGAGGCGCCGCGGAGCGTGCGGCCGGGCCCCGGAGAGCTCAGAGCGTGAGACCCCGCGCCAGTACGTCCATGGCCCGGTGGACCGGCGCCTCCGGATCGGTCGTCCGGTCGCCCTCGCCCCAGTGCAGCATCGCCTCCTGGAGCGCGGCCAGGATCACGGCACTGATCACCCGCAGCTCCAGGTCGTCGGCCGGACGGCCGGACCGCTCCGCCAGCACGGCCGTGAGCATTGCGGCGTCCTGTGCGGTGCGCTCCGCCGTACGGCCGCGGATGGCGGGCACCTCACGGATCAGCCGGACGCGCTGGACGAGTTCGCCACGCTCCTGCGAGGCCATCGTGCGCAGCGCCTCGATGCTGACCCGCCGCACCGACTCGACCACCGGCTCGTCCGCGGGGCGCGCCCGGATCCCGGTCTCCAGTACGGCGTCGTACTCGTCCGTGAGCACCATGTCTTCCTTGGTGGGGAAGTAGCGGAAGACCGTGCTCGGCGAGACATCCGCGGCCGCGGCGATCTGGTCGACGGGGGTCGCGTCGTACCCCTGTTCCTCGAAGAGCCGGTAGGCGGCCCGCCGGATCGCCTGCCGGGTCTGGATCTTCTTCCGCTCCCGCAGCCCGGTCTTCGGCGCCCCGGGCGGTGTGGTGGCAGGGGTACGTGCGGCCATGCGCAGCATTGTCGGGCATCAGGCGCCCCGGGGGCCACGGCCGCGTCCTGAGCAGGCAGTTGATGCGGCCGGTTCGCGAGGGAGCCGATGCCCGGATGCCCGGGAAGCACGCGGGAGAAGACCCGGGTCCTCCCGTGACGGACCGCCGTCAGCCGTGCAGGGCGACGGGGAGGGCGGTCAGCCGGCTCCCTTGCAGCCCACCGATGGTGGCCTGCCGGAGCTCGCCGAAGGGCACGGCGAGGCGGGCCTCGGGGAAGCCGGTCCGCAGCACCGTGACCACGGCGCGCAGTTCGAGCCGGGCGAGTTGGGCGCCGATACAGAAGTGCGGGCCGGCGCCGAAGGTCAGGTCGGGTCCGGGGGAGCGGGCGGGGTCGGTGTTGATGCCCAGGATGTCGACGAGCACGGGGGCGCGGGCGGGGAGCCGTATCCCGGCGAGCGCGAGCTCGGTGGTGGTGAAGCGCCAGAGGGTGAACGGGGCCGGCGGGTGCTGCCCCAGCGTCTCGTCGACCAGGTCGTCTCTTCCCTCTTCGTCCGATGGGGCGGGACGGGAACCGTTCGCGAGGGCGCGGGCGATGAGGGTGCCGAGGGCGGCGTCGGTGGTGAGTTGTCCGGCGAAGATCAACGCGAACAGGTGGTACTGGAGTTGGTCGCGGGTGGTGTGCGCGGGGGCCCGGTCGCGCAGCTCGGCGGCGAGTCCCCGGCCGCCGTCGCCGAGCCCGGAGGCGGCGAGCGCGGTGAGTGCGTCGATCGCCCTTTTCTGGTCGCCGGGTTCGTTGCCGAGCATCCGCCGGCAGGCATCGGCGGCCCCGTCGACCTCGCCGAGCGGGATGCCGAGCAGGTCGAGCAGGACGGTGAGCGGATAGCGGGTGGTGAAACCGGCCATCAGATCGATCACCGTGCGCTCGGCGGCGAGTTCGGTGAGCAGCTCCCGGGCGATCGCATGGACCCGGTCGGACTGCGCGCGGATCCGCCTGGCATTGAGGAGCGGAGCGTGGGCGCGTCGCAGTGCGGCGTGCTCGGGGCCGTCGAGGGTCGTGAGGGAGGGCTGCTCGGCGGCGGTCCGTTCCAGTCCGGCGCTGTGCCGGTCCCAGCCGGGAGGCGCGCACGCCGGGTCCTTGACGATCCGGGGATCCGCGAGCACCTCGCGTGCCAGGACGTCGTCGGTCACGATCCACGCCGGTCCGCCGGCCGGGGCGTCGACTTGGACGAGAGGGCCGGCGGCGCGCAGGGCGGCGTGCACCGGATCGGGCGCGGTGATGCCGCGGACGGTCGCGGCGAACGGGTCGATGCCGTCGAGGCGGGGAGCGTTCAGCATCAGGGCTCCATGGGGTGGTGGGGGCCGGGACGAGACGAGCGAGCGCGGTGCTCACCGCGAGAAGGCAGCGGAGCAGGGGCAGCGGTGAGCGGCCGGGCCATCGACGGGTGGAAGCAGCAGAAACAGGTCAGGTCCCCGCTACGCCGCCACGCCGAAGTGACTCCATGAGAGATAGCCCTATGGGGGATAGCTCCACGAGAAAGAATCTCTATGGTGAAGTAATTCCATGAGGAAGCTATGCTCGCCGATGACGGGTTGTCAATGCATGTCAACGCATGTCACCGACGGGAACCGTCGGTGACGCAGGGAAGAGGGAGACCCCCGTGGAGGAACCGGTGCCCGGTGGTGTCGCGGCGCGGCGCGAGCGGCTGGCGGAAGGGCTCAGGGCCTATGGGGCGAGCTTCACCGAACTGGGCCGCCGCTTCGCCGCTCAGCTGGGTGTGCACTCCACCGACGCTTTCGCCCTGCTGGAGATCGCCTCCGCCGAAGAACGGGGCGCCCCGCTGTCCCCGGCCCTGCTCAGCAGGCGTATCTCGCTGTCCTCGGGGGCCATGACCGCGTTGCTGAACCGCCTCGAACGCGCCGGGTATGTCACCCGTACCCGCGAACACGCCGACCGCCGGATCGTCACCCTGCGCAGCAGTCCGCAGGTCACCGAGCTCGCCGACGCGTTCTTCGGCCCCGTCAACGCGCGTCAGGACGCCGTCCTGTCCCGGTACCCGTCCGAGCTGCTGGAACAGTTCGAGGCCGTCCTGCACCAGCTGCACTCCGCCATGGACGTCCGGCCTACGCCACCGGACGGGGAGGCGTGACGGGCGATCGCCCGCCGCCCGGTCGCGGGTGCCTCCCTGCCCCTGCCCCCGGACATGCGTGTGGCCGCGACCTCGGGGGTCGCGGCCACGATGGCGCGGGGGTTTTGGCTGCTCGGGGCCGGGTGCTGCCTCAGGCGTGCGAATAGGCCACCAGGGAGATCCCCACGTAGTGCACGACGAAGGCCGCCAGCGTGAACGAGTGGAAGACCTCGTGGAAGCCGAACCACTGCGGTGACGGGTTGGGGCGCTTCATCCCGTAGATCACTCCGCCCGCGCTGTAGAGCAGCCCGCCGACGATGACGAGTACCAGGACGGCGACGCCGCCGGTGCGCAGGAAGTCGGGCAGGAAGAAGACGGCGGCCCAGCCCATGGCGATGTAGCAGGGGGTGTAGAGCCAGCGCGGGGCGCCGACCCAGAAGACCCGGAAGGCGATGCCGGCGAGGGCGGCCCCCCAGACCGCCCAGAGCAGCGCCTGACCACGGGATCCGGGCATGAGCAGCATCGTCAGCGGCGTATAGGTCCCCGCGATTATCAGGAAGATGTTCGCGTGGTCGAGCCGGCGCAGCACACCGTCGGCCCGCGGGCCCCAATTGCCCCGGTGGTAAAGGGCGCTGACCCCGAAGAGCAGGCAGGCGGTCAGGGTGTAGATCGCGCAGGCCAGACGGCCTCGGGGGCTGTCGGCGAGGGCGGTGAGTATGACGCCGGAGAGGAGGACGGCGGGAAACATTCCGGCATGGAGCCAGCCGCGCAGTCTGGGCTTGAGTGGCGCGGCCGCGGCCGCGGCGGCGACCGCCGCGATCGCGGGCGGCGCGGAGGAGGGCTTGCTCTCGGCGGCGTCGGGCGCGGAAGTCATGGCGCAATGCTACCTACGCAACCGTAAGTTACCGATTCGTGGCGAAGTGGTGACGGTCACGAAAGCGCCCTCTGGACAGAACTCTATCCGGGCCGGATGATCATATGAGTGCGGTCGGCACCGGATGAGCGGTCACGAAGCATCCGGGTCGAGGCCCCCAAGGGGCGACAAACAAAAGAAGCGGATTGTCCGGTAAGCCGGGTATATATCCGTCCACACCCTCATCTAGGAGCGATCGTGGCGCGCGACAACGCGGCTCCCACCCCCAAGCCCGTCCCGACCCGTCACCAGGAGCTCACCTCCTGGGTCGACGAGATCGCGGCGATCACCCAGCCCGACCGGGTCGTCTGGTGTGACGGCTCGGAGGCGGAGTACGAGCGTCTGTGCGAGGAGCTCGTCGACAAGGGCACGTTCAAGAAGCTCGACCCGATCAAGCGACCGAACTCGTACTACGCGGCCTCCGACCCGTCGGACGTGGCGCGGGTCGAGGACCGCACCTTCATCTGCTCCGAGAAGGAGGAGGACGCCGGCCCGACGAACCACTGGAAGGCCCCCGCCGAGATGCGGGAGATCTTCGCGGGGGAGAAGGGCATCTTCCGCGGTTCGATGCGTGGCCGGACGATGTACGTCGTCCCGTTCTGTATGGGCCCGCTCGGCTCCTCGCTCTCCGCGATCGGCGTGGAGATCACCGACTCCGCCTACGTCGCGGTCTCCATGCGCACCATGACGCGCATGGGGCAGCCGGTGCTCGACGAGCTCGGCGAGGACGGCTTCTTCGTCAAGGCGGTGCACACCCTCGGCGCCCCGCTGGCCGAGGGCGAGGCCGACGTACCGTGGCCGTGCAACTCCACCAAGTACATCTCGCACTTCCCCGAGGACCGCGAGATCTGGTCCTACGGCTCGGGCTACGGCGGCAACGCCCTGCTCGGCAAGAAGTGCTACGCGCTGCGCATCGCCTCCGTCATGGCGCGTGACGAGGGCTGGCTCGCCGAGCACATGCTGATCCTCAAGCTCACCCCGCCGCAGGGCGGGCCCAAGTACGTCGCCGCCGCCTTCCCCTCCGCCTGCGGCAAGACCAACCTCGCGATGCTGGAGCCCACGATCTCCGGCTGGACCGTCGAGACCATCGGCGACGACATCGCCTGGATGCGCTTCGGTGAGGACGGCCGCCTCTACGCCATCAACCCCGAGGCCGGATTCTTCGGCGTCGCGCCCGGCACCGGCGAGCACACCAACGCCAACGCCATGAAGACGATGTGGGGCAACTCCGTCTTCACCAACGTCGCGCTGACGGATGACGGCGACGTGTGGTGGGAGGGCATGACCGAGGAGAAGCCCGCGCACCTGACCGACTGGAAGGGCAACGACTGGACGCCGGAGTCCGGGACCCCGGCGGCCCACCCCAACGCCCGCTTCACCGTCCCGGCCGGCCAGTGCCCGATCATCGCGCCCGAGTGGGAGGACCCCAAGGGCGTGCCGATCTCGGCGATCCTCTTCGGTGGCCGTCGCGCCAGCGCCGTGCCGCTGGTGACCGAGTCGCTGACCTGGCAGCACGGCGTCTTCCTCGGCGCCAACGTCGCCAGCGAGAAGACCGCTGCGGCCGAGGGCAAGGTCGGCGAGCTGCGCCGCGACCCGTTCGCCATGCTGCCGTTCTGCGGGTACAACATGGGCGACTACATGGGGCATTGGGTCAAGGTCGGTGCCGACAAGGACCAGTCCAAGCTGCCGAAGATCTACTACGTCAACTGGTTCCGCAAGGACGACAAGGGCCGCTTCGTGTGGCCGGGCTTCGGCGAGAACGGCCGGGTCCTCAAGTGGATCGTCGAGCGGCTGGACGGCAAGGCCGAGGGTGTCGAGACGCCCATCGGTGTGCTGCCGGCGAAGGGTTCGCTCGACACCGAGGGCCTGGACCTGTCCGACGCCGACCTCGACTTCCTGCTCACCGTCGACAAGGACGTGTGGCGCGAGGAGGCGTCGCTGATCCCCGAGCACCTCAACACCTTCGGTGACCACACGCCGAAGGAGCTGTGGGACGAGTACCGCGCACTGGTTCAGCGGCTCGGCTAGCCACCGCTGCGCACACCGCCCGACCGGGGCCCCGCACGTACGGTGCGGGGCCCCGGCTCGTTTTCGGGGGCTCCAGCATCCGCCGGCACTCCGCCCAGTGTTCGCATCCTTGAACACAGTTCGGACTCTTGCCCCCGCGAGGGGTTGGGCCGAGGAGCCGTTGGATGCGTACGACGCCGAGGGGCATGCCGCGCTGGCGGCTTCGCTGGACACCCCGGTGGCCACCGGCGAGATGCTCACCGGCGCCGAGGAGTACGCCCGGCTGATCGAGGCGGGCGCCGCGGACTTCGTCCAACCCGACGCACCGCGGGTCGGGGGGATCACCCCGTTCCTGCGGGTGATGGCGCTCGCGGACCACAAGGGGCTGAGCCTGGCGCCGCACTTCGCGATGGAGGTCCATCTGCGTCTGGCCGCGGCCTACCGGGGGACCGCGTGGGTCGAGCACTTCGACTGGCTGGAGCCGTAGTTCCAGGAGCGGCTGGAGCTGCGCGACGGCCGGATGTGCGTACCGGACCGGCCGGGCCTGGGCCTCTCGCTGAGTGACCGGGCGATGGCCTGGACCGTGGACCGTTGCGAGGTGTCGGCCGGGTGAAGAGGGTCCGGCCGGATGGGCCGGTGGAGTGACGCAGGGAGCGGGGAGCGGGGGACGGGGGCGGCCGAGGGGGGTGCGGGCCCGCCTTGGGCCCGCGGTTCACGCCGCGGACCGTCCGTTCACGCCGCGGACCGGCCGTCCCGCCCGCGGCTCACGCCGTGGCGAGGTCCCGGTCTCGCAGGGGTGCGGCATGAGCCTCCATGCGCTCCGCCGTCAGCGCCATCGCCGCGGCATCACCACGGGACGTGGCGACCGCCAGGGCGTTGCCCGCGAGGGTGTGGGCGCGCCGCTGAAGGGCCTCGGTCCGGGACGGGCTGCTGTCGTCGGAGGGCTCGGCGCGCAGCGGGTAGTGGCCACCGCTCAGCCGCGCGACCTGCTCGGCGATGCGCTCGGCCGCGGCGGCCAGCGCGGCACCGTCCGGCGCGGCAGCCGCGGGGTCGTCCGGTGTGCCGCCGGCGGCCCGGGTGGCCCGTGCGTGCAGCTCGTCGGTGACGGTGAGCAGCGCGGTCAGCTGTCCGGCGAGCCGGATGTCCAGCTCTTCCTCGCGGGAGCGGTGCGGGACCTCCGGGGCGGCGGCCATGGTGTGGACCGACTTGGTGCGGATCGGTTCGTACATGGGACGGCCTCCTGGAAACGTCTAGGAGGCCATCCTAGCTTAGACACTGTCTAAAGTTGTGGACCGTATAGAAATCGCTCCGGCTCAGTACTGTCCGTAACCGTCGAGGAAGGAGCCGATGCGGGTGACGGCATCCGTCAGATCGTCCTTGCTGGGCAGCGTGACCAGGCGGAAGTGGTCCGGTTCCGGCCAGTTGAAGCCGGTGCCGTGGACGATCATGATCTTCTCGGCGCGCAGCAGATCGAGCACCATCCGCCGGTCGTCCTTGACCTTGTAGACGTGGGGGTCCAGCCGGGGGAAGGCGTACAGCGCGCCCTTCGGCTTGACGCAGCTGACGCCGGGGATCTGCGTCAGCAGCTCGTACGCCGTGTCGCGCTGCTCCAGCAGCCGGCCGCCGGGCAGCACCAGCTCGTTGATCGACTGACGGCCGCCGAGGGCGGTGGCCACCGCGTGCTGGGCCGGCATATTGGCGCACAGCCGCATGTTGGCCAGGATCGTCAGCCCCTCGATGTACGAGGAGGCGTGCGCCTTCGGCCCGCAGACCGCCATCCAGCCGCTGCGGTAGCCCGCCACCCGGTACGACTTCGACAGCCCGTTGAAGGTCAGGGTCAGCAGGTCGGGGGCGAGCGAGGCGAACGGGGTGTGGGTGACGCCGTCGTAGAGGATCTTGTCGTAGATCTCGTCGGCGCAGACGATGAGGTTGTGGCGGCGGGCGATCTCCGCGATGCCGCGCAGCAGCTCGTCGTCGTATACGGCACCCGTGGGGTTGTTGGGGTTGATGACGACGATGGCCTTGGTGCGGTCGGTGACCTTGCGCTCGATGTCGGCGAGGTCCGGCATCCAGTCGGCCTGCTCGTCGCAGCGGTAGTGCACGGCGGTGCCGCCGGAGAGGGAGACGGACGCCGTCCACAGCGGGTAGTCCGGGGCCGGCACCAGCACCTCGTCGCCGTCGTCCAGCAGCGCCTGCATCGACATCTGGATCAGCTCGGAGACGCCGTTGCCGAGGTAGATGTCGTCGACGGAGAGGTCGATGCCCTTGGTCTGGTAGTGCTGCATCACCGCGCGACGGGCGGAGAGCAGGCCCTTGGCGTCGCCGTAGCCGTGTGCCGTGCCGACCGAGCGGAGGATGTCCTCCAGGATCTCGGGCGGGCACTCGAAGCCGAACGCCGCCGGGTTGCCGGTGTTGAGCTTGAGGATGCGGTGACCCGCCGCCTCCAGCCGCATGGCCTCCTCGAGCACCGGGCCACGGATTTCGTAGCAGACGTTGGCGAGCTTCGTTGACTGGATCACCTGCATGTCCGCCACCTTACGGCCGCGTAACGGCACCCGCCCGGTGTTTTTCCCCACGTTGGTCAGCGGACGGTGTGGGGTGTGTCACGCGTAGTGACGCTCTGTGGCCGGTCTCGCTGCGCCGTTCCCGGGGGCACTGCTGATTCCGCGGTGCCCGGTGATTGGCGGAGTGCCCGGCGGGCGGGAGCGCGGCTCGGTACGCTCCGGGCACATGTCCACCTCGGCGCCGTTACCCCCGCCCGTCTCCCCTTCCACGGGTACGCCCGCCCCCTCGCCGCGCGGCCCCTTCGTGCTGCTCAACGACGAACCGGTGGGAGAGTCCGGCGCGGATCTGCTCGGCGTCGGCCGGGCCGCCCGCCAGCTGGCCGGACTGCTGGTCGCCTCCCGCGCCTCCACCCCGTTCACGCTCGCCGTCGACGCCGGCTGGGGGATGGGCAAGAGCAGCCTGATGCGGCTGGTCGACGCGGAGCTGGCACACGCCCCCGAGGTGCACACCGTCTGGTACAACGCCTGGACCTCACAGGGCGCCGATGCGCTGGAGGGGCTGATCAAGTCCGTCCTGATGCGGTTCGACCGGCGGGTGCTGCGGCGGGCGCTGCAACGGATCTCCGAGCGGCGTGCACTGCTGCGGGCCGTCCGGGCGGTGACGACGGTCGCCGCCGGGCCGCTCGGGGCAGCCGGACTGGTCGACGAGCTGTGGAAGACCCTGTCCGTCAACTCGCAGGCCCGCAACGAGATGCGCGGTGCGATCGGCGAGCTGGTGCAGGAGTGGTCGCAGACCGATGACCTCCGGCCGCGCCGGCTGCTGGTCGTCTTCATCGACGACCTCGACCGCTGCCCGGAGGAGACGGTGCTCGCGGTCTGTGAGGCGGTGAAGGTCTATCTGGACGTACCGGGCCTGGAGTTCGTCATCGGGTGCGACCGGTCGGCGCTGGCGCCCAACGGGCTCTTACGTGATCTGTCCCCCGCCGCCTCGGCGTTCATGGAGAAGATCTTCCAGACGAGCTACCGCATTCCGGTGCCGGACCAGCAGGGCGTGCGGGCGTACATCGACTGGTGCGCCCGGACCGTCGGCATCGATCAGCTCCTGGACGAGCGGCTGACCACGATGCTCGCGGAGCGCTCGGCCCGTAACCCTCGCCGCATCAAGCGCCTGGTGAACGGCTTCGTGCTGGAGGCGACGCTCAATCCGATGTGGGACGACTTCGCGCCCGAGGCGGTGGTCAGGACGTTGCTGCTCCAGTACTTCTACCCCGACTTCTACCGGATGGTGGCCGGAGCCGCCGGGTCCGGCGCGGGCGATGTGATCGCCGAGTTCCGTACCTACCGGGAGGTGCGCCGGCTGCTGCGGACACCCGACCCGATTCCCGTGGCGGAGCTGCCGACGGTGACCCGTTTCCTGCGCGAGCACGACCTGCCGGAACAGGACGCGGACGGCCGGGACGCGACACTGAGCCGACTGGAGCGCCAACTGCCCAGCAGCTTCCCGGAGATGGTGCGCGATCAGGAGTTCACCTCGCTGATCGACGGCTTGGTGGCGCTGCCCCGGTCCGAGGAGCTGCTGCGGCGCTTGCGCGAGGGGGCCGAGCTCCCGGCCGCCGTGGAGCCGGAGCCCGCCGCGTACGTCCAGTCGCTCCCGACTCAGGCGCAGCCGCCGGCGGGGGCGTACGGTGCGATGCCGGCGGGGGCGTACGGTGCGATGCCGCCGGGGGCCTACGGCGCGGTGCCGGCGGGGCGGACGGCGGGGCCCAGCGCGGACGTTGCGCCGCTGCGGTACGTGCGCATCCTCTGGGTGGACGACCATCCGCGGAACAACGAGTCCCTGGTCAACGCCTTCCGGGCGGCGGGTGCGGTGGTGCGGATCGCCGAGGATTCCGCAGCCGCCGACGCCGCCCTCGCCGTCGAGCGGCCGACGCTGATCGTCTCCGACATCGAGCGGGACGGTAATCCGCGGGAGGGCCTGGAGCACCTCGCACGCCTGCGGCGCGACGGCCGCTACGACGGCCCGTTCGTCTTCTACGCGGGCCGTGTCACCCCGGAACGTTCGGCGGTGGCCGAGGAGCTGGGGGCACATCTGACGAGCAGCGGGCCCGAGATCGAGCGGCTGGTCCTGCGCGCGGCCGAGGCGGAACGTCCCCTGCACTGACCCGGGCCGGGGGACACCTCTACCCCCGGCCCGTCGCCGTCCGCCGTACCGCCCGCCCCGCCAGGACATCCGTCCGCCGGCCGTCCGCCATCACGAACCGGCCGTCGATCAGGACGTGCGGAATGCCGGCGGGCAGGGTGCGCGGGGCGTCGAAGGTGGACCCGGCGGCGACCGTCTCGGGGTCGAAGAGGACCAGGTCGGCGCGGTAGCCCTCACGGACGAGACCGCGGTCGGGCAGCCGCAGACGGGCCGCCGGGCGGCCGGTCAGATGGGCGACGCACTCCTCCAGTGACAGCACACCCAGCTCGCGGACGTACCGGCCGAGGTACTGGGGGAAGGTGCCGTACGCGCGCGGATGCGGCTTGTGGCCCTGGAGGATGCCGTCGCTGCCGCCGGTGTGCACCCGGTGGCGCATGATCCGGCGGACGTTGTCCTCGTGGCCGACGTGCTGGAGGATCGTCGAGCCCAGACGGTCCTCGATCAGCAGACGCCGGGCGGTCGCCCACGGCTCCTCGCCGCGCTCCGCCGCGCTGCCGGCGAGCGTCTTGCCGACGTAGCCGTCCAGAGCGGGGTCCGCGACACCGGAGATCTCGATGGTGTCCCATTCGATGGGCACGCCGTGACAGCCGTCCGCGCCCTCCACCTCCATGACCCGGCGGATCCGCTCGGCCGTCGCGTCGTCCCGGAGGCGGTCCAGGATCGCCGCCGGGCCGCCCTCGCTCGCCCAGCTCGGCAGCATCGCGACCAGGGTCGTACAGCCGGGGGTGTAGGGGTAGGTGTCGAGAGTGATGTCCGCGCCGGCGTCCAGCGCGCCGTCCAGGAGCGTGAGCAGCTCGGGCGCGCGGCCCTTGTTGACGCCGAAGTTCATGGTGGCGTGCGCCAGATGCAGCGCACAGCCGGCCTCACGGGTGAGGGCCACCATCTCCTCGTACGCCTGGAGGGCGCCCGCACCGTAGGAGCGGTGGTGCGGGCAGTAGTAGCCGTCGTAGCGGGCCACCACCCGGCACAGTTCGGTCAGTTCCGCGTCGGAGGCGTACATGCCCGGGGTGTAGGTCAGGCCGGAGGACAGCCCCACCGCGCCCTGTTCCAGGCCCTCGGCGACCAGTTGCTTCATCCGCGTCAGCTCGTCGGGGGTGGCCGGACGGTCGTCCCAGCCGAGGGCGAGCATCCGGACGGTGCCCTGCGGGATGAGGTAGGCGGCGTTGACGGCGATGCCGTTGCCGTCGAAGCCGTGGTCGAGGCGGTCGAGGTAGCCGCCGACCGTGCGCCAGCTGAAGTCGACGGAGGTGTCCCCGGGGCCGCCGCCGTTCCAGCCGGTGATCTGGGTCCGGACCTCGGCGAGGGTCCGGTCGTCGACCGGCGCGTACGACAGGCCGTCCTGGCCGAGGACTTCGAGGGTCACGCCCTGGGCGGCCTTCGCCTCGTGCGCGGGGTCACGCAGCAGCGCGAGGTCGCTGTGCGCGTGCATATCGATGAAGCCGGGGGAGAGGGCGAGTCCCTGGCCGTCCACCACGCGGGCGGCCCCCGGCCGCGGGCCGCCGTCCGTCTCGCGGTGGATCTCGGCGATCCGGCCGTCGGCCAGCGCGACATCGGCGCGGTAGGACGGACCGCCGGACCCGTCGATGACGCGTACGTCGCGGAGCACGGTGTCCATGGCGGGGACTGCCTCTCTCGGTGCCTGGGCCGATGCGCCGCGGCCCCTTCGGTACGGGGACTCGGGGCCTTGGGGCCCTCGGTCCTCGGTGCCCCGGGGCCCGGGGCGGGGGACCGGCGGCGCGCGCCGCGGGGGATCGGCACGCACCGCCGGGGTCAGGAGGGGGCGGGCAGTACTGGCCCCCTGGTCTGGAAGAAGGTGCGGAGGGTCTAGAAGAAGGTGCGGATGAATTCGGTGACCGTGCCGTCCTGCTCGACCAGCGGGATCAGCTGCCACTTGTCGAAGGACGTGCACGGGTGCGACAGGCCCAGCCCGACCCAGTCACCGACCTCCAGGTTGCCGGCGCGCTCGGTGGAGACCCAGGCGTGCTGGTCGGACAGGCCGGTGACGGTGACCCCGTCCGCCGGGCGCAGGGTGCCGTCCCGGCCGGACCGTACGACCTGGGCCTCCGGCAGATGGAGGTCGTAGGCGGCGTCGCGCTTGCCCGCGTTGAGGAATGCCTGCTCGGGGGTGGGGCGGGAGACGACCTGCGCCCACAGGCGGAAGGCGGGCTGCAGGGCGCCCTCCTCCGGGACGCGGTTGAAGGGGGTGAGCTTGCGGTACTGGCCGTCGTCGTGCGAGACGTACGCGCCCGAGCGCAGCAGCTTGAGGACCGGGGCGGACAGCTCGGGGATCTCGGCGAAGACATCGGCGACCGCGTCGAACCAGGCGCTGCCGCCGGCGCTGATGACGATCTGGTCGAGGTCGGTGAACCGGCCCGCCTTGTCGAACTGCACGGCCAGGGCGACCAGTCGGCGCAGCCAGGCGGTCACCCGCTCGGGGGTGGCGTCGGGCACCTCGCCCTCGTAGCCGGCGACGCCGACCAGGCGGAGGGTGTCCACCCCCGCGATGGCATCGGCGAGTTCGAGGCATTCGGCCTCGGTGCGCACGCCGGTACGGGCGCCCTCGCCGGCGCCGAGCTCGACGACGACATCCACGGGGCGGGTGGCGCCGGCCTCGCGCAGCGCGGTGTCCATCAGCTCGATGCCGCGCAGCGAGTCGACGTAGCACATGAAGCGGAAGCCGGGGTCGGCGGCGAGCTCACCGGCGAGCCAGCGCAGCGCGGACGCGTCCACGACCTCGTTGGCCAGGAAGATCCGCTCGATGCCGTAAGTGCGGTAGACGCGGGCCTGGTGGGGGACGGCGGCGGTGATGCCCCACGCGCCGTGCTCCAGCTGGCGGGCGAAGAGCTGCGGTGCCATGCAGGTCTTGCCGTGCGGGGCGAACGCCAGGCCGTGCCGGGTGGCGTAGGTCTCCATGAGGGCCAGGTTGTGTGCGACCGACTCGGCGGAGAGGGCGAGGACGGGGGTGGTGAACCCATCGCTGAAGAGGTTGCGGCGCTCGGCGGCCAGCTCGCCGACGGTCCGGCCCTCGGCGTCCGGGGGGAGCGCCTTGAAGCGGTGGTCGACCCGCTCGTCCGCGAGTCCCTCGAGTCCCTGCGCGAGCCGTTCGCCGGCCATGGGGCCTCCTCAAAGATCCTTGTTGCACTCTCTGCAACACTCATTGCGCATATCGCTTACCGCTGTCTAACATCCGAGCCATCGCCCGGTCAATGGTGAGAAGCGCGGCGGGCAACGGCCCGAACGCCGTGCGGCACACGGCCGGAGCCCGGACGCGGCACACGGCCGGCACCCCTGCGGCACACCTCCCGGGCACGCACCACAGCGAAGGAGCGAAACCGATCGTGACCAGGTCCTCGAACACCGGCGACACCCCCGCCCCGGACGGCTCACCCGTCCCGGACGTCGACGTCGTCTGTCTCGGCGAGTCCATGGTCACCTTCCTGCCGAGCCGGCCCGGACGGCTCGCCGACGTACCGTCCTTCGACCGCGCCATCGGCGGCGCCGAATCCAACGTCGCCTGCACCCTCGCCCGCACCGGCCACACCGCACGCTGGATCTCCCGGGTCGGCACCGACGGCTTCGGCGACCACCTCCTGGCCGCCATCGCCGACTGCGGCGTCGACACCCGCCATGTCCGGCGCGACCCGCTGCGCCCCACCGGCATCTACTTCCGCACCGCGGGGGACCGCGCCACCGACACCCACGAGGTCGCCTACTACCGCGCCGGTTCCGCCGCCTCCGCCATGACGGTGGCGGACCTGGACCCGGCGGCGATCCGCTCCGGCCGGATCCTGCACCTGTCCGGCATCACGGCGGCGCTGTCCGCGGACTGCCTCGGCCTGATGCGCGAGCTGACCGCCCGCCGCCCGGGGCGTCCGCTCCTCTCGTTCGACGTCAACTACCGGCCGGGCCTGTGGCGCGAACCGGCGCAGGCAGGGGCCCTGCTCGAACTGGCCCGCGGCGCGGACATCGTCTTCGTGGGCGACGACGAGGCCCGGGACGCCTGGGGCCTGCACGGGGCACGGGCCATCCGCGAAGCCCTGCCGCGACCGGACATCCTGGTCGTCAAACAGGGCAAGGGCGGCGCCACCGTGTTCCAGCGCACCACCGGGACGGACCGCCGCCGCGATGACGCCGCCGGCACCGCCACTTTCGTCCCCTCCCTGAACGTCGGCCTCGTGGCAGCCACCGGAGCCGGCGACGCCTTCGCCGCCGGATTCCTCTCCGCCACCCTGCGCGGCCTCCCCGTCCGCACCCGCATCCGCCACGGCCACCTGTGGGCGGCCGCCGCCCTCACCGTCCCCGGCGATCTCGCCACCCCGCCGGGCCGCGCGCACGCCGACCGCCTGGCGGACCTCGACGACGAGGCCTGGGGGAGACTGCACCTCGGCCCCGGCTGGACCGCAGCCGACACATCCGGCCGCAGGGCCGACGAGGAGGTACGTACGCGGTGAACGAGCGAAGCGAGACAGCCATCGAGAGGTGCGCCCCTGGTGACGACAGGGCCGGGCGAAGCGGGGCACGAACATGAGCCAGACCGTCGACCGTGCCCTGAGCATCCTGCCGCTGCTCGCCGAGGGCCCCGCCGACCTGGGACAGGTCGCCGACCGGCTCGGCGTGCACAAGTCCACGGCCCTGCGACTGCTGCGCACCCTCCATGAACACGGCCTCGTCTACCGCCAGTCCGACCAGCGCTACCGCCTCGGCGCCCGGCTCTTCGCCCTCGCCCAGCAGGCCGTCGAGAACCTCGACGTCCGCGAGATCGCCCACCCCCACCTCGTCGCCCTCAACGAGAAGTGCGGACACACCGTCCACCTCGCGGTCCACGAGGAGAACGAGGTCCTCTACATCGACAAGGTCGAGAGCCGCTACCCGGTCCGGATGTACTCCCGGATCGGCAAGCCCGTCGCGATCACCGTCGCCGCGGTCGCCAAGCTGCTCCTCGCCGACCTGCCCGAACCCGAGCGCCGCGCCCTCGCGGAGAAGCTCGACTACCCCCTCTACACGTCCCGTTCGACCCCGCACGCCACGGCGTTCCTCGCCGAACTGGCCAAGGTCCGCGAACAGGGCTGGGCCACCGACCTCGGTGGCCACGAGGAGTCCATCAACTGCGTCGCGGCCCCCATCCGCGGCGCGGACGGGCGCCTGGTCGCCGCCATGTCGGTCTCCGCGCCGAACGTCGTCGTCACCGCCGAGGAACTCCTCACACTGCTCCCGCTGGTACGCCGCACCGCCGACACCATCAGCCGGGAGTACTCCGGAACCGCAATCCCCCAGTAACCACTGGCCCCGTACAGGAAGCCTGAACACCATGACCGAGAAGATCGCGCTCACCCCGGCCACCCACACCACCCCGCCCGCGAAGTTCTCCCACGGCGTCAAGAAGGGCAACATCCTTCAGGTCGCCGGCCAGGTCGGCTTCCTCCCCGCCGCCGAGGGCCAGGCCCCCACCCCGGCCGGCCCCACCCTGCGCGAGCAGACCCTCCAGACGTTCGCCAACGTCCAGGCCATCCTCGAAGAGGGCGGCGCGAGCTGGGACGACGTCATGATGATGCGCGTCTACCTCACCGACGTGGATCACTTTGCCGAGATGAACGAGATCTACAACGCCTACTTCGAGGAGCAGGGCCTCAAGGAGGCACCCTCCGCCCGCACGACCGTGTACGTCGGTCTGCCCAAGGGCCTGCTCATCGAGATCGACGCCCTCGCGGTCCTGAGCTGAGGCACAAGAACCCTTGCCCCGCCTGCCGTTAGCGCCACCCCGAGCGCACTGTTCGCCGCACGGCACGGCGCCCCGTACCGACGGGGCGCCGTGCCGCGGCCCCCCCTGCCTGGAGATGCCTTCCAGGGGACACCCCGGACCTCCCGGGAACCGCCCCTGCCTGACAACGGAGTCACCCCATGTTCCTCGCCGCCACGCCCGCCACCCCGCCACCACCACCCCACACCGGTGGACTGCTCGCCCTGATACCGGGCACCGCGGGACTTCTGACGGTCGCCGCCCTGGGCATCGCCCTGCTCCTCGTCCTGATCATCAAGGTCCGGCTACAGCCGTTCGTCGCGCTGCTGACCGTCTCCATCGCGGTGGGCCTGGCCGCCGGGCTCTCCGTCACCGAACTCTTCGGCACGGTCCAGAAATCCGACGCCGTCTCGATGATCGAGACCGGTATGGGCGGCATCCTCGGGCACGTCGCCATCATCATCGGCCTGGGCACCATGCTCGGCGCGATCCTCGAAGTCTCCGGCGGCGCCGAGGTGCTGAGCTCCCGGCTGCTCCGCCTCTTCGGCGAGAAGCGCGAACCGCTCGCCATGGGTTTGACCGGCCTGATCTTCGGCATCCCCGTCTTCTTCGACGTCGGCATCTTCGTCCTGGCGCCGATCGTCTACGCGGCGGCGAAGCGCAGCGGCAAGTCGATCCTGCTCTACTGCATGCCGCTGCTGGCGGGCCTGTCCATGACCCACGCCTTCCTGCCGCCGCACCCCGGCCCGGTCGCCGCCGCCGGCCTGTTCAAGGTCGACCTCGGATGGATCATCCTCATGGGCATCCTCTGCGGTATCCCGGCGGTGCTCGCCGCCTGGGGCTACGCGGCCTGGATCGGCAGGCGCCTCTTCGTCCCCGTACCGCAGGACATGGTCGAGGCGGCGGACGAAGCGAAGGCCGCGGTCACCGCGGAGAAGGCCGCGGCCGGCGTCAAGCCCGACGAGGCGCCGGTCCCCCTGGGCACCGTCCTCACCATCATCGGCACCCCGCTGCTCCTCATCCTCCTGGCGACCTTCTCCTCCATCGCCATGGCCCCCTCGACCGGCCGCTCGGTGGTCGAGTTCTTCGGCCATCCCTTCGTCGCCCTGACCATCGCCCTGCTGATGTCGTACTACCTGCTGGGTATCCGCCGCGGCTGGTCCCGCAAGTCCCTGGAGAGGGTCTCCACCGCCTCGCTCAAGCCGGTCGGCAACATCATCCTGGTCGTCGGCGCCGGCGGTATCTTCGGCGCCGTCCTCAAGGGCAGCGGGGTGGCCACCGCCCTCTCCGACACCTTCCACAACGTCGGCCTGCCCGTCATCGTCCTCGCCTACCTCCTCTCCCTCGTCCTGCGCGTAGCCCAGGGCTCGGCCACGGTCGCCATCGTCACCACGGCCGGCATCGTCGTCCCCCTCGTCGAGGGCCAGGGCATGTCACAGGCCCATCTGGCACTGATCATCATGGCGATCTCGGCGGGGTCGATCTTCGCTTCGCATGTGAACGACGGCGGGTTCTGGATGGTCAGCAAGTACTTCGGGATCACGGAACGCGACACGCTCAAGTCCTGGACCGTGCTGGAGTCCGTGCTCTCGGTCGCCGGGTTCGCAGTGGCGGCACTGGTGAGCCTGGCCGTGTAGCCGCTGGTGGCGGGCTTCCCGCCGCCGTCTCCGTACGTATGCCGATGGGGCGCCCGGCACCGGGCGCCCCATCGGAATCACGCCGCGCGCCCGTACGCCCGTGCCCCTTCGCGCGGCAGCACGGCCCACATCCGCGTCCCGTCGCCGGGCTCCTGCGACGCCCCGAATCCCCAATCGCCATCGCAGGCCTCCATCACGCAGGCCAGCAGCAGGAGCAGGGACCGCCGCCTGCCGTCGCAGGCTGCCGCGAGGCGGCGGTGGGTATGGCGCGGGTGTCCGTCGTAAAGGCTGATGCGCAGCGCGTCGTCGCGATAGCGCAGCGACAGGTAGACGCTGTCGGACGGCGTGAACAGACAAGCGCAGGCGGCGAGTTCACCGATCACCTGGATCGCGGCGGCGGTCACGTCGTACAGGGCGTGCGCTTCCAGGATCGTACGGGCGGCAGAGCGCGCGACGGCCGGACTGGCGAGCGCGGCGGGAAGAGTGAGGCTGTAGGCCAGGTTTTCCGGCACGCGAGGGGTGCGGGTGTCGAGGGGGTGCGGGCAGACGGTCACGGCTGCGGGCATGGCAACTCCCTGTTGCAGAGGGTTGGTTATGGCACGGCAGTCAGTGGCCTGTCTCCCTGGCGCGGGCCCGCCTCTCCCAGGGGAGGAGGTCGCGGGCAGGCTCGCGCGATGCGCTTCCGACTGCGTGGAGCGTAAGCGTTGCGTTACTGACTGTAGGGAGGTGCTGGCACATTGTCCACCTCGAAGGGGGGCAATTACCCCCAGTCGCGATGGACTGGCGCAGCCGCGCAGAGGCAGACTGACCCCGACCACCGCGCGAGAAGGGGCCGCATGCCGACCAGAACCACACCAACGGTGCGCCAGAAGCGACTTGGTGCCGAGCTGCGCAAGATGCGTCTCGCTGCCGGGGCCACCACCGATTACGCCGCGGGGCTGTTGGGCATCGACCGGACGCGGATCTCCAACATGGAGGGCGGCATCAGGCCGGTCTCCCCTGAACGTGTGCGCACTTTGGCTTGCAACTACGCCTGCCCGGACGAGTCGTACGTCGAAGCTCTGGTCGCCATGGCTACGAACGGGGAGCGCGGCTGGTGGGAGCGATACCGGGGCACGCTCGCCGCCGGACTGCTGGACATCGCGGAGCTCGAATGGCATGCCGCAAGCATCAGTACAACGCAGACAGTCCACGTTCCGGGGCTGTTCCAGACCGAGGACTACGCCCGAGTCGTCTTCACCGCCGTCTTGCCGCCTCCCACGCGACTCGAAATCGAATTGCGCGTCGCCCACCGCATGGAGCGCCAGCAGGTCTTCGAGCGGCCTGTGCCACCCACCTATGTGGCATATGTCCACGAGGCGGCGCTGCGGATGAGGTTCGGCGGAGCCGAGGTCATGCGCCACCAGCTCAAGCATTTGTGCCAGGCGTCGGAACGCGAGGGAGTAGACGTGCGGGTCCTCCGGGTGGATGTGGGCGCGTTCCCGGGAGCTGGACATGCACTCCTGTACGCCGGGGGTGTCGTACCTCAGCTCGACACGGTGCAATTGGACTCTGCCCACGGCCCGGAATTCACGCACGCCGAAGCCCAGCTCGCGAAGTACCGCGCCCACCTGGACTGGATGGACAACGCGTCGCTGTCGGCCCCGGCTTCGCGTGACTTCATCCGCAACGTCGAACGCTCACTCTAGGAAGGTCACCATGAACGACATCAACTGGGAAGAGCCCTACTGCGGCGAAGGCAACAACTGCTTCCGTATAGGAACCGACGAGCAGGGTAACGCCTACATTGCCGTAGCGGGCGCCGAGGACGCCTACGTCACCGACACCCGCGAGGCTCTCCGCACTCTCATCCGCGAGATCAAGGCCGGCAAGGCTGACCACCTGCTCTAGGAGGTCAAACCATGCGAGATATCCGCTGGGAAGAGCCGTTCTGCGCCGAGGGCTCGGCGTGCTTCCGCCTCGGTACCGACGAAGAAGGCAACGGCTACATTGCCGTGGCGGGTGCCGAGGACGCCCACGTCACCGACACCCGCGAGGCTCTCCGCACTCTCATCCGCGAGATCAAGGCCGGCAAGGCCGACCATCTGCTCTAGGTGTGTCCGCCCTGGGCCGGGCGGGCCGCGCCGCGGTGGCGCGCGCCCGCCTTTCGTCCCGGCAGGGGTGCGTCAACTGTCCTTGCAGTACTGCGCTTCCTTGCCGATCGCGCGGTAGACGCAGTCCGCGGTCTCCACCAGCCGCAATACCGCCTCACGGTTCCGCGACGTCTCCTTGGGGATCACCGAGTCCCGCGGGTAGAAGCCGCCGGAGCCGAAGGAGGACGGGTACATCTCAAACGTGTAGGCGAAGATCTTCTGGTCCCCCCACAGCCAGTCGTCGATCGAGCCGTCCGTGATGTACAGGTCGCTGGACTGTTCGGGGGTGTAGCCGTTGGTGGCGGCCATGTCCTTGCCGATGGTGGCGAAGGTGTCGTGGTCGTCCTGGGTCATGCCGGGGCCGGTGTCGTCGTCGGTGAAGCCGAAGGGCCAGAGGACCAGTTCGCTGTAGGTGTGGAAGTCGATGGCGGCCTTGATCTGCTGCTTGCCGCCGACGACGCGGCTGTGGACGAATTTCGAGACCACCTGGACCTCGGGGGCGGAGGCGGCGGACCGGCCGCGGTAGGTCTCGGAGGAGGGGCTGGACGACGAGCCGCCGCAGCAGCCCCACTTGAAGTCCCAGTTGCGGTTGAGGTCGGTGCCGACGCTGCTCGATCCGGTGTTGGGCTGGCGGTTCTTGCGCCAGCTGCGGAACGAGCCGGAGGCGATGTCGTAGGCGCCGCCGTCCGGGTTCAGGTCCGGGATGATCCAGATCTCGCGGGAGTCGAGCATCTTGGTGATGCGGGGGTCGGTCCCGTATTTGGAGGTGAACTCGTTCAGGAGGTACAGGGACATCTCGACGGTGAGGTGTTCCCTGGCGTGCTGGTGGGCGGTGAAGAGGACCTCGGGCTCCGCCTCGTCCTGGGCGGCGTTCTTGCTGAGTTTGAGGGCGAGGAGGGAGCGGCCCTCGTGGGAGGTGCCGATGACCTGCTTGGTGAGGAGGTCGGGGTGCTTGGCGACGAGGGCGTCGATCTCCTTCGTGGCCTCGTCGTAGGTGTGGTACTTCGTGTAGCCGGAGGGGAAGTCCTTGACCCGGGTGCCGGGGGCCGCGGGCGCGGCTGCCGGAGGGGCGGGCAACAGGCGCAGTGGGTAGCCGAGTCGGCGGGCGGCGGCGGCCTGTGTGCGGTTCGCCGTGATGACGGCCTTGTGGCCGTGGACCTCGTCGAGGGTGGCGCCGGTCGCGGCGAGGGCGGTGCGCTGTGCGGGCGTGGCGGGGCCGGTCACCTCGTACTGACGGGGGAGTTCGGTGCGCTCGACGGCGCCGGCGGTGGGCTCTTCGGAGGGGGCTTCCTGCGCCTGGGCGGCGGCTATCGGGGCGGCGAGCGCGAGGGTGAGGAGCGCGGCGAGGACGGTGCTGCGTCCGCCGCGGATACGTGGTCGCATGCGGTCTCCTGTGGGGTGTGAGGCGAAGCGACACCGTCAGTTATGAGGGGTTGGCATGGTCGGGTCAAGACGCGGAACGGCCAGATGCGGGATCGGCGGCGGACCGTGACGGTTACGGCGAACTCGGCAACTTCCCATCGTTTCCAGGAAATTCATTGCCTCGGGCGGCCGTGGCGCCAACAATGCGCACGACAAAACCGAAGCCCATGAAGGGACTTCGGTGACAGAAGCTGAGAGGACCCCACATGAATCGACCTCTCGTCGGCACCCTGGCCACGGCCGTGCTGGGAGCCGCAGCCCTGGTGGGCACCGTCGGAACGGCCCACGCGGCGCCGCAGCACAGGGCGCAGCAGCCCCAGCAGCAGCACCTCAAGCAGCACAGGACCAAGGCGGTGGACTTCGCCGGCACCGTCGCGCTGAGCAACTGCTCCGGCTCCGTTGTCCGGATGCCCACCTCGCAGGCGAACGACCCGGCCCTGGTGATGTCCAACGGCCACTGTCTGGAAAGCGGCATGCCCGGCGCCGGCGAGGTCATCGTCGACCAGCCGTCCAGCCGTAGCTTCACCCTGCTCGACAAGTCGGCCGGCCGGGCGGGCACGATCAAGGCCACCAAGATCGCGTACGCCACGATGACCGACACCGATGTCTCGCTCTACGAGACCTCCTCGACCTACGCCCAGATCGAGCAGAAGTACGGGATCAAGCCGCTGGAGCTGGCCACCGCCCACCCGGCCAAGGGCGCGGCGATCAGCGTCGTCTCCGGCTACTGGAAGAAGATCTACTCCTGCAACATCGACGGGTTCGTGCCCACCCTCAAGGAGGGTGACTGGACCTGGAAGGACTCGGTCCGCTACACCCCGCAGTGCAAGACGATCGGCGGCACGTCCGGATCGCCGGTGATCGACACCGGCACCGGCAAGGTCGCGGCCATCAACAACACGGGCAACGAGGACGGCGAGAAGTGCACCGTCAACAACCCGTGCGAGGTGGACGAGAACGGCAACGTCACCGTGCACCAGGGCATCAACTACGCCCAGGAGACGTACGGGATACCGAAGTGCTTCGGTGTCGGCAACAAGCTCGACCTGAGTGCGGCCGGGTGCGCGCTGCCGAAGCCGGCGGCCACCCGTAGGTGAGAACGCAGTAGGCGACGCCAGGTCCCGTGCACGGGGTGCGCGGGACCTGGCGGTGTGTGGGGGGTGGCGCCGGGGCGCCGCAGGGTGCGGCGGGGGAGTGGCGGTGTCCGCCGGGGAGGCGGGGCCCGTTACGGGAGGCCGTGGACGTGGGCGCCCACCTGGCGGGCGAATTCGCCGCCGCCCGCGGCGTCCCAGTTGGTGGACCAGGCCATCGCACCGCGCAGACCGGGGTAGGTCTTGGACGGCTTGAAGGAGCCGCAGCTGGTGCCCTGGGTGAGGCAGTCCAGGGCGGCGTTGACGACCGACGGGGCGACGTACCCGCTGCCGGCCGCGCGGGAGGAGGCCGGTACGCCGATGCCGACCTGGGACGGGTCGAGCCCGCCCGCCAGCTGGATACAGGCGAGCGAGGTCAGGAAGTCGACCGAGCCCTGGGAGTAGACCTTCCCGTCGCAGCCGTTCATCGAACCGCTGTTGTAGTACTGCATATTGACGACGGTCAGGAAGTCCTTGATGCCGAGCGCCGTCTTGAAGTACTCGTTCTGCGGTGACTGCATGTCGATGGTCTGCGGGGCCATGGTCACCACGACGTCGCTGTGCCGGGCATGGACGGCCGTCAGCGCCTGAGTCATGTACGTGGCGTTGAGGCCGTTCTCCAGGTCGATGTCGACGCCGTCAAAGCCGTATGCGTTCATCAGGCCGTTGAGGGAGTCGGCGAAGTTCCTGGCGGAGGCGTCGTCGTTGACGGACACCGCGCCCTTCTCGCCGCCGACGGAGAGGATCACCGACTTCCCGGCCGCCTGCTTCGCCTTGATGTCTGCCTTGAATTCGTCGGTGGAGCCGTAGCCGACGGCCGGATCGAGGTGGAAGTCGACGGCGCCGGGCGTCCCGGTCGCCTCGGCGAACGAGACCGCGATGATGTCGTAGGCGTCGTCGACGTCCTTCAGTTTCTGCACCGTGGCGCCGTTGTTGAAGTTCTGCCAGTAGCCGGTGACGGCGTGGCGGGGAACGGCGGCGGTGTGTGCGGCGGGGGACGGCTGGGGGCGGTTCCCGGATGCGTGGGCGGTGCCCGCCGCGAGGATTCCGGCCGAGGTCAGCGCCGTGGCGGTGAGTGCGGCCAGAAGTCTTGCCGTCAGCCTGTTCTTCGACGTGCCTGATCGTGCGCGAACCACGGCTGCCTCCGTGTGGGGGAAGGGGAGAGGGAGTGGTGCGGATGCGCGTTTCAGGGGCCCCTGCGCTTGCCGTACAACGTGGTCCAGACCATTGGCCCTGTCAAGAGTCTTGCCGGAAGCGGGTGTTCCCCTCATGGTCGCCTGGCCGGTATGCGCCCTTTCCCTACGGGGTGATGGTGATGACGAGTAGCCCAGAACGTGTTCTCTGGGACGTATCTCTGTGGATAAAGTGCTGAGCGTACGGCGCCTAGCAAGCTGTGCCGATCCGCGGTCCCGGGGCCCCCGGCGGCCGGAGGGAGTGGGGGAGCGACGTGCCGACCGCGATTGCAGTCACCAGCCCTGACCTCGCGCTGCCCGCGACCGACCGGCAGACCCCCGCCGCCGTCGTGCTCCGGGCCCCGCATCTCCAGCCGCTGGACGAGGCCCTGACGGAGACCAGTGCGGTGCTGGAGCACCACGGCCACCTCATCGTGCTGTACTCCTCGGCCTGCCCGCCGGAACACATCCGGCGCCTGCACACCCTGCGCTCCGTCCTGGAGAGCGACCGGATCGCCATCGTGCCGCTGTCCCTGCCGCCGCTGGGCGTGGCGTTACTGGCCCGTCAGCTGCGGCAGTTGTCGCTGTGCGATTTCAGCCCCGGCGTGCTGGCCAGCGCGGCACGGCTGCTGAGCCATTACGTTCACGCCGGTGCCCTGCTGGGCAGTGTGAGCGGCCTGGACCGCATCGAGGTCGACCTGC
Organism: Streptomyces sp. NRRL S-1813; assembly: GCF_000719605.1. NCBI lineage: Bacteria > Bacillati > Actinomycetota > Actinomycetes > Kitasatosporales > Streptomycetaceae > Streptomyces > Streptomyces sp. NRRL S-1813. The sequence continues at coordinate 378,775 of NZ_JOHB01000001.1, forward strand.
GGTCCCATGTGAAGTCCTGGCTGCCCGGCGCCCACTTCGCGGTGCTGGCCCACCCCGAGCCGCGGCTGCTGCATCTGGACCGGCACAGCACCGAGGCCGGACTGCCGGCGCCCGGGTTCACCACGCAGCTCGCGCTCGCCCGCGGCCAGCTCACCTCCGAGTGGGTGACCGCGGCGCTCGCCCCGGCCTGGCAGGTGCAGGGGGTGTACGAGGCCCGGCTGCCCGCCGAGTCCGCCCGGTGGTGGGGGACCCAGAAACTCATCGAATTCGCGGCGGCCATACCGGACTTGTCGGTCCTCCATCAGCTGGTGACCTCCGTACGGCGCGAGGCGTGCGGCTGGTGCGGGCTGGAACTCCTCGGCGACCGCTGTGCGTTCTGCGCGGCGCCACTGGCGCGGGAACGGGCGGCAGGGGGTGGCGGCCCGGGTCAGGGGCCGGCGGCCATAGGAGGGCCGGCCACCCGGCCGGGACAGGGGGCTGCTGCTCCTGCCGCAACGGCATCCGCCGGCGCCCTCACCCCGGCCCCCGGGCCGTCGGGCGGTACGGGTGCGCCCGAGTCCCCCTCGGCGGCCCCGGCCGAACCGTCTCCCTCGCCGTGGGGCGAGCGCGGCCTCTCCCCGGTGGCACCGCCCGGTGTGGCCGGCGTGCTCGGCGTGCCGGGCGTGGCGGACGTACGGGGTGAAGGCACCGATGGCAGCGGCGAAACGGGGCAGTGGGACGTCCGCGGGCCGGATCTCGCGGCGGGCGGCCCGCCGGCGTCGGGGAACCCGTACGGGTCCGGGCGCCCGGTGCCCGGCAACCCCTACGCGTGCGACGACGGCCCCCGGGCCCCCGGCCACTGGCATCTGCCCGGCCACCCCGATTTCGCCGCACACCCCGATCCGCCCGGCCACTCCGATCTGCCCGGCCGTCCGGACGTCCCCTCCCACCCGGACGTCCCCGGCCGCCCCGACGTCCCCGGCACTCCGCGGACGGTGGCCCGCGTGCGCTGAGCCCGACCGGGCCGTCCGTGCCCCGCCCCCACCGGCCGATCCCGTCGGCCGCCGGTCCGCCGGCCCCCGTCCGGCGACCGCCCGCCCCTTCTCCCCGTCCCGATCGAGGTCCCTCCCCCATGAACTCACGCCAGCGCCGCGGAGTGATCCTGCTGCTCCTGTCGGTTCTCTGTGCGGTCGGCGCGTTCGTCGGCGTACTGTCGGTGATCAAGAACGTCGAGTCCAAGGTCGGCCCCGAAAAGACGGCGTACCGGCTGAAGACGGATGTCGCAGCCTATAAAGCGCTGGATCCTGGGCAGTTCGAGAAGGTGAAGATGCCGCAGCGGTGGCTGCCGCCGACGGCCGTGACCGATCTCGACAAGGTCAGCGGCAGGATCGCGGTGACCCCGTTGAAGAAGGGGTCGCTGTTGCAGGACGACATGATTGTCGAGCGGCCCGCGCTGAAGGCCGGGCAGCAGGAGATCGCCATCATGATCGACGCCGCGACCGGCGTGGCCGGCAAGATCAACCCCGGTGCCCGGGTGAACATCTTCGCCACCTTCGAGGGCAAGCGCCCCGAGGACAAGCCGGTCTCCAAGGTCATTGTCTCCGGGGCCCAGGTCATCGACGTCGGCAAGCTGACGCCCCTGGAGGCCAAGGACCCCGGCGCCACCACCACCACCGGCCGGCAGGCCGGGGAGGCCGTCCCGATCACCTTCGCGCTGAACACCCAGGACGCCCAACGGGTCGCCTACGCCGAGTCCTTCGCCTCTCACGTACGGCTCGCCCTGATCGCCCCCGGCAGCGAGGCCACCATCCCGCCCGGCCAGCGCACCTACACCCTCGACGGTGACAAGTGACCCGGAGGCTCAGGTGACCATCCGTATCCTTCCGGCGATCGGCGACCCGGACGCAGCGCGCGCGGTGTCCTCGCTGCTCAACCAGCTGCCGGACGCCGAGCCCGCGCCCACCGTCGCCGACTCCACGGCGCTTCTCGACGCGCTGACCGGCGCCGCCGCCCAGGGGGCCGCCGCGTCGTCCGCCGCCTCACCCGCGGCCGGTCCGCCGTCCGCCGTCGAGGCGCTCCCCGAGGTCGTGCTCGTCCATGAGCGGATCGGTCCGACGCCGGCGCTGGAGCTCATCCGCGAGGTGGCGCTGCGCTTCCCCGCCGTCGGCGTCGTCCTGATCACCACGGACGCCGGTCCCGCGCTGTTCTCCGCGGCGATGGACGCCGGTGCCCGCGGCGTCGTCGGGCTCCCGCTCGGCTACGACGAGTTGGCCGCGCGGGTGCAGGCCGCCGCCCAGTGGTCGGCGGGCGTACGGGTACACCTGGGGGCCGGCCCGGAGACGGCCCCCGGGCCGGCCGGCACCCTGGTGACCGTGACCGGCGCCAAGGGCGGGGTCGGCACCACCGTCACCGCCGTGCAGCTGGCGCTGGCCGCACGGGCCGCGGGCCGCAGCGTCGCGCTGCTGGACCTGGATCTCCAGTCCGGTGACGTGGCCTCCTATCTGGACGTCCAGTTCCGCCGCTCGGTCGTCGATCTGGCGGGCATCGCGGACATCTCCGTACGGGTGCTCCAGGACGCGGTGCACGACCACCACACGGGCCTCGGGCTGCTGCTGGCGCCCGAGGAGGGGGAACGCGGCGAGGAGGTCGACGACCGGGCGGCCCGCCAGATCATCGGCGCGCTGCGCTCCCGCTACGAAGTGGTGCTGGTCGACTGCGGCTCCCAGATGCAGTCCGCCAACGCCGCGGCCGTCGAACTCGCCGATGTGGCACTGCTGGTGACCACCCCCGACGTGGTGTCCGTACGGGCCGCCAAGCGGCAGGTCCGGCTGTGGGACCGGTTGCAGATCCGTCAGGCCGAGGACACCACCACAGTGGTCAACCGCCTCACCCGTAACACCGAGATCCAGCCGCCGCTGGTCGCCAAGGCCACCGGCACCCAGGTCGCCCGGACCCATGTGCCGGCCGCCTTCAAGGAGCTCCAGCCCTGTGTCGACGCGGGCCGGATACAGGACCTCGACGGCAAGTCGACGGTCCGGCAGGCACTGTGGGCGCTCGCGGGCGAACTCGGCCTGGTCGAGTCGCCGGCCGTGCGGCAGGGCCGGGGCAGCCACCGGGCGCGCCCGACACTGACGGGGCGCAAGCGCAAGGCCATAACGCCGGGAGCGGCTCCCGGTTCCGGGCCGGGTCAGGGGCCGGCCTCCGGGGCCGGTTCAGGGTCCGGCATCCGGTTCGGCGCGCGACGCGGCTCCGCGGCGGCGGCCGGCGGCTCGGGTCCGTTCGATCCGGCCGGTCCCTACGAGGAGGGCTGAGCGGTGCGGCGCCCACTGGGCGGCAACGACCGGGGGCAGGTCGCCGTGGAATTCATGGGGCTGCTTCCGCTGATCCTGGTGGTCCTCGCGCTGCTGTGGCAGCTGGTGCTGGTCGGCTATGCGTACGCGCTCGCCGCCCACTCCGCCGACCGGGGCGCGCGGGCCGGCACCGCGACGGACGGGGGCGGCGCCGGAGCCTGCCGCGCCGCCGCCGAGAACGAACTCCCCAGTTCCTGGCGCGGCGGTGCCACGATCTCCTGCGGCCCCGGAGCAGGCGTATGGAAGGCGACGGTCGACATCGAGGTCCCGGTGCTCTTCCCCGGCGCGGCCACCTTCCCGTGGTCGGCCGAGGGCTCGGCCGGCGCCGCGAAGGAGGACGCCCGATGAGCGGCGTACGCCTGCCCGCCCGGCTCCGCGGCCACGGCCGCGACCGGGGCACGGTCTCCATCGAATTCCTCGGCTTCTTGCCGATTCTGCTGGTCGTCGGGCTGGCGGTGGTCCAGCTCGGGCTCGCCGCGTTCGCCGTCCAGCAGGCCGGTACGGGAGCGCGCGCCGCGGCCCGCACCGCCTCGATGGACGAGGCCGACCACCCGGCCGACCCGCAGGCCGCCGGCCGGGCCGCGATGACCGGCTGGGTCTCGCGCGGTGCGCAGGTCTCGGTGGACGGCGGGGGCGACGAGGTCCGCGCGACGGTGCGCGTCACCATTCCCTCGCTGCTGCCCGGCATCAAGGACTTCGGCTCCGCCAGCCGCAGCGCCACCATGCCCCGCCCGCAGAAATCCGCCGCCCTGGGCCTCCGGGCGCCGGACCCGTACGAAGGAGCATCACCGCGATGAGCCTGAAAGCCCGGATCGTCGCACCCGAACCGGCCGGTGAGGCGCGGCAGGACAGCCATATGGTCGCCGTCTACCGCGCCAAACTGCTCGAAGAGATCGACCTCGCCGAGATGTCCTCGCTGGCCGCGGCCGAGCGCCGCGGGCGGCTGGAACGCGTACTGGGCCACATCATCAGCCGTGAGGGCCCGGTGCTCTCCACCGCCGAACGCGCCCAGCTCATCCGCCGGGTGGTGGACGAGGCGCTCGGCCTGGGGGTGCTGGAGCCGCTGCTCGAGGACGCCTCGATCACCGAGATCATGGTCAACGGCCCGGACCAGGTGTATGTCGAGCGGGCCGGCCGGGTCGAGCTGCTGCCCGTACGCTTCGCCTCGCACGAGCAGCTGATGCAGACCATCGAGCGGATCGTCTCCACCGTCAACCGGCGGGTCGACGAGTCCAATCCGATGGTCGACGCCCGGCTGCCGTCCGGTGAGCGCGTCAATGTCATCATCCCGCCGCTCGCGCTGAACGGCGCCACGCTCACCATCCGGCGCTTCCCGCGCGCCTACACCCTCGCCGAACTCATCGGCATGGGCACGCTCGACGAGCAGATGCTGATGCTGCTGGCGGGGCTGGTGCGGGCCAAGTTCAACGTGGTGGTCTCCGGTGCCACCGGTGCGGGCAAGACCACGCTCCTCAACGCCCTCTCCGGCCTGATTCCGGACGGGGAGCGGATCATCACCGTTGAGGACGCCGCCGAACTCCAGCTCCAGCAGAGCCATGTCATCCGGCTGGAGTCCCGGCCGCCCAACGTGGAGGGCAAGGGCCGGATCACCATCCGCGACCTCGTACGCAACTCCCTTCGCATGCGCCCCGACCGCATCATCGTCGGCGAGGTGCGCGGCGGCGAGACCCTCGACATGCTCCAGGCGATGTCGACCGGCCACGACGGTTCGCTCGCCACCGTCCACGCCAACAGTGCCGAGGACGCCCTGATGCGCCTCCAGACCCTGGCCTCCATGTCGGACGTCAAGATCCCCTTCGAGGCGCTGCGGGACCAGATCAACAGCGCCGTCGACTGCATCGTCCAGCTCACCCGGCACGCCGACGGCTCCCGCCGGATCAGCGAGATCGCCATCCTCGACTCGCGCGGCCACGAGGACTACCGGATCGCGACGGTCTGCCGCTTCGACGCCGAACCGATGGGCGCCGACCGCATCGTGCACGGGCGGTTCCGCTACTTCCCGCTGCCGCGGCGGGTCGCCGAACGCCTCTTCATGGCGAGCGAGCCCACCCCGCCCGCCTTCGGCGTCGCCACCGACGACGCCCAACTCGCCACCCGGAAGGCCCTCTCATGACCGGCGGGAACCACCTCGCCCTGCTCGCCATCGGCGCCACCCTGCTGTGCGGGGTGCTCGCGATCGCCGGCGTACGGACGTACGCGGCCGGGCGCGCCCAGCGGCAGGCCGTCGTCGACCGGCTCGACGACGAGCGCAGGCGGCCGGCCGACGGGCGGCAGCGGCGCTTCCCGTCCGTCGACCGCGCCCTGCGCGGCACCCGCTTCGGCCGCCGCCTCGAACTGCGGCTGGCCGCCACCGGTCTGGACGTCACCCCCGGCGAATTCTTCGTCTACATGCTCGGCGCGGTCCTCGCGCTGTGGCTGATCGCGCAGGCCACCCTCGCCCCGTTCTTCGGCCCGATCGCCGCGCTGGTCGCCGTCTGGGCCGCGTTCGCCTTCCTCAACTGGCAGCGGCAGAAGCGCATCGAGAAGTTCATCAACCAGCTGCCCGAGCTCTCCCGGATCCTCGCCAACGCCACCCAGGCCGGGCTCGCCCTGCGGACCGCGCTGGGCATGGCGGCCGAGGAGCTGGACGCACCGGCCGGTGAGGAACTGGGCAAGGTCTCCGACAAGCTCGCCGTCGGCCACTCCGTCGACGAGGCGCTCGGCGAGCTGGCCGAACGCCTCCCGTCCCGCGAACTCGTCGTCCTCGTCACCACCCTGGTGCTCTCCAACCGCGCCGGCGGCACCGTCGTCGGCTCGCTGCGCAACCTCACCAAGACCCTGGAGGAGCGCAAGGAGACCCGTCGTGAGGTCCGCACCCAGCTCTCCCAGGTCGTGGTCACCGCCTATGTCGTCCCGCTGCTCGGTATCGGCACGCTGCTGCTGATGAACCGGATCGCTCCGGGCGCGATCGACCGGATGACCTCCTCCTTCCTCGGCCAGCTCGCGGTCGTGGTGGCCTTTGTCCTCTACGGGCTCGGTTTCTTCTTCATCCGCCGGCTGTCCAAGATCGACGTCTAGATACCGGCACCGGCATCGGTATCCCCAGGGGAACAGGAATGGGAATCGGAATTCTGCTGGCCGCGGCCTTCGCCCTCTCGGTCGCCGGCATCTGCGGCGGTATCGCGCTCTACCGCCGCGAGGCCCGGCTGCCGCCGGACCTGGCGCTGTCCCTGGAGGTCGGCGCGACCCGCACCACGGTGGTCGGCTCCGCGGTGGACCGCACCGGGATGCGCTATGCGCCGCTGGTGCTGCGGCTGATGGGCGACAAACGCACCGCCCGGGTCCGCCGCCGGATCGACCTGGCCGGCAATCCCGGCGGCCTGACCGTCGACCGGTACGCCGCCCGGCGCGCCGTCTACGGGGCCCTCGGATTCTTCGGCGCGCTGGTGATGTTCCTGCGCGGTCAGCCGCTGCTCGGCGTCTTGATGGTGCTCTTCGGTCTCTTCTGGACCGAGGTCGGCATCTGGGCCGCGATCCGCCAGCGCAAGGACACCATCGAACGCACCCTTCCGGACTTTCTGGATGTGCTGGCCGTCGTGGTCAGCGCGGGCCTGAGCTTCCGTCAGGCCCTGGACCGGGTCGCGGAGAAGTACGAGGGGCCATGGGCCGATGAACTCCGCATCACGCTGCGCCAGATGGACATGGGCGTCAGCCGCCGCGCGGCCTTCGAGGAGCTACGCAAACGCAACGACTCCGAACAGGTCGCCCAGTTCGTCACCGCGCTCCAGCAGGGCGAGGAACTCGGCTCGCCGATCGTCGACACCCTGATCCAGATCGCCGACGACATGCGCCGCACCGACGCCCAGAACGCCCGGCGCCGGGCCGCCCGCGCGGTCCCCAAGGCCACCATGGTCGTCACCACTTTTATGGTTCCGGCCACGATGATCCTGCTCATCGCCGGGTTCTTCCTGGGTTCGGGCACCAACTTCGGCTCGCTGATGGGGAAGTGATCCGTGTCGCAGGTCCCGGCCCCGGCCCCGCCCCCGGCCTCCTGGCGCCGCGGGACGGCGCTCGGCGTACCCGGGCTGATTCTCCTCGGCGCGGTCCTCTCCGTGCTCTCCGCCGCCTTCTCCGCCGACACCTTCCACGACTGTCACTACTTCGGGCCGTCCTTGCGGATGCACATTTTCGGGTGGGCAGGCCTGTGCGCCGGGCTCGCCGCCCCGGTGCTGTACGCGGTGCTGCACCGGGGCGCACTCCGGCGCGGCTGGGCCCCGGCGCTGTCCCGGGCCTCCGGTTCGGCCCTGGTCCTCCTGGTGCTGGGCGTGCTGCCACTGCTCTTCGAGGCCTTCGTGGTGTGGACCCTGTACGCTCCCGATCCGGCCGGTGGCCACGACTGTTCGGGCCTGGCGTACGTGCTCGGCGGCAGTGGCCCGCACCCGGCCGGATGAGTACGCCGCGCCGCCCGCTTCTCGTCAACTCCTTCGCAAGAGCAACGAGTTGTGTCACAGTGGGTGGGCGGACGGTTTCGCTCGCACTATGGTGCGGACGGGCCGGCCGGTCCACATGGGCAGGAGAGCGGGGCACGGTCCCGGAGGGGGAACGGGGGTGGGTGGGGTGCGGCCAAGTGGCCTGAATGCGCCGTTGGGCCTGCCGTCCGTGATCCCAATTCAGGATTGGGTACGGAAGCCCTGTTCCGGGCACGATGTTCCGGCGTACTTTTCTCGTGTCGTGAGCGCGGTCGAACGCGCCGGCACCACGGGGACAGACCAGCCGGACCAGAGCGGTACGGCCGCCCATGGAGGGGAAGACGATGGCGAAGCGTATTTTGGGGAACGACCGGGGACAGACCTCGATCGAGTACCTCGGCATCATCGCGGTGGTCGTGGCGATCGTCCTGGTCCTGTCGACCACGGACTTCGGCAGCCAGATCGCGAACGCCATCGCCAACAAGATCTCCGACGTCGTCGGGATTTAGGGCCCGCCGCTGCCGCCACTGTCGTGCCGGTCACGACCATGCGCCGTCGGCGCGACGCCGGGCAGGCCTTCCCGCTTTACATCGTTGCGGTCGGGGGCCTGCTCTTCCTCGCGCTCGCCTTTTTCGCCGTGGGCCAGGCCGCGGCCACCCGCAACGGTGCGCAGACGGCTGCCGACGCGGCCGCGCTCGCCGCCGGCCAGAAGTACCGCGACCTGCTGACCAAGGGCCTTCTCGACGGGCTCCGCGACGGCAGCTACGAGACCAACCAGGCCGTATGGAAGGACCTGCTGAACGGGCGCGGTGCCCCCTCCCCAGCGGCCTGCGAAAACGCGGCCTGGTTCGCCGAACGGAACGGTGCCGAGCTCTACGGCTCCGATTCGGGCTCCGGCTGCACTCCGGACTCCTGGCCCACCTCGTTCGCCGTCGGGGTCAGGACCCAGAAGTCCGTGGGCAATTCGGTGATCCCGATGACCAGCAGCACCCATGGGGAGGCCGAGGCGAAGTCCGTCGTCGAGCCCCGCTGCACCCTCGATCCCGCCGAGGACGACACGGGCGGGCCGGACGGCAAGGGCGACGAGGGAGATGAGGGGGGCACGGGCGGCAAGGGCAAGGACGCCCCCCGGCCTGCGCCGGTCGAGCTCACCTGTGACGGAAAGCGCTGGACGCTCGACCCCGATCACCTCCAGCATCTGCCCGACGCATCCGATCTCTTCGCCGTACGCCTCGCCCATTGACCGGCCGCCCCCGCACCCCGCCCCCGCACCCCGCTCACCACCCCGCTCACCGCCCCGACCCGCACACCGAGACGTCCGAGACGACCAGACGACGATCAAAGGAATCGCATCCCATGAGCATTCGGCGCACCACGAAGGCCGCCAGGGGAGCGGTCGCCATGGCGAGCGCTGTCGGCCTGGCTCTCGTTGTGGCCGGCTGTGGTGGTGGTGAGGGCGGTGCCGAGGCGACGGACGGCAACAAGCCGCCGGCCCGCAGCACCGCCCCCAAGGACAGCGGCCCCGGCAGCCCGGCGGCCGACTCCGACAAGGTGATCGGCGAAATGAAGGGGCCGGACGGCGTGGTGGTGACCCTGCACTCCGTCGTCCGTGACTCCGGCGGCTTCGTCACCGTCAACGGCACGGTGGCCAACCGCGGCACCCGCGCCTTCAACGCCATCGACTGGCGCTCCAACGAGACCGATCTGCGGTCCCGTTCCTCCATCTCCGGAGCCACCCTCGTCGACAAGGCCGGCAAGAAGCGGTATCTGGTGCTGCGCGACACCAACGGCGAGTGTCTGTGCACGACCGGTCTCAGCGGCCTGATGCCGGGAGCCAGCCGCCCGATCTTCGCCCAGTTCCCGGCGCCGCCGGCCAAGGTGACCGAGGTCGACTTCCAGTTGCCGACCCTGCCCCCGGCCAGCGTGCAGATCACGGATTGAGCGGGCACCGATGACCGCGACCCAGATGCCCCGAGGACGCCGCGCGCGCCGAGCGCCCCGTACCGCCCTCACCGCCGCCGCCCTGCTGCTGACCGCGGCGCTGACGGTCCCTGCCGCCCATGCCGATCCGCCGGGCCTGACCGAGGACTCCAGCCCCCCGGTGCGCATCGACCCGAAGGACCCCGATCTGCGGATGGTCCAGGGCGCCGAACTCGCCCCGTCCAAGGTCCTCAACATCAAGTCCATCGTCGAGACCGACGACGGCTCCGAGCGGCGGCAGGACACCAATGACAATGTGACCTTCGCGCTCCAGGCCGAGGTCCTCTTCGGCAAGGACAGTGCCGAGCTGTCGGGGGACGCGCTGTCCCGCATCGGCAGCATCGCGACGGAGATCAAGAAGCAGAACGCCACCAAACTGCGGGTCTTCGGCTTCACCGACAACCTCGGCTCGGCCGGCCACGGCCTGGTCCTGTCCAAGAAGCGGGCCAACGCCGTCCAGCAGGAGCTGGCCAAGGACCTCGGCTCGTCCGTCAGCTTCCAGATCCGCGGCTACGGCGAGCAGTACCCGATCGCCGACAACGGCACCGAGGCGGGCCGCAAGAAGAACCGCCGGGTCGAGGTCAGCTTCCCGCGCTCCTCGTGACCCGGGCACAGTATTGGACCAGTCGATCTCCGGTCGTGCAGGCACGGGTGTTCCGCCTCGCCCCCGGGGCGCCGATGCTGGCCGGAGCCCTGAACACCTCCGCCTTCAACGTCGGGATCACCCTCACCCCGATGCTGGGCGGTCTCACCATCGACGCGGGCCTCGGCTTCACCTCGGTGGCCTGGGTCGGTGCCGGCACCGGCGTGCTCGCCCTGGCGGCCACGGGGTGGGCGGCGGCACTGGAGCGGCGGAAGGGGCGGGACGACGTGCCCGCCGTCGAACGCCCCGCGTACGCCGCCGTGTAGGCCGCCGTCCGGGCGCCGCGGGACACCGGTCAGTCAGCGGGCGGGTTCGACACCGAGGCGGAGGCCGGGGCGCAGGCCCCAGCGCGCCATCGCGCCGGCCTCCGCCTCCAGGACGTGCCGGGCGCGCGGGCGGGGGAGCCCCAGCCGCCCCGGACGCATGGTGCGTACGGCCAGCACCGTGAAGTCCCGGCTCAGATAGGCGACATCGATCGCGAACCGCATCCGGAAGGTGTGCACACTGCTCGCCGGGGTCAGCAACAGCGCCCCCTCGATGCCCTCGCGGCCCAGCAAACCCCGGGTGCGGGCGCGGTAGGACGCCGCGATCTCCACCGGAATACCGGCATCCGTCCCGTACAGGACCCCCGGGCCGTTCTCCCAACGCGCCATGCACAGCGTTGTATCAGCTCCCGCGCTCCTCATCCGCCGGTGGCCCGGAGCCGGACGCCCTAGGGTCGACGCGTGTCAGTGATGCTGATGGTTCTCGCCGCCGTCTACGGAGCAGCGGCCGGGCTGCTCATACCGCGGCCCGCCCACCGGATGGCCGTCGAGCCCGAGGAGGAGTGGCGCGCGGTCTGCCCCCAGGGGCATGCGATCACGGGGGTGGCGCGGGGCTGGCTGGGGCGGGGACGCTGTCCGGACTGTGGGGCGTACGGGCCGGGTGTGCTGCCGACGGCGGCGGCCACCGCGCTGGCCTGTGCGGCCCTGGCGGCGGCCACCGGGCCACGGCCGGAACTCGTCGCCTGGCTGGTGACGACACCGGCCGCGGTGCTGCTGGTGGCCGTCGACTGGCGGGTCCGGCGCCTCCCGGACGAGCTGACGCTGCCGCTCGCCGTGGTGGTGGCGGCGCTGCTGGGGCTCGGCGGCTGGCTCACGGGGGAGACCGGGGCGTGGCGGCGGGCCCTGCTGGGCGGCCTGGTCCTCGGCGCGGGCTACCTCCTGCTCTATGTCGTCAACCCGCGGGGGATCGGCCTGGGCGACGTCAAGCTGGCGGTCGGGCTCGGGGTGGCCCTCGGGTGGTACGGCTGGCGCACCCTGGTCACCGGAGGCGCGGCGGGGGTGCTGCTGGGCGCGCTCTACGGTGCGGGGCTGATGCTCGTCCGCCCCGGCGCGCGGAAGACGGCCATGCCGCTCGGGCCCTTCATGATCCTCGGTGCCTTCTGCGGGCTGCTCCTGGGCGCCGCCGCGGCCGCCTGAACGCGGCCCCCCGCGCCGGGCGGCCCCGCCGTACACGGGGCGACGCACCCGGTGGGGACTCGCCCGACCGGGCCGGACACCCCCACCGGAGGGATTCCTTCCGCAGGCGCTTCCCCCGCTTCCGGCCCCGGGAGAGCCCGAGCCACGCCGCCGCGCGCGCCGGTGCACGAAGCATCGCCCCCGCGGGGTTATGGTGGAAACCCCCCCTCGGGCCGGTCCGTATCCCCCCCACGGACCGGCCCGCTTTTTTGTCGGCACCCGCTCGTGCGCGCACCGGCGGCGCATGGCCGACGGGACCGTCCGGCAGGCGCCGGAGCCCGTCGGACGGGCCAGGGGCGACCGGCCAGGGGGAAGACACCCCGAGGGCCTGTCGTTCGGATCAGGCCCTAGCGCCGCGCCCAGATGTTCACGCCGTCCGTCGTCTTCGCGAACTCGTCGATCTCGGCGAGCTCGGCGTCCGTGATCGCGGGCGCGTCGAGGGCGGCGATATTGGCCTCCAGCTGGGCGACGCTGCTGGCGCCGATCAGGGCGGAGGTCATCCGGTCGTCGCGCAGCACCCAGCCCAGGGCGAGCTGGGCCAGCGACTGGCCGCGGCGGGCGGCGATGTCGTGGAGGCCGCGGAGGCGGCGTACGACCTCGTCGGACAGCAGGCCCGGGTCCAGGGACTTGCCCAGCGAGGCGCGCGAGCCCTCGGGGATCCCGTGCAGGTACTTGTCCGTGAGCATCCCCTGCGCAAGTGGCGCAAAAGAGATGCAGCCCATGCCCTCGGCTTCGAGGGTGTCCAGCAGCAGATCGTCCTCGGTCCAGCGGTTGATCATCGAGTACGAGGGCTGGTGGATCAGCGCGGGGACACCCATGGCGCGCAGGATTCCGGCCGCCTCACGGGTCTGCTCGGCGTTGTAGGAGGAAACCCCGGCATACAGCGCCTTGCCCTGCTGGACGGCGGAGGCCAGGGCGCCCATCGTCTCCTCGAGCGGGGTCTCCGGATCGAAACGGTGCGAGTAGAAGATATCGACGTAATCGACACCCATCCGCTTCAGTGAGGCATCCAACGACGAGAGGAGATATTTCCGCGAACCCCATTCGCCGTAGGGGCCGGGGTGCATCAGATATCCGGCCTTCGTCGACAGAATCATCTCGTCGCGGTAGCCGCGGAAGTCCTGCGCGAAGATCTTTCCGAAGTTCAGCTCGGCGGACCCGGGGGGCGGGCCGTAGTTGTTGGCCAGATCGAAGTGGGTCACACCCATGTCGAAGGCGCGGCGCAGGATGTCTCGCTGGGAGCTCAGGGTGCGGTCATCACCGAAGTTGTGCCAGAGTCCAAGGGAGATGGCGGGGAGTTTGAGTCCGCTGCGACCCGTTCGGCGGTACTTCATCGAGTCGTAGCGGGAATCCGCTGCGCGGTAGTCGGTGCCAGTCATGCTCATCTCCCTATCACGTACTTGTGACCTACCTGATTGGGCTGTCGTCACAGCTGAGAAGTAAAGTTGCCCACTTGAGGCGACGGGGCGACCGCCATTGGCACGGAGGGGCTGGACCACACATGCTGCGATCTTCCGGGATGCGCATCCCGTATCCGCCTGCACTGCGCAATCTGGCCTATCGGCTGTATGCGCGCAGGGTGGAGGGTCGCCTGGATCACACCCAGGTGCCCAAGCACGTCGGCGTCATCCTGGACGGCAACCGGCGCTGGGCGCGGGCCGACGGGCGGACGACAGAGCAGGGCCACCAGGCCGGTGCGGCCAAGATCAGTGAGCTGCTCGGCTGGTGCGAGGAGACCGATGTCGAGGTGGTCACGCTCTGGCTGCTGTCGACGGACAACCTCGACCGGCCCGAGGCCGAGCTGAAGCCGCTGCTGGGCATCATCGAGAACACCGTCCGGGACCTGGCCGCCGACGGCCGCTGGCGGGTCCACCACGTCGGCAACCGCGATCTGCTGCCGACCGCCACCCAGCAGGTGCTCAAGGAGTCCGAGCAGGCCACCCGCGACAACACCGGCGTAATGGTGAATGTCGCGATTGGCTACGGCGGCCGCCAGGAGATCGCCGACGCGGTGCGCTCGCTGCTGCTGGACCACGCCGAGCGCGGCACCTCCTTCGAGGAGCTCGCCGAGATCGTCGACATCGACCTGATCTCCGAGCACCTCTACACCCGCGGCCAGCCCGACCCGGACCTGGTGATCCGGACCAGCGGTGAGCAGCGGCTGTCGGGCTTCATGCTGTGGCAGAGCGCCCATTCGGAGTACTACTTCTGTGAAGTCTTCTGGCCGGCGTTCCGGAAGGTCGACTTCCTGCGTGCCCTGCGCGACTACGCCGCCCGGCACCGGCGCTACGGCTTCTAGGGACCTCGCCCCGTACCGCCAGGCGCGTTAGTTACGCCCCGTACAGCCGTTACCTCCCCTGAAGTCCTTGACGTCCCCTGTGTCGCGGGGCGTCACCAGGCCCCGCCGGCCCATGTGCCGCTGGCGGGGCCTCTTCTGACGCAGCATCCCCTCGCGTACCACCTTGGCGCCGCCGTCGCTCGGCGAGCACACGTAACCCAAGGTTCATCGGCCGTGCGTCATATGCCGTGGCATGGCTACGGGGGTTCGAGGGAATATCCCTTCCAGGTCGGCGTCCGGAACAAGCCATCGGGCGCCGCATCTCAGCGGACGGCATGGGGTCGTCCGCCCGGGAGGCCCTTTGCACATCACGGAGGTCCGTGCGCACCGCACGGTCGACGCGGAGGGCCGGCGTTCGGCCCGCGCATTGTGGTCCGAGCCCGGTCCGGTCACTAGATGGCCGGGGGTCCCGGGGACGCCGCCCAGCGGTAGCTGGGAAAGCGGTGGCCCCGGGAGAACACCGCCCCGCGACGCCGTCGCACCCCAACCTCATCCGAGGGGGTTCGTCCACCCGTGGTGAACATCAAGCAGCGCCGTGAGCACGACCGGCGCACTTATGTACTCGACACCAGTGTCCTGCTGGCGGATCCAGGAGCCATGGCCCGCTTCGACGAGCACGAAGTCGTGCTGCCGGTCGTGGTGGTCACGGAACTGGAGGCCAAACGGCACCATCCCGAGCTCGGCTACTTCGCGCGGCAGGCGCTGCGCCTGCTGGACGAGTACCGGGTGCAGTTCGGGCGGCTGGACTCGCCCATCCCCATCGGGGATCTCGGCGGGTCGCTCCGGGTCGAACTGAACCACTCCGACCCCGGGATCCTGCCCGCCGGCTTCCGGCTCGGCGACAACGACTCGCGGATCCTCGCGGTGGCGCGCAATCTCCAGGCCGAGGGGTACGACGTCACGGTCGTCTCCAAGGATCTGCCGCTGCGCATCAAGGCGTCCTCGGTCGGGCTGCTGGCCGAGGAGTACCGCGCCGAGCTGGCGATCACCGATTCCGGCTGGACGGGGATGGCCGAGCTGACCCTCTCCGCCGAACAGATCGACGGTCTGTTCGCCGCCGAGACCGCGCACGTACCGGAAGTTTCCGAACTTCCGGTGCATACCGGACTTGTGCTCCAGTCCGAGCGCGGCAAGGCGCTGGGCCGGGTCACCGCGGACGGTGCGGTCCGGCTGGTGCGGGGTGACCGGGAGGTCTTCGGGATCCACGGCCGCAGCGCCGAACAGCGGATCGCGCTGGATCTGCTGCTCGACCCGGACGTCGGCATCGTCTCGATGGGCGGCCGGGCCGGTACGGGCAAGTCGGCACTGGCGCTGTGTGCGGGCCTGGAGGCCGTATTGGAGCGCCGGCAGCACCGCAAGGTGATGGTGTTCCGCCCGCTGTATGCCGTCGGCGGGCAGGAGCTGGGCTATCTGCCGGGCAGCGAGGCGGAGAAGATGAGCCCCTGGGCCCAGGCCGTCTTCGACACGCTGTCCGCGGTGACCACCAAGGACGTCATCGAAGAGGTGGTGGGGCGCGGCATGTTGGAGGTGCTGCCGCTGACCCATATCCGCGGGCGGTCGCTGCACGACGCGTTCGTCATCGTGGACGAGGCCCAGTCGCTGGAGCGGAACGTCCTTTTGACGGTTCTGTCCCGTATCGGCGCCAACTCCCGGGTCGTGCTGACGCATGACGTCGCGCAGCGCGACAACCTCCGGGTCGGGCGGTACGACGGCGTGGTCGCGGTCGTCGAGAAGCTGAAGGGGCACCCGCTGTTCGCCCACGTCACGCTGAACCGTTCCGAGCGTTCGCCGATCGCGGCGCTGGTGACCGAAATGCTGGAGGAAGGCCGGATCTGACCGGTTGTGAACACGTCGCCGCCCGGCAAAGCGAAGGAGCTTAGCCGGGCGGCGTTGTGCTGCGAGTGGATATCCGAAAATCATTTGCCGTAAACGAGGTGTGAGCTTTCACACCCAGTGGGGAATTGCCTCCCGGCGTCCCGGTCGGGCAGAGTCTGGGTCCTGTCAGGCCCCGCATACGGCATCAAGCACCCCCAGCGGTGCGTAGAACCAACGAACTTCATAGCGATGCGCCGTATGCCGCCCGAGCACCACGCGGACCCCGAGGGGGACGTACCGGGCCAGTGCCTCCCGTGACCAGCCGGACCCGCCGCAACAGGGCCCGGAACAAGGGGAGGCCAGCGTCAGGGGCACGATTGCGCCCGCGAGGTCACCTATGCGGGCGGTGCTGGAAGGAAAACGTGTGAGCCGGATCTCGGTCCGGGGATTCGCCGTGGCATCCGCCACCGCGGTCACCACCGTCGGCGCCGTGGTCGGCGTCGCTGCGGGCAACGAGCCTGCCTCGGTCGGCAACACCGAGGCCGCAGCTGCCGACGCGACGATCGCCGACATCCCCGCGGGCGCACAGGCCCAGGTGCAGACGGCTTCCCTGACGCAGCAGGCGGACGACCAGTCCACCCAGGCGGACACGGCAGCGCTGAAGTCCGCTCAGGAGTCGGCTCGTAAGGCTGCCGCTGAGACCGCGCAGAGCAAGAAGCACGCGGCGGACGAGGCAAAGGCCGAGAAGGAAGCCGAGGCGCGGGACAAGAAGCTGGCCGCGTCCCGCTCCTCCTCGCGCGACCTGGGCGACCTCGTCGGCAAGAGCTCGTACACCATTGCCGAGACGAAGGCCATCGCGCAGCAGATGATGGCCGGCGACCAGTTCCAGTGCTTCAGCAACATCGTGGACCACGAGTCCGGCTGGAACTACAAGGCCACCAACGCCGGCTCGGGTGCCTACGGCCTCGTCCAGGCGCTGCCCGGCTCCAAGATGTCCTCCGCGGGCTCCGACTGGCAGACCAACCCGGCCACCCAGATCAAGTGGGGGCTGAACTACATGAACGAACGCTACGACAGCCCCTGTGGTGCCTGGTCGTTCTGGCAGGCCAACAGCTGGTACTAGGCCCGCCGGCAGTACCACCGCACTTCCGAAACCCCCGAACGCGGCAGCGTCGGGGGTTTCGCGCGTCCGGCGCAGGTAACGTCGTGCCCGTCAGGTTGTGGCGCGTGGGAGGGGAAGAGGAAGGCACATGTCCAGATTGCCTCAGTGGGTCGGCGGCCTCGGTGCCGGTCTGACCCGGCTCTCGCAGCGGCTGGAGGAACAACGCCGCCGTGCGGAAGCCGCGGTGGAGGTCTCCCCGGGAGGGAGTCCGTCGGGCTCCTCGGGGGAGGCCGGCGACCCGGATGAGCTGAGGCGTGCCGGGCACGCGGACGCCCCCGCGGCCGTTGGCTCGGCAGACGACGCTCCGGCGCGCGACGGTGCGTCGGGCACGCTCACCGTCCCCCGTACGCAACTGCCGGAAGCGAAGGACGGGGTACCGCACCCCGCGACGGAACTCCCCTCGCCGCCGCCCCCGTCCGCCGTACCGCCGGAGAACGTTCCCCCGCCACCCTCCTACGCGCCCGCCGTCGCGGCCCGCCCGGACCCGGTCGACGCGGTGCCGTGGGGTGTACGGGTCGCCGCCGAGGCGGGCTGGCGGCTGCTGGTGCTGGCCGCCACGCTCTGGGTGCTCGCCCGGGTCATCACCACCATCGAACTGGTCGTGCTGGCCTTCATCGCGGCGACGCTGATCACCGCGCTGCTCCAGCCGACGGTGGCGTGGCTGCGCCAGCGCGGGCTGCCGCGCGGGCCGGCCACCGCGCTGACCTTCATCGGCGGGTTCGTCGTCATGGGCCTGGTCGGATGGTTCGTGGTCTGGCAGGTCCAGGACAACATCGACTCGGTCTCCAGCCGCATCCAGGAGGGCATCACCGAGCTCAAGGGCTGGCTGCTGAAGAGCCCGTTCCATGTGACCGAGTCTCAGATCAACCACATCGCCAAGAACCTCCAGGACGCGGTCGGCGCCAACACCGAGGCGATCACCTCGGTCGGCCTGGAAGGCGTCACCGTCGTCCTCGAGGTGTTCACCGGCATCCTGCTGGCGATGTTCACCACGCTCTTCCTGCTCTACGACGGCCGGCGGATCTGGAACTGGCTGCTCAACCTGGTCCCGGGCGCGGCCCGCGAGGGAGTGGCGGGCGCCGGGCCGCGGGCCTGGCGGACGCTGACCGCCTATGTGCGCGGCACGGTCGTCGTCGCCCTGATCGACGCCATCTTCATCGGTATCGGCCTCTACTTCCTCAATGTGCCGCTGGCCGTCCCGCTCGCCGTCTTCATCTTCCTGTTCGCCTTCATCCCGCTGGTCGGCGCGGTGGTCTCGGGCGCGCTGGCGTGTGTCATCGCCCTGGTCGCCAACGGGGTGTTCACGGCCCTGATGGTGCTGGCGGTCGTGCTGGCCGTCCAGCAGATCGAGGGCCACGTCCTCCAGCCGTTCATCCTGGGCCGGGCGGTCCGGGTCCATCCGCTGGCGGTGATCCTGTCGGTCGCCGCGGGCGGGCTGATCGCGGGCATCGGCGGTGCGGTCGTCGCGGTGCCCTTGGTGGCGGTCACCAACACGGTGGTCGGCTACCTCCGTTCGTACTCCAAGGAGCAGGCGCTGCGGATGTCGGTGGCCCCGCGCGGTGCCACCGCGATCTCGGTGGCGCCGACCCCGCCCCGGGTGCCGCGCCGGACCGAGGAGCCCCCGGCGTAGTCCCACCGGCTCCTGGACACACAGAACCCCGCAGACATCCTGTCTGCGGGGTTCTGTCGGTGTGCGTCGCGCGTGCCGTGAATTACTCGGCGAGCGCGGCCTCGGCGTCCAGAGTGGCGCCGACGGCCTGGAGGACCGACGCGATCTTGACGGCCTCCTGGATCGTCTCGCGGTCCACACCGGCCTTACGGAGCACCTGCTCGTGCGAGTCGAGGCACATGCCGCAGCCGTTGATGGCCGAGACGGCCAGCGACCACAGCTCGAAGTCGACCTTGTCCACGCCCGGGTTGCCGATGACGTTCATCCGCAGACCGGCGCGCAGGTTGCCGTACTCCGGGTCCGACAGCAGGTGCCGGGTCCGGTAGAAGACGTTGTTCATCGCCATGATGGCGGCGGCCGACTTGGCGGCGGCGTAGGCCTCGGGGGAGAGGTTCGCCTTCGCCTCCGGCTCCAGCTCGCGCAGCACCTTCGGCGAGCGCGAGGCGATCGCGCAGGCCAGCACGGTGCCCCACAGCTGCTGCTGCGGCAGGTCGCTGTTGCCGATGACCGAGCCGAGGTTCAGCTTCAGGTCCTTGGCGTAGTCCGGTACGGCGGACTTGAGTTCGTCGAGAGCCATGTCAGATCAGCCTCCAGTTCGCTAGCGGAGAATTACTCGCCCGAGAGAAGCGCGACCGGGTCGAGGGTCTCGTCGCCCTTGGACCAGTTGCAGGGGCACAGCTCGTCGGTCTGAAGAGCGTCGAGGACCCGCAGGACCTCCTTGGGGTTACGGCCGACGGAACCGGCGGTCACCATGGTGAACTGGATCTCGTTGTTCTGGTCGACGATGAAGACGGCGCGCTGCGCGAAGCCGTCCTCGCCCTCGATGCCCAGGTCGCGCATGAGCTCGTGCTTCGAGTCGGCGAGCATGGGGAAGGGCAGGTCGGTCAGGTCCGGGTGGTCCTTGCGCCAGGCGTGGTGCACGAACTCGGAGTCGCCGGAGAAGCCGAGGACCTGGGCGTCACGGTCGGCGAACTCGTCGTTCAGCTTGCCGAAGGCGGCGATCTCGGTGGGGCACACGAAGGTGAAGTCCTTGGGCCACGCAAAGACGATCTTCCACTTGCCCTCGTAGGTCTTGTGGTTGATCTGCTCGAACTCCTGGCCCTGCTCCAGCGAAACGCAGGCGGTCAGGTCGAACTCGGGGAACTTGTCACCGACAGTGAGCACGTACTCTCCTTGTTGCGCAGAAAGTCCCTTTTGGGGACTTTCCTTGAGGCTTGGACGGGTTACACAGTGGCACAGCAGGCATTGATCAGGGAAATAGCTAGACTGGTTGATGTTGATCGGAGGTGGTTATCAGTGGCTTCACCGGCGAGTCAGGGCGGCAGGCCCCGCCAGCCCAGCCTGGCCCAGCTGCGGGCGTTCGCGGCGGTGGCCGAGCATCTGCATTTCCGCGAGGCGGCGGCCGAGATCGGGATGAGCCAGCCGGCGCTGTCCGGGGCGGTCTCCGCGCTGGAGGAGACCCTCGGAGTGCAACTGCTGGAGCGTACGACGCGCAAGGTGCTGCTGTCGCCCGCGGGGGAGCGGCTGGCCGCCCGGGCCCGGACGGTCCTGGAGGCCGTCGGCGATCTGCTGGAGGAGGCGGAGGCGGCCCGTGCGCCGTTCACGGGCGTGCTGCGGCTCGGCGTCATCCCGACCGTCGCCCCGTATCTGCTGCCCGCCGTACTGCGGCTGGTCCATGAGACCTACCCCGACCTGGACCTCCAGGTGCACGAGGAACAGACCGCCTCCCTCCTGGAGGGTCTGTCCCACGGACGCCTCGACCTGCTCCTGCTCGCCGTGCCCCTGGGCGTCCCCCAGGTCACCGAACTCCCGCTCTTCGACGAGGACTTCGTGCTGGTCGCCCCCAAGGAGCACTGGCTCGGCGGCCGCGGCGACATCCCGCGCCAGGCGCTCCAGGAACTGGACCTGCTGCTGCTCGACGAGGGCCACTGCCTGCGGGACCAGGCCCTGGACATCTGCCGGGAGGCCGGCCGGGACGAGAACACCCCCGTGACGACCAGCGCGGCGGGCCTGTCCACCCTGGTGCAGCTGGTGGCCGGCGGACTCGGCGTCACCCTGCTGCCACGCACCGCACTACGCGTCGAAACCGGCCGCAACGACCAGCTCACGACCGGCTACTTCGCCGACCCGGCACCCTCGCGGAGGATCGCCCTCGCCATGCGGACGGGCGCCGCCCGCCAGGAGGAGTTCCAGGAGTTCGCGGGCGCCCTGCGCGGGGCGCTGCGGGGGCTGCCGGTGCGGATGGCCGGGGGGTGAGGGTCAGGGGCGGGCGACCGAGAGGATTGCCTCGACGTCGAGTGTGATCTCGGCGCCGATGGAATCGGGGAGGGTGACGCGTTGGCCGGGGGCGTGGACGCTGTGGTTGCGGTATTCGTTGGCGAACGGGTCGGTCAGGGTGTGGATGCGGTCCTTCTTGCGGTCGACGATGACGTAGACCGGGATCTTGGCGATCGCGTACGCGGCGACCTTCGTCTTGAGGTCGGTGGCGTAGTTGGAAGACGTCACTTCCAGCACCATCCGGAAGACAACCGGGTCGTAGCAGTTGTCCGCCACGAGGTGATCGCGGTAGTCGGCGTCGACGACGGCGAGGTCGGGGATGGCGTAGTCCTCGGGGCCGTCGGGGAGCCATACGCCCATGGCCTGAGCCACTCGTGTCTCCGCTCCGTGCGCAGCAGCGAAAGCGAAGATGAGGTCGGTCAGCGAATCGGCGTGCGGGCCGTCGGCGGGCGGCGTCACGGTGAGGTCTCCCCCGATGATCTCGATGCGGTAGCCAGGGAGCTTCTCGGTGAGCTGTGCGGCCACCTCGAGCAGGCTGGGCAGCTTGCCGTCATGAGGGTGCTCGACTGCTGCGGCAGACATGTAGTGCCTCCTGATGGCTGGTATCGAGGCCATCATCGTAGGCAGGGGCACCCGCACACGTCTCGTACGACCACGTTCCTCCGTTCGTGGATCGCTCGACACGGGGCCCTCGGGCGCAGCAGGGCCGGGGCCGCTTCGAAGGCTGCTGCGACCTCCCGTCCGGCCTGTGCGCCGCGGGGCTACGGGAGTGATTCGCTCGCCGGGGCGGGGATGCGCGGCTGTCTCAGACCGCGACGCCCCGGTCGTATGTCAGGAAGGCCGCGCCGCTCTGGAGGACCGTGTGCTCGGTGAGTTCCCAGGTGCGGGGGTCGAAGGCGGTGTCCCGGGAGAAGAGGGGGAGGCCGGTGCCGAGGGTGAGCGGGCTGAGCTTGAGGAGCAGCTGGTCGATCTCCGGGTAGAGCGCCCCGGCGAGTGCGCTGCCGCCCAGCAGCCAGATGTCCTTGCCGTCCGTGCGCTTCAGCTCGCGTACCTTCGCCACCGGGTCGGTGGCCACCAGCTCCACCGCCGGGTCCGGGCTCTGCTCCATGGTCCGGGAGAAGACGAGGTGCCGCAGGTGGGGGTAGGCGTCGGTGAGGCCGGCCCGGAGGCCGATCTCGTAGGTGCGGCGGCCTTCCAGGACGGTGTCGAAGCGGGTGCCCTCGTCCGTGATGCCCAGTGCCGACCGGGCGTGGACGGGGAGGACCTCCGGGAGTTCGGCGGCCAGATGCTTGAGGTAGTCGTCGGCGATCGGCCAGAAGCCGTCCGGGCCCGTGGGGTCCGTGCCGTCAGGGCCGGCGAGGAAGCCGTCGAGCGTGGAGGCGATGCCGTAGACGAGCCGGCGCATGAAGGGTCCCCCTTGGGCAGTTGGTGGGCACTGCTGCGTGCGAAATGATCTCGCAGATTCATTCCGCACGCAGCCCATCCGGGCGCATCAGGCGCCACAGCAGCGGCAGGGAGAGGACGGTGACGCCGAGGACGACGACCGCCGCGGTGCCGGTGAGGACGAGGATGCCCCACCAGTCGGCCTGCAAGGGGCGGTTGGCCATGTGGAGGAGCAGCGAGCCGAGGGCCAGTCCGCAGCCGAGCGCCAGCGCCAGGCCGAGGGCCACCGGGACGGCCGTCTGCCACAGGACCGAGCGGCCCAGCACGGCGCGCGGGGTGCCGAGGGCGTCCAGGGCGGACAACACTCGGGCGCGGTCGCGGAGTTGCTCCAGGGCGGTGATCAGCAGGCCGCAGCCGATCAGCAGCAGCACGGCGGCGGCGCAGGCGGTCAGGCCGTGGCGGGCGGAGTCGAGGGTGTCGATGTCGGTGATGCCGCCGACGCCGAAGGTGGTGAAGCCGATCTGCGGGGAGATCGCGGCGGCCGTGTTGCGGACGTATTCGATCGCGTCCGGGGTGTGCGGGTCGAGCCGTAGCAGGACGGTGACGTGGGGGTGGCGCAGCAGCGTGGGGGGCAGGGCCTCCGGGGTGGCGAGCAGGCCGGGGGTGAGGAAGGCGGGCCTGAGTCCGGAGGGCTTGGCGGTGGCGGTGCGGGCGGTGCGCGGGACGGACCAGAGGGCGGGTGCCCGGTGGTCGCTGCGGCTGCCGACCGGGTCGAGGGCCAGCCGCTCGCCCTGGCGCGGGTGGGAAGGGCCTTCGGGGTCCTTGACGAGGAAGACACTGCCCTGGGAACAGGCGCCGATATCGGCGAGTTGGCGCAGGGTGGCGCAGTCGGCGACGGCCACCGGATACGGCTCGGGGTCGTCGCCCCCGCCGGGCGCGGTATGCGCCTGGGTCTGGTGGTGGCGGGCGGAGTCCGCGTAGCCGGAGACCACGGTGTGCGCCGCGCGGACACCCACGGCCGCGCGCAGCCGGGCGTACATTTCCGGGGCACGGGCGGCGGGCACCGTGTCGTCGCGCGCGTCGACGACGGTCCATGCGGGGCCGCGTGGCTGCTCGTCGGGGCTCTGGGCGCCGGTCAGCAGCAGCTGTACGGCGAGGGCGCCGGCCACCGCGACGGTGATCCCGCTGACCGAACGGCCGGCCGCGGTGCTGCTCAACTGGAGGCGCCGCACCGCAAGGTGCCAGGACGGGCCGCCGGGGCCCGCGCCGTCCAGGCGGGCCACCACGGCGTCCACCAGCCACGGCAGCAGCGCCGCCACGCCCAGCAGAAGCAGCGCGACACCGAGGATCACCTGGGCGTTGGCGGCGTCGCCGCCGCCCAGCCCGAAGACCGCCTGCGGCAGCAGCAGCGCCGCTCCGGCGACCGGCAGCAGCAGCCGCCACCACAGCCGGCGGCGCGACGGCGGAGCCGTGCGGGTGACGCCCAGCGGCTCGACGGTGACCCGCCGCATGGTGACCAGGGTGACGCCGACCGCACAGAGCGGGACGGCCAGCGCGACGCATCCGGCGAGCACGGCATCGGGCGCCACATCGGAAGGGAACACGCCGATTTCGAGAAGGGAGATGCCGGAGAGCGGAATGCGGCCGGCCAGGAAGATCGCGGCGCCGGTGAGCAGCCCGAACAGCGCACCGGCCAGCGCCTCGCCGGCGGCGATCCGCCGGGTGGCGGCCCGGTCGGCGCCGACCAGCCGCAGCGCGGCCAGCCGCTGGTCGCGGCGCTCCCCGCCGAAGCGCACCGCGGTCGCGATGAAGACGGCGACGGGAGCCAGCAGCGCGACACAGCTCACGATGATGACCAGCACCACCAGGGGACTGGCCCGGAACGGGTCCCCGCGGTCGCCGAAGGCGGTGATCCGCTCGACGCCGTCGCCGGGCCGCCGCAGGTCGTCGCTGCCTCGGTAGAAGAGGAGTTCACCGCGGTACATGAGCCCGGAGTCGCCGATCGTGGCGGTGATCCGCAGATGCGGGAAGCGCTTCTTGAGCAGTGCGCCCTCGGGGGCGGACAGCAGGTCCGACAGGGCGGGGGAGACGGCCATTTCGCCGGGCCCCGGCAGCCGGGACAGGCCCGGCGGTACGGGCGCGCGGGGCCCCTCGGCCGCCAGGATCCGGCCGTACACCGGCCGGTCGCGGTAGGTACTGCCGGACGGGGCGGTGAGCAGGGTCCGGTCCGAGGGCCCGGTCCCCTCCGCGGCGGGTACGACGGTGCGGGCCCGCTGCCGGTCCATGGCGGCGTTCCATATGTTCGGGACGGCCGTCGCCAGCAGCAGCACGGCGACGCCCAGGCCGACGCCGAGCGCGGTCAGCGCCGTACGGATCCAGCCCTCGCGGCCGCCGGTGACGGCGAACCGGGCACCCATGGCGAGGTCGGCAGCCCAGCGGCGGACGGCCGCGCCCCGGGCCGGACGGGACGTACCGGGCATCGGCGTGCTCACTCCGTCCGCAGCCCGTCGGGCCGCATCATCCGCCACAGCGGCGGCAGGCTCAGCAGCGTCACCAAGAGGATCATTCCGCCGCCGATGCCGGTGATCCCCGCTACCACCGGCCAGTCGACCGTCACCGTGCTGTCGATCATCGTCAGCAGCAGCGCCCCCAGCGTCAGCCCGCAGCCCAGCGCCAGGCCCAGGCCGAGCGCGACCGGGAGGGCGGTCTGCCACAGCACCGACCAGCCCAGGGTGGCGCGGCGGGTGCCGTACGCGTCGAGGGCGGACAGCAGCCGGCGGCGCTCGTGGAGCTGCTCGACGGTGGAGATGATCAGGCCCGAGCCGATCAGCAGCAGGGTGAGGGCGGCGCCGGCGAACAGGCCGTCGCGGACGCTGGAGTACTGCTCGTCATGCGGATTGTCGAGGGCGGAGAACTCGTTCATCGTCGGGTCGATATGGGCCACGGTGTTGCGGATGTGCTCCACGGCGTCCGGGGTGCCGCGATCGAAATCGATCTTGATCTCCGTGGTGGGGTGGCTGAACCGGCCGGTGTCGACCGCGGACGGTGTGGCCAGCAGGTGGTACGGGACGCGGTCGGGGCCGCGTCCGTGGTCGAGCAGCCGGACACCGCGGGCCGCCGCGGGGATCGTCCAGGGGTGCGGTGTCTGCGGAACTTCGGTGGCGTACGGGGGGTTGAGGCTGATCCGCGCCCCGGGCGTGAGGGCGGGGTCCCGGCGCGGGGCATCGGTGAGGAACACCTCGCCGTCCCGGCAGGAGTCCAGACGGGCCAGTTTGCGCAGCTCGGTGCAGTCGGCCACGGCGATCGTCGAGTTCGGTGCACCGGCCGGGGAGGGCCCGGCGGCCGGCAGCCGGCCGATGTTCGCGTCGATCGTGCCGCGGACCGCCGTCACCCCCGGGGTGGCGCGCAGCGCGGTGAGTGCCCGCTGGGTCTGCGGCCAGCCCTCTGCGTTGCCCCACAGGCCGATCCGCGGGAGCTTGCCGGACTCCGCGTACGCCTGGGCGTAGCCGGCCTGCATACCGGTCATGAGCATATGGATGGCGATCGCGCCGGCCACCGCGACGGTGATGCCGCTGACCGCGCGGGTGGCCGAGCCGCTGCTCAACTGGAGGCGGCGGACGGCGAGTTGCCAGGGGACCGGGCCGCCGCGCAGCCGGCCGACCACCGCGTCCACCAGCCAGGGCAGCAGGACGGTGACGCCGAACAGCAGCAGCATCGAGCCGGTCGCGAGCCGGAAGGTGTTGAGCGGGGTGTCGCGCCACGGCTGCGTCCGGGCCAGCGGCACCAGCAGCAGAGCGCCCACGGCGGGCAGCGCCACCCGCCACCACAGCCGGCGGCGGACCGTGGGCCGGTTAAAGCGGACGATGCCCAGCGGCTCGACGGTGACGCCCCGCTGCGCGAACAGTGTCACCACGACCGCCGCCGTCGGCACGAGCACGGCGACCAGCGCCGCGGCGAGCGGGGCGGGGGCCACGTCCGAGGGGAAGACATTGACGCCCCACAGGGTGACCACCGAAGCGAACTGCCGGGCGCCCAGGAACAGCGCCCCGCCCGCCAGCAGCCCCAGCAGCGAACCGCACAGCACTTCACCGGAGGCGATCCGGCGGGTCGTCCGGACATCGGCGCCGACCAGCCGGAGCGCGGCCAGCCGGCGTTCCCGGCGCTCGTTGCCGAACCGTACGGAGGTGCCGATGAAGACCATCATGGGCGTCATCAGCGCCACACACGTCATGATCACGAGGAGGACGACGGGCGCCCGCATCGGCGGCGGTTGCCAGTTCTTGCCGAAATGGTCGATGCGATAGGCATCGGGAGCCTTGAGCGTGGCGCGCTGCGCGAGGTAGGTGAGCTCCTGCGGGCCGCTCAGACCGTCGTCGCCGATCACACCGGCCACCTCGTAGTCCAGCCGGCCGCGCAGCAGCGCACCGTCGGGGGAGGCCAGCAGCTTTTTGAGGGCCGGGGAGACCAGCATCCGTCCGGGGCCGGGGAGATGGCCGATGCCCGGCGGCACGGGCGGATGCGCGCCGTCGGGGCGGACCAGGCGGCCGCGGATCGGCGCACCGCGGAAGGTGGTGTCGGCCGAGGTGTAGAGCACGGTGCGGTCGGAGGGCGGGGGAGCGTGGGTCTGGCCCAGGTTCTCGCGGGCCTTCTCCCGGCCGTGCCAGGAGTCCAGCAGGGGCGGTACCGACGAGCAGAGCAGCAGCACGGCGACGCCCAGGGCCACGCCGGCGGCGGTCAGTGCCGTACGGATCCAGCCCTCGCGGCCGCCGCCCGCCGCGAACCGCATCCCCATCGCGAGGTCACGGGCCCAGGCCACGGGGCCGGTGCGCGCGGCGGCGATCGGGTCCCGGGGCGCGGGAGCGGCCGGTGTGCCCTCGCCACCACGGCCGCGGCCGGTGGGCGAGCGCAGCAGGCTCATATCAAGCCCGCCAGCATGTCCTTCACTTTGCCGTCGCGGACGACGATCTCGCGGTCGGAGTAGGCGGCGACCCGGGCCTCGTGGGTGACCAGGACGACCGCGGCGTTGGTGTCGCGGGCGGCGTTGGTCAGCAGGGTCAGGACGCGTTCGCCGTTGAGCGAGTCCAGGGCGCCGGTGGGCTCGTCCGCGAAGACGACCCGCGGCCGGGTGGCGAGGGCGCGGGCGACCGCGATCCGCTGGCCCTGGCCGCCGGATATCTCGCCGGGCCGCTGCCCCTGCACCTTCTCGACCTCCAGCCGCTCCAGCCACTCGCGGGCCTGGCGCTCGGCCTCCTTGCGCTTGGTGCCGTTCAGCCGCAGCGGCAGGGCGACATTCTCCAGGGCGGTCAACTCCGGTACCAGCTGGCCGAATTGGAAGACGAAGCCGAAGTCGGTACGGCGCAGGGCGCTGCGCTGGGCGTCGTTCAGCGCGGTGAGCGTGTGCGGACCGTAGCGGACGGTTCCGGAGTCCGGGCTGATGATCCCGGCGAGGCAGTGCAGCAGGGTCGATTTGCCGGAGCCGGACGGGCCCATGACGGCGACGACCTCACCCGGGTGGATGGAGAACTCCGCGCCGTCCAGCGCCGGTGTCGCCCCGTAGGTCTTGTGCAGCCCCTCCGCCGCGAGCAGGGACCCCTCCGGCGTCATACGCGGACCGCCTCCGCCAGCTTGTCGAGCCGGGCGGCGGTCAGCTCCAGCCAGCGCAGATCGGCTTCGAGGTGGAAGAGGGCGTGGTCGCAGATCAGCTGGTCGGCGAGGTCGCCGGTGCGCTTGCGCTCGGTCAGCCCGCGCATCAGCCGCAGATGTTCGGCGCGCTGGGTGTCCAGCAGTTCGGCGGCGTTGCGGTCGGTCATCAGGGCCAGGACGATCTTGGTGTAGAGCGTCGACTGGAGGTACGGCTCGGGCTTCTCCGGGCGGGCCAGCCACTGGGCGACGTCCGTGATCCCGGCGTCCGTGATCGCATACCGCTTGCGCTCCGGACCGGCGTCGGCCTCCACGGCGTCCACCTCGACCAGGCCGTTCTTCAGCAGCCGGGACATCGTGGAGTAGACCTGCCCGTAGTGCAGCGGGCGGTCCTGGCCGAAGTGTTCGTCGAAGGCCCGCTTGAGGTCGTAGCCATGGCGGGGGCCGGACTCCAGGAGGCCCAGCAGCGTATGACCGATTGACATGCGGACCACCTTACTCGTGGGTGTGTTGCTGGTGTATACGCGTGCTGTATAGCGGTACAGCACGGTGCCGGCGCCGGGTGTGGTTGCGGCGGAGGCCATGGGCGGGCCTCGCGGAGTGCGGGCAGGGGCGCCGCCCCGTGGGGCCTGCGGGCGGCGTGCCGGGCCGGGGTCATGCCGCGCACTCCACAGGAGGCATGTCCGCACTATGTATAGATCGAGTGTCTAGTCGTCCTTCTGTTCCTTCGGCGGCCGCCCCCGCCGCGGAATCGCCCCCGCTCCCCGGGGCAGCCGGCCCGCCTCGGACAGGGCCTTGCGGAGCAGGAACTCGATCTGTGCGTTGGCGCTGCGCAGCTCGTCGTCGGCCCACCGGGCCAGCGCGTCGTGGATCAACGGGTCCAGCCGCAGCAGCACCTGCTTGCGCTGCTGCGGCCGTCGCGCGGGGGCCCGCTCGCGCTCGGCGCCGGGCCCCTCGGGTTCGGTGCTCACTGGTAGAGGGAGCCCGTGTTCAGGACCGGCTGGGCGGCCCGGTCGCCGCACAGCACCACCATCAGATTGCTGACCATGGCCGCCTTCCGCTCCTCGTCCAGCTCGACGATGCCCTGCTGGCTGATCCGGTCCAGCGCCTGCTCGACCATGCCGACCGCGCCCTCGACGATCTGCTGGCGGGCCGCGACCACCGCGCCGGCCTGCTGCCGCTGAAGCATCGCGGAGGCGATCTCGGGGGCGTAGGCGAGGTGGCTGAAGCGGGACTCGATGATCCGTACGCCGGCGGCCTGGACCCGTGCGGTCAGTTCGAGGGCGAGCTTCTCGGTGATCTCCTCGGCGTTGCCGCGCAGCGAGAGGGCGTTCTCGTCGTGGGCGTCATAGGGGTACTCGATCGCGATGTGCCGGACGGCCGCCTCGGTCTGGGTGGCGACGAACTCAAGGAAGTCGTCGACCTCGAAGAGCGCCTGGGCGGTGTCCTCGACCTTCCAGACCACGATCGAGGCCAGCTCGATCGGGTTGCCGTAGGCGTCGTTGACCTTGAGGACCGCGGTCTCGTGGTTGCGCACCCGGGTGGAGATCTTCCGGGCGCTGGTGAGCGGGTTGACCCAGCGCAGACCGTCGGTGCGGATGGTGCCGACGTACCGCCCGAAGAGCTGGATGACCCGGGCCTCGCCGGGCGCGACCATCTTCACGCCGGTCATGCAGAAGAAGGAGCCGAGCAGCAGCAGGACGCCGGCGATGATCATCGGCACTCCGGCCGCCTTGTCGCCGCCGTCGCCGAGTATGCCGCCGACGATGATCACGGCGATGCCCAGCGCCACCCCGAGCACGCTCAGCAGCAGGGCGAGGCCGCCCGGAATGCTGTGCGCCGGGACCTCGCGGACCTGCGGGCGGGGCATCTCGGGAGCGTCCACGGCGAGGTCCTCGCCGGGGCCGGCGCTCCGGTCGGACGGTGTCTGATCGGACATGGGATCCCCGTTTCTCCCTGTACGGCACGTGATGTCGGCCGCAATGGGTGATGTCTCTGGTCTAGCAAACTGATATCACTTTAAGCCCGCTGCGGCGGGGTGTCCAGTGCTCGTATCAGGGATGTCCGGCGACAAGATCCCAGGTGAGGCGACGGCGACGCGCAAAACCCACCCCTTGGTTCCGCCCAGCCGGGTGCTGTTTGTCACGTTGGGAAAAGCCTTGATCGATGAGTATTTGTTGACAGATGCGGTGTTAGCTTCAACAGCTGAATTAGCTGGGGGCGGAACGACTGGAGTTGCTGAAGCGATGGGCCGAGCGGACGCGAGACGGGCGCGACAGGGAAGCGCCCGCCGGGCCAAACCGAAGGACAAGAAGTCCGGCATACGCCGGTTCTTCACCTGGAAGAAGCTCCTCGGAGCCTTCCTCGGGGTGTGCCTGCTGGGCATCCTCGGCTTCATCGGCCTGTATCTGTACGTGGACATCCCCAAGGGGAACAACGAAGCCAAGCTCCAGAGCAACGTCTACAAGTACGCCAATGGCAAGGTCATGGCGCGTACCGGTCTGCGCAACCGCGAGAACGTCCCGCTCAGCCGCATACCCAAGGACGTCCAGCGCACCTTCGTCGCCGCCGAGAACAAGAACTTCTATCACGACTCCGGCGTCGACCTCATGGGTACCGCGCGCGGCATCCTCAACACGGTGATGGGCCGCGGCAAGCAGGGTGGTTCGACGATCACCCAGCAGTACGTCAAGAACTACTACCTGAGCCAGGAGCAGACGGTTTCCCGCAAGCTCCAGGAGATCGTCATCTCGCTCAAGGTGGACAACAAGTTCGGCAAGGACGACATCCTCGCCGGCTACATCAACACCAGCTACTACGGCCGCGGCGCCTACGGCATCCAGGCAGCCGCACAGGCCTACTACGGCGTGGACGTCGAGAAGCTCACCGTCTCGCAGGGCGCCTACCTGGCCTCGCTGCTCCAGGCGCCGAGCCAGTACGACTGGACCAGCGCGACCCCGTCCGGCCGGAAGCGGGTCAAGGAGCGCTGGGCCTACACCCTCGACAACATGGTCGAGATGAAGTGGCTGCCCGCGGAGGAGCGGCGCAAGCAGACCTTCCAGAAGCCGAACGACCCCAAGCCGCCGCCCGGTGTGAGCGGTCAGAACAGCTACCTCATCGAGCAGGCCAAGCAGGAGCTCTTCGCGCAGGGCGTCGACGAGAAGCAGTTCGCGGCCGGCGGCTGGACGGTCACCCTCGGCATCGACAAGAACAAGCAGCAGGCGCTGGAGAAGTCGGTCAAGCGCAAGCTCCTCGACGACCTCGACTCCAAGAAGCGCAAGGTCGACGGGGACGCCCAGCTCGGTGCCACCTCGGTGGACCCCAAGAACGGCCACATCGTGGCGATGTACGGCGGCGAGGGCCCGCCGAAGCACTACCGGAACAACGCCACCCGCACCGACTACCAGGCCGCCTCCACCTTCAAGCCGCTGATCCTGGCGTCGGCGATGGAGAACAACGCGGTCACCCGGGACGGCCTCCCGATCAACCCGAACACGATCTACGACGGCCGTAACCGCCGTCCGGTCGTCGGCGGCAACATCGCCTTCGCGCCGCCCAACGAGGACGAGCGCGAGTACGGGAAGATCAGCGTCCAGACGGCGACCAACAACTCCGTCAACGCGGTCTTCGCGCAGATGGGCGCGGACGCGGGCCTGGACAAGGTCAAGGAGACCGCGGTCAGCCTGGGCATGGACGACAAGATGGACGTCAAGCCCGCCATGACCCTGGGCACCATGGGCGCCAGCCCGCTCCAGATGGCAGGCGCCTACGCCACCCTGGACAACCATGGCAAAAAGGTCACCCCGACCATGGTCACCAAGGCCACGCACAGCGTCAACGGCGTCGAGACGAAGGTCCCGCTGAAGGACCCGATCGGCGACCAGGTGCTCAGCCCCAAGACCGCCGACACCGTCACCTCCGTACTGACGGGTGTGGTCAACGACGGCACCGCCTCGGAGGCCGTGAAGAACACCGCCTACAAGGCGGCCGGCAAGACCGGTACCTCCGACGACGACAAGTCGGCCTGGTTCGTGGGCTACACGCCCAAGCTGGTCACCGCCGTCGGCATGTTCGGCGAGTCCCCCCAGGGCGGCCGGCAGGTCACCCTCAAGGGCACCGGCGGCGGCAGCCGGGTCAACGGCGGCGGCTACCCGGCCCGGGTGTGGGCGGACTACACCGAGGCGGCGCTGGGCGACAACACCGGCGCGGACTTCGAGCTGGACACCAACCTGGGTGCCGCGATCCCCCCGACCCCCACCCCGACGCCGAGCGACACGCCGTCGACCAGCCCGAGCCCGTCCAAGAAGCCGAGCGATTCGCCCTCGCCGAGCCCGTCGAAGCCGAGCGGGCCTGCCTCGCCGTCCCAGAGCGGACGCCCGAGCCCGCCCATCCCGTCCGGCTCCGGCTCGCCGGACGGCGGGGTGGACGGCGGCGGCGGTGCCGGCGGGGACGGCAACCCGACGGGCGGCAACGGGAACGGCCCCGGCGGAGACGAAGCCGACAGCCTGACCGGCTTCAACTGACCCCGGTCCCGACGTCACAGCAGCGCGGCCCCCGCCTCACCGGCGGGGGCCGTTGCTGTCACGGGGCTGCTGTGCCGGGGCGGTGGCGCCTCAGCCGCCGTTCACCTTGTGGGCGATCCGGTCGCCCACGTTCTTGTCGATGTTGCGCCAGTACTGGAGCGCGCGGTCGAGCACCGGACGGCTGACGCCGTTCAGCAGATGGCCGGACACGTTGCCCACCAGCCGGTCGCGGGCCGCGTCGTCGAGGACCTGGCGGACCATCGTGCCCGGCTGGCCGAAGTCGTCGTCGTCGCGGCGCAGCGTGTAGGCCTCGCGGACCATCGCGCCGCCGGTCTCCCAGCCCGCGGGCTCCCCGTAGCGCAGGGTGTCCGCCGCTGGGCCGCCGTAGCTGTTCGGCGCGTAGGGCCGGGCCGCGCGGGACGGCTCGTACCGCATCGGTCCGTCCTTCGCGTACGAGTGGGCGGGTACGTGCGGCCGGTTGGGCGGCAGCTGGGCGTAGTTGGGGCCGATGCGGTAGCGGTGGGTGTCCGCGTAGGAGAACAGCCGGCCCAGCAGCATCTTGTCCGGCGACGGGCCGACGCCCGGCACCATGTTGGACGGTTCGAACGCCGCCTGCTCGATGTGGATGAAGTAGTCCTCGGGGTTCTTGTTGAGCGTCATCCGCCCGACCTCGATCAGCGGGTAGTCGCCGTGCGGCCACACCTTGGTCAGATCGAACGGGTTGAACCGGTAGTCCGGGGCGTCCGCGAACGGCATGACCTGCACATACAGCGTCCACGACGGGGCATTGCCGCCGTCGATGGCCTCGAACAGATCGCGGCGGTGACAGTCGCCGTCCTCGCCGGCGATCCGGTCCGCGTCCTCCTGGGTGAGGAAGTCGATGCCCTGGTCGGTCTTGAAGTGGTACTTGATCCAGAACTTCTCGCCGCCGGCGTTGACCCACATATAGGTGTGCGAGCCGTAGCCGTTCATGTGGCGGTAGCTCTTGGGAATGCCGCGGTCGCCCATCAGCCATGTGACCTGGTGGGCGGACTCCGGCGACAGCGTCCAGAAGTCCCACTGCATGTCGTTGTCGCGCATCCCGTTGTCCGGGCGGCGCTTCTGCGAACGGATGAAGTCCTGGAACTTGATTGTGTCCCGGACGAAGAAGACCGGGGTGTTGTTCCCCACCAGGTCGTAGTTGCCGTCCTCGGTGTAGAACTTCAGGGCGAAGCCACGGGGGTCGCGCCAGGTGTCGGGGGAGCCCTGCTCACCCGCGACGGTCGAGAAGCGGGCCAGCATCTCGGTGGTCCTGCCCGGCTGGAAGAGATCCGCCTTCGTGAACTGACTGACGTCATTGGTGACTTGGAAGAAACCGTAGGCGCCGGCGCCCTTGGCGTGCACCACCCGCTCGGGGACCCGTTCGCGGTTGAACTGGGCCATCTTCTCGATGAGGTAGTGGTCCTGGAGCAGGATGGGGCCGTCCGGACTCACAGTGAGTGAGTGCTCGTCGCTCTCCACCGGAATGCCGGCGTTGTTCGTCGTGCGCGGGACGTTCTGCGCGCTGCTGGTCATGGAGGAATGCCTCCTGTTCGACGACGGGGAGTAGGGGTCGGTCAGTCCCGAATTGGGCGGTCAGTCCCTTACGTCCACCCAAGCAGTCAACTACCCCGACGGCACGTCGGTAAAAGTTGGACCCCGTCCGGTCTCAGACGGGGTCCAATATGTGGGACAGGGCGCCGTGCGCCGCCCGGAGTCAGGGGCGCTGGGCCCCCGGAGGCATCGACAGCTCGAACCAGACGACCTTTCCCATGCTCAGACGGGTCGCGCCCCAGCGCCTCGCCATCCGGTTGACCAGGTAGAGCCCCCGCCCGCCCTCGTCCGACGGCCGGGCCTGGCGCAGCCGCGGCAGCTGCGGGACATCGTCGCCGACCTCGCAGCGCAGTACGTCCGTCCGCAGCAACCGCAGCGTGATCGGCCGCTCCGCATACCGCACCGCATTCGTCACCACCTCGCTGACCAGCAGCTCCAGCTGGTCGGTCAGCTCCTCCAGACCCCAGCGTGCCAGCGCCCGCCGGGCCAGCCGCCGGGCCTGCCCCGCCGTCTGCGCCTTCGGGTCCAGATACCAGTACGCGACATCGCTAGGCGCGATCCCGTCGAACCGGGCCGCCAGCAGCGCGATGTCGTCATCGCGGTCGCCGGGGCCCAGAATGTCCAGCACCTCGTCGCACATCGGCTCCAGCGGCGGTGGGTTGGGACCCGTCAGCCGGGCCGTCTCCGCCAGCCGCTCCCGCAGCTGCTCGATACCGGTCCACACGTCCCGGATGCGCGACTCGACCAGACCGTCCGTATAGAGGACCAGCGTGGCGCCCGCGGGGGCGTCCAGCTCCACCGCCTCGAAGTCCACCCCGCCGACGCCGATCGGCGCGCCCGACGGGACCCGCAGCACCTCGGCGCGCCCGCCGCGGTGCAGCATCACCGGCGGCGGATGCCCCGCGTTGGCGATGGTGATCCGGTGCGCCACCGGGTCGTACACCGCATACATGCAGGTCGCCATCCGGTCCGTGCCCAGCCGCTGCGCCTGCTCGTCGAGGTGGTGCAGCACCTCCTGCGGCGGCAGGTCCAGCCCCGCCAGCGTCTGCGCGGTCGTACGCAACTGGCCCATGATCGCGGCAGAGGTCATCGAGTGGCCCATGACATCGCCGACGACCAGCGCCACCCGGCTGCCCGGCAGCGGGATCGCGTCGTACCAGTCGCCGCCCACCCGTGCCGTCTCGGCGGCCGGCAGATAGCGGCTGGCCAGCCGGACCCCGGTCGGCTGCGGCAGCGAGTCCGGCAGCATCGTGCGCTGGAGCGCGTCGGCGATGTACGCCTCGCGGCCGTAGAGCACCGCCTTGTCCACGCCCAGCGCGGTGTGCGTCGCCAGCTGCGCCGCCACCAGCAGATCGTCCGGCTCGAACGCCGGCCGGTCCGGGCGGCGCAGGAACACCGCCGCACCGATCACCCGCCGGCGGCCGCGCAGCGGCGCCAGGATCACCCGGTGGCCGCTGGGCAGCCGCGGGTCGGGACCCAGCAGCTCCGGCAGCGCCGTCCGCGCCGCCTGCGCCTCGCCGAACAGCGGCCGTACGCCCCGCAGCACCTCGGCCAGCGGGCCGCCGGGCTCCACCTCGGCCAGCTCCGCCGCGCTGCCGCCCATCGCCGGACCCAGATCGGGCTGCGCGGGCAGCACCGGCAGCCGGGCGCCGTTGGTGTCCGGCTCCTCCGGAATACGGTCGGTACGGCGCAGCCGCAGCACCACCGGGCCGGTCGGGCGCTCGTCGCCCACCGG
Source organism: Streptomyces sp. NRRL S-1813 (assembly GCF_000719605.1). Taxonomy (NCBI): domain Bacteria; kingdom Bacillati; phylum Actinomycetota; class Actinomycetes; order Kitasatosporales; family Streptomycetaceae; genus Streptomyces; species Streptomyces sp. NRRL S-1813. The sequence continues at coordinate 414,809 of NZ_JOHB01000001.1, forward strand.
CAGCGGATCCCGCAGATAGACGAGGATGGCGTCGGCGAACGTCGGCACCGTCGCCCGGCACAGCCCGAGCACGATCTCGTCGAGGTCGATCCCGCGGGCGATCCGCCGGGTCGCCGCCCCGATGAAGCGCAGCCGGTCGCCGCCCGCCTGCCGGGCCGCGGCCACCTCACTGCTCTCGCCCGGATGCGCCGAGCGGGCCGGGGGAACGGGCGGCGGGCCCTGCGGCGGTCCGGTCTGCCCGGTCAGCCGGTCCGCCATGGCCTCCCCGGCCGTCGGCCGCGCCGCCTCGCTCCGGTGGTCGTCCGGGCCCGCGGACCGCCCGCCGTGCGGCGCCGACGGCTGCTCCGGCACCGTTCCGCCCGGCTCGCCGCCCCGCGGCCGCGACCGTCCGGAGCCGCCCGGAGTGCCGCCTTCCCGCGGCCGCCCGATGCCCTCGCCGCCATGGTGCGGGCGCTGCCCGTGATGCGGCTCCTCGCCCGGCTCCGGCGCCTCGGCGCGGCCCACCGCGCCCTGCGCCATCCGCCGTCCGGCGCGAGCCGTTTCCCGCCCCGCATCCGCCGCCCCGCCCGGCCGTCCTCCCGCAGGCATGGCCACCTCCCCGTACGCGTCGCCGTACGGGGCCGAAGCGTCCCGTGCGGCGGCATGACCGCCGCTGTGCGCGGCGCTGTGATCGCTGGTGCGCCCGTCGGTGTGGCCCGCGGCGGTACCGTCCGCGTCCGCCGACGGGTCCCGCCGCGCCGCGCCGTGATCCGCGGCCGGCTCGTCGTCGTGGTGGCCGGCCGGTGCACCGGCCGAGGCCGTGACGGCGACACCGGCAAGGCCTATGTCGTCACCGCCGCGCACCGCGAACCCGGTGCCCGGCACCGGAGCGAACCCGGCCGTGGCGGGCTGCTGGTGGGCGCTGCGCGGGTCGGGGACCGCGCCGTACGACGCCGTCCCGGCCGGCCCCCGAGCAGGGGACGCCGAGTCCGCGGCGGTCGAGGCCGACCGCCGCGATTCGTGGGAGGTGGGGTGCTCCGTCACGCGTGGGATTCCATCCGTCCGGGGCTGTGCGCCCGACGTGCCACGTTCCGAGCGCGCCGCCCGTGCGGGACGCGCCCAACGCGCTGCGTCTCAGGCGCGTCGCAGGTGCAGAAAGAGCTGGATCTCGGGTGGTACGTCCGTACTCGCCGGGGCGTATGCGTAGGCGTCCTCCCCGACGACGTCGAAACCCGCGTCGTGCACGACCCGGCGCAGGTCGTCCCGCAGGTAACCCGATACCCGGATCGAGTTGCCCAGGAACGGAATGGTGAAGTCGTCCACATCCGCCTCGACCATGGACAGGGCCAACAGCCCCTCGGGTCGTAGCAGATCATGCAGCATGCCCAGTGCGTAAGGGATTTCCGCCCGGGGCAGCATCAGAAGCGAGAAATAAGCGGCGATACCGTCGAAGGAGCCGGGGCCGCCGAGCCGGCCGCCGCGCAGATCTGCGATGTCCAGCCGGTGGAAGGCGGCGTCCGGGGCGTTCTCCCGGGCCAGTTCGACCATCGAGGGGGAGAGGTCGATACCCACGACGCGGTGTCCGGCGTCCGCGAGCTGACGGGCGGTCGGCAGGCCCGTACCGCATCCGAGATCCAGGATGCGTGAGCCTGCGGGCAGGGTTCCGGCCAGCCAGGCGCCCGAGGCGAGCTGGCCCTCCTTGTGCGGAAAGGCGTCGTCGTACCGGTCACCGATCGCGTCGAACGCCTCGGCCTGGCCGGCCCGGTCCAGTGCTAACCGGTTCAGCCCCTCGTATCCGTCGTAGTGAGTTGCACTCACGACCTCGCCCCTCCTGCGACCGCGGTCAAGTTCGTTTTCCCGTTCTGGAGTTGCGCCTGTGCAGTCTTGCGGAGGACGATCCTACGTTTGAAGACCCGGGGCGCAGCAAGGGGGCTCGGCCCCGCTCCTCGCCCCGCGGGAAACAGCTTTGCCCATAGGCGCAGCTTTCCACGGTTCACCCCCTTCCGTCGCGTGAAGTCGCTTCGCTCCCTCACGACCGCAAACGTTCCGGTGCGCGGTCCCAGTCGTCCGGGAGCCCGGGGACTTCCCAGGCCGGATCGGGCCGCCAGTCCTCCCAGCCCTCGGCGTACGGCTCGCGCCAGGCCGTGATCTGTGCGATCGCGGCCCGCCCCGCCGATCTGACCTCGGCGGCCCGTGCGTCCGTCATCAGCCCGTCCCGCTGCGCCTGCGCGAACTCGTCCTCGTCCCGCCACTCCCAGTGCCGGTCCGGATAGACACAGATGTCGAGAAAGTGGTCCTCGGAGTCAATACCGCCCGCCCAACGGCGGCGCGGCTCCTCCAGATTGACGTACCAGTTCTTGAACTGCCAGCCACGCTCCCAGAACAGCCACACCGACCACGGGTCACCGGGCCGGGCCAGCTTCAGCACGCCGGTGCCGAACCACTCGTCGTGGGCGGTCCGGCGGGGTTTGGTGTAGCGGGTGGACAGCGGCTCGCGGTGCACCGGCGTGCCGTCGGCGAGCACCGGCTTGATGCAGGGGGTGCCCGGCGCCATCCACACCGCGAGCAGCTCGTCGGTGTCCTGGACCACGGTCATCGGACGGCAGATGTGGAACCGCGCGGCGTCGGCGTTGTCGCGATAACGCCACAGGATGTGGTCCCCCGGCGCCCAGCGCGTCCCTCCCGCCGCGCGGTCCGCCGCCCCCTTCGCACCGGCCGTCCCGCGTCCGCCGGCTGTCTCGCCTTCCGTCGTGTCCACCATGTCCGCTGTCATGCGCAGATCTTAGAGGCGTGGCATGAAGCGCGCCGTGACATGAGCCGCACCGGGCGTTACGGGCATGATAATGCGGGCCGCCCCCCGGAACCCGCGCCGCAACAGGAACCTCCGCGTGCGGGACGGGGGACGGAGGGCGGGCCCGGCTCAGGGGTGCGTCATCCGCAGTACGTCCAGCGCCTCGTCCAACTGCTCCTCGCTCAGCAGCCCCCGCTCGACATAGCCGCCTTCGAGGACCACCTCACGGATCGTCTTCCGCTCGGCGACGGACCTCTTGGCGACCTTCGCGGCCTCCTCGTAGCCGAGGTACTTGTTGAGCGGAGTGACGACCGACGGCGACGACTCGGCGTACTCACGGGCCCGTTCCACGTTCGCGGTGATCCCGTCGACCGTACGGTCCGCCAGCAGCCGGGAGACATTGGCCAGCAGCCGCACCGACTCCAGCACGTTCTTCCCGATCACCGGCAGCATCACATTCAGCTCGAAGTTGCCCGCCGCCCCGGCCGCCGCCACCGTCGCGTCATTGCCGGTGACCTGCGCCGCGACCATCAGCACCGCCTCCGGGATCACCGGGTTGACCTTCCCCGGCATGATCGACGAGCCCGGCTGAAGATCCGGCAGCGCGATCTCCGCGAGCCCGGTCCGCGGCCCCGACGCCATCCACCGCAGATCGTTGGCGATCTTCGTCAGCCCGACCCCGATCGTCCGCAACTGCCCGCTGGTCTCGACGATCCCGTCGCGCGCCCCCTGCGCCTCGAAGTGATTCCGCGCCTCCGTCAGCGGCAGCCCCGTCGCCCGCGCCACTTCGGCAATCACCGCGGCCGAGAACCCGGGCGGCGTGTTGATCCCCGTCCCCACCGCCGTACCGCCCAGCGGCAGTTCCGCCAGCCGCGGCAGCGAGGCCCGCAGCCGCTCGACGCCGTACCGCACCTGGGCGGCATAGCCGCCGAACTCCTGCCCCAGCGTCACCGGCGTCGCATCCATCAGATGCGTCCGCCCCGACTTCACGACCTCGGCGAACTCCTCCGCCTTCCGCTCCAGCGACTCCGCGAGATGTTCCAGCGCCGGAATCAGATCGTTGAGGACGGCCGAGGCCGCCGCGATATGAATCGAGGACGGGAAGACATCATTGGACGACTGACTGGCATTGACGTGGTCGTTCGGGTGGACCGCCCGCCCCAGCCGCTCGCTCGCCAGCGTCGCGATGACCTCGTTGGTGTTCATGTTCGACGATGTCCCGGACCCGGTCTGGAACACGTCGATGGGGAAGTGGTCGTCCCACTGTCCCTCCGCCACCGCGGCGGCGGCCTCCTGGACGGCCTCCGCGATGCCCTTGTCCAACACCCCCAGCTCCCCGTTGACCATGGCGGCCGCCCCCTTGATGCGGGCCAGCGCCTCGATGTGCGCCCGCTCCAGCCGCTGCCCGGAGACCGGGAAGTTCTCCACCGCACGCTGCGTCTGCGCCCGCCATTTGGCATGCGCGGGCACCTGCACCTCCCCCATGGAGTCGTGCTCGGTCCGAAAGCCGTGGGAGTCGCCGAATGCGCTGTTGTCACTCATACCTATGTCAGTGCCCGGGAACGGCGATCTGTTCCCGGGCACACCCGTAAGTCACCTGGCTGCGGGGCACTCACCCTTCAGCCCTGCTATGAACGCGGCCCAGGCGTGGTGGGGGATGAGGAGGGCGGGGCCGTGGGGGCGTTGGGAATCACGGACGGGGACGAGGCCGGGTATCTCGTCGGCGACCTCGACGCACACGCCACCTTCGTTGTTGCTGTAACTGCTCTTGCGCCAGACGGCAGTACTCAGGTCAGGGGCGGCTCGCATGGCGTCCAGTCCTCCATTGCCACTCGGATCATCGCCTCGGAGTCGCGGGGCGAGAGGGCCATGGCCCTGAGCAGATCGTAGTTCTCACGGCGGACGGCGACGTCGCTCTGGTTTTCGATAATTGTCCCGGAGTGGCTGCCTTCTTCATAGGCCGTCAACGGTTGGTGCGGCAGGGTGTAGAGCATGAGCGAGCTGCCTGCCTCTGCGTGCCCACCAGCCGCGAACGGCAGTAACTGAATGGTGAGATGTGGTCTCATACCCGCCTCGACCAGGGCGGACATCTGTTGGCGCATCACCTCGGGTTCACCGACCGGGCGCCGTAACACTGCCTCGTCGAGGATGAACCAGCATCGCGGTGGCTTGGGCTTGTCCAGCAGGGCCTGTCGATCGATCCGGGCCCGTACCAAGCTCGCGACCTCGGCATCCGAGGCGTAGGGGTTACGGCATCGCAGTGACTTTTCCGCAAGTTCCCGAGTCTGGAGGAGACCAGGAATCGTGGCGCTCGCGTACTCCTCGATGACCGCGGCCCTACTCTCGATCTCGCTGATGACGCGGCGGTATTTGCCGGGGAACGGTTCCCTCTTCGCGAGGGTGTGCAAGCGAGCGAAGAGCTCGCCCGTGCCAAAGCATGCGTCCAGCTTCGTCGGCAGATCGTCGTACGGCAGCGACTCGGCGGCCTCGATCCGGGCCAGTTGGGACTTGCTGTAGTTCACCACCTCGGAGAGTCGTCGTAGTGACATGCCTGCCTGCTCCCGGTGGCGGCGCAACTCAGCGCCGAAGAGGTCGCGCACCGAGCGGTCTGGTGAAAGTTCTCGCGCTTCGAAGGTCATAGGCCTATCCCTCCCTGTCCCGAACGTGATCTGGGACAACAACCCTCTGTTGAGCGTAGCCAGCGCAGAGCAACCATGAGGACACAGAAGGTAATTACCCCGGCGGTCGCGCGAACGGCCCCGGGGCATGGCCAACGCTGAGCAATCTCAGGAGCGTCAACATGCTTCAACCTATTGCCCGTTGCCTCGCGTGGGTGCGGGCTTTACTCATCCCGCGAGCACCGGGCCGGCACCGGGCGCCCGCCCCCTCCGCGTGTGGCCGCCCCGTGACCGTCCGTACGGTCCTCGTGCTGCCGTGGAGCCCGCCCCGGCTCCCCCGCGCGGCCCGCGGCGGAGACCGACCCGTCGAACGACCGCTCGACGGCGACGCGTCACCCCTCGTCCGCCCCTACTACGCCGCGTACGAACGGCAGCCGAAGCCCGCTGAGGTGGTCTGGTGAACGCCGACGACCGCACACCGTCGGGCCCACCGCCCCGGCAGTCCCTGATGACCCTGCGGGTCTACACCGCGAGCCGCGACGGCGTGGTCACGCAGGAGCGGGCGCCGGTGCATGTCGTGGCCGGTGAGCCGCTCGACGTGTACGGGCTCAGCCAGTCCTGGCCACCGTGCGCCTGCCCCCGTCATCGCGGGCGCTAGCGCCACCCCGCACAAGCCCTGGCGGTGAGGTGGGCCCTCTCCGAGCGTTCGGAGAGGGCCGCCAGGGAGTGACGGCCTGGGGCCGAGGGAGTAGGGCACCCCGGCTCGGTGGCGAGTCGGCAGGCGGATGTTCAGCGGGCGCACCGCAATCCTGCCTGCGCCTGCGCCTCCGGCGACGGACTCAGCCCCCGGCCCCCGCTACTGCCCCACCCTTCCATCGATGCACTCGCGCAACAGATCGGCCTGCCCGCAGTGACGGGCGTACTCCTCGACCCGGTGCACCAGCAGCTCCCGGACGGCGAACCCGTCCTTCCCCAGACGCTCGCTCAGATCCGGGTGCTCGGCCAGCGCGGCGTCGGTCGCGGCCTGCTCGCGCGCCAGATCGGAGTACGCGGCGTCGACCTCGGCCTGCTCGCCGACAGCGCCGTTGAAGTCCGCGTCACGCTCGCCGTACAGCTTCGGCAGCGGTTCGCCGTCGCTGATCCAGTTGCGCCAGTCCCGCTCCACCTCGGCGAGGTGCCGGAGCAGGCCGAGCAGTGACATCGTCGACGGCGGAACCGACCGACGCGCCAGTTGCTCCGCGTCCAGGCCCTCGCACTTCATCCGCAGGGTCATGCGGTAGTTCGTCAGGAAGTCCTGAAGCGTCGCAAGCTCGCCGTCCGGACTGACACCGTCGCTGTTGCGGGGGTCGTCGTCCGGGTCGGCCCACATATCGGGGTAGACGCTTGCCTGACTCCATCGTGCGGGTTGGTCACTCATGCGGCCCATATTCGACCGCGCGGACACAAGCCCGCCAGCGAGTTTCGGGTACGGACGACGGGGTGCGCACGGTCGCTCCGACCGTTGAGGAAGGCGCGGGGCTTGGTATTGAGTCGCGGACGGGCCGAAAGGTGCCGCTCGGCCGGTCGCGGACGCATTTCCCCGTACCCCTCCTGGACAGGGGGATTTCTGTGTTCCCCTCTAGTTACCGTCGCCGCCCTGCGGTGCGGGGTCGCGGGGCGCCTCCGGGGGCATGGGCCCGGCGTCGTGCTTCCCGCCGTCGGCATGGGCGGTATCCGTCAGCTCGCTGGGGTGCCGGAAGGGGACTCCGCGCCATCCCTCGGCGTCGGGCGTGCGATTCCCGTACGTATCGACAGTCGCAACATTCATCTGCCAACCTCCTCTTTTCGTGTTTTCGTGAGAGGTCACACCGCCATACCGTCGATGACATGACCCATGGACCTCAGGGGCTTCCGCAGCGGAAGTCATAGGAGTTTCAGGTCACTTGCCCTGCGGTGGGGGTGATTCCGGAGCTCGACATTGCAGTCCGCCACCGCTGAAAAGTTGCCCGCTGTCTCTGCCTCCACGCGCTGCTTGGCCAGCGCGGAACAAACGCCGCATTCCGTGGCCGGCGTCGGCCGGCTGAGAGGGGGGCCAGGTAAACGGGCGGTGCCATCGTCGTTCTTGTGTCCCTCATCGTTGCTTGCCTCCTGGTCAATTCCCGACCGTGGCATGCAATGTTTCCCTGTCGGGCGGACGCTGCCTAGCTGGTTTCCTGTTCGCGCAAGAAGTCGTCGCGGATGCTTTCGAGCATGGCGCGCATGTCGTTACCGGCCAGCGCGATGGATGCGAACCCCTCGAACTTGCGCACATAAACGGAAACATCTCTGGGGTCCGTGACAACGACCTCTGCATGAATCGTCTCGACGGTGACCGTCCTGTCATCCCGGATGACAAAGGCGTGATTCGCAATGTCCTGCTGTTGTACGGACAGCGGGACGATGCGGATGTCTATGTTGGGCAGGCGTGAAAGTGAGACGAGTCTGTCGACTTGCTCCGCCATCCTGGCTGCCGACACAATGCGCCACCGCAGTACCGGCTCAGTGATGATGAAGTGGAGTTCCTTCGTGGAGTCGTAGAGAGCCTGCTGGCGTTCAATGCGGACGCCGATGGTGCGGGTGAGTACGTCTTCGCCGAGGTCATGCCGGGAGAGAATCGCCCGGATGTACTCGGGCGTCTGTAGCAAGCCGGGGACCAATGCCGGCTGGAACAGCCGCAGCAACACCATGTGTGCTTCCAGCGCTCTGGTCTGCTGCTGGGCCTTGTGTACCCCCATGCGGCGGATGAGGCGCCAAGCCGTGGCCTCCGTGGCTTCGGTCCGGACAGCCTCCAGATACTCCGCCTTGACCTCATCGGAAACGCCGATGGTCGTAAGAATGCGCTCCACGTCTACGACGGACGGAGCGGCCTTCCCCGTTTCAATCTTGCTCAACTTGCTGGCAGACATGACGGCACTGCGGGCGACGACTTTGGCCTCCTTCCCGGATGCCCGCCGAAGCGCCCGCAGTGCGGCTCCCAGCTCTCCTCGCCTCACGTGCCGTGCTTGGCCCACCATTCCGAGAACGGCACGGCATGAGCCATGGCCGCATCCCGGTATGCCATGAACTCTGTTGCCCGTTCTCCGCCCAGAACCTCCCGGTCAGCCATGGCGCCCGTGTCGTCGTAGTGCATGACGACGGGGGTTGTCTCATCGAAGAGCCAAAAATCTGGTGCCTCTTCGAGGGGGTTAGGTCGTTCGGTGGTATCGAGAATGAAGAACTCTTCACCACCTGTCGTGTTCTTCTGGTATCCCCAGCCCAGTTCGAAGCGTAGGTAGGGGGTAAGCGGTCGTGAGAGAACGTGAACGCGATAGACGCGCTTTCCCTTGCTTGTGTGAGAATGGAGTTCTGATACCCAGGCCTCGTTGTAGTCGGCCGGCTGAGGCTCTCCGGCGAGAAATGCTTGGTAGGTTTCCGCGTTTCCCGACCGGCTGTAGTCGTCCAGGGTCTCCAGCCGGAACGCCTCCAGCTCGAAGGTGTCGAAAAGTTCGCTGAGAGTTTTAAGCGCCACGAATGCTCTTCCGAATGAGGTCATGCACAAGTTCCGTCGGGATTTCCACCACGGTCTCGTGTGCGGGAATCTCCAGCCCGTGATCCGCGGGAGTCTCGCCCTGCACCAGCAGGGTTCCCCTGTCGGTGGCGTAGATCGTGGGGCAATCCTTGATGTCGCAGGTGCTCACAAGCTTGGTGACCTTCATGGGTTTCCTCCCCGGCCTGCTCTGTCGTGGTCGATGATCGCGAGCAACTGACCTGAGGCGCAAGGGGTCCCAGTTTCCAAGACGAGAAATCGGGAACGGCGCTCTGATGCCTGGTTCCTGACGACCTCTCGGCGCGTAGTTGACGATCACGGCGGGCTGCTGGGTGCCTGGGTGAGCGCGACCGAGGTCGGGCTGGGCAGGCCGGAAGCGGCACAACGGCAAGAGCCCCCGGCGCGTAGCGCGCCAGGGGCTCTCCGGAAACTCGATGGGTCAGTTGCCCTGACGCACCGGAATGCTCGTGAACGTCGGCGTCGGTGCCGGGTCCTGGAAGAAGTCGTTGCCCTTGTCGTCGACGACGATGAAGGCGGGGAAGTCCTCGACCTCGATCCTCCAGACCGCTTCCATGCCGAGCTCCTCGTACTCCAGGACCTCGACCTTCTTGATGCAGTCCTGGGCCAGCCGGGCGGCGGGGCCGCCGATGGAGCCGAGGTAGAAGCCGCCATGCGCGGCGCAGGCGTCGGTGACCTGCTGGGAGCGGTTGCCCTTGGCCAGCATGACCTTCGAGCCGCCGGCCGCCTGGAACTGCTCGACGTAGGCGTCCATCCGGCCGGCGGTCGTCGGGCCGAAGGAGCCGGAGGCGTAGCCCTCGGGGGTCTTGGCCGGGCCCGCGTAGTAGACCGGGTGGTCCTTGAGGTACTGCGGCATCTCCTCGCCGGCGTCCAGCCGCTCCTTGATCTTGGCGTGCGCGATGTCGCGGGCGACGACCAGGGTGCCGGTGAGGGAGAGGCGGGTCTTGACCGGGTGCTTGGTCAGCTCGGCCAGGACGTCGTCCATGGGGCGGTTGAGGTCGATGGCGACCGCGTCGAGGTCGGGGCCCGCGCCCTCGGTCAGCTGCTCGTCGGTGGTGTCCGGGAGGAAGCGCGCCGGGTCGGTCTCCAGCTGTTCCAGGAAGACGCCCTCGGCGGTGATCTTCGCGACGGCCTGGCGGTCCGCGGAGCAGGAGACGGCGATGGCGACCGGGCAGGACGCGCCGTGACGGGGCAGGCGGACCACGCGGACGTCGTGGCAGAAGTACTTGCCGCCGAACTGCGCGCCGATGCCGATCTTCTGCGTCAGCTCGAAGACCTTCTCCTCCAGCTCCTTGTCGCGGAAGCCGTGGCCGGTGGGCGAGCCCTCGGCGGGCAGCTCGTCGAGGTAGTGCGCGGAGGCGTACTTGGCGGTCTTCATCGCGTACTCGGCCGACGTACCGCCGACGACGATCGCGAGGTGGTACGGCGGGCAGGCGGCCGTACCGAGCGAGCGGATCTTCTGCTCCAGGAACTTCATCATGGAGGCCTCGTTGAGGACCGCCTTGGTCTCCTGGAAGAGGAAGGACTTGTTGGCGCTGCCGCCGCCCTTGGCCATGAAGAGGAACTTGTAGGCGCCGCCGTCGGTCGCGTACAGCTCGATCTGGGCCGGGAGGTTGGAGCCGGTGTTCTTCTCGTCCCACATCGTCAGCGGAGCCATCTGCGAGTAGCGCAGGTTCAGCTGGGTGTAGGCGTCGTAGATGCCGCGGGAGAGGGCGGCCTCGTCGCCGCCCTCGGTCAGGACCTGCTGGCCGCGCTTGCCCATCACGATCGCGGTGCCGGTGTCCTGGCACATGGGCAGGACGCCCGCGGCGGCGATGTTGGCGTTCTTCAGCAGATCGAGCGCGACGAAGCGGTCGTTGGAGCTGGCCTCGGGGTCGTCCAGGATCTTGCGGAGCTGGGCGAGGTGCGTCGGGCGCAGGTAGTGCGAAATGTCGTGCATCGCCTCGGCGGCCAGCTTGCGCAGCGCCTCCGGCTCGACCTTGAGGAACGTCCGTCCATCGGCCTCGAAGGTGCTCACGCCCTCCGCGGTGACGAGGCGGTACGGCGTGGTGTCCTCACCTACGGGGAGAAGGTCGGTGTAGGCGAATTCCGGCATCGAAGGTCATTCCTTACTCGGAGAGGTCCGGCTGGCATCTACGGCAGCGCCTCCACAGCGTAGAACCCTGGCGTGCGGACGCCGCTGTGAGGTAAGGCTCAGTACGCGCGAGACCTGTCGCGTCGATCCCTGGTCGCGATCTATCGCGTTTCGGTACGCTGGGGCCGTGGAAGCAGACAACGGGGGACGACCGGGCCCCGAGACCCCGCCCGGACCGCTTCAGAAGCAGGACCGGCCCCGGGAGCGGCAGCCGGTGAACATGACCAAGACGGCGTCCGCGCGGCCCGCCGTGGCCGAGGGCGACATCCGTGCGTCGGACGCGGACCGCGACCGGGTCGCCGAGATCCTCCGCGAGGCGCTGGCGGAGGGACGGCTGGACCCGGAGGAGCACGCCGAGCGGATCGACACCGTCTACCGCGCCAAGACCATGGGCGAGTTGGAGCCCGTCGTACGGGACCTGCCCGCGGCGGGCGCCGGGCGCGCGCAGCCGGGACCGGACGCGTATGTCTACGGCCCCGGCGCCCCGGTCCCGGACCAGAACCTCGTCGCGATCTTCAGCGCCTCCGTCCGCAAGGGCCGCTGGCAGGCCCCCGCGCGGATCAACGCCTTCGCGTTCTTCGGCTCAGTCGAGATCGATCTGACCGAGGCGGTCTTCCCGCAGCAGCAGGTCCAGATCAACGTCACGGCGATCTTCGGCAGCGTGGAGATCCGGGTCCCGGAGAACATCACGCTGCGCAGCAGCGGCTCCGGCGTCCTGGGCAGCTTCGAGGTCGAGACGCATGACGCCGAGGACACCCACGCCCCGCAGGTCCTGGTCAACGGCTATGCCGTGCTGGGCAGCGTGGAGGCCAAGCCCAAGCGCGGTGCCTGGATCCGCGATCTGCGCGACCGGCTGCGCGAGGGGCACCGGGAGCTGCGCCACGAGCTGCGCGAGGAGCGGCGCGAACGCCATCAGGAACTGCGCGCGGGCCGGCATGAATGGCACGAGCGCCGGCGCTCCGAGCGCCGCGAGCGCCGGGACCGGTTCCGCGGGGGCGAGGGCGCCTGAGGCCGCGTACGGCCGTCGGCCGCGGCACCGCGGCGGCCGACCCACGGAAGGGGACGTCACCCGCGATTGTCTCGTTGTCGCACGATCGCCACGGTGTGCATAAGCGTGCGTACAGCGGGTAGGGCTGGTGCATCGTCTCTCGTACGGCTGCGGGGTGCGGAAACAGGCCGTGCGCAGCGAGACGGGCAAGGGTGGTTCTCGCGCCGAAGCCGTCGTCAGGAGTAGACCGTGCTGCTACCGCATCAGCCCCTGCAGGATGCCGCTGTCGTTCCGTCCCAGCAAATGCCTGCTCGTGACGAGGCCGGCCCCTGGCATTCGGAGGCGGTGTGCCGCCGGGACGAAGCCGGGCTGTTCTTCGCCCCGTCCAAGGAGCCGACCGCCGCGCGACTGGCCAGAGAAGAGGCCGCGAAGCGGGTCTGCGCCCGCTGTCCCGTGATGGTCGAGTGCCGGGAGCATGCGCTGCTCCAGCCCGAGCCGTACGGCGTCTGGGGCGGTCTGACCGCGGCCGAGCGCCGGGTCGTGCTGACCCGCCGACGCCGCCGGGAGACCGAGCTCCAGCGCGCGGCCCATATGCCCGCGGCCGGCTAGACGGCCGCGCGAGCGGCTTCGGCCCATCGCACGCACCCCAGGGCGTATGGGCCACTTCGCCCCCGCCGGAGACTCTCCGGCGGGGGCGAAGTGCATGCGGTGCCGTGCGGCCCGTACGGGATCAGCTGGGGCGCTCGAAGTCCACCGAGCTGTACGCACGCAGCTTGGACAGCCGGTGCTGGGAGTCGATCTGGCGGATGGTGCCGGACTTGGAACGCATCACCAGGGACTGGGTGTAGGCGTTCTCGGCGCGGTAGCGCACCCCGCGCAGCAGCTCGCCGTCGGTGATGCCGGTCGCGACGAAGAAGACGTTGTCACCGCGGACCAGGTCGCCGATCTCCAGCACCTTGTCCAGGTCGTGCCCGGCGTCCAGCGCCCGCTGCCGCTCCTCGTCGTCCTTGGGCCACAGCTTGCCCTGGAACGCGCCGCCCAGACACTTCAGCGCACAGGCCGCGATGATGCCCTCGGGTGTACCGCCGATGCCCAGCAGCAGGTCCACGCCGGTGCCCTCACGGGCCGCCATGATCGCGCCGGCCACGTCGCCGTCGGCGATGAACTTGATCCGGGCCCCGGCCTCCCGGACCTCCTTGACCAGGCCGTCGTGGCGGGGCCGGTCCAGGATGACGACCGTGACGTCCTCGACCGCGGACTTCTTCGCCTTGGCGATCCGCTTGATGTTCACGGCCACCGGCGCCGTGATGTCCACGAAGTCCGCCGCCTCCGGGCCCGTGGCGAGCTTGTCCATGTAGAAGACCGCGGACGGGTCGAACATCGAGCCGCGCTCGGCCACCGCCATCACGGACACGGCGTTCGCCATGCCCTTGGCGGTCAGCGTCGTCCCGTCCACCGGGTCCACGGCCACGTCGCACTCCGCGCCGGTCCCGTCACCCACGCGCTCGCCGTTGTAGAGCATCGGGGCGTTGTCCTTCTCGCCCTCCCCGATGACCACGACGCCGTTCATCGAGACGGTGTGGATCAGGGCGCGCATGGCCTTGACCGCCGCGCCGTCCGCGCCGTTCTTGTCACCTCGCCCCACCCAACGGCCCGACGCCATGGCACCGGCCTCGGTCACCCTGACGAGCTCCAGGGCGAGGTTGCGGTCCGGGGCTTCGGGGCTGACCTCAAGTGGGGACGGGAGATGATGCTCGCTCATCGAGCGCACCTTTCTGAACGGCGACGGCCGTGAAGGAATGAGGGTGGCTGTGCGGGGGTGCGGGGGTTTCCCCCGGAGGTTCACAGTATCTCCAGGCCGCCAAAATGAGCAGAGGGCCCTTCGCATGAGCGCCCGTGGGGGAGTCGGTCACCTGGTCGTTTGCGCAGGTCACCGGCTTTGCCGGGGGGCCTGTCGGGGGAGCGGCGGGGATGGGGGACCATAGGGGCGTGGCAGGTATGCGAGGCAGGCAAACGGTGCGGGACATGGTCCTGTCGCTGGCGGTGATCGGCGCTCTCGTCGGCGCGATCTACATCTTCATCCCGCACGACGAGAGCGCGGACGCGGCGAAGAACGCGGTCAAGACGGTCGACTACCGCGTCGAACTGATCACGGCCCGGCGGGCGGCGCCCTACGCGGTCGCCGCGCCCGAGGGGCTGCCCAAAACCTGGCGCGCCACTTCCGTCTCGTACAAGGCGAACGAGGACGGCAAGGGCGGCGCCTGGCATCTGGGCCTGCTCGACCCGGAGCAGCAGTACGCGGCCGTCGAGCAGAGCGACGCCACGCCGCGGAAGTTCATCCAGGAGGTCACGCTCGGCGCGGCCAAGGTCGAGGGCAAGCAGGCCGTCGGCAGCAAGAAATGGGACCGCTACAAGGGCGACAAGTACAACGCACTGGTCCGCGAGGAGTCGGGGGTGACCACGGTCGTCACCGGTACCGCGCCCTACGGGCGGCTCGCCGACCTGGCCGCCGCACTGGTGGCGAAGAAGGGCTGAGCCCCTCCGGACGCCGATGAGGCCGCCGTACCCGGAGGGGTGCGGCGGCCTCATCGATGCGCGGACCTGTGCGGGACGTGTGCCCTACGGTCCCTACGGGTCCCTGCGGGTTCCCTACGGGATTCTTACGGGTTCCCTGCGGGCGTCCGCTCAGACGGTGGCGACGGCCTCGTCGAAGGTCAGCCGCGGGGAGCGCGGGGAGAAGGCGTCGGCGCCCGGCTTGCCGATGTTGATGATGAGGAAGGACTTCTGCTTGCCGTCGCCGAAGAACTCCTTGTCGACGCCGGTGAAGTCGAAGCCGGTCATCGGGCCTGCGGCCAGGCCGGCGGCGCGGATGCCGACGATGAAGTAACCGGCCTGGAGGGTGGCGTTCTGGGTGCCGGCCACCTCGCGGCGCGCGGCCTCGGAGAAGAACGTGTCCTTGATGCCCGGGGCGTGCGGGAAGAGCTGCGGCAGCTTCTCGTGGAAGTCCAGGTCCACGGAGAGGATCGCGGTCAGCGGCGCGCCGAGGGTCTTCGGGCCGTTGGCGCCCATGGCGTGGTTGACCAGGCGCTCACGGGCCTCCTGCGAACGGACCAGGGTTATCCGCAGCGGCGACTGGTTGAAGGCGGTCGGGCCGAACTTCACCAGGTCGTAGACGGCCTGGACCTGCTCGTCGGTGACCGGCTCGTCCGTGAACGTGTTGGCGGTCTGGGCCTCCCGGAACAGGAGGTCCTGAGCGGCGGCGTCAAGGGCGAGAGACATGAGGGCACCTCGGTGAGTGAGCTGGGTGTTCGGGTTCTGTGGCACTGAAGACAGTAGTGATCATGCACGTGCGACAGGGGTCGTACGGGAAACCACTGTAATCCAGATAGATTAAGATTCAACTAAACCGCGGGTGTTGTGAGACGGTTCACAGCGTTTCGCTTCCTCTGCCGCGGAGGCCGATCCACGGAGACCGGGAAGACGCCCCCTAGGCGCGCTCCGCCTCCGGCTCGTCCGACGGCTCCGTCAGCGCGGCGTCCAGTCGCGCCCGTGCGCCGTCCAGCCAGCGCCGGCAGACCTTCGCCAGTGCCTCGCCGCGCTCCCACAGCGCGAGCGACTCCTCCAGCGTCGTGCCGCCCGCCTCCAGGCTGCGGACGACCTCGATCAGCTCGTCCCGCGCCTGCTCATAGCCCAGCGTGGAGTCCACCGACTCCACCGGGGCCGCCGCGCCGGCCGCCGCACCCTGCTCCGCGTCCGCCGCGCCATCCGTCTTCGCCTTCGCCATGTCTCCCACCCTAAGAGTCTGCCTTTGCACTATTCGGGGGGTGTGACAGCGCCCGGGACGCCGTCCACCCGCACCCGGAACTCGCCCTCGGCCACCCGGGCCCGCAACGCGTCGTCCGCGTCGACCTCGCCCGGTGAGCGCACCGCCGTCCCGTCCGGCTTCTGGAGCACCGCATAACCGCGCTCCAGCGTCGCCTTGGGGGAGAGCGCGACCACCCGGGCCAGGGTGTGCGTCAGCTCCGAGTCCGCGCGGTCCAGCAGATGCCCCAGGGTCCGCCGGCCGCGCTCCAGCAGCGCGATGACCTGCTCCTCGCGGTCCTCGACCATCCGCTGCGGCCGCTGTATGCACGGCCGCTGAAGCGCCGCCGCGAGCCCCCGCTCCTCCCGCTGGAGGAAGCCGTCGACGGCGCGCAGCGCCCGCTCCCGCAGCTGCTGGACCCGGGCCAGCTCCTCGCCCACGTCCGGCACCACCTTCTTCGCCGCGTCGGTCGGCGTCGAGGCGCGCAGATCGGCGACCAGGTCCAGCAGCGGGGTGTCCGGCTCGTGGCCGATCGCCGAGACGACGGGCGTCACGGCCGCGCTCACGGCCCGCACGAGCTGCTCGTCGGAGAACGGCAGCAGATCCTCCACGCTGCCGCCGCCCCGCGCCACGATGATCACGTCCACCTCGGGGAGCGCGTCCAGCTCCTGGACGGCCGCGACCACCTGCGGGACCGCATGCACCCCCTGCACCGGCACATTGCGCACCGCGAAGCGGACGGCCGGCCAGCGGTGCCTGGCGTTCTCCAGGACGTCCCGCTCCGCGGCGCTCGCCCGGCCGCAGACCAGCCCGATCAGCTGCGGCAGGAACGGCAGCGGCTTCTTGCGGTCCGCCGCGAACAGCCCCTCCGCCGCCAGCGACTTCTTCAACTGCTCCAGCCGGGCGAGGAGTTCACCGACGCCGACCGGCTTGATCTCGGCGGCCCGCAGCGACAGCTGGCCGCGCGGGGCGTACCACTCCGGCTTGGCGTGCACCACCACCCGGGCGCCCTCGCTCACCACGTCGGCGACCTTGTCGAAGACCTGGCGGTAGCACGTCACGCTCACCGAGATGTCGTACGACGGGTCACGCAGCGTCAGGAAGACCACACCCGCGCCGGGGCGCCGCGAGAGCTGGGTGATCTGCCCCTCGACCCACACCGCGCCGAGCCGGTCGATCCAACCGCCGATGAGCCGGGACACCTCGCCGACCGGGATCGGCGTTTCCGGGGACGTAGAAACAGCCATACGAGCGAGACTAACGGCGGGCACTGACAGTGGCGGCGCTCCTGCGGTGCGTGGGCCGGACGGGCGACGGCCGGGCGAGCGGCTCCGCCGTGGCATCCACCGGCCCGCGCCGCGCCCGTCGGCTTCCCCGGCCCCACCCGTGCCCTGCCCGCGCCGCGCCCGTCGGCTCCGTCTCCGGCCCGCCCGCGCCCGGCCCGCCCCCCCCGCCCGTCAGCCCTGCAATCCGCCCGCCCGCGCCCGTTCCCGGTACTGCACCGCCAGCACCACCAGCCCCACCACCAGCCAGGCCCCGCCCACGGCCTGGGCGGCGCCGGCAGCCTTGACGATCACCGCGACCACCACGGCCAGCCCCAGCAACGGCACCACCAGATGCCGCAGCACGCTCGGCGCCCCGCCCGCCCGGCGGATCCAGAAGCAGCCGATCACCGCCGCATGCAGCAGCCCGAACGCGGTCAGTGCCCCCACGTTCACGACCGACGACAACTGCTCCAGCCCGTCGTCCCTGCGGGCCGCCCACACCGCCGCCACCAGCGTCACCAGGGCCGCCCCCAGCAGCGCCCTGCGTGGTACCCCGCTGCCCGCGTCCACCTTCGACATCGCCCCCGGCAGCCGCCGGTCCCGGGCCATCGCGAACAGCAGCCGGGCGGCCGCCGCCTGCCCTGCCAGCGCCGCGAACGCCGCGCCGACCGCCTTGCTCACCGCCACCAGATCACGCAGCCAGCCGCCCACCGCCGCATCGACCGTGGCGTAGAAGGCGCCGCCCTGCTCCCCGGGCCGGGCCGCCAGCTCCGCCGCGCTCATCGGCATCAGCAGCGCCGCCAGATACGTCTGCACGGCGAACAGCACACCGGCCACCACCAGACAGGTGAGCACCGCCCGCGCCACCCGGTCCGGCCCGCCGGGCCCCCGGCCGCCCTTCCCGGTGACCGCCGGGCCCGCGGCCTCCTCGGCGAACGACGCGATCGCGTCGAAGCCCAGATAGGAGAGCACCGCCACCGACACCGCGGCCAGCACCGCACCGACCGCGAAACCGCCCTCACCGGTCAGCGGCACGGCCCAGCCGCGCGGCGCCCCGTGCGCGAGCAGCTCGGCGGCCGCCGACACCACGAACACCGCGAGCACCACGATCTCCATGGCCAGCACCGCGAAGCCGACCCGGGCCGCGGTCCGTACGCCCCACAGGTTCAGCAGCGTGGTCACGGCCACCGCCAGCGCCGTCCACACCCACTGGTGCACGGACGGCACCAGCGCATGCAGCGCGATCCCGGAGAACAGGTACGCCACCGCCGGAATCAGCAGATAGTCCAGCATCGCCATCCATCCGGCGACGAACCCCGCGCCCTCGCCCAGCCCGACCCGGGCGTACGTATAGACCGACCCGGCCTGCGGGGCGACCCGCACCATCTGGGCGTACGAGTACGCGGTGAACGCCATCGCGACGGTCGCGACGAGGTAGACGAGGGTGATCGCGCCGTGCGACGTGGCCTGGAGCGTGCCGAAGATCCCGACCGGCGCCATCGGGGCGATGAACAGCAGCCCGTAGACGATCAGGTCCCGGAAGGTCAGCGTCCGCCGCAGCCCGCCGGGGGCGCCGGTGTGCCCGTCCCCGTCGGCGGCGGGGATGGCGTCGCCGCCCGCTCCCTGGCCGCCCGTGCCGCCGATCGTGCCCGGCATCCTGCCTCCTCGCTCCGTGCCGTCCTCAGTCTGGAACAAAGGCGCGATCTTCCCGGCAGGGCCACGGCTTTACGATGGGACGCATGACTTCCTCGCCCAGCCCGACGCCCGCTGCCACCCCGGGCGAAGACGCTCCGCGCGACCAGCGCAAGGTCCTGCTCGCCGCCCCCCGGGGTTACTGCGCGGGCGTGGACCGCGCCGTGATCGCCGTCGAGAAGGCCCTTGAGCAGTACGGCGCCCCCGTCTACGTACGCCACGAGATCGTGCACAACAAGTACGTCGTGAAAACCCTCGAGAAGAAGGGCGCCATCTTCGTCGACGAGACGGAAGAGGTGCCCGAGGGCAACATCGTCATCTTCTCGGCGCACGGCGTCGCCCCGGTCGTCCACGAAGAAGCCAAGCGCGGCAAGCTCGCCACCATCGACGCCACCTGCCCGCTGGTCACCAAGGTCCACAAGGAAGCCGTCCGCTACGCCAACGAGGACTACGACATCCTCCTGATCGGCCACGAGGGCCACGAAGAGGTCGTCGGCACCAGCGGTGAGGCGCCCGAGCACATCACCCTCGTCGACGGTCCCGACGACGTCGCCAATGTCGAGGTCCGCGACCCGGAGAAGGTCGTCTGGCTCTCCCAGACCACGCTCTCGGTCGACGAGACGATGGAGACGGTCGACGCGCTCAAGGGCCGCTACCCCAACCTCCTCTCGCCGCCCAGCGACGACATCTGCTACGCCACCCAGAACCGCCAGATCGCGGTGAAGCAGATGGGCGCCGAGGCCGATCTCGTCATCGTCGTCGGCTCCAAGAACTCCTCGAACTCCGTGCGCCTCGTCGAGGTCGCACTGGGCGCCGGCGCCCGCGACGCCCATCTGGTCGACTACGCGGAGGAGATCGACGAGGCCTGGCTGGAGGGCGTCGGCACGGTCGGTGTCACCTCCGGCGCGTCCGTCCCCGAGATCCTCGTCCACGGCGTCCTGGACTATCTCGCCCAGCGCGGCTACGAGGACGTCGAGACCATCACGGCCGCCGAGGAGTCCATCGCGTTCTCGCTGCCCAAGGAGCTCCGCCGCGATCTGCGCGCCGAGGCCCAGGCGGCCACCGAGGGCTGACCCCCGCTGCTGCCGCTTGCCGTCGGGTCCTCCTGTCGTTCCATCCCGGGGGCGAGCGGCCCCGTCGACGCCTAGCCTTTCCCCATGAAGGTCTTCGGTGTGGACATCGGTGGATCGGGCATCAAGGGTGCCCCGGTGGATCTGGAGCGCGGCGCTCTCGCGGAGGAGCGCTACAAGGTGCTGACCCCGCATCCGGCCACCCCGGATGCGGTCGCCGACGGCGTCAAAGAGGTCGTGGACCACTTCGGGTGGTCGGGGCCGGTCGGGGCGACCTTCCCCGGTGTCGTCACCGGCGGGACGACCCGTTCGGCCGCCAATGTCGACAAGGGCTGGATCGGCCTCGACGCCGCCTCCCTGCTCACCACGCGGCTGTGCGGCGAGTCCGGCGGCAGCCCCGTCACCCTGCTCAACGACGCGGACGCGGCCGGCCTGGCCGAAATGCGCTTCGGCGCGGGCGCCGGCCGGACCGGCACGGTCATCGTGCTCACCCTCGGCACCGGCATCGGCAGCGCCGTCTTCACCGACGGCCGTCTCGTGCCCAACTCCGAGCTCGGCCATCTGGAGCTGCACGGCCACGACGCCGAGAAGCGCGCCTCCACCAAGGCCAAGGAGGACGAGGAGCTGAGCTGGCAGCACTGGGCCCACCGGGTCCAGAAGTACCTCGCCCATGTGGAGATGCTCTTCTCGCCCGAGCTGTTCGTGATCGGCGGCGGGGTGAGCCGCAAGGCGGAGAAGTTCCTGCCGCTGATCGAGCACATCAGCGCGGAGATCGTGCCGGCTCAGCTTCAGAACAACGCGGGGATTGTGGGGGCCGCGATGGCTGCGTACGCCGCTCGGGCTGGCGAGCCACCTGCCGTGGACGGTTCCCCGGCCGCGGCCGCCCCCGGTCGGCCGTCCGCGCCGGCGGCCGCTCCTGCTGACCGTGCGGTCCGCTCTGCGGTCGACTCGCCGGTCGGCTGGCCCGACGCCGGGCGATGATCAGCACCCGGCGGACGATCGCGAGCAGGGCGCAGATCAGCGTGCCGGCATAGAGCCAGCCCGCGTTCAGCGCGAGCACGGTGAAGACGCCCATCAGCAGCCCGTCGAACCCGTCCGCGCCGCGCTGGATGGGCAGCGCACCGAGCGTGAACGCGATCGGCAGCGTGACCGGCGCAATGACCAGGTCGTACGGCCTGACCCACAGCGCCGCGGCGACGCCCACCAGCAGATAGCAGACGCCGTACGCGGCCGGTGCGCCGCCGAACAGCAGCCGGTCCACAAAGGCGAAGGCCAGCAGCGCC
Organism: Streptomyces sp. NRRL S-1813; assembly: GCF_000719605.1. Taxonomy (NCBI): domain Bacteria; kingdom Bacillati; phylum Actinomycetota; class Actinomycetes; order Kitasatosporales; family Streptomycetaceae; genus Streptomyces; species Streptomyces sp. NRRL S-1813. Next base: position 435,993 of record NZ_JOHB01000001.1, read on the forward strand.
ACCGTCGCCAGCAGCCAGCAACCGAGACCGGTGAGCTTGGCCGCCGGCATCCGGCGCCGCAGGGCGGGCGCCGCGGCGGGCAGGGCGGGGCGCTGCGGCCGCGCCCGGTAGACGGTCGAGGACTCCATGCCCTGTGGCAGGGCCGGGGCGCGCCCCGGGACCGCGGGTGCGGGAGCCCTGGCAGGCGCACGGGCGGGCCCGGCCTGCGCCGGACCGCGCGCCGCGGCATGGACGACCGCGGGTGCGGACGCCGGTACGGACGCGAACCCGGAGGCCCGCATCGCGGTGAGAAAGTCGTCGTCGGGATCGGGGGCCACTGCCTCCGCGGGGCGCGGGAGCCGGGCGTCCTGGCCCGCGGGCGGGCGGGCGGACCGCGGCGGGCTGTGCTGGGGGGTGCGCGCTTCGTGTTGCTCCACTCGTCAACGGTAGGCCGCTAAGTGGGATTAACCGGTTACGGGACACGCACATTGGGCCGAGCGTCGGGGCCGAATCTCCCGGGCCCGCGGGCCGGGCGGGGTGCGGCCGGTCCCGGTGGCGGCGGCGCGGGCCCGGCCGCCCCGTAGACTGGTGGATCGGCCCTCCGGGACCGTGCCCACCCCACCACCTCTCGCTCGGAAGTCGAGTCGCCACGTGTCGCTCACGATCGGAATCGTCGGTCTGCCGAATGTCGGCAAGTCGACCATGTTCAATGCCCTGACCAAGAACGACGTGCTGGCGGCCAACTACCCGTTCGCCACCATCGAGCCGAATGTCGGCGTCGTCGGCGTCCCCGACCCGCGGCTGGCCAAGCTGGCGGAGATCTTCTCCTCCCAGAAGGTCCTCCCGGCCACCGTCGACTTCGTCGACATCGCGGGCATCGTCCGCGGCGCCTCCGAGGGTGAGGGCCTGGGCAACAAGTTCCTCGCGAACATCCGCGAGTCCGATGCGATCTGCCAGGTCATCCGCGCCTTCAAGGACGAGAACGTCGTCCACGTCGACGGCAAGATCTCGCCCAAGAGCGACATCGAGACGATCAACACCGAGCTGATCCTCGCCGACCTCCAGACCATCGAGAAGGTCCTGCCGCGCCTCCAGAAGGAGTCGCGCATCAAGAAGGACATCGCCCCGAAGGTCAAGGCGGTCGAGGAGGCCAAGGCGATCCTGGAGAAGGGCGAGACGCTCTTCGCCGCGGGAATCGTCCAGGGCTCCGGCAACGAAGAGCTGCTGCACGACCTCCACCTCCTCACCACCAAGCCCTTCCTCTACGTCTTCAACGTCGACGAGGACGAGCTGACCGACGAGGACTTCAAGAACGAGCAGCGCGCCCTCGTCGCGCCGGCCGAGGCGATCTTCCTGAACGCCAAGCTGGAGGCCGACCTCGCCGAGCTGGACGAGGACGAGGCCCTGGAACTCCTCCAGTCCGTCGGCCAGGAGGAGCCCGGCCTGGCCACCCTCGCGCACGTCGGCTTCAACACCCTCGGCCTTCAGACCTACCTGACGGCCGGCCCCAAGGAAACCCGGGCCTGGACCATCAAGAAGGGCGCCACCGCCCCCGAGGCCGCCGGCGTCATCCACACCGACTTCCAAAAGGGCTTCATCAAGGCCGAGGTCATCTCCTTCGCCGAACTCGTCGAAACCGGCTCGGTCGCCGAGGCCCGCGCAGCCGGAAAGGCCCGCATGGAGGGCAAGGACTATGTGATGCAGGACGGGGACGTGGTGGAGTTCCGGTTCAACGTGTGAGCGGGGCGCTCCGCACGTGAGGCTGTCCGGCACGTGTACAGGCCGGAAGGGGCCGGGCTCAACGGAGCCCGGCCCCTTCCGTGTTCGTGTCGACGTGGTGCCGGACCTCCGTGGCGGGGCGTCTCAGGGGACGGCTCCGTTCACATCCGGGGCCGGTCTGACCACGGGACGTCCGCCTCCTCCGGGCGGTCAGTACGGCGCGCCGGACAGGACTTCGACCTTGCCGGTGTCGAGTGAGTAGTAGGCGCCGATCACGGCGAGGCTGCCCTTTTTCACGAGGGGGGCCAGGTCGTCGTTGGCGCGCAGGTCGGTCGCGGTCAGGGTGACCTGGGCGCGGGCCATGGTGTCGACCGGGTCGGCGCCGCCTTGCCGGACTGTCTGCTGGTACGCCGGCCGCAGCGCCCTGGCGATCGCCTCCAGGTTGCCGGGCAGCGGTTTGTCGTCACGGAACGACTTGTACGCCGCCTCGATGGCGCCGCAGCGCTGGTGGCCGAGGACCACGATGAGCGGTGTGCCGCTGGTCATGGGCCCGTACTCCACGGAACCTGTGACCACCGGGCCGACTGCCTCCCCGCCTGTGCGCATCACGTAGAGATCGCCCAGCCCGGTGTCGAAGAGGAGTTCAGGCGGCACCCGGGAGTCGATGCACGAGAGGACCGACCCGAAGGGCTCCTGTTTCTGGGACACGAGCTCGCGCCGGTCCGGGTCACGGTCGGGATGCTGGAGGTCCCCGCTCACCCAGCGCTTGTTGCCGTCCATCAGTCGGGTGAAGGCCGCTGCGGGCGTGGTCGGCCGCGGTTGCGGTGAAGCCTGCCGCCCCAGCGGCGAGGCGCCGGCCGTCGAGGGCTCGGAGCTCGTCGACGAGCACCCCGTGAGTGCGGCCGTGGCGACGACAAATCCGCCGGCGAGCAGAGCCCTGCGACCCGGATGTTCCGCTCCGTCCATCGGTCGTTCCCCTCAGTCAGCTGAGACGCGTGCGTACGTCCTGGCCCGGCGATTGTTCAGCGCGGTGAGGGAACTGGACGGGAGGCGCAAGCGGGCAGCGTCCGCTGTGCCACCGACGGCCCACAGAAGCGGCCCGGTCGGCTGCAGGTCATCCGCTACGGCGCGCGGCGGAGGGACCGAGGGCCCGGGGCGGGCCCGGGCCCCGATTCCTCAGGTCGGCCGGGCCGGTGACGGACCGTCCGGCCGGAGCGTCAGTTCTTGCAGGCCTTGCTCGTGTCGCCGTCCTTGCAGATGGTGACCCAGGGGCCGTCCCAGTACGAGGCGGGGCCGATGGTGGCGGTGATGTCCAGCGTGCCGGGACCGCACTGCTTCTGCGGGGACTTGTGCCAGATCTGCGGGCCCCTCGGCTTGCCTATGAAACCGACACCGACCGAGATGGTGTAACAGCCCTTCGGGGCGGTGACCGTCAGCTTGCCCTTGGCCGTCACCGCGCCGCCCTCGTCCCCCCATACGGTGGTCATCGTGCCGGAGCTGTGCGCTCCGGCGACGCTCTCGTTCCAGGGATTGGTGTACGGGTCGGATGAGGCGGCTGCGGTGGCGGTGCTCGCGGTGGCGCCGATCATGAGTGCGGCACCGGCGGCCGCGGTGGCGGCCATGAGCTTGCGCATGTCGCAACGTCCCTTCGTGGTGGTGGTGTTGCGTTGACGACAAGACGCTATGGAGGGGGCATATCGCCGCGGTATCGGCGGTTGGGGTGGTGGTGGCGGTGCAGATAGCGGTGCTGGTGGCGGTGACACGGCAGTGCCGCCTAGCCGGTGCCGGGCAGCAGATTGCCGAAGGTCTCCGGCGAACACGGGGGCGGCAGGCGGACCGGCCCCTCCCGCCGGGCACCCCTAGCGGGGAAAGAGCTGGAAGAGCGTGGCCGGGCGGCCCCGGTAGCGGTCGCCGCCGGAGCGCAGCATCTGCTCGATGAAGGTGCGGGCGTAGGCGCGTGGGTCCTGTTCGGTGCCGCGCAGGCCCGTGATGTACGCGCCGTGGGCCGCCAGTGAGGCGACCGCGCGGTCGATGCCGGGGCCGACCTCGGCGGCGTGTGTGGGGTGCGGGGAGCCGGCCACGGCCACCCAGCGGACACCGTTCCAGGGCGCCAGGCCCATCGCGCCGGCGAGCTCGGGGAAGATCCAGCGGTTGCCGGCGTCGCCCGCCGCGTCCAGGACGGCCCGGCCGACCACCCGGTGGTCCGGGCTGTTCCAGTGGCCGCCGTCCCAGGTGTCGTGGTGGTTGAGGGTGAGCAGCAGCTCGGGGCGGTGGCGCCGGATGGCCGCGGACAGGTCGCGGCGCAGCGCCCGGCCGGGCTCGATGACGCCGTCGTGATGCTGGTCGAGGAACTCGACGGTGTGGACGCCGACCAGCGCGGCGCCGGCCCGTTGCTCGGCCTCGCGGATCGTGGCGGACTCGGCCGGCGCGAGCCCGTCGATGCCCGCCTCACCGCGGGTGACCAGCAGGTAGCTGACCTCGCGTCCGGCGGCGGTCCATTCGGCGACGGCGGCCGCGGCGCCGTATTCGAGGTCGTCGGGGTGGGCGACGACGGCGAGCGCCCGCTGCCAGTCCCTGGGCATGGGGGAGAGGTGGGGTTCGGCGGGCATGGGGTCCCTTCCTTCCCGTCCTGATTCCGCGTCCTGCGTTTCCGCGTCCTGCACGTTCTGCGCCCCGCGTTTCCGTGTCCTGCTTTTCCGGGTGCCGGGTGCCGGGTGCCGTCTTCCGCCTGCCGGGCGTGGTGGCGGGCGTCGACTTGGATCGTGCTCCCTTTTCGATCGTGACATGCATGGGAGGTGGCTACCGGGTGGAAAGAGGGGGTGGGGTGGCGCGGGGTGGGGGTGTGAGGGCCTCCGGTGCCGGTTCTCGCTCGTTTACACGGGCTGAGCTGGGTTTCATCACATCAGGTGAATACCTGGCCCAAGCTTGCGGTCGGCAACGCGCGGTTGCCACGCTGTTGCTGACTGTCAAGCTGTTGGGAGGGGCACGTGCCTTTCGGTGAGCAGCCCGCGTACCTTCGCGTCGCCGGCGACCTGCGCCAGAAGATCGTCGACGGGGTGCTGCCGCCGCACACCCGCCTCCCCTCTCAGGCGCGCATCCGCGAGGAATACGGGGTCTCGGACACCGTCGCCCTGGAGGCGCGCAAGGTCCTGATGGCCGAGGGGCTGGTCGAGGGCCGCTCGGGGTCGGGCACCTATGTGCGCGAGCGGCCCGTCCCGCGCCGTATCGCCCGCGTCGGATTCCAGTCGGCGGGCGGCTGTACGCCGTTCCGGCAGGAGCAGACGGACGAACGGGTGCGGGGCACCTGGGAGTCCCACAGCGAGCAGGAGCCGGCCGGTCCGGTGATAGCGGCCCGGCTGCGCATCCCGCAGGGCGCCAAGGTGATGCGGACGCGCTATGTCTTCCGGGCGGAGGGCGAGCCGTCGATGCTCTCGACCTCCTGGGAACCGCTGGAGGTGACGGGGCGGACGCCGGTGATGCTCCCGGAGGAGGGGCCGTTGGCGGGGCGCGGGGTGGTCGAGCGGATGGCGGCCATCGATGTGGTGGTGGACAACGTCGTCGAGGAGGTCGGGGCGCGGCCGGCGCTGGCGGAGGAGGCCATGACGCTGGGCGGGGTGCCGGGGCATGCGGTGCTGGTCGTTTCGCGTACGTATTACGCGGGTGGCAGGCCCGTCGAGACGGCCGATGTGGTCACCCTCGCGGACCGTTACCGGGTCGCGTACCACCTCCCCGTGAAGTAGCCGGCCGGTCTTCTTCTCTCCCTCCGCGCGTGCGCCAGACGCCCTGTGGGTGGCCATGGTTCTCGGAGTGGCGCCCCATTTGTTCCATTTGGTGGGCAAATGGTGGCTGGATCTTGGCGTGGGAAACCTCACACAGCCTCAACTGGGCGGGATTTTCGGGCAGCTGTGGGAAGTCGACCATCCGATTCGCTCTTACGATGGCGAAGTTTGTGCACGGCACGGGGGAAGACCAGGAGACCAAGCACGTGAGCACGACGAAGACCCCGAGCGCGGAGCAGGGCTCGCACTCGAATTACCGTCGGTCCCTCGGGACCATCGCCCTGACCGCCACGGGTCTCGGGTCCATCATCGGCTCCGGCTGGCTCTTCGGGGCCGAACGCGCCGCTGCCATCGCCGGCCCGGCCGCGATCCTCGCCTGGATCATCGGTGCGCTCGTCGCTCTCACGATCGCGCTCACCTACACCGAGCTCGGATCGATGTTCCCGAAGGCCGGCGGCATGGTCCGCTACGGCCAGTACTCGCACGGCTCGCTCGCCGGATACCTCGCGGCCTGGGCGAACTGGATCGCGATCGTCTCGGTCATCCCGGGTGAGGCCACCGCCTCCGTCCAGTACATGAGCTCCTGGGACTTCGGCTGGACGCATGCGCTCTACGACGGCAAGGAGCTGACCGGCACCGGCGTCGGGCTCGCCAGCGTCCTGCTGATCTTCTACTTCTTCCTCAACTGGTTCGCGATCTCGCTGTTCGCGAAGACCAACACCGCGATCACGGTCTTCAAGGTCGTCGTCCCGGTGCTGACCGCGAGCGCGCTGATGTTCGCGCACTTCGACACCAGCAACATCGTCCACCACGGCGGCTTCACGCCGAACGGCTGGAGCTCGGTCTTCACCGCCGTCGCGGTCTCCGGCATCGTCTGGGCCTACAACGGCTTCCAGTCACCGCTGAACATGGCCGGTGAGGCCCGCAACCCCGGCAAGTCGCTCCCGAAGGCCGTCGTCTGGTCGATCGTGATCGCGCTGGTCATCTATGTAGCGCTTCAGGTCGCGTTCCTGATGGCGGTGCCGGGCGACAAGCTCGCCGCCGGCGGCGGCTGGGCCGGTCTCGGCTTCAACTCGCCGCTCGCCGACCTCGCGGTGGCCTGGGGCCTGAACTGGCTGGCGCTGCTGCTGTACGCGGACGCCTTTGTCTCGCCGTCCGGTACGGGCATGATCTACGCGGCCACCACCTCGCGCATGATCCACGGCGTGCAGGAGAACGGCCATCTGCCCGGCATCTTCGGCAAGGTGGACAAGAAGACCGGTGTGCCGCGTCCGGCGCTGCTGCTCAACCTCGCGATCGCCTTCCTGTTCCTCGCCGTCTTCCGCGGCTGGGGCTCGCTCGCCGAGATCGTCTCGGTCGCCACGGTCATCTCGTACATCACCGGACCGGTCGCGGTGATGTCGCTGCGCCGGCTGTCCCCGGACCTCAAGCGCCCGGTCAAGCTGCGGGCGATGCCGGTCATCGCGCCGATCGCGATGATCTTCGGCTCGCTGGTCCTGTACTGGGGCCGCTGGCCGCTCACCGGCAAGGTCATCCTGATCATGGCCGTCGGGCTGCCGGTCTGGGCCTGGTACGAGATCGGCAAGCCGCTGACCCAGGGCCGCAAGCCGTGGGCCCAGCTGCGTCCGCACCTCAAGGCCGGTGCCTGGATGGTGGCGTACCTGCTGGTCATGGCCGCTGTCTCGTACATGGGCGGCAAGGACTTCGGCGGCAAGGGCTATCTGCCGGAGGGCTGGGACATCCTCGTGGTCGCGGCGATCGGCCTCGCCTTCTACTACTGGGGTGTGCGCAGCTCCTGGCGCAACCCGACGCTGCTCCAGGCCGAGGCCGAGATCCAGGCGGCGGACGAGGACGACGCCGCGGAGACCGAAGAGGCCAAGGCGCCCGTCGGGGCCTGAGCCCCCCACCGCTCCATACGTTGCCCGAGCGCCTCTCGGGCCCACCGGCCACTCGCAGGCCGCTTCCGGTACGCCGGGGGCCCGCGGGTGGCCGGTTCGGTACCTCTTTGTGTAAATCCATATCCGCTGAGTGAAGGTCGGGCGTAGGGTCGGGCATATGCGGATTGCGATTTCGGCATCAGCAGACCAGGGGCGTGCAACGGCGCGCTACGCGGCGGACGGAGGGGCGCAATGACCGAGGGTGGAGCGGTGCTCCCCTGGCTCGTCATCCGCCAGGACGAAGGTGGCAACCGGTATCGCGTGGGCCGCTATGCCACCCGGGCGGAGGCGGAGCGGGTGGCCACCCGGCTCGAAACGCGGGGCCGCCAGCAGCTTTATGTGGTCGAAAAGGCCGATCGGGCGACGACCTGAGGGACGGCGGGCGGGGAAGCGGGACGAGGGCGGGAGACGTAGGCTGCCGCGCATGACGACCGTGCGCGTAGTGGTGGGCGGAGCGGTGTGCGAGCGCGGGCGGCTGCTGGCCGCACGGCGCAGCGCACCGCCTGCGCTGGCCGGCCGCTGGGAGCTGCCCGGCGGCAAGGTGGAGGACGACGAGAGACCCGAGCGGGCGCTGGAGCGAGAGCTGCGCGAGGAGCTGGGTGTCGAGGCGGCCGCCCTGGAGCGGATTCCGGGCGAGTGGGTGCTGCGGCCCGGCTATGTCCTCCAGGTGTGGACGGCCCGGCTGGTGTCCGGGGTGCCGCGGCCCCTCCAGGATCACGACGAGCTGCGCTGGCTGCTGCCCGGCGAGGAGTCCCAGGTCGACTGGCTGGACCAGGACCGCCCGGCGGTCGCCGAGGCGATGCGCCGGCTGGCGACAACGGCGGGGGCGCCGAGCGTACGGCCGTAGCCGCCGCACCGGTCCGTACGGCGTCCGGATCGGCCCGTACGACGTCCGCACCGCCCCTTGGGCCGTCGGCACCTGCCCCTGGGCGGCCCGCACCGGCCCGTACGCGGTCCACGCCGGCCCCTACGCGGCCCGCACCGGCACGTACGCGGTCCACGCCGGCCCCTACGCGGCCCGCACCGGCTCCCGGGGCCGCCATCGCGCGCCCCCGCGCCCCCTGCCCGTACGGACGCCTTCAGCGCACATACCTGCCCCCCGTCTCGGCTGCCTTGCCCCGGCGCGCCGATATGTTTCATTTGCGCCACAGTGCACCGTTGCAGGCGGTACTGGGGCATGGATATCGGGTATGTCCAGATTGACCCCTTCGGTGTAGGCAAGGGGACGGGGATGCCATCGGGCTGGGATGTGATCGGCGTGAGCGACAGCGCAGCGGCAGGGGTCCCGGAGCCGGACTCCGGGAACGTCCGCAGGCGCGGCAAGGCCTCCGGTGCACCCACGGCCGAATGGAGCTTTCCGGCCGACCCCGGTGCGGTGCGCACGGCCCGCACGGCCGTCCGGCGGGTGCTGATCGACTGGGGGCTGAACGGCGCCGCCGATATGGCCGTACTACTCGTGAGCGAGCTCGTCACCAACTCCCTGCGTCATGCCAGCGGGCCGATCGGAGTCCGTATGGTGCTGCTGAACACCGACGGGCTGCTCGTCGAGGTCTCCGATCCGCTGCCCGATCCGCCACAGGAGCGCGACGCCGCTCCTGACGACGAGGGGGGCCGTGGATTGCAGCTGGTCGCATGCAGTTCGCGGCGCTGGGGGACCCGTCGCGGAAAGAGTGGCAAGACAGTGTGGTTCGAGCTCTCGGTGGCTGGTTAGGAGAGAGGTGGGGTACTGATCGTTGCCAATTCATCGACATTCTGTAGATGGGCTGCGATCGAGACTGTGCTGTGATCGTGAAGACCGTGTTCCGGATAGCCGAGGTGCTGGATACTCAGGCGGGTCCGGTCCGGGCACGATGAGCTGGAGGGGACGGGGCTCGTGAGCGAGATGTCATCTGGCGGGGCAGAACCCGCACAGGCCGATGGTCAGGGCGGTGCGGACGGCTCCGGTGAACCAGGTGCCTTTCCGCGCGCGCGCGAGCTGCAAGGTCCGCCCATATGGCAGAGCAGCCGGCCTGGATCGATCTATGACTACATCCGCGTGGCCTCCTTCTCGCTCGGGCCCGACGGGCGGATCGACCAGTGGAGTGAGCGGGCGGAGCACATGCTCGGCATCCCCGCCCGTTACGCGCTCGGCAAGGACCCCGTCGAGGCCTTCGTCCCCCGTGAGTTGCGGGCGACCAGCCGCCGCAAGGTGTCCGAGATCCTCGACGGCCGGGAGTGGACCGGCCTGGTGCCCTACCGCAGGGAAGAGGGCGGGGGCGCCGACGGGCTCGCCGAGATCTATGTGATGCCCTCGCGCGACGAGAACGGTGAGCGGGCCGCGGTCTGTCTCGTCGTCGATGTCCGGGCGCTGCGCGGCATCGAGACCGACCTCGCCGCCTCGCAGGCCGTTTTCGGTCAATCTCCCATGGGTTTCACTCTGTTCGGCACGGATCTGCGGCTGCTGCGGGTCAACGAACGGTTCGCCACGGTCTTCGGCGGCCCGGCGAGCAAGTACCGCGGCTGCGGTCCGCACGACTTCCTGCCGCGCTCCGAGGCCGAGCGGATGACGGCCGCGCTGCGCCGCGTCCTGGAGACCGGAGAGCCGGTCACCGAAATGCAGTTGGTCGGCATGGCGCCCGGCGAGGAGGACCGTCGCCGCTGGTCGGTGTCGCTCTACCGGCTGCACGGCGCCAGCGGCCGCCCGATCGGTGTCGCGGCGCTCGCCGCGGATGTGACCGGCCGTCGGCGGGCGGAGCGCGAGGCCGCCAGCGCCCGCCGTAACCTCGCCCTGCTCAACGAAGCCGGCGCCCGGATAGGCAACTCCCTCGATCTGGAGACCACCGCCCGCACTCTTCTGGACGTCGCCGTACCGCAGTTCTGCGATCTGGCCTCGGTGGACCTCTACCAGGGCCTGCTGTCGGGCGACGAGGCCCCGCCCGGTATGAGCGACGGCAGCGCGGAGCTGCGCCGGGTCGCCTTCGCCAGCGCCGTGTCGGACGCCCCGCTCCCCACCGCCCCCGGCGACGCACCGGGCGCGGTCGCGGTCGGCGCCGTCCACCGCTACCCCTTCAACTCCCCCTGCGCGGGCGCCCTGCGGACCGCCCACGCCCAGATCATCCCGGGCCGGGAGAGTGACGACGGGCCGGAGCTGGGCGCGGTGGTGCACTCCACCCTCGCCGTCCCGATGGTCGCCAGGGACACCGTCGTCGGACTGGTGCAGTTCACCCGTACGAAGGGCAGCGAGCCGTTCGGGGAGCGTGACACCGCGCTGGCCGTCGAGCTGGCCGCGCGCGCCGCGGTCTGTATCGACAACGCCCGCCTCTACCGCCGTGAGCACGAACGCGCACTCATATTGCAGCGCAGCCTGCTGCCGCCCGGCGACCCCGAGGCCGCCGGTCTGGACATCGCCTGCCGCTACCTGCCCGGCACCACCGCCACCGAGGTCGGCGGCGACTGGTTCGATGTCATCGAACTCCCGGGCCACCGTACGGCGCTGGTCGTCGGCGATGTCATGGGACGCGGGCTGCGCGCCGCCGTGGCGATGGGAGAACTGCGCACCGCGGTACGGACCCTGGCGCTGCTGGACCTGGAGCCTGCCGAGGTGCTCTCGGCGCTCGACGAGATCGCCCGCGGGCTCGGCGGCGACGGCGAGGGCCGGTCGTCCAGCGCGCGCTCCGCCCGCAGCCGGTCCGAGGGCACGGGCGAGCCGCGGCGCTCCGCCCGGACCGCCGACCTCTCCGAGGTCTACCTCGCCACCTGCGTCTACGCCGTCTACGACCCGGTCACCCGGCGCTGTACGTTCGCCAACGCCGGGCATCTGCCGCCGGTGCTGGTCGAGGACGGCGAGGACGCGCTGCTGCTCGACGTCCCGCCGGGGATGCCGCTGGGCGTCGGCGGCGAACCGTTCGAGGAGATCGAGGTCGAGCTGCCGGACGGTGCGCTGCTGGCGCTCTACACCGACGGCCTGGTGGAGTCCCGCCACCATCCGCTGGAGGAGGGGCTCCAGGCGTTCCGGACGGCCCTCTCGGGCGCCGACCGTCCGCTGGAGGACGCCTGCGACCAGGTCCTGAGCGCCATGGACACCTCGCACGGCGAGGATGACATCGCGCTGCTGATGGCGCGGGTGCACGGGCTGCCCAAGGACGCGGTGGGCGACTGGAGTCTGGCGCCGGAGGCCCGTTCGGTGGCCCGCGCCCGCGAACTCGCCCGTGACCAGCTGACGGACTGGGGCCTCCAGGACCTGGTCGACACCACGGAGCTGCTGGTCAGCGAGCTGGTGACCAATGCGCTACGGCACGGCCACGGTGAGATCCGGCTGCGGCTGCTGCTGGACCGCACCCTGGTCTGCGAGGTCTGGGACGCCGATCTCGCCCAGCCCCGCCGCCGCCGCGCCCGGGACACCGACGAGGGCGGCCGCGGGCTCCAGCTGGTCGGTCTGCTGAGCCAGGGCTGGGGCAGCCGCCGTACCCCGCGCGGCAAGACCGTGTGGTTCGAACTCGCGCTGCCGGACGGGGAGTCGGCCGCGGTGGACCCGGCGGAAGCGCTGCTGAGCCTGTTCTAGCGCTGCTGAGCCCGTTCCGCGGACGCGGGCGGAGCCCCGGGCGCACCCCGGGCCCCGCCCGCGTCCGTTCAGTTCATTCGCCACGACGCCGGATCTTGTTCCCGAGCCACACCAGCGGGTCGTACTTACGGTCCGCGGCGCGCTCCTTCAGCGGGATCAGCGCATTGTCGGTGATCTTGATGTTTTCGGGGCAGACCTCGGTGCAGCACTTGGTGATGTTGCAGTAGCCCAGCCCGTGTTCGTCCTGCGCGCTGCGCTTGCGGTCGATACCGGACTCCGGGGCCGCGTCCAGCGGATGCATATCGAGCTCGGCCACCCGCATCAGGAAGCGCGGACCGGCGAAGGCGGCCTTGTTCTCCTCGTGGTCACGGACGACATGGCAGGTGTCCTGGCACAGGAAGCACTCGATGCACTTACGGAACTCCTGCGACCGGCCCACATCCTCCTGCTGCATGCGGTACTCACCGGGGGCCAGCTCCGGGGGCGGCACGAACGCCGGGATCTCGCGGGCCTTGGTGTAGTTGAAGGACACATCGGTGACCAGGTCGCGGATGACCGGGAAGGCCCGCATCGGCGTGACCGTGATCGTCTCCGTACGGTCGAAGACCGACATCCGGGTCATGCACATCAGCCGCGGCCGCCCGTTGATCTCCGCGCTGCACGAACCGCACTTGCCCGCCTTGCAGTTCCAGCGCACGGCGAGATCGGGGGCCTGGGTCGCCTGGAGGCGGTGGATGATGTCCAGCACCACTTCGCCGTCGTGCACCTCGACCTTGAAGTCCTCCAGGTCCCCGGAGCCGGTGTCGCCGCGCCACACCCTGAAGTGCGCCTGGTAGACGCCGGACTGCTGCTCTTCCTGCGACACGCTCACCGGCTCAGCTCCTCGTCGGTCAGATACTTCGCCAGCTCGTCCTTCTCGAACAGTTCCAGAAGGTCGCGGCGGATCGGCGGGGTCTCGCGGCGGGAGAGCCGGATCTGGCCCAGCGCCGCTTCGGCGGACCGCGCATCGCCCTGCGGACCGGCGAATTCACAGACCAGATTGATGTTGCGCCAGGTGCGGTCCATCGCCGGATGGTCGTCGCGGGTGTGCCCGCCCCGGCTCTCCTCGCGCTCCAGCGCCGCCCGCGCCACACACTCGCTGACCAGCAGCATGTTCCGCAGATCGATGGCCAGATGCCAGCCCGGGTTGTACTGCCGGTGCCCCTCGACGCCGGCCCGGCGGGCCCGTACCCGCAGATCGGCCAGCCGTTTCAGGGCCTCGAACATCTCGCTCTCCTTGCGGATGATGCCGACCAGGTCGTTCATCGCCTGCTGGAGCTCTTGGTGCAGGGTGTACGGATTCTCCGCCGGGCCCGGCTCGCGGCCGGTGTCCGCCTCGTCCTCGGCGCTGAAGGGGCGCAGCGCCTCCGCCTCCGCCGCGTCGATCTGGAGCGGGTCGGGGACCGGCCGTTCGGCCGGCGACGCCGCGTACTCGGCCGCGTGCAGCCCCGCCCGGCGGCCGAAGACCAGCAGGTCGGACAGCGAGTTGCCGCCGAGCCGGTTGGAGCCGTGCATCCCGCCGGCCACCTCGCCCGCCGCGAACAGGCCCGGTACGCCGGTCGCCGCCGCGGTGTCCGGCTCCACGTCCACCCCGCCCATCACGTAGTGACAGGTCGGGCCGACCTCCATCGGCTCGGCGGTGATGTCCACATCCGCCAGTTCCTTGAACTGGTGGTGCATCGACGGCAGCCGGCGTTTGATCACCTCGGCCGGCATCCGGGTGGAGACATCCAGATAGACGCCGCCGTGCGGGGAGCCGCGGCCCGCCTTGACCTCGGCGTTGATGGCGCGTGCGACCTCGTCGCGGGGCAGCAGTTCGGGCGGGCGGCGGTTGTTGTCCGGGTCCTCGTACCAGCGGTCGCCCTCGTCCTCGGTCTGGGCGTACTTCTCCTTGAAGACATCCGGGATGTAGTCGAACATGAAGCGCTTGCCCTCGCTGTTGCGCAGCACCCCGCCGTCACCGCGGACGGACTCGGTCACGAGGATGCCCTTCACCGACGGCGGCCAGACCATGCCGGTGGGGTGGAACTGCACGAACTCCATGTTGATCAGCGGCGCCCCGGCCAGCAGCGCCAGCGCGTGCCCGTCGCCGGTGTACTCCCAGGAGTTCGAGGTCACCTTGAAGGACTTGCCGATGCCGCCGGTGGCCAGCACCACCGCAGGGGCCTCCAGGACGAAGAAGCGGCCGGACTCCCGCTCGTAGCAGAAGGCGCCGGAGACCCTTCCGTCCGTCTTGAGGACCCGGGTGACCGTGCACTCCTGGAAGACCTTCAGCCGGGCGTCGTACGCGCCGAACTCCCGCTCGTCCTCCTGCTGCAACGAGACGATCTTCTGCTGGAGGGTGCGGATCAGCTCCAGGCCCGTACGGTCACCGACGTGCGCGAGGCGCGGATACTCATGGCCGCCGAAGTTGCGCTGGGAGATCCGGCCGTCCGCGGTCCGGTCGAAGAGCGCGCCCCAGGTCTCCAGCTCCCACACCCGGTCCGGGGCCTCGCGGGCGTGCAGCTCGGCCATCCGCCACTGGTTGAGGAACTTCCCGCCGCGCATGGTGTCCCGGAAGTGCACCTGCCAGTTGTCGTGCTCGTTCGCGTTGCCCATGCTGGCGGCGATACCGCCCTCGGCCATCACCGTATGGGCCTTGCCGAACAGGGACTTGCAGATCACGGCCGTCCGCATGCCGGCTTCGCGGGCCTCGATGGCGGCACGCAGTCCGGCGCCGCCGGCGCCCACCACGACCACGTCCCATGCCTGCCGGTCCACATGCGCCATCAGAGGGCACACCTTTCCTTAGGAGATGCTGTCGTCAGAAGAAACGCGGGTCCGTGATGGCCCCGCTGGCCAGCAGGAAGACATAGAAGTCCGCTACGGCCACGCTGATCAGCGAGGACCACGCGAGCAGCATGTGCCGCTCGTTGAGCTTGCCGACCCAGCCCCACATCCGGTAGCGGACCGGATGCTTGGAGAAGTGCCGCAGCCGGCCGCCGATGATGTGCCGGCAGGAGTGGCAGGAGAGGGTGTACGCCCAGATCAGCACGATGTTGGCGAGGAAGACCAGGGTGCCCAGGCCCATATGGCCCCAGGCGTAGTTCTCGTCGCGGAAGGTGAGCGCCGTGTCGTAGGTCAGCACGCCCGCCACCAGCACCGCGAAGTAGAAGAAGTAGCGGTGGATGTTCTGAAGGATCAGCGGGAAGCGGGTCTCACCGGTGTACTTCTTGTGCGGCTCGGCGACCGCGCAGGCCGGCGGCGAGGCCCAGAAGCCGCGGTAGTAGGCCTTGCGGTAGTAGTAGCAGGTCAGCCGGAAGCCCAGCGGGAAGATCAGGATGAGCAGCGCGGGGGACAGGCCCCACCAGCTGCCGAAGAGCTCCCAGTTGGGGCCGCCGCGCATGGTGCGGCAGTTCTCCGCCAGACAGGGCGAGTAGAAGGGCGACACATAGGGCGCGTCGTAGTAGTCGGCGTTCGCGAACGCCCGCCAGGTCGAGTAGACGATGAACGCGAACAGCCCGGCGGCGGTGCCGGCCGGCGCCAGCCACCAGCGGTCGGTGCGCAGATGACGGGCGGGGATGGTGGCACGCGAGGCGGTGTGCACACCGGTCGCGGGCGCTGGTGAGGAGGGTTCGGTTCCAGTGGCCAACGTCGGTCTCCGTGAAGGGCGCTCCGGCCGGAATGCTTTCCTCCGGGGCGGCAACGGGGTAGGGGTCTGAGTGGGGCGAGGCCACCCCTTAAGGGGCCTCCACCAGGGGTAGCCCCCCAGGGCGACCAGGGGTTGTCCCTAGGGTGCGTGGCCGTTCCTGGAGCCGAGTCCCTCGTCCTGGGCGTCGGTCCACAGCGCCGAGTTGTAGGGGGCATCGGAGATCGGCACCATCTCGTCCACAACGACGCTCTTACGGCGGGGTGGACCGGCCGCCACGCTCTGCTTCAACAGCGCGAGGCTCTCGCGCAGATGGTCCGCGTCAGTGCGGACCCGCCGGATGTCCAGACCGGCGTCGAGCTGCGTCTCCAGCCTTCCCACCGACCGGACCAGGCCGTCCAGGCTGCGTTCAACCGCCGTCAATTCGTCCTGAAGGGACATAACATGCCCTCACTTTTGAAGGTGTGGTGGGCGATCTCATGCGCCCGAGAGTGTCGCGCGTCACAGTAGGGGTTGGGAAGGGGTCGGGCGCGATTACGACTCGAACCGGTGCGTTTCGGCAACCATGCGCCGCGGCGTAGTTCGAACGCCGATACGGGAAGAGCCGGCGCGCGCGGTCGCCCGCACCGCCGCGCAGCCCCGTTTCCGCCTGCTCCAGGGGCCTGTTGTTGGGCCGGGCGGGTGGCCTTGGCGCTGTGGCCGACGTGTCGGGCGGCCGGTCCGGGCGCGGTCGCTTTCAGTAGGGGGGCCATAGATGTGATGAGCCGCAAAGTCGGCCGAACGTGGTGCGCCGGTCAGGGCCCAGGCGGCGCGCGGCGCGGCGCGGGCGAGCCCGGAGGTAACCGTCATGACCGACCACGACCACCCCTCAGGCCGCCGCCCGGTGTGCCGCGGACGCCGCTGTGCCGCGCTCATCGCGGCGGGGGTGCTGCTCCCGCTGCCGGCCCTGACCGGATGCAGCGACGACACCCGGGACACGTCCGTCGCGACGTCCCAGGACATCGCGCCCGCGCCCCGCGGCGAGCTGAAGAACGGCGGCACCCTGCGCTGGGCCGTCGACGGGATGCCCGGCACCCTGAACGCCTTCCAGTCCGACGCCGACCCGACCACCACGCGGATCGCCGGCGCGGTGCTGCCCAGCATGTTCACCATCGACGCGAGCGGCCGGCCGCAGCGCAACGCCGACTACCTGGACGCCGCGGACATCAGCACCCGCGACCCCAAGCAGGTCGTCACCTACAAGATCAATCCCAAGGCGCGGTGGAGCAACGGCACGGCCATCACCGCTGCCGACTTCATCGCCCAGTGGACCGCGCTGCGCGGTAAGGACAACGCCTTCTGGACCGCCCGCAACGCCGGCTACGACCGGATCGCCAAGGTCGAACAGGGCGCGGGCGCCCACGAGGTCAAGGTCACCTTTGCCCGCCCCTACGCCGACTGGAAGTCCCTGTTCACCCCGCTCTACCCCAGGAGCGTGATGGGCAGCGCCGACGCCTTCAACGACGGCGCGCGCGAGCAGCTCAAGGTCGGCGCCGGTCCGTTCCTGGTCCAGAAGCGGGACGCCGAGGCGGGCCATGTCGTCCTCGTACGCAACCCGAAGTGGTGGGGCGAGCCCGCCAAGCTCAAGAAGATCGTGCTGGAGTCACTGCCCGGCGACAAGCGGGCCGCGGCGCTCGCCAACGGGAGTGTCGATGTCGCCGCGGTCGACCAGGTCGCCGCGAAGCGGGTCGCCTCCGCCCGCCGCGCCGCATCCCACGGCCCCAAGAAGGCCGGCGACGGCAATGCGGCCCCGCAGGGCGACAAGAACCGGGCCGGTGCCCGGTCGGACGCCAAGACCGTCGCCGCGGAGAACGCCGCACTGCGCGACTACACCATCCGCAAGGCGCTAGAGCCCGCCTACACCCAGCTCGCCCTCAACGGCAGCAGCGGGCCGCTGGCCGACGACCGGGTGCGCCGCGCGGTGGCCCGCGCCATCGACCGCCAGGCGCTCGCGGACACCGTCCTCAAGCCGCTCGACCTGCCGTCCCGCCCGCTCGGCAGTCATCTGCTGATGGCCGAGCAGCACGGCTATCAGGACCACAGCGATGCGCTCGGCGGCCAGGACACCGGTGCGGCCAAGGCGCTGCTCGCCGATGCCGGCTGGAAGAGCGACGGCGCCGACCGTCAGCAGGCCGGTGAGAAGGCGGGCGCACCGGCCCCGGACGCGGGGCGTGCCGACGGGGACGAGGACGGCTTCGACCCGTCGGACGACCGCTACGGGGACGAGTCCGCCGACGACCGGTCGGAGGGCGAATACGACGCCGGTGCCGACGACCGCAACCCGGCCCGCTCCGGCCACGCCGCCCCGCCCGCCAGGGGCGACCAGGAAGGCGTCCGGCCCGCCGCGGCCGAGGCCCCGCTGTCCTTCACGGGCGCGGTGGGCTCCGAGGTGCAGCAGTCCGCCCTGCTGCGGCAGAGCGCCTCGTTCTACAAGGAGGCGGCCGCCAGTGAGAAGGAGGGCGCGGACGGTGACACCGAGTCCGCGGCGTACGCCAAGTACAAGCGGTACAAGAAGCGCGCGGCACAGGCGCTCGGCGCCGCCGAACTGATCGAGACCGGACAGGCCCCGCATCTGCCGGGGTCGGGCGGCCACCCGGGCGCCCTGCACGCGGCCGCCGAGCGGCGTGCCGACGCGGTGGCCGCACCGCTGCCGGCCGGGCACAAGGAGGGCAGGATCGCCGCCGTCAAGAAGAACGGCAGGCCGCTCACCCTGCGCTTCGTGCTTCCCGACGGTGCCGGCTCCCAGCAGCTGCGCACCGTCGGGCGGCAGATCGCCACGATGCTCGGCAAGATCGGCATCCAGACCTCCCTCCAGCGGGTCTCCGACGCCAGCTACTTCCAGGACCACATCGCCTCCGGCGACTTCGACCTGGCGCTGTACTCCTGGCCCGGCACCGCCTACCCGGCGACCGACGCCCGGCCGATCTACGCCAAGCCGCAGCCCGCGCCCGACGGCTCGCTGACCGTCGAGCAGAACTACACCCGGGTCGGCACCGACCACATCGACCAGCTCTTCGACCAGGCCGCCTCCGAGCTGGACGAGGGCTCCTCGCGCACGCTGATGGCACAGACCGACGCCCGGATCTGGGCGGCCGCCGGATCGATTCCGCTCTACCAGCGGCCCGAGCTGGTGGCCACGAAGAAGACGCTCGCCAACGTCGGCGCCTTCGGCTTCGCCACGCCCCGCTTCCAGGACATCGGCTACCAGAAGTAGGGCCGCATCTCCGCGGATAAAAGGTAAGAAATCGCAGGTCAGGCGGTGTGCGTACGGGCTGCGGCGGCCAATGCTGCCGCAGCCCCGTACGATGGGGTGAGGCCGTGGCTTCGTTATGCCCGGCAGGTGCGCGTACCGCATGGACGTGCCGCCACCCACGATTCCGGGAGAAGCGCCGCCAGTATGCCCACGCGCCACGACATTCGTAACGTAGCCATCGTCGCCCACGTCGACCATGGGAAGACGACCCTCGTCGACGCCATGCTCAAGCAGGCCGGCGCCTTCGCCGAACACGCCGCCGAGAAGCTCGACGACCGGATGATGGACTCCAACGACCTGGAGCGTGAGAAGGGCATCACGATCCTCGCCAAGAACACGGCGGTGAAGTATCACCCCAAGGACGGCGGGGACCCGATCACGATCAACATCATCGACACCCCCGGCCACGCCGACTTCGGTGGCGAGGTCGAGCGCGGTCTGTCGATGGTGGACGCGGTCGTCCTGCTGGTCGACGCCTCCGAGGGCCCGCTCCCGCAGACCCGCTTCGTGCTCCGCAAGGCCCTCTCGGCCCGGATGCCGGTCATCCTGTGCATCAACAAGACCGACCGCCCCGACTCCCGGATCGACGAGGTCGTCAACGAGACCTACGACCTCTTCCTGGACCTGGACGCGGACGAGGACCAGATCGAGTTCCCGATCGTCTACGCCTGCGCCCGTGACGGCGTCGCCTCGCTGACCAAGCCGGAGGACGGCACCGTCCCCCCCGACAGCGAGAACCTCCAGCCGTTCTTCACCACCCTGCTGGAGCACGTCCCGGCGCCGGAGTACGACGAGGAGGCCCCGCTCCAGGCCCACGTCACCAACCTCGACGCGGACAACTTCCTCGGCCGTATCGCGCTGCTCCGGGTCGAGCAGGGCGAGCTGAAGAAGGGCCAGACGGTCGCGTGGATCAAGCGTGACGGCACGATGTCCAACGTCCGCATCACCGAGCTGATGATGACCGAGGCGCTCACCCGCAAGCCCGCCGAAAAGGCCGGCCCCGGTGACATCTGTGCGGTCGCCGGTATCCCGGACATCATGATCGGCGAGACGCTGGCCGACCCGGAGAACCCGGTCGCGCTGCCGCTGATCACGGTCGACGAGCCGGCCATCTCGATGACCATCGGTACCAACACCTCGCCGCTGGTCGGCAAGGGCGGCAAGGGCCACAAGGTCACCGCCCGCCAGGTGAAGGACCGCCTGGACAAGGAGCTGATCGGTAACGTCTCGCTGCGCGTCCTGGACACCGAGCGTCCCGACGCGTGGGAGGTCCAGGGCCGTGGCGAGCTGGCGCTGGCCATCCTCGTCGAGACCATGCGCCGGGAGGGCTTCGAGCTGACCGTCGGCAAGCCCGAGGTCGTCACCAAGGAGATCGACGGCAAGCTGCACGAGCCGATCGAGCGCCTGACGATCGACTCCCCCGAGGAGCACCTCGGCGCCATCACGCAGCTGATGGCGACCCGCAAGGGCCGTATGGAGACCATGACCAACCACGGTTCCGGCTGGATCCGTATGGAGTGGATCGTGCCGTCGCGTGGCCTGATCGGCTTCCGTACGGAGTTCCTGACCCAGACCCGCGGTACGGGCATCGCGCACTCCCTGTTCGAGGGCCACGAGCCGTGGTTCGGCGAGCTGCGCACCCGCCACAACGGTTCGCTGGTCGCCGACCGCTCCGGTTCGGTCACGCCGTTCGCGATGATCAACCTCCAGGAGCGCGGCGTGATCTTCACGGAGCCGGGCACCGAGGTGTACGAGGGCATGATCATCGGCGAGAACTCGCGCGCCGACGACATGGACGTGAACATCACCAAGGAAAAGAAGCTCACCAACATGCGTGCGGCTTCCGCGGACACCACCGAGAACGTGGTTCCGCCGCGCAAGCTCTCCCTGGAGCAGTCGCTGGAGTTCTGCCGCGACGACGAGTGCATCGAGGTCACCCCGGAGACGGTCCGTATCCGCAAGGTCGTCCTGGACCAGAAGGAGCGCGGCCGCACCGCGTCGCGCGCCAAGCGGTAACACCGGCTGCGGTCCGGCCGTCCGGGCCCGTCCGGGCCGGGATGATGGCCTGAAGTGATGGGGCGCCCCTCCGCGTGAGGGGCGCCCTTTGCTGTGCCGGCGCAGTACAGGGGCCCTTCGCGGCCCGTTGTCAGTGGTCGGCGGGAGACTGGCGGTATGGCAAGGACGACGAAGATCGAGACCGGGCGCGAGATCGCCACGCTCATCAATGTGTTCACCGTGCTGCCGGAGCGGCAGGCGGAGCTGGTGGCGCTGCTGAGCCGGGCCACCGAGGAGACGATGAAGGACCGGCCGGGATTCATCTCGGCGAATATCCACGCAAGTGCGGACGGCGATCGGGTCGTCAACTATGCGCAGTGGGAGAGCGAGGCGCACTTCCGGGCGATGCTGGCCGATCCGACGGCACAGGAGCACATGACGCAGGCCGCCGCGCTGGCGGAGGGATTCGATCCGCGGCTGTATGCGGTGGAGTCCGTGCACCACATATAAGGATCTCCCGGCGCCACATAGGGATCTCCCGGTGCCGCGTTCAGGGATGTCCGCCCCGGGCCGGGGCGGCGGCCCGGATCTGCGTACGCGCCCCCCCGCTCGGGCATCCGAGGGGTTTCTCAGGTTTTCGGAGCAGTGGCGGTCGCCGCCGGAGTGCGGTACGTCCCGCTTTGCGATCTTATGTGGCCTAGGGCCTGCCCGCCCCTGATCCGCCGGACAGGCCTCAGGCATGATCCCGGACCTGAGGAGGCGTCATGCGCGGAGCCACGCGCGCGAAGTGGGGCGTCTGCGCCGTAGGCGTCGCTCTCGTGGCCACGGCGTGCGGGGGCGGAGCGGGGGCCGGCCGTTCCGGGGTGGTCAGCTCGTCGTGGGGCGATCCGCAGAATCCGCTGGAGCCGGCGAACACCAATGAGGTCCAGGGCGGCAAGGTTCTGGAGATGCTGTTCCGGGGGCTCAAGCGCTACGACCCGAAGACGGGCGCGGCGGAGAATGTGATGGCGGACCGGATCGAGACGTCGGATTCGCAGAATTTCACGGTGACGCTGAAACCCGGCTGGACCTTCAGCAATGGCGAGAAGGTCACCGCCAAGTCTTTTGTGGATGCCTGGAATTACGGGGCGCTGCTGAGCAACAAGCAGAAGAACGCGGCATTCTTCCAGTACATCGACGGTTTTGCGCAGGTGCACCCGGACGGCGGGATCCCTCGGGCCAAGACGCTGTCGGGGCTGGTGGTGAAGGACGACAGGACCTTCACCGTCAAGCTCAACCAGAAGTTCTCCAGCTGGCCGGACACGCTGGGCTACTCGGCCTTCATGCCGCTGCCGCAGGCATTCTTCCGGGATCACGATGCCTGGATCCAAAAGCCCGTGGGGAACGGGCCGTATCTCGTGGACTCCTACGAGAAGGGGTCCGTGCTGCGAATGCGGAAGTGGGGGAAGTATCCGGGTGACGATCCGGCACGGAACGGCGGCATCGATCTGCGGGTCTACACGGACAACAACACCGCCTATACCGATCTCCAGGCCGGCAACCTCGATCTGGTCGACGACATTCCGGCCGCGCAGCTCAAGCATGTGAAGTCGGATCTCGGCGGCCGCTATATCAATCAGCCGGCCGGGATCATCCAGACCCTCACCTTCCCCATGTACGACAAGAGGTGGAACCGGCCGGGCGCGGAGAAGGTGCGGCGCGGCATCTCGATGGCGATCGACCGGGACCAGATCACCCGGGAGATCTTCCAGAAGACCCGGACGCCCGCCACGGACTGGACCTCGCCGGTGCTGGGGGCGGACGGGGGGTACAAGCCGGGACTGTGCGGCGATGCCTGTGTGTTCGACGCGGCACAGGCCAAGCAGCTGGTCAAGGAGGGCGGCGGGATTCCCGGCGGGAGGATGACCCTCACGTACAACGCCGATACGGGGTCCCACAAGGACTGGATCGACGCCACCTGCAACAGCATCAACAAGTCCCTGGGGGACGACAACGCCTGCGTCGGGAACCCGGTCGGGACCTTCGCCGACTTCCGGAACAAGATCACGGCCAAGCGGATGCCGGGTCCGTTCCGGGCCGGCTGGCAGATGGACTATCCGCTGATCCAGAACTTCCTTCAGCCGCTGTATTACACCAACGCCTCATCCAACGACGGCAAGTTCAGTAACCGCGCTTTCGACAAGCTGGTGAACGAGGCGAATGCGGCAACGGACACCGGCCAGGCCGTCGCGAAGTTCCAGGACGCGGAGAAGATCCTCGCCCAGCAGATGCCGGCCGTTCCGCTGTGGTACCAGAACGGCAGCGGTGGTTATTCGGACCGGATCAGCAATGTTGCGCTGAATCCGTTCAGCGTTCCGGTCTACAACGAAATCAAGGTCAACTGACAGCGGTGCGAGGGAGGTTGGCGCTTCATGGGACGCTATGTGATCCGGCGGCTGCTCCAGATGATCCCGGTGTTCATCGGCAGTACGTTTCTGATCTTCTTCATGGTCTATGCGCTGGGCGACCCCGTGGCCGCGATGTTCGGCGACCGGGCGCCCGACCCCGCCACCGCCGCGCAGATCCGCAGCGACCTCTACCTAGATGAGCCGCTGTGGAAGCAGTATCTGCATTACATGGGGCAGATCTTCCAGGGGAATTTCGGCACCGCGTTCAACGGCCAGTCGGTCACCGAACTGATGGCCAGTGCCTTTCCCGTCACGCTACGGCTGACGATCGTCGCCATTGTGATCGAGATGGTGGTGGGCATCGTGCTGGGTGTGTTCAGCGGGCTGCGGCGCGGCCGGGACATCGACACCACGGTGCTGGTCCTCAGCCTCGTCGTGGTGTCCATCCCGACGTTCGTCAGCGGCTATCTGCTCCAGTTCGTGTTCGGGGTGCAGTGGGGCTGGGCCGCGCCGTCCGTCGCCCCGGAGGCACCCCTGAACGAACTCCTGCTGCCGGGGCTGGTGCTGGCGCTGGTCTCGCTCGCCTATGTGACCCGGCTGACCCGGACCTCGATCGCGGAGAACGCCCGCGCCGACTATGTCCGTACGGCCCTCGCCAAGGGCCTGCCCCGGCACCGCGTCATCACCCGCCATCTGCTGCGCAATTCGCTGATCCCGGTCGTCACCTTCATCGGCACGGATATCGGCGCCCTGATGGGCGGCGCGATCGTCACCGAGCGCATCTTCAACATCCATGGCGTCGGATTCCAGCTCTATCAGGGCATCCTGCGGCAGAACTCGCCGACCGTCGTGGGCTTCGTGACCATCCTGGTGCTGGTCTTCCTCCTGGCGAACCTCCTCGTCGACCTGCTGTACGCCGTCCTCGACCCGAGGATCCGTTATGCCTGAGTCCTACGTCCCGAAGGAAGCCATGGGTCATGGCGACGGCGGCTCCGCCGCACTGGCCATCGGCGAGGCGGAGTCGCTTGAGCGGCGGCCCGGTGCCGCCCCGCCGGGCGGCGGCCCACCCGGCGGGGAACTGTTCGGCAAGCCCCGCAGCCTGTGGAGCGACGCCTGGCACGATCTGTACCGCAACCCCGTCTTCGTGGTCTCCGCGCTGGTCATCGTCTTCCTGGTGATCATCGCCATCTGGCCGCAGCTGATCGCCACCGGCAACCCGTACCGCGCGGACCTCGCCAAGGCGCAGCAGGGCTCCCAGCCCGGCCACCCCTTCGGCTTCGACACGCAGGGCCGGGATGTCTACACCCGCGTGGTCTACGGTGCCCGCGCCTCCATCACGGTGGGAGTCTGCGCCACGACCGGCGCGGCGCTGCTCGGCAGCCTGCTGGGCGGGCTGGCCGGCTTCTTCGGCGGCTGGTGGGACACCTCGCTCTCCCGGCTCGCCGACATCTTCTTCGGCATCCCGGTGATCCTCGGCGGCCTGGTGTTCCTCTCCGTCGTCACCAGCACCACGGTCTGGCCGGTGGTCGGCTTCATCGTGCTGCTCGGCTGGCCGCAGATCTCCCGGATCGCCCGCGGCTCCGTCGTCACCGCCAAGCAGAACGACTACGTCCAGGCCGCACGGGCGCTGGGCGCCGGCAACGGGCGGATGCTGCTGCGGCACATCGCACCGAACGCGATCGCGCCGGTCATCGTCGTCGCCACCATCGCGCTCGGTACGTACATCGCGCTGGAGGCGACGCTCTCCTATCTGGGCGCGGGCCTGAAGCCGCCCACCGTCTCCTGGGGCATCGACATCTCCACGGCCTCCACGTACATCCGCAGCGCACCGCACATGCTGCTGTGGCCCGCGGGCGCGCTGAGCATCACGGTGCTGGCGTTCATCATGCTCGGCGACGCGGTGCGCGACGCCCTCGACCCCAAGTTGCGCTGAGGAGCCGGACGATGACGAACGAGGACACGGCCGGAACGCCCGCGGGCGGCGCCACGGCGCTCGCGGACACGGCCCTGCTGGACGTGCGCGATCTGCGGGTCGAGTTCCGCACCCGGGACGGTGTGGCGAAGGCCGTCAACGGCGTCAGCTACCGCGTGGCGCCGGGCCAGACGCTGGCGGTGCTCGGGGAGTCGGGCTCCGGCAAGTCCGTCACCGCACAGGCCGTGATGGGCATCCTCGACTCGCCGCCGGGGTTCGTCACCGGCGGCGAGATCCTTTTCCAGGGGCGCGATCTGCTCACCCTGCGCAAGGAAGAACGGCGCCGGGTCCGCGGCGCGAAGATGGCGATGATCTTCCAGGACGCGCTGTCCTCGCTGAACCCGGTCCTCACCGTCGGGGCACAGCTCGGGGAGATGTTCCAGGTCCACGAGGGGATGTCCCGTAAGGGAGCCCGTGGCAAGGCCGTGGAGCTGATGGAGCGGGTCGGCATTCCCGCGGCCAGGGAGCGGGTGGGCGACTACCCGCACCAGTTCTCCGGCGGTATGCGCCAGCGCATCATGATCGCGATGGCGCTGTCCCTCGGCCCGGAGCTGATCATCGCGGACGAGCCGACCACGGCCCTGGATGTCACCGTCCAGGCGCAGGTGATGGATCTGCTGGCGGAACTCCAGCGCGAACTCACCATGGGCCTGATCCTGATCACCCATGACCTCGGGGTGGTCGCGGATGTCGCCGACACCATCGCGGTGATGTACGCGGGCCGGATCGTCGAGACCGCCCCCGTCCACCAGCTCTACAAGGCACCCGCCCACCCGTACACCCGCGGCCTGCTGGACTCCATCCCGCGGCTGGACCAGAAGGGACAGCGGCTGTACGCGATCAAGGGCCTGCCGCCCAATCTGACCGCCATCCCACCGGGCTGCCCCTTCCATCCGCGCTGCCCGCTGGCCCAGGACATCTGCCGCACCGACCTTCCGCCGCTCTACGAGGCCGGACCCGGCAGGGCCAGCGCCTGCCACTTCTGGAAGGAGACCCTCGATGGCGCACGGTGACAGCGGCACCCCGGCGGCCGGTACGACGGAACCGATCCTGGAGATCCGCGACCTGGTCAAGCACTTCCCGCTCACCCGGGGTGTGCTCCTCAGGAAGCAGGTCGGCGCCGTCCAGGCCGTCGACGGGGTCTCCTTCGACCTCCACCAAGGGGAAACGCTCGGCATCGTCGGCGAATCGGGCTGCGGCAAGTCCACGGTCGCCAAGCTGCTGGTCGGCCTCGAACGCCCGACGGCGGGCCGCATCCGCTACCGGGGCGAGGACATCAGCACGCTCTCCGGCCGGGCGCTGAAGGCCGTACGCCGCAACATCCAGATGGTGTTCCAGGACCCCTACACCTCCCTGAACCCCCGGATGACCGTCGGCGACATCATCGGCGAGCCGTACGAGATCCACCCCGAGGTGGCCCCCAAGGGCGACCGCCGCAGAAAGGTCCGGGAACTCCTGGACGTGGTCGGGCTCAACCCCGAGTACATCAACCGCTATCCGCACCAGTTCTCCGGCGGACAGCGCCAGCGCATCGGCATCGCCCGCGGTCTCGCCCTGCGCCCGGAGATCATCGTCGCCGATGAGCCGGTCTCCGCGCTGGACGTCTCCGTTCAGGCCCAAGTGGTCAATCTGCTGGAGCAGTTGCAGCACGAGTTCGACCTGTCGTACGTCTTCATCGCCCACGATCTGTCCGTCGTACGGCACATCTCCGACCGCGTCGCGGTGATGTACCTGGGCCGGC
Source organism: Streptomyces sp. NRRL S-1813 (assembly GCF_000719605.1). NCBI lineage: Bacteria > Bacillati > Actinomycetota > Actinomycetes > Kitasatosporales > Streptomycetaceae > Streptomyces > Streptomyces sp. NRRL S-1813. Next base: position 463,001 of record NZ_JOHB01000001.1, read on the forward strand.
TCGCCGAGATCGGCACCGAGGACCAGATCTACGAGCACCCCACCCATCCGTACACCCAGGCCCTGCTGTCCGCCGTGCCCGTCCCCGACCCGGACGCCCGTACCCAACGGGACCGCATCCTGCTGGCGGGCGAGGTCCCCTCGCCCGCCCACCCGCCGTCCGGATGCCGCTTCCGCACCCGCTGCTGGAAGGCCCAGCAGCTGTGCGCGGATGTCGTGCCGCCACTGGAAGTGCCCGCGCAGTTCCGGGAGCCGGCGGGACCGGCCGGGCACGCCTCGGCCTGTCACTTCGCGGAGGAGCGGCAGGTCGTGCCGAGCGAGTAGCCGTACGGCGGGCAGCCCGTCGCGGCCCCCGGAGGAGCACATGCCGGAGCCCGCCTCCCGTAGGGGAAGCGGGCTCCGGCATTGAGCGGCGGCCGTCGCTAGTCGGTCTTGCCGACCTCGCCGGCCGGCTCGATGTCCTCCATCGCCGCCAGCGCCGGGTCGAGGATGATGTCCTCGTCGCGGGCCGCGGTCGTCGGCTCCTCGGGGAAGTGACAGGCCGTGAGGTGGCCGGTCTTGTTCCCGGTGATCTGGACGAGCGGCGGCTCCTCGGTCGCGCACTTGTCCTGCGCCTTCCAGCACCGCGTACGGAACCGGCAGCCGGAGGGCGGATTGACGGGGGAGGGGACGTCACCGGCGAGGCGGATGCGCTCGCGGTCCTCCTCCTCGCTCTCCACCAGCTTGGCCTCCGGCACCGCCGAGAGCAGCGCGTGGGTGTACGGGTGGCGCGGCCGGTTGTAGATCTCGTCGCGGGTACCCACCTCGACGATCTTGCCGAGGTACATCACCGCGACGCGCTCGCTGAAGTGCCGCACGATCGCCAGGTCGTGGGCGATGAACAGGAACGCGATGCCCAGCTCACGCTGGAGCTTCTGGAGCAGGTTGACGACCTGCGCCTGGATGGAGACATCGAGCGCGGAGACCGGCTCGTCGGCGATGATCAGCTTCGGCTCCAGGGCGAGCGCCCGGGCCACGCCGATGCGCTGCCGCTGGCCGCCGGAGAACTCGTGCGGGAAGCGGTTGTAGTGCTCCGGGCTGAGACCCACGGTCTCCAGGAGCTCCCGGATCCGCTTCTCCCGGCCACCGGGCGGGTTGATCCCGTTGATCTCCATCGGGCCGCCGATGATGGTGCCGACCGTCTGCCGCGGGTTCAGCGAGGCATACGGGTCCTGGAAGATCATCTGGATCTCGGACCGGATCGGCGCCAGTTCCTTGCGGTCGGCGTGGGTGATGTCCCGGCCCGCGTACGTGATCTTGCCGGCGGTCGGCTTCATGAGCCGGGTGAGCAGCCGTCCGGTGGTGGACTTGCCGCAGCCCGACTCGCCGACCAGGCCGAAGCTTTCGCCGGCGTGCACGGTCAGGTCGACGCCGTCGACCGCCTGGACCGCGCCGACCCGTCGCTTGAACGGGAAGCCGCCGTAGATCGGGAAGTGCTTGGTGAGTCCCTCGGCGGTGAGCAGCGGCTCGCCCGGGGCGGGCGCGGCGCCGCGGGGCGCCGGGAGGGTGACGTTGTCTGTCATGGTGATAGCTCCCTAGCCCAGCCGGGGCTTGATCTGCTCGGTGAAGAGGGTCTGCTTCTGCTCGGTGCTCAGATGGCACGCGGCCGCCCGCCCCAGCTCCAGCGCGGGCCGCTCGTCGGTGCAGCGGGTACCGCCGACCTCCTGGGTGAAGCCGCAGCGCGGGTGGAAGGCGCAGCCGGAGGGCGGGTTGAGCAGGCTCGGCGGGGAGCCGGGAATCGGGTGCAGCGCCTCGCTGACGTCCGAGGAGAGCCGCGGCATGGAGCTCAGCAGGCCCCAGGTGTACGGGTGCCGGGGCTGGGTGAGGATCTCCTTGACGGAGCCCCGCTCGACGGCCCGGCCCGCGTACATCACCAGCACGTCGTCCGCGGTGTTGGCGACCACGCCGAGGTCGTGGGTGATCAGGATGATCGCGGAGCCGAACTCCTGCTGGAGGTCCTTGAGGAGGTCGAGGATCTGCGCCTGGACGGTGACGTCCAGGGCGGTGGTCGGCTCGTCGGCGATCAGGAGCTGAGGGTTGCAGACCAGCGCCATGGCGATCATGGCGCGCTGCCGCATACCGCCGGAGAACTGGTGCGGATAGTCGTCCACCCGCAGGTCGGGCTGCGGGATACCGACCTTGGTCAGCATCTCGATGGCGCGCAGCCGGCCCTCGCGCTTGGTGGCGCCGGTGTGCTTGATGAACGGCTCGGCGATCTGCCGGCCGATCGTGTAGTACGGCGACAGGGAGGTCAGCGCGTCCTGGAAGATCATGGCCATCTTGTTGCCACGGAGCTTCTCCAGGGTCTTGTCCCTGGCCCCGGTCAACTCCTGGCCGTCCAGCACGATTTCGCCACCGATCTTGGTGGCCTTCGGGTCGTGCAGCCCCAGGACGGCGAGGTTGGTCACCGACTTGCCGGAGCCCGATTCGCCGACGATGCCGAGCGTCTGCCCGCGTTCCAGATCGAAGGAGAGACCATCGACCGCCTTGACGATGCCGTCCTCGGTGGAGAACCGCACATGCAGGTCGCGTACGGAGAGAAACGCATCAGATCCGGTCGGGACCGGCGCACCCTCGGGTTTGGTGAGTGTGGTCACTGGTGGTTCTCCTAGGCCAGACGCACGCGCGGGTCGATGAACGCGTAGCAGGCGTCCACGACGATGTTGGACAGGATGATGAACGCGGCTGCGAAGAGCATCACGCCCATGACCGTGGGCAGGTCGGTGTTGAGCACCGACTGCATCGACAGGGTGCCCAGACCCGGCAGGGCGAAGGTCACCTCGGTGATCATGGCGCCGCCGAAGAGGGTGCCGAGGTCGATGCCGAAGATGGTGACGATGGGGATCAGCGAGCCGCGCCAGGCGTAGCGGAAGAAGACCGTCTTGGCCGACATCCCCTTGGCGCGGGCCGTGCGGACGTGTTCCTCCTGGAGCTGCTCGATCATCGCGGAGCGCGCCATACGGGTGTACTGCGCGGTGAAGATGATCGAGAGCACACACCACGGGATCAGCAGGCCCATGAACCAGCCGGCGGGATCCTGCGTGATGGGGACGTATTTGGGCTGCCCCAGCAGATTGGTGTTGTAGACCAGCAACGCCAGCACGATCGGGCCGACGAAGTAGATCTGCATCGAGCTGAGTACCAGCGAGGCCGAGCTGAAGAACTTGTCGATCAGCGAGCCCTGCTTCCAGGCGGCGACCATACCGGTGGCCAGACCGACGAGCAGGAAGACCGCGGCGGCGCCGAGGGTCAGCGACAGGGTGATCGGGAAGCGGTCGACGATGGTGCTCCACACCGCGTCGCCGGTGGCGAAGGAGTAGCCGAAGCAGGGCGCGGGACACGGCCCCTGGGCGAAGTCACGGCCGGTGACGATGCCGGACATGAAGTTCCAGTACTGCACCAGGATCGGCTGGTCGAGCCCCATGTTCTTGTGGATGATCGCGAGTGCGTCGGGGCCACAGTTCCTTCCGCACGCTAGCAGCGCGGGGTCCCTGGGGGCGGCGAAGAAGAGGAAGAACGTGAACGCGCTGATGAGCAGCAAGATCACGATCGCGCCGAGAGACCGGCGGAAGAGGAATCGAAGCATGGCAGATCGCAGCTCTCGTGGGGCAGCGGAGGTGTGGGGTGAGAGGTGGCACGGTGTGCCCGCCCTGTGAGGCGGGCACACCGGGTGCCGGAGTAACCGGAACGGTCGCGGTTACTTCTTGACGTACATCTTGGTCGGGTCGACGGAGCTGATGATGTCGTTGTTCACGACGCCGCCGACCTTGGAACCGTGGAGCTGGATCTGCTTGTAGTAGAAGGTCGGGATCTGCGGCAGGTCCTCCTTGAGGATCTTCTCGCCGAGCGCGAACCAGTCGTCCGCCGCCTTCTTCTGGTCCGTCTCCTGCTCGATCCGGTCGATTTCCTTGTTGGTCGCCGGGTTGTTGTACAGCGAGTAGTTGGTCCCGCCGTCCTGGATCTGCCGGCCGTCGTACACCGAGGGGAGCACCGTCAGCGCGCTCGGCCAGTCCGCACCCCACGCAGAGGGGTAGAGGTCGAACTTGTTGTCCGTCTTGCCGATGATGTCGTAGTAGGTGTCCGAGGGCAGTTCCTTGCTCTGGACGTCGAAGCCGGCCTTCTTGAGGTTGTCGACCACCGCGACGGAGTACTTCGACGGCTCGGTCGCCGTGTTGTGCGCGTAGGTCAGCTTCATGCCGGACTTGCCGGCGTCCTTCAGGATCTTCTTGGCCTTCTCGACGTCGCCCAGCGGCTTCTTGAGCTTGCCGTAGGGGTCGATGTCCTTGTAGCCGGTCAGCGTCGGGCTGATGTAGCTGCCGGCCAGCTCACCGCCGCCCGGGGTGCCGTAGGCGTCGAGGACGGCCTGGGTCGGCAGCGCGTAGGCGATGGCCTCGCGGATCTTCTTGTCCTTCAGGCGCCGCATGTTGAAGTTCATGACGCCGACGTAGGGCTGGTAGCCGGAGGTCGAACGCGCCTTGATCTTCGGGTCGTTGGCGACCTGCTGCATGCTCGCGGCGTCGACCTGGTTGTTGAAGCTGACCGCGGTCTGGTTGTCCGCGTTGTCGGCCATCAGACGCTGGGTGGAGTCGGTGAAGGCCACGCTGAACTGGACGTCGAACTTGTCGGCGTACTGGTGACGCGTGATGTCGCTGTTCGGGTCCCACTTGCTGTTCTTGACCAGCGTGATGCCCTTGCCGTTCTTGAACGAGCCGGGCTGGATCTTGTACGGGCCCGAGGCGACCGGGGCCTTGTCGTACTTCTCCTTGGTGTCCTTGCTCTTCTCGACCGCGCCGTAGCCCGCCATGGCGAGCGCGTAGGGCAGGTCACCCACGGGCTTCTTGAAGTGGAAGACGATGGTCTTGTCGTCCGGCGTGTCCAGCACGTCCTTGGGCAGGTGCTTCCCCTCGTAGGGGCCGCCCTTGAGGAGCTTGCGGTAGTCCGCCGAGTCGGCCAGCCAGCGCTGCACGTACGTCGGGCCGCTGGAGATGAAGTCCGCGAACGTCCGCTCGAAGGTGTGGCGGATGTCGGCCGAGGTGATCGGCTTGCCGTCCTCGAACTTGATGCCGTCCTTGAGCTTGTACGTCCAGGTCTTGCCGCCGTCGGTCTTCTGACCGCTGTCCGTGGCGAGGTCACCGACCACGGTGTACTTGCCCTTGTTGTCCAGGTGGAAGTTCGTGAGCCTGCGGAACAGCAGGCTCGCGACGGTGCCCTGGTCCGAGACGTAGATCTGCGCCGGGTCCAGGTGCGCGTAGGTGTCACGCTGGTAGACCTTGATGGTGCCGCCCGGGGTGGCGCCGGGAACGGCCTCGGCCGGCCCCTTGGAGGCGGCCGCGTCACCGAAGGTGATCTGGGCGCGCTGCTTCTCGGCGTTCTTGCGGGCGTCGTCGCCGCCGGCGCCCTTGCCGGCGCCGCTGCTGCACGCGGTGAGGACCATGGCCCCCGCGGCCAGCGCCACGACGGTGGCGCGCGCTCTGCGCATACGAACGTTGCTCATGGTGGTGGATGCACCTGCCTGTCGTTGATCCGTTGCTGCTGCCTGACTGATGCGGTGCTGGTGGGGTGGCAGCACCCCCCCGCGGAACGGATTCACCGAGCCCTCTTCGGGTCGAAGGCGTCCCGGACCGAGTCCCCGAGCAGGTTGAACGCGACGATGAAGATGACCATCGCGAGGCCGGGGAAGAACAAGTACGTGATGTCGTTGCGGTAGTAGTCCGCCGCGTTGGCGAACATCCGGCCCCAGTCGGGCGTGGGCTCGACGAGACCGACGCCGAGGAACGAGAGCCCCGCGATGGAGGTCACGAAGTTCGGCAGCATGTAGGTCGTCTGGACCAGGATCGGCGTCATCACGTTGGGCACCAGCTCGCGGCGGATGATCCGCCACGGGGAGGCGCCGCTGACCTTGGCGGCCTCGACGAACTCCCGCTCGCGCAGCGACAGCACCTGGCCGCGCAGCAGACGGGCCAGGCTCATCCAGCCCAGGAACCACATGACCAGGATGATGATTCCGGCGCGCAGCCACTCGGGCATCTCGTCCTCGGGAGCGACGAAGACGGCGCCCATGACCGGCACGAAGGCGACGAAGAAGAGCTGGTTCGGGAAGGCCATCAGCAGGTCGATGAACCGGCCGATGAAGTAGTCGATGCGCCCGCCGAAGTAGCCGGCGGCGACCCCCAGCAGGATCGCGGTGAGCACCGAGACCAGGGTGATGCCCACGGCGAGGCCCAGCGTGTTGCGGATGCCGTAGAGCAGCTGCATGAGGACATCGCGGCCCAGGCCGGGTTCGATGCCGAACCAGAAGTCTCCGGAGATCCCGCCGTTGGGCCCGGCCGGGTACTGGTTGACCAGGAGCCCCGGGGTGATCTGCCCGTAACGGGTGTAGGGATCCTTCCCGTAGATCTTGGAGATGACCGGTGCGAGCACGCCGATCAGGAAGAAGAAGAGCACGACGCCGGCGCTGATGACGCCGATCCGGTCGCGCTTGAAGCGCGTCCACATCAGCTGGCCGGGCGAACGGCCTTGCAGTGGATCGTTTTTGCCGTTTTTTCCGTTCTTCTTCGAGGTCAGTCCTTCGGGGCCAAGACCAGGGGTGTCGGTCGTGGTCCCCGCGGTCTGGGATGGACTAGTCATCGCGAAGTGCCCCCGCGCCGAGTTCTCTTGGAACGTGAAGCGGCACCGAATGCACCGCTGGATGAGCGGACTTTCGCAAGTGATTTATGGCGGAGTCAAGGGGATCGGGTGTGCTCGTGAACAGGTCGTCTACTTCTTGAGCGAAGATTGCGCAAGTTGATCCCATGGCGTGCTTGACAGGTGGGCGGGATATACGGCATGGGGGACATATCGCCACAAACTTCTTTAACATGAAGGCAACTTCACTGTCGCAACACCGATATACGGACGCGCCATGATGAACAACGTACGGCCGTGCGGGTGCCGTAGACCGGCCGGGACGCCAGGTGGCGTTCCGGCCGGTTGCCGTTTCGGGGGATTTCTCCCCTCGTCCCCCCGCGGGCGTGTTGTCCCTGCGCCAGGTCTGGAGTAGACCTGCGGTGGGCACCCCCTGAACGGGGCTGCCATGGACCACCCAGGTACATCGACACGGACGGGGGGCTGGCCGTGTCCACAGGGCGGGACGGCGTTCTCACGCACGGCGCACGCGGCATCGGCGCACTGCTCTGCCTGCTGCTCGCACTCCTCACCGCGGCCTGGATCATCCGGGATCTGACGATCGCCCAGCACGGCGCGGACGTGTGGTGGACCTGGCTGGGCGAGGCCCGCCGGCCACGGGAGTTCACCGCCTGGGCCACCTCGGCGCTCGACCCGCTGCTGGTGCTCGGCGCGCTCACCGCCGCGGTCGCCACCCTGCGCGGCGCCGTCCCCTCGTCCGTGGCCGCGGGGGCGCTGCTCTCGCTGGCGGCCGCCACCGCACTGCTGCGGATCCCGCTGGTGTGGGTGCTGGGCGCGGGCTGGCTCCAGGGGCTGGACAACGGGCTCACGGAGCGGGCGCGGCTGACCGCCCTGGCCCAGCTCACGCTGGCGGCCGCACTGGTCGTGGTGGTCGTGGCGGGCCGGAAGTCCGGCGGCCGGGCGGGCCGGCGGGCCGGGCACGCGGTGCGCGGGCTGCCGGAGGGGGCGTCAGCGGCGTACGGAGTGGTCCACGCGGTGCCGTACGGAGCGGACCCCGAGCGGCCCGGCAGGCCGTACAGGGGACCGGCCGTCACGGCCGCCGTTTTCCTGGGAACCGCCGGACTCGCCGTGGCCGGCTGGGAGATCCACTGGCAGGTGCAGCTCGGCGGGGCCGTCTACCGCAAGGGGCTGCTCGGCGACGCCTCCGTCTTCCGTGCCCTGCTCCAGCCCCCGGTCCACTGGCAGGCGGCGGCGCTCGCGCTGCTGGCAGTGGGGGCCGCGGCCGCCGTGCTGCGCCGCGCGGCCTGGGCCAGGCCGGCCGCGATGACGGCCGCGGCCCTGCTGCTCGTGCACGGGGCCGTGGCGCTCGTCTTCGCCGTGCGCACCGGGGAGTTCGGCCGGTTCGCCGCACTGCCCGTCCAGGCCCGGCTGGAGGTGGCGACCGCGGCCTTCGTGGCCGCCGCCGGGCTGGCCGCGCTGGTCGCGGCGGCCCGGCCCGGCACACCGGACGCCTCCCGGGATGCGGACGGTGTGCTGGCCTACGGCGCCGCCCCGGGCGAGGCGCGGCCGCTGCACGCCCCGCCCCCGCCGTCCAGGCTTCCACCCGGCTGGTGAGACGGCTCCGGGCCCCGCAAGCGCTACGTCCTCAGGACGGCATCCCCAGCGACCGCTTGAGGAAGTCGACTTGCAGCAGCAGTAGGTTTTCGGCCACCTGTTCCTGTGAGGCCATGTGCGTCACCCCGGACAGCGGCAGCACTTCGTGCCGGCGGCCCGCCGCCAGCAGCGCCGAGGACAGCCGCAGCGAGTGCGCCACCACCACGTTGTCGTCCGCGAGGCCGTGCACGATCAGCATCGGACGGTGCGGCTCCACCGCTCCGGACAGCCCGTCGTCGGTGATCAGCGAGTTCGCCGCGTAGACGGCCGGCTCCTCGTCCGGGTGGCCGAGATACCGCTCCTGGTAATGGGTGTCGTACAGCCGCAGATCGGTCACCGGCGCACCGACCACCGCCGCATGGAAGACATCGGGGCGGCGCAGCGCCGCCAGCCCCGCGAGATAGCCGCCGAAGGACCAGCCGCGGATCGCCACCCGCTCCATGTCCAGAGGAAAGGATCCGGCCAGTGCCTGGAGGGCGTGGACCTGGTCGTCCAGGGCGACGTCCGCGAGGTTGCGGAACATCGCCTTCTCCCATGCGGGGGAGCGGCCCGGGGTGCCCCGGCCGTCCGCGACGATCACCGCGAACCCCTGGTCGGCGAACCACTGGGAGGTCAGATGGGCGTGGTGCGCGGCGATCACCCGCTGGCCGTGCGGACCGCCGTACGGATCCATCAGCACCGGCAGCGGACCGTCGCCCTCCTTATATCCCCCGGGCAGCAGCACCGCGCACGGAATCTCGCGTTCCCCGGCGCGCACGAGACGGGGGCGGGCGGTCAGCACCGGCTCCTCGGCACAGGAGCCGATCGTGGCGAGGGTCTTCTCCCCACCGTCGGGATCCAGCCGCACCACGTCCACCTGGGTGCCGGGCCGCTCCAGTGAGGTCTGCGACAGCACGGTCACCATGCCGCCGCGCACCGCGGAGGACACCGTCGGATACGGGCGCTCGCCCACCCGCTCCCAGCCGCCCTGGTCACCGCTGCCGCGGAACCAGGCGCGGTAGACGCCGATGTCGTGCATCTCGGTGCCGCTCGCGGAGAAGAGGACGTCCTCCTCGCCGATGTCCAGAACGGCCCGGACGTGCAGCGGCGCCCCGGTCAGCGGGCGGTCGCCGACGAACAGCTTGCGCGCACCGCCCTCGTCAGAGATCCGCACCAGCCGCCCGTCCGGCGTCCAGGCCGGCGCCCCGGGGAACGGCTCGACCCACGCCTCGTCCTCCTCCTCGTGCACCGTCCGGGTCGCACCGGTCGTGGTGTCGACGGTCAGATAGCGCTGGTCGCGCTGGTCGCGGGCCTGGACGAGCAGCAGCGGCGGCCCGGCCGACGACCAGTGGACGCGCGCGAGGTAGGGGTAGCGCTCGGTGTCCCAGCCGATGTCCGTGCACGAGCCGTCCAGGCCGAAGAGCGTCAGGGTGACCTCGGCGTTGCGGGTCCCCGCTGCCGGGTAAGCGACCCGCGCGGGCTCCCGGTCCGGATGGGCGGGGTCGGAGATCCACCAGCGCTGCACCGGCGCCTCGTCGACCCGCGCGGCCAGCACCGCATCGCTGTCCGGAGACCACCAGAAGCCCCGGTAGCGGCCCATCTCCTCGGCCGCGATGAACTCCGCGAGACCCCAGGTCACCTCGGGCCCGTCGGGCTCGGCCAGCACCCGGTCCGCGGGCGCGGCGCCCGCCGGGCCGCCGTCGCCCCCGTCGGCGGTCGCGGCGCCGTCCACCGCGACCACCCGCAGCCGGCCGTCCGCCACAAAGGCCACCTGTCGGCCGTCCGGCGAGGGACGGGGGTCCACGACCGGCCCTTGGACCGGAAGTTCACGGGTGGTGCCGGCCCGTAGTTCGGAGACGAACAGCCGGCCGGAAAGGGTGAACGCCGCCAACTCCACGGCGGAGTCCGTCGCATAGCCGACGATGCCCGCCGAGCTCTCCCGGCTGCGCTCGCGGCGGGCCCGCTCCTGCGGGGGAAGGTCCTCCTCGGCGCCGGCCAGCAGCGCCTGCGGGTCGGCGGCCGTGAACTCCCGTCCCGCTTCCAGGTCGAGCACCCACAACTGCTGGCTGCGGTCGGTGCCCGCACGGGAACGGAGGAAGGCGACACGTGTGCCGTCGGGGGAGATGGCGTAGCCGCGCGGTGCGCCCAGGGTGAAGCGCTGCGTACGGGCGTATTGCCGCGGGAACGAAGGCTGTCCGGTCATGGCCCGAGCCTAAACGGGCACGGGCTCACCGCGGTCGCGCTCGTGAAGATCGTGTGCGCCCCCGCTCTGCTTCCGTGCTCCGACTTATGCGCTAGGACGGAAAGTTATGATCCCTTGCGCGTAGTGGGTACGGGGTAAAGAGCCCTTGGCATACCCCGGTGCGCAGGTGCGTGAAGACGGTCTGTGCCACCATCAACTCTGTTCGGAACGCGAGTACTTGGAGGTGAGCCGCCGTGGCACTCTCGATTTCGGCGGTGGTGCTGCTGGCGATCATCGTCTTCCTGCTTGTCAGGAAGTCCGGACTGAAGGCCGCGCATGCGTTTGTGTGCATGCTGCTGGGCTTCTATCTGGCCAGCTCGTCCATCGCTCCCTCGATCAAGCAGCTGACGACGAACGTCGCCGGCATGCTGGGGAACATCAAGTTCTGATCCCTCCCCGGCCGGTCCCGCCACCCGTGCGCCCGTCCTCCGGCCGGGCGTACGGGTGGCGGGCGGGATCGCCTGCGGGAGGCGGACCGGGCGGCTCGTAGGCTGTCGGTATGACCGATCAGCCCGCCCGCCCCCGGCCGGCCCCCTCCGGGGGGAGCGCTTCGCGCCCGGCCTTCTCCCGCCGGTTGCTGCTGGTGCATGCGCACCCCGACGACGAGTCGATCAACAACGGCGTGACCATGGCCAAGTACGCGGCCGAGGGCGCGCTGGTCACTCTGGTGACCTGCACACTCGGCGAGGAGGGCGAGGTCATCCCGCCCGAGCTGGCCGCTCTCGCGCCGGACCGCGACGACGCCCTCGGCCCGTACCGCGCCCGTGAGCTGGCCGCCGCGATGGAGGCCCTGGGCGTCACGGACCACCGCTTCCTCGGCGGGCCGGGCCGCTACCGGGACTCCGGGATGATGGGCGCGGTGCAGAACGAGCGTCCCGACGCCTTCTGGCAGGCCCCGCTCGACGAGGCGGCCGCCCATCTGGTGGCCGTGATCCGTGAGGTCGGGCCGCAGGTCCTGGTCACCTATGACCCGAATGGCGGGTACGGCCACCCCGATCACATCCAGGCCCACCGGGTGGCCATGCGCGGCGCCGAGCTGGCCGCGCAGGCGGATTTCCGGCCCGAGCTGGGCAGCGCGCATCAGATCGGGAAGATCTACTGGAACTGCAACCCCCGGTCCGTGGTCGAGGAGGGCTTCGAGCGGCTGCGGGCGGCCGGCCACACCTTCCCCGGAGTCGCCACCGTCGACGATGTGCCAGGGGTGGTGCCGGACTCCGAGGTCACGGCGTCCCTCACCGGCGATCCGGCGCACAGGGCCGCGAAGGCCGCGGCGATGCGGGCGCACTACACCCAGATCGCGGTCGACGGGCCGTTCTTCGCGCTCTCCAACGACTTGGGCCAGCCGCTGTTCGGCACGGAGCACTATCGGCTGGTGCGCGGTGTGCCGGGCGCCGCGGGTGGCGCGCGCGAGGACGACCTTTTCGCGGGTATCGGCGAAATGGTGGGTATGGAGGAGAGTGCCCGGATCGAGGAGGCGGCGGAATGAGTACGGCGAAGGGCGGCGGCGGCCGTGCCGAGGGAAACGGCGGCGCGGCCTCCGGTAAGGGTGCCGCGGCGTCCGGCGGCAAGGGCGGTGCGGCCTCCGGCAAGGGGCAGCGGTCGAGGGCGGGCGCGGGCGGTACGTCCGGTGCGCGGTCCGGCGCTCCCGTGGTGCCGACAGCCGGTGCCGCGCTGACCGCGCCGCTGACGCCGGGCCGGGTGGGCATATATGTGCTGCTGCTGGTCGCGGGCGGGCTGGTCGCGTTCGCCGGAACGCTGGTGCAAGCGGCCTGGTTCCCCGGCGGGTTGGTGCTGGCGCTGGCCGGTGTCGGTGGCCTCTTCTACGGGGGCGGCCGGGCGACCGGCACCTCTGCGGGCGTCCTGGTGCCCGGTGCGGCATGGCTGGTCACGGTGTTCCTGCTGGTCAGCAATGTCCGGCCGGAGGGCGACTTTTTCTTCGGCGCGGGGCTCGGCTCGTACATCTTCCTGCTCGGCGGCATTCTGGTCGCTGTGATCTGCGCCACCGCCGCCCGGGTGGGCGCTATGGGCGTCCGGTACGGCCGAGTTGGCGGATGACGTGGGCCATAACGGGACGGATGCCGCGCGGCTCCGGGTGAACGGACCGGGGGCCGGGGGTTTGCGCGCGGCGGCGGTGTTCGTACGCTCCCCGGGTGGCCGCCCGCGGCGGACAGTATGGTGGTGCGCGCCGTCGCGCCGCCCTGGGGGCACCCCCCGGCCTGTGGCCGGGGATCATCTCTGACGAGCGGCGGAGCCAACCGGGAGAACCTGCTTTGAGTCGTGAATCTGACAGTTCGTCCTCCGGCCCTCAGGGCCGTGGCGGAGCCGCGTACCCCTCAGGGACGCCGCCGTACGGCTCGCCCAGGGGAGATGCCGACCAGGCGCCGGCGCCCGGTGCCGCGGCGCAGCCGGAGGAGCCCAAAACCGAGACCACACTGACGACGCGGATCAAGATCAACATTCCGGGGTCGCGCCCCATCCCGCCGGTCGTCGTGCGCAAGCCCGTCGGTGAGGAGTCCGGCATGAGCGGATCATCCGGTTCCGGCGGTTCCGCCGGTTCCCGAGGCGCGCCCCGCCCCGCCCGCGGCAGCGAGCGGAACGCGGAGCGCACGGCCAACACCCCCCGGCCCGACGCTCCGGCGGACGAGGCTCCCGCGGGCGGCCGGGCCGAGAAGCCCAGTGAGTGGTTCGCGCCGCGCAAGGGGCAGCAGTCCTCCACCGGGTCCCATGCCATGCCGCCCGCCCCGGGCGGTGCGACCCCGCCGCGGCCGCCGGCCGGTGCCAAGCCGCCGCAGCGTCCCGACCTGCCGTACTTCTCCGACAACCCGGCCCCGCAGGACGGCGCCTCGCCGTTCGACGGCGGAGGCCGGCCGGGCGGCGGTGCCCAGCCGGGCGGCGCCCCGCCGTTCGACAGCGGTCCGCGGGGCGGCGGTTCGCCGTTCGACGAGGGCCGGCCGGGCGGCGCTTCGCCGTTCGACGGTGCGGCCCCCGGCAGCGGTTCGCCGTTCGACGCCGCCGCCGGTCCCACCCGGGACCACACCCCGTTCGACGCCCCGGCGGGCGGCCCCAGCGGCCCCACGACCGGGCCGGCGCGCGGCAATGCGTCGCTCAACCTCCCGCCCGGTTTCAGCAACCCCGGCACCGGCAGCACGCCCCCGATCAGCGACGACACCGCGGAGCTCACCCCGCAGCCGCCGGCCCCGCTCGCCGGTCCCGGCAGTGGCCTCGGTGCCGCGGGCGGTATCGCGGGCGGACTGCCCGGCGGTCCCCAGGGCACGGCGCCCGGCGGCCCGAAGGGCAAGCGCGGCGCCAAGGATCCCCAGGCGGGCGCCCTCGGCGACCGCGGCCGGGTGTCCGGCGACACGCTGGTCAGCGGTATCCCGAAGGTCCCCGGGGCCGAGGGGCCGTCGTCCCCGTCGCCGTTCGCGGCGGCCCCGGGCGATGACGGTGAGAGGGCCGCTCCGAAGCCGCGGCCCAAGATCCCCGAGCCGATCAACCCGCCCAAGAAGGGCCGCAACAAGCTCGTTCTCGTGGGCGTTGCCGTCGTGGTCCTGGCGGGTGTCGCCTACGGTGCGGGGCTGCTGCTCGACCACGCCGATGTGCCCAACGGCACCACCGCGCTGGGCGTGGACATCGGCGGCACCACCAAGGAAGACGCCGTCAAGAAGCTGGAGACGGCGCTCAAGGGCCGCCGCGCCACGCCGCTCAAGCTCACCGTCGACGGCAAGGCCGCGACCCTTGAACCCGACAAGGCCGGTCTGGACATCGACCCGCAGGCGACGGTCCGCAAGGCGGCCGGCCGGGACTACAACCCGGTCTCCGTCATCGGCTCGCTGTTCGGCGGTACGCGCACGGCCGAGCCGGAGGTGGTCGTCGACGACGAGAAGCTCCAGATCGCCCTGGCGAACGTCGCCGGGCCCTCGGGCGCCGCCAAGGACGGCGGGATCACCTTCGAGAACGGCAAGGCGGTGCCGCACTACGGCGTGCCCCACAAGGCGATCGATGTGAAGGCGTCCAAGAAGAAGGTCACCGACGCCTACCGCAACCGCGCCACGACCGGAGCCGACGCACCGGTGGTGCTGGCCGCGAGCACGCAGCAGCCGCAGGTCGACAAGGCCGCGGTGGACAAGGCGCTGGAGCAGTTCGCCAAGCCCGCGATGTCCGGCCTGGTGACGGTCCGTACGGACGCGGCGCACACGGTCTCCTTCAGCCCGCAGAAGTCCATCCCGAAGTTCCTGTCCTTCAAGATCGTCGACGGCGGTCTGGTGCCGTACTACGACCGGCCGGCTCTCAAGCAGCTCTACGGAGACACCTTCAACGGCGTCATGGTGACCAAGGGCGACGGCTCCAAGCACCCGGTCAGCGTCGAGGAGGTGGCGAGCGCGGTCGGCAAGGCCCTGCTCGGCACCGGCGCGGCGGAGCGGGTCCAGACCATCGCCACGAACGGCAACTGACCGCCACCCGGCGCGAACCCGCAGGTAAGAGGCCCCCGCAGGGCGGCTTCTCGGCACACCCCGAGAAGTCCCCCAGGGGGCCTCACCCATGACAGATGTCATGGCACAGTGCATACAGTCGGCACTGCCGTGCGCGGTGCGGATCCCGGAAGCTGAAGAGCATGACGACCACAGCGACCACCACAGCCACCACCGCGCAGGGGGCGGGCCGGGCACCCGTGGTCAGTTTCCGGCAGGTCAGCAAGAGTTACGGCGCGGTGCGCGCGGTGGCCGACCTGGATCTGGAGCTGGCCCCGGGGGAGACCGTCGCCCTCCTCGGCCCGAACGGCGCGGGCAAGTCCTCGACCCTCGACCTGCTCCTCGGGCTGCGCAGCGCCGACTCCGGCAGCGTGACCCTCTTCGGCACGACCCCGCAGCGCGCCATCGAGCAGGGCAGGGTCGGCGCGATGCTCCAGAGCGGCGGCCTGATGGACGGCGTCAAGGTCAAGGAGCTGGTCGGGCTCGCCCGCGATCTGCATCCGCGCGGCTATCCGCTCGACCGGATCCTGGCCACCGCCGCTATCACCGACATCGCCGACCGCATGGTCGACAAGCTCTCCGGCGGTCAGGCGCAGCGGGTGCGCTTCGCCCTCGCCACCGCAGGCGCCAACGACCTGATCGTGCTGGACGAGCCGACCACCGGCATGGACGTCTCCGCCCGGCAGGCCTTCTGGGGCGCGATGCGCCAACAGGCCCAGCAGGGCCGTACGGTCCTCTTCGCGACCCACTACCTCGAAGAGGCCGACGAGATAGCCGACCGGGTGATCGTGCTGCACCGCGGCCGGGTGCTGGCCGACGGCACGGCCGCCGAGATCAAGGCCAGGGCCGGCGCCCGCCGGGTCACCTTCGAGCTCGACGAGCCGGTCGACCGCGAGGCGCTGCACGGCCTGCCCTGCCTGACCGCCCTGGAGGTCTCCGGACGCACGGTCCGCCTCCAGTCGCACGACGCCGACGCCACCGTCCACGCCCTCTACGGCCTCGGCGTCTACCCGCACCACCTCGAAGTCTCCGGCCTCGGCCTGGAACAGGCCTTCATCGCCCTGACCACCGCTTCCGACGCGACCTCCGCCACCGCCGAGGAGGCGGCCCGATGACCACTCTGATCAAGCTGGAGATCATCCGCGCACTGCGCAACAAGAAGTTCATGTTCTTCTCGGTGATCTACCCGCCGGCGCTGTATCTGATCATCGCCGGCGGCGCGGACAGCAAGCCGATCCCCGGTATGAAGCTGGACATGGGGCTCTATTTCATGGTGTCGATGGCAGCATTCGGTGCCATGACCGCGGTGCTGCTGGGCAACAGCGAGCGGATCGCCAAGGAGCGGGAGAAGGGCTGGGTGCGGCAGCTGAGGCTGACGGCGCTGCCCGGACGCGGCTATGTCGCCGCCAAGATGGCCGCCGCCGCGACCGTCAGCCTGCCGTCGATCCTGCTGGTCATGCTCGTCGCCGCGGTGGTCAAGGGCGTACGTCTCGAGGCCTGGCAGTGGATCGCCATCGCCGCGGGCACCTGGCTCGGCAGCTTCGTCTTCGCCGCCCTGGGCGTCGCCATCGGCTATCTGGCCACTGGTGACGCGGTCCGCCCGATCTCTATGCTGTGCTACTTCGGCCTGGCGTTCCTCGGCGGCCTGTGGATGCCGCTGACGATCCTGCCCCAGTGGGTGCAGAACATCGCCGAGTGGCTGCCGACCCACGCGTACACCGCGCTCGGCACCGCCGTCGAGGCCGGCCAGGCCCCGCACGGGAAAGACATGGCCATCCTGGCCGGGTATCTGCTGGTCTTCACCGGCGCCGCGGCCTGGCTCTACCGCAAGGACACCCGGAAGGCGTGAGGCACGGGAGATGACGAGCGAGCCCAAGGGCGCCGGCCCCATGATGATCGGGCAGCCGCCCCGTACGCGCCGCCAGGCGGTCGGCAAGATGATGTGGCTCGGCATCTGGCTGCTGTATCTGGCCGGCCCGGTGGGCCAGCTGCTGCGGGTCGGCGCCTCCACCACCGAGCGGATCGGGGGCGGCCTGGGGCTCGGGGCCTTCGTGCTCTCCTACTTCGTCGTGGTCTTCCGTCACATGTGGCGGAAGACCACCGGCCCGTTGATGTACGCCGCTCTGGCCCTGATGCTGGCGTTGTCCACCGCCCTCTCGTGGACGCTGGACTTCTCGTGGCTGGTGCTGTTCATCTTCACCAGCGTGGCCTGTGCCGTGGTACTGCCCTGGCGGCAGTCCCGCTGGGCCATCCCGCTGGTGGCCGCGGTGCTGCTCGCCGTCGGGGCGCGCTATCCGGAGATCCGCGCCTACTACTTCTTCGCCTACGGCCTGCCCGCGCTGGGCAGCGGCTTCATGATGGTCGGAGTGCAGCATCTGATCCGTACGACCACGGAGCTGCGCGCCGCCCGCCAGGAGGTCGCCCGCCTGGCCGCCAACGACGAGCGGCTCCGCCTCGCCCGCGATCTGCACGACCTCCTCGGCCACTCCCTCTCGCTGATCACGCTCAAGAGCGAACTGGCCGGGCGGATGCTGCCCGACCGGCCGTCCGACGCCGCCCGGCAGGTCGCCGACATCGAACAGGTCAGCAGGCAGGCGCTGGTCGATGTGCGGGAGGCGGTCACCGGCTACCGCAGACCCCGGCTCGCCGTCGAGCTGGCCGGGGCGCGGGCCGCGCTGCGCACGGCAGGAGTCGAGGTCACCGCCGACCCGGCCCTGGAGAGCGAGTACCGGGGGCTCGCGCCGGATGAGGAGAGCGCGCTGGCCTGGGCGCTGCGGGAGGCCGTCACCAACGTCGTACGGCACAGCGGCGCCCGCCACTGCGAGCTGCTGCTCAGCGAGGAGTGGGAGGCCGACGAGAGCCGCTCGCTGTGCCTTGCGGTGCTCGACGACGGCGCCGGCCCGCCCCGCGCCCAGCACGACGGCAACGGCCTCAGCGGTCTGCGCGAACGCCTCACCCGGGCCGGCGGCCGGCTGGAAACCGGCCCTGCCCCGCGCGGCCCCGGCTTCGCCCTGCGCGCCGTCGTCCCCCTGGGCACCGCCGCCCCGGCGACCAGCGCAGTCCTCGCCCCGGAGATATCCCCCGAGCCCCTCAACGGCCCGGCGTAGGAGCACCGCCCGCCCGCAACCGGCCAGGGGGCCAACGGACCGAGGCGGCACCGAGCCGAACCGCCCCTCCCGTACGCCTTAAGCTGGCCCGCGTGATCAGACTGCTGCTGGCGGAGGACCAGTCCATGGTCCGGGAGGCGCTGGCCGCGCTGCTGTCGCTGGAGGCCGATCTGGAGGTCGTGGCCCAGGCGGCGCGCGGGGACGAGGTGCTCCCGGCCGCGCGGGCCCACACCGTGGATGTCGCACTGCTGGACATCGAGATGCCCGGCCTCAGCGGACTGGACGCCGCGGCCGCGCTGCGTGCCGAACTGCCCGGCGTGAAGATCGTCATCCTCACCACCTTCGGCCGCCCCGGCTACCTGCGCCGCGCGATGGAGTCCGGCGCCGACGCCTTTCTGGTCAAGGACGCCCCGGCGGCCCGGCTCGCGGATGCGGTACGACGCGTCCTGCGCGGCGAGCGGGTCATCGACCCCGTGCTGGCGGCGGCCGCGCTCGCCGACGGCGCCAGCCCGCTGACCGAGCGGGAGCGGGAGGTGCTGCGGACCGCCGCCGACGGTTCCACCAACGCCGAGATCGCCGGTGCCCTGCATCTGTCCCAGGGCACCGTCCGCAACTACCTCTCCACCGCCATCCAGAAAACGGGTGCCCGCAACCGCGCCGAGGCGGTCCGCACGGCCCGCGACAAGGGCTGGCTGTAGGCAGCGGGCAGCCACCGGCCAGGCACCCGGGGCCCGGACCTCCGGCCCCGCCGCCCCCGGGGGCCTTCGCCCCGGTGCGGTGCCGGTCGGTGTCCCGCACTCTTGAAGTGTTATGCCTGCCGACCGACCCACGGAGAGCAGCCACCTCGCCCCCGCGCTGCTGATCCTCGCGATCTTCGTCGTCGCGGTCCTGGACGCCACGACCAGCCCTGAGCTGCACATCTCGGCCTTCTTGGGCATTGCCCCGCTGTACGCCGCGCTGCGCTGGTCGTTCCGGATGACGCTCCTGGTGGCAGCCGTCTTCGTCGTGTGCCTGACCTACGTCGACATCTTCACGGTCCCCGACTGGGCCCCGGCCAGCCGGGTCGTCGGCATCTTCGGCGTGATCCTGGTGGCGGTCTTCTCCCTGATGCTGTGCCGCACCCGCCTCCAGCGGGAGGCACTGCATGCCCGTACGCGCCTGGTGGCCGACACGGTGCAGCGGGCGATGCTGCGCGAGCTGCCGCTCAACGCGGGGCCCGTCGAGGCGTACGGCTTCTATGTCTCCGCCCAGGAGGGCGCCCGGGTCGGCGGCGACATCTACGAGGCCATCGACACGCCGCACGGGCTCCGGCTGATGATCGGCGATGTGCAGGGCAAGGGCATGCCGGCGATCGGCGCGGGCCTGGAGGTGCTGGCGTCGTTCCGGGAGGCCGCACAGCATCTGGAGTCGCTGGACTCGGTGGCCGAGCGCATGGAGCAGGCGCTGGCCCGCTACAACACCCGTTCGGTCGAGCAGGGCGCCGACGAGCGCTTTGTCACGGCGCTGCTGATGGAGGTGCGCGGCCCGGCGCAGGGCCGGGTGCTCTCCTGCGGCCATATTCCGTACTACCTGGTCCGCGGCGGGAAGGTCTCCGAGCGCCGGGAGGGCGAGGGCGGACTGCCGCTCGGCCTGGGCGGGCTCAGCGGCGAGCCCCGCCACAGCGTCCGGGTCCACCCCGAGCCCGACGACTGGCTGGTGCTGTGCACGGACGGGGTGACCGAGGCACGCGGCAAGGACGGCGAGTTCTACCCGCTGGCCGAACGGCTGGCCGGGTGGACGGGCCTGGAGCCCGCCGAGCTGGCCCGTACCCTCCGTGCCGATCTGGAAAGCTTCACCGACGGCGAGCTCAAGGACGACGCGACCGTGCTGGTCGTCCGGCGCAGCCCCGCCGCCGCTCAGTTGAGCATGGCGCGCGCCGCGGCGGCCTGACGCCGTATCGCGGTCGCACCGGCCGGCTCGACGGCCGCCACCACCCGGGCGTACTCCTCCAGCTCGGCCGCTCCGGCGAGGAACTCGCCGCGCTGGACGAGGAGTTGGGCGCGCTCATGGCGCAGTCGCGCCGGATGGCTCGGCAGCAGCAGCGACAGCTCCAGCGCCCACAGCTGCACCGCGCTGTGCTCCGGGCGCGCCTGCGCCCAGGCCCGGATGTTGTTCAGCACCCGCAGCACGGTCTCCAGCGGGTCGGCGGGCGTCATCATCCGCTCGTTCAGCGGCTCACCGCTCGCGCCCGCGACCAGCAGCCCTGCGTCCTCCGCGGTGAGCAGGCGCCCGCCCGCGAACGGATCGGCCAGGACATGCGCGCCGGCGGGATCACCGAAGCCGACGACGAAGTGACCGGGCAGAGCGACCCCGTAGACGGGTGCGCCGGCCCGCCGCGCCACCTCCATCCACACCACCGACAGCAGGATCGGCAGGCCCCGGCGCCGCCGCAGCACCTCGTGCAGCAGCGAGGACTCCAGCCGCCGGTAGTCGGCGGGTGAGCCGCCGAAGCCGCACCGGGTGCCGAGCAGCTCGGCAAGATTGCGGGCCCAGGCGCCGGGGCCGCCGGCCGGGGAGAACGGCAGCAGGCCGGCCAGCCGGTCCAGCTCGATCTGGGCCGCGTCGAGACCGGCCTCGTCCAGCGCCGGATCGGCCTCGGCGCCGATCAGCAGGCACAGCAGTGCCAGATCGGGCCGCTCGGCGCGCGCGGCGTCGGCGAACTGCTGCCGCCGTGCGGCGCGGGCGTCGTCCGGCTCCGGCTCAGGCTCGGGTGGGTGGGGCATGGGAGGGACACCCCTTCAGTGCCGGCCGCCGCCCGGCAGGGCGCGCCGGTAGTGGTAGCCGTGGTGGTCGGTGAAGCCGAGCCGGTCGTAGAACGCGAGGGCTCCCGTGTTGTCCGCCTCGACCTGGAGATACGCCGCCGAGGCGCCCTCCGCGAGGGCCCGCTCGGCGAGCGCCGCCATCACCAGCGTGGCCAGCCCCTGACGGCGTGCGGCCGGCGCCACTTCGAGCGCCGCGAAGCCCGCCCAGCGCCCGTCGACGACCAGCCGCCCGATCGCCGCCGTCCCGCCGTCCGCGTCGTGCACCGTCGCGAACCACACCGAGGGGCCGCCGGTCAGCACCTTCAGGGCGTTTCGCGCGGCCTCGTCGGCCCGGTCGGCCTCGCCGGTGCGGTTGTACAGGGCCAGCCAGTCCGCGTCCGGTTCCCGGGACAGCGCGACGCGGGAAAGGTCCGCGTCGGTGTCGGCGAGCGGTGCCAGTGCCGCGGTCCGGACCGTGGTGTGCCGCTCGTCGGCCCAGCCGCGCTCCGCCAGCGCCGCGGCCAGCTCCTCATCGGTGTCCGCCCGCCCCGTGGCGACCACGATCACCGCCGGCAGCCCGCGCTCGTCATACCACTGGCCGATCCGCTCCAGCGCGGTGTCCAGGGGGACACCGGCCTCGCCGAGCGGCAGGACGGAGTTGGCGCGGCGGGTGAATCCCCCCGAAGCCCGCAGTGTCCATTCCCCGAGACGCGCTGTCTCAACAGCGGGCCAGCCACGGGCCGCGACCTGCTGGAGCTCCCGGGCGGTGGCCGCCGGCCCTCGCCGGCGGACCGGCTCCGTCGAGGAGGGGTGTGCAGCCCCCCGGGCGGTGGTGGCCGGGCGACGGGCGGGCACCACCTTGGCCGCCACCAGCGAGGACTCCGCGATCCGGACGCACTCACCGTTGCGCCGTGTGATGCTCAGCACACCTTCGTCCCAGGATGTGAGAACCCCGACCGCGTCCGTGAACGTCGCCTCCCCCGCCCCACCCCCGGTCAGACGCCGGACGGATACCCTTTTGCCCACGTCAGCACGGGTGATGCGGACCTCCGCGTGGCCGCCGGCCAGGAATTCCATCGCTCAAACCGCCCCTCTTGTTCGTCTCGCGCCCGGGAACGGAGATACTAGATGGCGGGCATCGACGACGCCGCGCTCCCGCGCGCCCAGCGGCGGTACTGCCAATCGGTCCGCCGGCCCTACCGAGGAGGAACGACAGCGTGACCTACGTCATCGCGCAGCCTTGTGTCGACGTCAAGGACAAGGCGTGCATCGAGGAGTGCCCGGTCGACTGCATCTACGAGGGCAAGCGGTCCTTGTACATCCACCCGGACGAATGCGTCGACTGTGGTGCCTGTGAGCCGGTCTGCCCGGTCGAGGCCATCTTCTACGAGGACGACACCCCGGAGGAGTGGAAGGACTACTACAAGGCGAATGTGGAGTTCTTCGACGAGCTCGGCTCGCCCGGTGGCGCCAGCAAGCTCGGCCTGATCGACCGCGATCACTCGTTCATCGCGGCGCTGCCGCCGCAGAACCAGTAACGACCCGAGGACCGAGGGGGAGCCCGCCCGCTCCCCTTCGCCTCCGACGTCGTCGGGGGCGCCCCCCGGTGTGAGCCGGGGGAGGTCGCACGGCGCCGCCCGGTCCCGTACGGCCACCTCGCCGTACGGGACCGCTGCGTTGTGCGCCGGTGTCCCGCACCACTGAGAAAGAGAGCACCGTGGGCGCAGCATCGTCTCCCCAGCCCGTCTCCCCCCGCGCGTCGCTCCGCGACCGCCTGCCCGCCTTCCCGTGGGACCGCCTGGAGCCGTACAAGACCACCGCCGCGGCGCACGCCGACGGCATCGTCGACCTCTCCGTCGGCACCCCGGTCGACCCGGTTCCCGCGGTGGTGCAGCAGGCGCTGACCGCCGCGGCCGACAGTCCGGGCTATCCGACGGTGTGGGGCACGGCCGCGCTGCGGGACGCGCTCACCGGCTGGGCGGCCGACCGTCTCGGCGCCCGGGGCCTGGAGCACACCAACGTGCTGCCGGTCGTCGGCTCCAAGGAGCTGGTGGCCTGGCTGCCGACCCAGCTGGGCCTGGGCCGCGGGGACAAGGTCGGCTACCCGCGCCTGGCCTACCCGACGTACGAGGTCGGCGCCCGTCTGGCCGGGGCCGAGCCGGTCGTCTACGACGAGCCCTGGGAGCTGGACCCCAGCGGCCTGAAGCTGCTCTGGCTGAACTCGCCGTCCAACCCGACCGGCCGGGTGCTGAGCGCCGACGAGCTGCGCCGCACCGTCGCCTGGGCACGCGAGCACGGTGTGCTTGTCTTCAGCGACGAGTGCTACCTCGAACTGGGCTGGGAGGCCGACCCGGTCTCCGTGCTGCACCCGGACATCTGCGGCGGCTCCCACGACGGCCTCGTCGCCGTCCACTCCCTCTCCAAGCGCTCCAACCTCGCCGGCTACCGCTCCGCGTTCCTCGTCGGCGACGCCGCGGTCCTCGGCGACCTGCTCCAGATCCGCAAGCACGGCGGCATGATGATCGCGGCGCCCGTCCAGGCCGCCACCGTCGCGGCGCTGGGCGACACCGCCCATGTCGCCGAGCAGCGCGAGCGCTACGCCCGCCGCCGCGCCGCGCTGCGTTCCGCGTTCGAGACCGCGGGCTTCCGCATCGAGCACAGCGAGGCCTCGCTCTACCTCTGGGCGACCCGTGACGAGCCCTGCTGGGACACCGTCGGCGAGCTCGCCGAGCGCGGCATCCTCGTCGCCCCCGGCGACTTCTACGGCGCCGCGGGGGAGCGGTTCGTACGGATCGCCTTCACCGCCACCGACGAGCGGGTGGCCGCCGCGGTGCGCCGGCTGGCGGAGTGAGCCGCCGCCACTGAACGACGCGCAACGACGCGCAACCACGCGCAGGGGCCCGGGGAGAGCGAACTCCCCGGGCCCCTGCGCGTCGTACGGGCGGACTGCCGGCCGGTCAGCGGCTGCCGAGCGGGAGGCCGCCGAGCAGGCTCTGAGCCGGGGCGAGCAGGCCCTGGGGCGACCCGACCAGGTCCTTGGCGAGCGGCAGCGCGTTGGTGGTGACGCCGTGCTTGGCGACCGGGCGGACCACGCTCTCCGCCTTGTCGGCGGCGCCCTGGGTGAGCGGCATGGCCTTCTTCACGACCGGGCCGGCCGTCTCGACGAGTGCCGGGGCGAGCTTCGTCGCCGCCTTGCTGCCGGCCTCGTTCACCAGGCCGACGCCGTGGCGCGCGGTGTGGTCGAGGGTCTCGCTGGTGTTGTGGGAGTCCAGGGGCGCCGTCAGCCCGCCGAGTGCCTTGGCGGCCGGTTCCGCAGCGGTCGCGGAACCGGCCGCAGCGACCACGGGAGCGGCACCCACTGCAACGAGCAGGGCGGCTCGGGCGATCCGACGCGTAACGGGGAGGGACATGGTGCTCCTTTGACGGAGAAGGACTCGTACTTCTGACAGATGTGCCATGTCCGCCTGGCGGACGCACTGACTACCGCGTCAGAACCCCGAAGGTTGCGGTGAACTCCGGTAAAGAGTTGGTAACGCGTCACATAATCCGCCCTGGAGAAAGAAGGGCAATATGCGCACGGCCCGGTGGGCTGCCAAAACGTCACAGCCCTTTGCGCGCAAGGGAATTGGCCGAGCGCACCCACGCGGTCCGGCCAACTCCCCAGCGCATCAAAGGAATTGCCGCCCATGCCCCTTTAGGGGGACCCGGCGAACTATTGCTCGGTGATGATACGAACGTTGCGCGCGGCCGCCGCGGAAGCGGCCGGCTTCTGCTGCCAGCCCTTCCCCGAATCGGCCGCGGTCCACGTCCGGCCGGCGTAAGAGATCTGTTCGATGTGCAGCTCGGCGGAGTGCGCGACCGCCCACGTCGCCAGCTCCCAGCCGCGCCGCGAGGCATCGCCCGCGGCCACCACCGGACCGGCCGACCTCACCGGTATCGTCACGCCGCGCCCGTCGCCCGCGCTACGGCCGCCGGGGCCGCCCGCCCGTGGCAGCACCTGGGGGCCGAACTCCCGCACCAGCTTCTCCCGCACCTTCGCGGCGTCGGCGCCCCCGCTGCCCACCGGGCGGCTCTCGGTGCAGGTCATCGCGCCCTGGTCGCGTCCCGTGAGCGCCCCGGTCAACTGTGCGGCGTTCGCCTCGTGTTTGGCGTAGGCCTGCGGGTAGCCGCTGTGCTGGACCTTCTGCGCGGCGACGGTCAGCGGCAGCCGGGAGTAGCCGGGCACGTTCGCCAGATGCCGGTAGAACTCCCCGGCCGAGTAGACGGGATCCATGATTTTCTTCACGGTGCCCCAGTCCTGCGACGGCCGCTGCTGGAAGAGCCCGACCGAATCCCGGTCGCCGAAGTCGATGTTGCGCAGCCCCGACTCCTGCATCGCGGTCGCCAGCGCGATGGTCACCGCCCGCTCCGGCAGCCCGCGCGAGGAGGCCACGGCCGAGATCGTCGCGGCGTTCGCGGCCTGCTCCGGGGACAGCTCGTAGGCCTCGGCGGCGCCCTCGGCGCGCACCGTGCAGCTCGGCGCCCCGGGGCCACCGGTCACGTACTGCACCACGAGGTAGACGGCCAGTCCGATCAGTACGGAGACGGCCGCGGTGATACGCCACCGGCGGCTGCGGCGGAGGGGGGCTGAGGGCTGCGCGGACACGGGCCCACCGTACTGGAGTGCTGCCGATAGGGTCGGATTCATGGAGCGCCGCACAGACCACCCCGCCCTCGACCTGTCGCTCGACGCCGCCGCGCTCACCGCGCAGCTCGTCGACTTCCCCTCCGAGAGCGGCAACGAGAAGGACCTCGCCGACGCCGTCGAGCACGCCCTGCGCGCGCTCCCGCATCTGACCGTCGACCGCCACGGCAACAACGTCGTGGCCCGTACGCACCTGGGGCGCGAGGAGCGGGTGGTGCTCGCCGGCCATCTCGACACCGTGCCGATCGCCGGCAACGTCCCCTCCCGGCTGGACGAGAACGGCGTCCTGTGGGGCTGCGGCACCTGCGACATGAAGTCCGGCGTCGCCGTCCAGCTGCGGATGGCCGCCACGGTCCCGGCACCCAACCGCGACCTGACCTTCGTCTTCTACGACCAGGAAGAGGTCGCCGCGCACCTCAACGGGCTCGGTCATGTCGCCGACGCCCACCCCGACTGGCTCGCCGGCGACTTCGCCGTCCTCCTGGAGCCCTCCGACGGCCAGGTGGAGGGCGGCTGCCAGGGCACCCTGCGGGTCCTGCTGCGCACCACCGGTGAGCGCGCCCACTCCGCCCGCAGCTGGATGGGCGCCAACGCGATCCACGCCGCCGCCCCGATCCTGGCGAAGCTCGCGGCGTACGAACCGCGCCGCCCGGTCATCGACGGCCTCGAATACCGCGAGGGCCTCAACGCCGTACGCGTCGAGGGCGGCGTCGCCAACAACGTCATCCCGGACGCCTGCACGGTCACCGTGAACTTCCGCTACGCACCGGACCGCAGCCCCGACGAGGCGCTGGCCCACGTGCGCGAGGTCTTCGCGGACTGCCCGGTGGACGAGTTCGTCGTCGACGACCACTCCCCGGGCGCGCTGCCCGGACTCTCCCACCCGGCGGCCAAGGCCTTCATGGAGTCCGTCGGCGGCAGCGCGATGCCCAAGTTCGGCTGGACCGATGTCTCCCGCTTCAGTGCGCTGGGCGTCCCGGCCGTCAACTACGGCCCCGGCTACTCGCTGCTTGCACACAAGAAGGACGAACGGGTCGAGACCGACCGCATCCTGCACTGCGAGGAGCGGCTGCGCGCCTGGCTGACCGCCTGACGGCCCGGCCGCAGCTCCCGGGACCGGCCGCCGCCCGACCGCATACCCGGCGAATTCCCCTGCTCTTCACGTCGGCGGATCTACGCTGAAACGGCAAACGATCTGCCAGCGGAGGGAGCACGACATGGCCAGTCCCGAGGGAGCACCGGTCCCTGAGGAGCAGCGGCTGGGTCCCGTACTGCGCCGCCAGGACCAGGTGCGTACCGGCACCACGGACCAGCGCCTGCTGGACTCCGAAGGCCCCTCCGAGTGGGTGCACACCGATCCCTGGCGCGTGATGCGCATCCAGTCGGAGTTCGTCGAGGGCTTCGGCGCGCTGGCCGAGCTCGGCCCGGCCGTCAGCGTCTTCGGCTCGGCCCGTACGCCGCGCGACTCCAAGGAGTACGACGCCGCCGTACGGATCGGACGGGCGCTGGTCCAGGCCGGGTTCGCGGTGATCACCGGCGGCGGCCCCGGCGCCATGGAGGCCGCCAACAAGGGCGCCAACGAGGCCGGGGGCACCTCCGTCGGACTGGGCATCGAGCTGCCCTTCGAGCAGGGCATGAACGAGTACGTGAACCTCGGGGTCGACTTCCGCTACTTCTTCGTCCGCAAGACGTGTTTTGTGAAGTACGCCCGGGGGTTCGTGGTGCTCCCCGGCGGGCTCGGCACCCTCGACGAGCTCTTCGAGGCGCTCACCCTCGTCCAGACCCGTAAGGTCACCCGCTTCCCGATCGTGCTGTTCGGCACGGCCTACTGGAGCGGACTGGTCGACTGGCTGCGCGACACCCTCATCGCTGAGGGGAAGGCGTCGATGCACGACTTGGAGCTCTTCCACCTCAGCGACGACGTGGACGAGGCGATCGCGCTGGTGACCAAGGAGGTCGGGATCTGAGGCCCGGACTCCTCAGGCCAGTCCCCGGCGGGCGACCGCCGGGGGCCGGTGGCCGGCGATCGAGGCCACCATGTCCAGCACCTGACGGGTCTCCGCGACCTCGTGGACCCGGTAGACCTGCGCGCCCAGCCAGGCCGAGACGGCGGTGGTCGCGAGGGTGCCGAGCACCCGCTCCTTGACCGGCTTGTCGAGCGTCTCGCCGACGAAGTCCTTGTTGGACAGCGAGACCAGCACCGGCCAGGGGGTGTCCGTCATCTCGCCCAGCCGGCGGGTCGCCTCCAGGCTGTGCCGGGTGTTCTTCCCGAAGTCGTGCCCCGGATCGATCATGATCGCGTCCCGCCGGACACCGAGCTCCACGGCCCGCTCGGCCAGTCCGAGCGTCACCCGCAGGATGTCCGCCATCACGTCGTCGTACGTCACCCGGTGCGGGCGGGTGCGCGGTTCGGCGCCGCCCGCGTGCGTGCACACCAGACCCACGTCGTAGCGCGCCGCGACCTCCGCGAGCCGCGGATCGACCCCGCCCCAGGCGTCGTTGAGCAGATCCGCGCCGGCCTCGCAGACCGCCTCGCCGACCTCGTGCCGCCAGGTGTCGACGCTGATCACCACATCGGGGAAGCGCTTGCGCACCTCGGCCACGAACCCGACCGTGCGGCGGGCCTCCTCCTCGGCGCTGACCTCCTCGCCGGGACCGGCCTTGACGCCGCCGATGTCGATGATCGCGGCACCGTCGGCCACCGCCTGTTCCACCCGGGCCAGCGCGGGTTCGTCACGGAACGTGGCGCCCTGGTCGTAGAACGAGTCCGGCGTCCTGTTGACGATCGCCATGATCACCGGCTCGTGCGCCCCGAACTCGCGATTCCCCAGCCGCAGCATTCCCTGACTCCCTCTCCATGGTCCGGGAGCGACCCTAACTGTCACACCCGCATGGCACGATCAGTGCAGGCACATAGTCGGGGAGTTGGTCGTGTTCTGGTTCTTGCTGATCGCGATGGTCGTGGTGGTGGCCGCCGTCACCCTCGTCGTCGTCGGCGGCGGTGACGGCGGTGGGCTGCGGGACGCCGAGCCGGACCGGCTGTACGACCCGTTGCCGGAGGACCGCCCGGTGGCCCGCGCCGATGTGGAGGCCGTCCGCTTTCCGGTGACCGTCCGTGGCTACCGCATGGACGAGGTCGACGACGTCCTGGACCGCCTGGGCGCCGAACTCGCCGAGCGGGACGCCCGGATCGCCGAGCTGGAGGCCGCGCTGGCCGGAGCGCACGCCTCCGCCATGGGCGGCCCGGGGCTGATACAGGACGGCCCGCCCGTGCTCGGGCCGGTCAAGGAGACGCGGCCGGCCCCCGGGCCCGGCGCACCGGAGCACCCCGGGACATCCGAAGCGTCCGGGACGGACCAGGAAGGCGTGGACAGGGCATGAGCGGCGTGGTGACGGAACCGGACGGCATCCCGCGCTGCCCCTGGGGCATGGAGTCGGCGCAGATGGCCGACTACCGCGCCTACCACGACACCGAATGGGGCCTGCCGGTCCACGGCGACGACGCCCTCTTCGAGCGGATGAGCCTGGAGGCGTTCCAGTCCGGGCTCTCCTGGATCACGATCCTGCGCCGCCGCCCCGGCTTCCGCGCCGCGTTCGCCGATTTCCGGATCGCCGGGGTGGCGCGGTTCACGGACGCGGACGCCGAGCGGCTGCTCGCCGACCCGGGCATCATCCGCAACCGCGCCAAGATCGCCGCGACGATCAACAACGCCAGGATCGCCGCCGAACTGGCCCCGGGCGAACTCGACGGCCTCATCTGGTCCTACGCCCCCGACCGGGCCGGCCGGCCGGTGCCGCGCACGGTCAGCGATCTACAGCCGGTGACCCCGGAGTCGACGGCGCTCGCCAAGGACCTCAAGAAGCGCGGCTTCCGCTTCGTCGGCCCGACCACCGCGTACGCGATGATGCAGGCATGCGGCCTGGTCAACGACCATCTGGCGGACTGCCATGTCCGGCAGGCCGTGGAAGCGGCGGCCGGCTGACCCGGACCGGTTCAGCGGGTGCGGTTCAGCGGGGCCGTGGAAGCGTGGCCGGTTCAGCGGGTGCGGGTCAGCGGCCCAGGAAGACCGGCTTCTCCTTCTTCACGAACGCCTCGACCGCGATCCGGTGGTCCTCCGACGCCCCGGCCCGCCCCTGGAGCTCGTCCTCCTTGCCGAGGGTCTCGGCAAGCGTGTGCCCGGCCCCGTAGGCCAGCGACTCCTTGAGGGCGGCATACGCGGCGGTCGGGCCCTGGGCCAGCCGGCGGGCGACGGCCGCGGCCTGGGCGGCGAGCTCGTCGGCCGGGACCACCTTGTTGGCGATTCCCAGGTCGTACGCCTCCTGGGCGCTGATGTTGCGCGGGAAGAGCAGCAGATCGGCGGCCCTGCCATGGCCGATCAGCCGGGGCAGCGTCCAGGACACCCCGGAGTCCGCGGTCAGCGCGACGCCCGCGAAGGACGTGTTGAAGGCCGCGGAGTCGGCGACGACGCGGTAGTCGGCGGCGAGCGCAAAACCCGCGCCGGCCCCCGCGGCGACCCCGTTGACGCCCGCGACCACGGGCTTGGGCATCTCGGTCAGCGCCGTCACGATCGGGTTGTAGTGCTCACGCACGGTGTTCATGGTGCCGCCGGTGCCATTGGCCCGGTCCTCGGCCAGCAGGCCGATGTGCTCCTTGAGATCCTGCCCGACGCAGAAGGCGCGCCCGGTGGCGGTCAGCAGAACGGCGCGTACGGCCGGATCGGCGGCCGCCTCCTTGAGGGTGTCCCGCAGCAGGACCTTCGCCTCGATGTTCAGCGCGTTCATCGCGTCGGGGCGGTTGAGAGTGATCGTCGCGAGTCCGTCGGTCACGTCATAGAGCACGGTGTCGGCCATTGTGTGGAGTCCCCTCCGTCGCGGCTCGGACTGCTCGGCAGCGGCAGTCAGCGCTCAGGATGCCGGAGATCATCGGGCCCCGGCATGTGACGTACATCAAAGATTGCGGGCGCGTCGGAGGTCGCCGGGCGGAGAAGTATTGCAGCCACCTCCCCGAATTGAGGGGGTTTGAGTGAGCGGGTTGCCGAAGGGATGCTGCCCGATGTTGGTCATCGGGTCGTTCGATGCGGGATAATGGCCTGGAAGCAATCTGTTCGATGCCGGTGACACGTGCCTATTCGGGCCGTCGGCTGAGATGAGCTTGATTGAGCTGGTTTCAGGAAGGGGAACGAGCATGGCGGCCATGAAGCCGCGGACGGGTGACGGCCCGCTCGAGGTGACCAAGGAGGGGCGGGGCATCGTCATGCGCGTTCCGCTCGAAGGCGGCGGGCGGCTCGTCGTCGAGCTGACCCCCGACGAAGCCAAGGCCCTGGGTGAGGCCCTGGACAAGGTCACCGTCTGACAAGGGCGGCGCAACCGGCGGTTTCCCGGGGCTGACCCGGTATCCCCAGCCGAGATACCCCGGCCCCGGAACGTGGCGCGCAGTGAAGGCGCGCCACGTGCCGGGGCCGTTTCCTGTCCTCCCCCGGAACCGGTGCCGGTACCGATGCAGGTCAGCCGCGCTTGACCGCGCAGAGCAGGCCGTCGCCGACCGGCAGCAGGGCCGGCACCAGCGTGGTGCTCTCCCGGACGGCCCGCAGCAGTTCCCGCAGCCGCAGTACCTCGGCGGGCTGCATCGCGGAGTCGACCGTACGGCCGTCGGCGAAGACGCCCTCGAAGCAGACCAGGCCGCCGGGGCGCAGCAGACGCAACGATTCAGCGAGATATTCCAGGCACTCCATCAGGTCGCCGTCGCAGAACACCAGGTCGTAGCCGCCGTCCGCGAGGCGGGGCAGCACGTCCAGGGCGCGGCCCGGAATGAAGCGGGCGCGGTTCCCGGCGAAGCCGGCCGAACGGAACGCCTGCTTGGCGAACGTCTGCCGCTCGGGTTCGAGATCCACGGTGGTCAGCACCCCGTCGGGACGCATGCCGTGCAGGAGGTAGATGCCCGACACGCCGGTGCCGGTGCCGATCTCGGCGACCGCTTTGGCGTCCGTGGTGGCGGCGAGCAGACGCAGGGCCGCGCCGGTGCCGGTCGTCACCGTCCGGATGCCGGCTTCGCGCGCGCAGTCACGGGCCCAGCGCAGGGCGGCCTCGGCGCTGTCGTCGATGGTCCCGGCGCCGTACGCCTCGGCGAATGCCAAGTTCGTCTGCCGGTTGCCGGTAATGGCCCTCTCCTGTCCCCGTAGTTGACGCAACCGTGACTGTATCCGCTGCGTGCGGGAACCCGCAGATGGGACTGGACGTTGAGGAGAGGCAGGGGGAAGACGGGGGGATGGACCGGTGAAGACCGCGCGAGACACGCAGCAGGACCAAATGCAGGTCAAAACTGCTTATCCGGAGCTAACGGGCGAGGTGGATATGGTAGGGGCTCTACTGGACACCACCAGAGCCACCAGGGGAGGTGCGGCTGCGGCGGGTGACCGAGGGGTGCTGAGGCGCTTGAAGAGGTCGTTCGCCGAGCCGAAATCCGTGACAAACACTGCTGACCGTTCCCGCCCCCATGGCCCCAAGGCCGTGGGAGGGGCCCCCGTCGCCGACTCCGCAACGACCGCGACCTTTGCCGCAGACGCGGATGCGCAGGCGTGGACTCCGCCCAGCTGGGAGGAGATCGTCAGCACCCACAGTGCGCGGGTCTACCGCCTCGCCTACCGCCTCACCGGCAATCAGCACGACGCCGAGGACCTCACCCAGGAGGTCTTCGTCCGCGTCTTCCGCTCGCTGTCGACGTACACCCCCGGCACCTTCGAGGGCTGGCTGCATCGGATCACCACCAACCTCTTCCTGGACATGGTCCGCCGCCGTCAGCGCATCCGCTTCGATGCGCTGGGTGACGATGCCGCCGAGCGGCTCCCCAGCCGTGAGCCCTCCCCGCAGCAGCATTTCAACGACACCCACTTCGATGCCGATGTGCAGCAGGCGCTGGACACCCTCGCGCCCGAGTTCCGTGCCGCCGTCGTCCTGTGCGACATCGAGGGCCTGTCGTACGAGGAGATCGCCGCGACGCTCGGTGTCAAGCTCGGTACGGTCCGCAGCCGGATCCACCGCGGCCGCTCCCATCTGCGCAAGGCGCTCAAGCACCGCGCTCCGGCCACGCGCGCCGAAGAGCGTGAGCAGCGGCGCTCGCTGGCCGTGGTGCCCACGGGGGAGGTCGGAATCGCGTGAGTGCCATGGGCGGTCCGTCCCCCGCCGAGCAGCATCTCGGCGACCGCCTCGCGGCTCTGGTCGACGGCGAGTTGGGGCATGACGCACGCGAGCGGGTGCTCGCGCATCTTGCGACATGCGGACGGTGCAAAGCAGAGGCCGACGCCCAGCGTCGGCTCAAAAGCGTATTCGCCGAGACGGCACCCCCAGGACCGTCCGAGGGGCTGCTGGCACGGCTGCAACAGCTGCCCGGCGGCGACCCCGGCGGTCCCGGCAGCCGGCTCGGCAACGGCAGCTTCGGACGCGGCGACTTCGCCCGCGGCGGCGGCGCGTTCCGCTACCTCCCCTCCGACAGCCACTCCGGCCATGCCATGGCAGCGGTGCCCCCACAGTCCCGCGCGCGCGGCTTCCGTGTGCAGGAGACCGACCGGCCCGCGCAGCGGCGCCGGTTCGCTTTCGCGGCGGCCGGTGCGGTCTCGCTCGCGGCCTTCGCGCTGGGCGGCGCCCTCCCGCTGGAGGCGGCGGTGGATCTGCCCGGCGGACGCGTCGACGGCGGCGGCACGGCCGTCACCCCGCTCAGCGTCAGCCCGGCGGCCGACAGTAATTCCCTCCTGCGCCGTGAGGAGTTTCCCGCCAAGAATTTCCGGTCCGGCGCCTGGCAGCAGCCGTCCGGCGGTCCCACCATGGCCCCGGCCCCCAGCGCCATGACCCTGTACGGTCCCACCACCGCGCCCCCCTCCCCGCAGTCGTCGGCGGCAGCGACCGCCCCGGCGGGACGCTTCGGCCTGTCGCCGCTGATAGCCGCGACCGGTCCGGCCTCGGCGTACCACCTCGCGCCGCTGGCCGCCGCGACCGGCAACGCCCCCGTGCGGAAGAACCCGCCGGGGCTCCCGCCCCTGGAGCCCATGCGTCCGCTGATCGGTTCCGCGGCCGCGGCAGGCCCCTCCGCCCCTGGCTCAACCTCCGCCCACCACTGACCGTCCCCTGCGCAGCCCCCCTCGGAACTGGTTGAATCGCGGTGGGGCGGCGCACCCCTGACCGGGCGCGTGCCGCGAGGTGGCGGTGGCCCGCGCACGACCGCGGGCGAATTCTGGGGAGAGCATGGACGACGGTAAGGCCGCCGGGCCGAAGCTGAAGTGGTGGAGCCGCCCGGGAGGCACCCCGCGCACGGAACCCTCCGCCGGTCCGCAGGCGATGCCGTCCGCCGACGGCCCGGCGGGCGGGACGGGGGCCGGCGCGTCCGATGTGCAGGAGGCGGAGGACTGGATCGTGCGCCCGCCCGAGCCGCGGAACGCCTCGGAAGCAGGTGTGGCAAACCCGTCCTCCGGGAGCGCCGAGGCGCCCGAAGCGGCCCCGGCGGACGATGGGTTGACGGTGGCCGGGGGCGTGCGGGCCGCGAACGGGACGCCGCAGGAGGATCCCGGGGCCGCGGGCGCCGGGCCGAGCGGTGCGCGCCCGGTGCCGTCGACCGTGACGCTCCGCCGGGTGGCCGGGGACGTGCGGGACGGGACACGGCCCGCGGCTGCGGACGAAACGGCCCCGACCGTGGTGGCGGCCCCCGCTCCGGTACCGCCCACGGTGCCGGTAGCGGCCGAGACCCCGAGCGCGGCGCCGCAGCGGCAGCAGCCGTTGCATCCCGAGGACCCGTACGGCACCCCTCCGTACGGCGGCCCCGGGCCGTGGGCGCCCGCGCCGCCCGTACAGCGGCCGGTGGCGACCCCCGCACACGGCACCGTGCTCCCGCCGGCCGCCGGGCCGCAGCCCCCGTACGGTGCCCCTGCGGCCCCGCAGGGCGTGGTTCCGGGTGCGGGCTACCCGAGTCCGGCGCAGCCCGCCGCACCGCCCGCTTCGCCGACGGGCGGGCCGGGGACGACCGTCGAGGACCTCCCGCCGCTCACGCCCCCCGGCGAGCAGCCGCAGCCGGCCGGGACGGCCGACGCCGCGCACCCCCGCCCGGCCGCCGAGCCCGCCGCATCCCACCGGCCCGGACTCCAGAAGTCCGGCCCCCCGCAGACCGCCTCCGCCCCGACCACCGCCTCCCGGACCGACGCACCGCAGCCCACCGGCCCGCAGCCCACCGCACCGCACCCCACCGGTCCGCGGACCGCCCCCCTGGACACGGCGGCCGGACCGGCCGCCGGACCCGACGGGGCGCGGAACGCCGCGGACGGCGCCTTCCTCCCGCACCCCGGCGACGGCGGTCCACGCCCGGCAGCCGCGGCCGGGCCGTACGCCGCCCCGCCGCAGCCCTTCTCCGGCCTGCCCGGCGACCACGGCCCGGCCTCCGCCCAGGGACAGCCGTCCGCCTCCCACGGCGCCTGGCAGCAGTACGACCCCTGGAGCGCGCCGCTCCAGGGCGGACCCGTCGCCGAGCCACGGCACGAACGCCGCCGCCGGCGGGGGCTGCTGGTCGCCGGCGCGGTGGCGCTCGCGCTGCTCGCGGGCGGCATCGGCGGCGGCATCGGCGCATACGTCGAGCGCTACGGCGGGATCAACGACATCAGGCTTCCGCAGTCCGCCGGTGACGAGGCCGGCCGCAGGCCCGACAGCGTCGCCGGGATCGCCCGGAGCGCGCTGCCCGGGGTGGTCACCATCCACGTACGCGGCAGCGCCGAGCAGGGCACCGGCACCGGCTTCGTCCTCGACCGCCAGGGCCACATCCTCACCAACAACCATGTCGTCCAGCCGGCCGGCAGCGGCGGCGAGATCTCGGTGACCTTCAGCGGCGGCGAGACGGCCAAGGCCAAGGTCGTCGGCGAGGACGGCGGCTACGACCTCGCCGTCATCCAGGTGGAGGGCGTCACGGGACTGCGGCCGCTCACGCTCGGCAACTCCGACTCCGTGCAGGTCGGCGACCCGGTGGTGGCGATCGGCGCGCCGTTCGACCTCGCCAACACCGTCACCTCCGGGATCATCAGCGCCAAGCAGCGCCCGATCACCGCGGGCGGCGAGAAGGGCGACGGCAGCGATGTCTCGTACGTGGACGCGCTCCAGACCGATGCGCCCATCAACCCGGGCAACTCCGGCGGCCCGCTGGTGGACGCCAAGGCGCGGGTGATCGGCATCAACAGCGCCATCCGGGCGGCCGACAGCGGCAGCGGACTGGGCGGCGGCGGCCAGGGCGGCAGCATAGGGCTGGGCTTCGCCATACCGATCAACCAGGCCAAGCGGGTGGCCGAGGAGCTGATCAACACCGGCCGGGCGACGCATCCGGTAATCGGCCTGACCCTGGAGATGGAGTACGCCGGTGACGGGGCGCGGGTCAGCGAGCACAGCAAGAGCGGCAAGCCGCCGGTCATCCCGGACGGACCGGGCGCCAAGGCGGGGATCAAGGCCGGTGATGTGATCACCACCGTGGACGGTTCCCCGGTGCACAGCGGCGAGGAGCTGATCGTCAAGATCCGCAGCCACCGGCCCGGCGACACGCTGGCGCTCACCCTCCACAGGGGCGGCAAGGAACGGTCCGTACGGCTCAGCCTGGGTTCCTCCAGCACGGGCTGATCGTTTGCATGGTGTTGGGGCGGGCGACTCCCGCCCGACGTACGGGGCCAGGTACCGTGATAGGCGGCCTGGCCCATAGGCCGACGAAGGCCGCGGATTACCCAAGGAGCTGCAAGGTGTTCTTCGACATAGGACCCCTCGAGCTGGTGGCGCTCGTGATCCTTGCGGTGCTCATCTTCGGCCCGGACAAGCTCCCCAAGGTCATCCAGGACGTCATGGGCTTCATCCGCAAGGTGCGGGCGTTCTCCGACAGCGCCAAGGAGGACATCCGCAGCGAGCTGGGGCCGGACTTCAAGGACTTCGAGTTCGAGGACCTCAAGCCCAAGAACTTCGTGCGCAAGCATGTCCTGGAGAAGGACGAGTACGGCCTCAAGGACCTTCAGGAGATCCGCAACGGCTTCGACCTGAAGAAGGAGATGGCCGAGGTCACCGACGCCGTCAACGGCCACGACAGTGCCCCTTCCGCCACGCCCTCGAACGGGGCAGGTCCCAGCCTGTCCAAGGAGCCCCCGGCCGCCTCCGCCGGGCGCCCTGACCTGGTGAAGAAGGCCGGAAGCCGTCAGCCGGACGAGCGTCCGCCGTTCGACTCCGACGCCACCTGACACACACCGGTATGACCGGCTGTGTTGACGCCTATGGCTATGCTCCGGGTGTCCGGGGTTCGGTCGCCTGAGGGGGGCGGGCCGCCCACGACGCAGGGCAACAAGGAGGCTCCGCGCAGATGGAGACGACGAGTCGGACAGCGGCACAAGGGGTGTCCGCCGAGGCCGGCCGGAAGGTCGACGGCTATCTGCTGGCCGCGTTCCCGTGGTACGGCCTCGACGAGGCGTTCACCGGTCCGCGCTGGCTGATGCAGGTAGGCGCGGCCGCGGACGGCACCGTCGAGCACGGCGCCACCGGGCACGGCGAGGAGCCCACGATCAAGGTGGAACCCCCGCAGGACGAGCGGTTCGCAGTAGTGGTCACGGTCGCCAGCCGCCCCGTACGGCGCAGCGCCGACGGCACCGGCGTACTGGAGGCGACCTCGGTCTCGACGGCCGCCTGGCTCGCCGGGTCGGGCCTGCTCGCGCAGACCTGGCCGACCCAGATGGACCGGACGCTGCGTCAGGACTGGCTGGACCAGCAGACGATGCTCGCCTGGGAGCTGGCCGACGATCTCGGCGGCGGGAGCTGGAGCGAGCTGATGCTGCCGGTGGACGGCACCCCGACGTCGTTCGCCTACCGCGAGTCCGAGTACGGCTGGGTGCTGGCCGGCTCGGCGAGCGAGGGCCCCGAGGGCGTGCACATCGGTGCCTACGGGCGCGGGATGAGCGCATACGGGCTGGGCTTCTCGGTGATCCAGGACCTGGCGGCGTACGACGGCTGAACGGCCACGCGGAAAGGGGCGGACCCGTACGGGCCCGCCCCTTTCCGCATCATCCGGGAGCCGGCGTCCACGGCGGCCCCCACCCTCGGGGAACCGGCCGCGGCCGCGGTCTCAGAACTTGTTGCGCGGGGTGATGCCGAGCGACATGCCCTGGAGGCCCCGCTGCCGGCCGCCCAGCTTGCCCGCGATCGCGCGGATCGCCGAGCCGGCGGGGGAGTCGGGGTCGGTCAGCACGACCGGCTTGCCCTCGTCGCCGCCCTCGCGCAGCCGGACGTCGATCGGGATGGCGCCGAGCACCGGCACCTGGGTGCCGGTCGTCTTCGTCAGGCCCTCGGAGACCCGCTCGCCGCCGCCGGTGCCGAAGACATCGACCATCTCGTCGCAGTGCGGGCAGGGCAGCCCGGACATGTTCTCGACCACGCCGACGATCTTCTGGTGGGTCTGCACGGCGATCGAACCGGCCCGCTCGGCGACCTCGGCGGCGGCCTGCTGCGGGGTGGTGACGACCAGGATCTCGGCGTTCGGCACCAGCTGAGCCACCGAGATCGCGATGTCGCCGGTGCCCGGGGGCAGGTCCAGCAGCAGGACGTCGAGGTCGCCCCAGTAGACGTCGGCGAGGAACTGCTGGAGCGCGCGGTGCAGCATCGGGCCGCGCCAGACGACGGGGGCGTTGCCGGGGGTGAACATGCCGATCGAGATGACCTTCACGCCGTTCGCCGACGGCGGCATGATCATGTTCTCGACCTGGGTGGGCTTGCCGTAGGCGCCCAGCATGCGGGGCACGGAGTGGCCGTAGATGTCGGCGTCCACGACACCGACCTTCAGGCCGTCGGCGGCCATCGCCGCGGCGAGGTTGACGGTCACCGACGACTTGCCGACACCGCCCTTGCCGGAGGCCACGGCGTAGACCCGGGTCAGCGAACCGGGCTGGGCGAACGGCACCTCGCGCTCGGCGGTGCCGCCGCGCAGCGAGGTCGCCAGTTCCTTGCGCTGCTCGTCGCTCATCACATCGAGCTCCACCGAGACGCCCGTGACGCCGGGGACCTTCGTGACGGCGTCGCGCACGTTGTTGGTGATCGTCTCGCGCATCGGGCAGCCGGAGACGGTGAGGTAGACCACGACCGCCACCGCGCCGTCCGCAGCGATGTCGACCGATTTGACCATCCCCAGGTCGGTGATGGGACGGTGGATCTCGGGGTCGTTCACCGTCGCGAGCGCTTCGCGGATCGCGTCCTCGCTCGGCGCGGCGCCTGGGGGAGTGTCGGTAGCCATGTCCCGATGGTAC
Organism: Streptomyces sp. NRRL S-1813; assembly: GCF_000719605.1. Classification (NCBI taxonomy): domain Bacteria; kingdom Bacillati; phylum Actinomycetota; class Actinomycetes; order Kitasatosporales; family Streptomycetaceae; genus Streptomyces; species Streptomyces sp. NRRL S-1813. The sequence continues at coordinate 501,863 of NZ_JOHB01000001.1, forward strand.
GGCGCGTGAGGGTGCCTCCGGAAAGCCTGTCAGCGGTCGCGTTCGTCACTCTCCGCACCGGCCGGCTGCCGCAGCTCCAGATCCCGCAGCATGTCCTGGAGCTCGGAGCGGATCCAGTCGCGGGTGGCGACCTCGCCCAGACCGAGCCGCAGGGCCGCGATCTCCCGGGTCAGATACTCGGTATCGGCGATGGAGCGCTCGTTCTGCTTGCGGTCCTGCTCGTGGGTGACCCGGTCGCGGTCGTCCTGGCGGTTCTGCGCCAGCAGGATCAGTGGTGCGGCGTACGACGCCTGGAGCGACAGCGCCAGCGTCAGGAAGATGAACGGGTACTGATCGAACCTCACACTGCTGGGCGCCGTCGTGTTCCAGATGACCCACACAATGATGGTGACGGTCATCCAGACGATGAAGCGGCCGGTCCCCAGGAAGCGGGCGATCTTCTCCGACAGCCGCCCGAATGCCTCCGGGTCGTACTCCGGCAGGAACGTACGGCGCGGTGCGCGCGGCTGGTCGAGACGGACCCGCGGCCGGTCGGTGGCGCCCCGGCGCACCGCCGAGGCGCCGTTCGCCCGCGACCGTTCCCGGCCGCTCTCCCGCTCCTCAGCGCCCATCGGCCCGCTCCCCGGCATGCCTGTCGCCGGTCAGACCGGCCGCCGCCGAGCCGTGCAGACCGTCCTCGCGCCAGTCGTCCGGCAGCAGATGGTCCAGCACATCGTCGACGGTGACCGCGCCCAGCAGCGCCCCGCCCTCGTCCACCACCGGAGCCGCGACCATGTTGTACGCGGCCAGATAGCTGGTCACCTCCGGCAGCGGGGTGTCCGGTGGCAGGGCCGGCAGATCGGTGTCGGCGATCGAGCTGACGAGGGTGAACGGCGGGTCGCGCAGCAGCCGTTGGAAGTGCACCAGGCCCAGATACTTGCCGGTGGGGGTCTCGTCCGGTGGCCGGCAGACATAGACCTGGGCGGCCAGCGCGGGCGAGAGGTCCGGGTCGCGCACCCGTGCCAGGGCGTCCGCGACCGTCGCGTCCGGGCGCAGCACGATCGGCTCGGTGGTCATCAGACCGCCCGCGGTCCGCTCCTCGTACGCCATCAGCCGCCGCACATCCGCGGCCTCCTCCGGCCGCATCAGCGCCAGCAGCCGCTCCTTCTCCTCCTCGGGTAGTTCGGAGAGCAGATCGGCGGCGTCGTCCGGGTCCATCGCTTCCAGGACGTCGGCGGCCCGCTCGTCCTTCAGCTTGCCGATGATCTCGACCTGGTCGTCCTCCGGCAGCTCCTCCAGGACATCGGCCAGCCGGTCGTCGTCGAGCGCCGCGGCCACCTCGGCGCGCCGCTTGGCGGAGAGGTGGTGCAGTACGCCGGCGAGGTCGGCGGGCCGCAGCTGTTCGAAGGTGGCGAGCAGGCTCTCCGCCCCCTGCCCGTGCTCCTCCAGCGAGAAGCCGGTCACTGCGGACCACTCGACGGTCAGCACCTCGCCCTTGCGGCGCAGCGCCCCGCCTTTGCCCTTCCGTACGAAGACCTTGTCGATCTCCCAGTCACGGCGGGCCGGCAGCTGGGTGATGCCGATGTCGAGGACGGTGACCTCCTCGCCGGTCTCCACCAGCCGCACCCGCCGGTCGAGCAGCTCGCCGAGCACCAGCGTCTCGGACGTCCGCTGTTCGAAGCGCCGCATATTGACCACGCCGGTGATGATGATCTGGCCGGACTCCACTCCGGTCACCCGCGTCATGGGCACGAAGATCCGGCGCCTGCTGATCACCTCGACGACCACGCCGAGCAGCCGTGGCGGGCGGTCGCCGACCCGGAGCAGCGCGACGAGGTCCCGCAGCCGGCCGACCTGGTCGCCGTTGGGGTCGAAGACGGCGATGCCGGCGAGGTGGGAGACAAAGACCCGGGGAGTCACCACTGCCATGCAGAGTGCCGCCCTTTCTCCCGTTCGGCACCGAAATAAGGCATCAATTCGGGTTCAGGCTAACGCGCCCCGGCCCCCGCCGCCCTGGTGGGAGAGGCCGTAGGGTGACCGCCACGCACCCCGCCGAAGACCGTGCGCGGCCCAGGTACGCTGCCGTACTGCTGTCGAGGTCACCCGCATCAGGAGGCAGAGCCCACGTGAGTGCAATCCCCCAGGGGGCCGGCCCCCGATCCCTGGCCGGAACCCGTCGTACGGGACGGGCCGCGCTCGTGGGGGCGTCCTGTGCGGTACTGGCCGCGGCGCTGACGGGCTGTGGTGGGGAAGAAGACCCGGACGCCGGCACCAATGGCGTGGGAAAGCTGCCCGCCTCGAAGATCGAGTCCAAGGCACGGGCCGCGGCCCAGCGCGCCGATACGGTGCACCTCTCCGGCAACGTCGTCAGCCAGGGCCGCACCTACAAGCTCGACATGAGTCTGGCGAAGGACGGCGCGAAGGGCGAGCTGACCACGAAGGCGGCCGCCTTCCAGCTGCTGCGGGTCGGCGATGCGCTCTATCTGAAGGCGAACGCGGCCTTCTGGGCCGGCGAGAAGAGCGGTGCGCAGGGGGCACCCAACCAGGCGGCGGACAAGCTCGGCGGCAAGTACGTCAAGGTGCCCGCCACCGACCCCGTCTACAAGCGCTTCAGCGGCTTCACCGACAAGGACACCCTGCTCGCCGGCCTGCTCGGGCTGCACGGCAAGCTGACGACCGGTGACCGCAGCGACATCAACGGCGTACGCACCATCCGGGTGGCGGCCGGGGCGGGCTCCGGCGGCACCCTGGACGTCTCGCTGGAGGGCACGCCCTACCCGCTGCGGCTGCGTCGCGCCGGCGGTGCGGGGGTGGTCCGGCTGGCCGATTGGGGCAAGAGCGTGGACCTCAAGGCCCCGGCCAAGGACCAGGTCGTCGACTACGGCAGCAAGATCGCCGGCAAGGGCTGAGCGCCGGGGACGGACCCCGGCCCGGCAGCTCGCCGGGTGCGGCCGGCCCCGGAGGCCGCATCGGCCTGATGCGCTGGCCTGATGCGCTGGCCTGATGCACCGGCCTGACGCGCCGGGCTCGGCCCGCACGTCCCGGGCTTCAGCCCTTACGCCCCCGCCGCAGCAGCCTCGGCAGCGCGGCCGGAGCGGGGCGCCGGGTGATCGCGGAGGTCGCCAGCGGCGGCGCGGCGTGCGAGTCCTCCGGCATCTGCCCGGGGCGCTGCCCGGCCTCCCCGGTCGGCTCCAGCCGCAGCACCCGGCACTCGCGCGCCCAGCGCTCCGTGAGGGTGTCGGCGTCCGGCGCGTTGAGGCGCTTGCCCTTCAGTTCGTCGACGGCGGACTGCCAGGCCTCGCTCCTGGGCGCCGGCTCGACCACCCTGGCCTGCCAGGCGATCAGCCGGCCGCCCTTGTCCTTGCTGCGTACGGTGACCGTCGCCGTACCGCCGTCGGTGAGCCCGAGGTCGGCCAGCGGCTGTTCGCCGGACCCGTCCCCGATGAGGCAGGCGGCGCCGTCGTGCCACAGATGCCACAGCGCCCGGGCCGGGCCGGCGCTTCCCCGCACCCAGATGAGGCCGGACTTTTTCGTGGCCTCTTCGATGAGCGCCCGATCCTGCAAGGCCTGCGACACGGTCTCCGTCATGCGGTCCAGCCTAATGTCTCCGTGCCGAGGCCCCCCGGGCCCGCCCAGGCCCTGAGACAGGGCGGACCCGGACGTCACACGGCCGAGGTCACAGCCACCCGTTGCGCTTGAACCCGCGGTGGATGCCGAAGCAGAGGGCGACCGTCGCCAGCATCATGGCGGGGTAGCCGAACTTCCAGTGCAGCTCGGGCATGTAGTCGAAGTTCATGCCGTAGATCCCGGCGATCATCGTGGGCACGGCGAAGATCGCCGCCCATGCCGTGATCTTGCGCATGTCCTCGTTCTGCGCGACGGCCGCCTGCGCGAGGTTGGCCTGAAGGATGGAGTTGAGCAGATCGTCGAAGGACAGCACCTGCTCATTGACCCGCGCGAGGTGGTCGGCGACATCCCGGAAGTACTTCTGGATGTCGGAGTCGACCAGCCGCATCGGGCGCTCGCTCAGCAGCTGCATCGGCCGCAGCAGCGGCGACACCGCGCGCTTGAACTCCAGTACCTCACGCTTGAGTTGATAGATCCGCCCGGCGTCGCCCCCCTTGGGGGAGCCCTTGCCGCCGTTGCCCTTGCCGTTGGTGCCCGAGCTGAAGACGTCGATCTCCACCTCGTCGATGTCGTCCTGGACCGCACCGGCCACCGCCATATAGCCGTCGACGACCTGGTCGGCGATGGCGTGCAGCACCGCGGACGGCCCCTTGGCCAGCAGCTCCGGGTCGTCCTGGAGCCGGTGCCGCAGCGCACGCAGGGAGCCCTGGCCGCCGTGCCGCACGGTCACGATGAAGTCCCGGCCGGTGAAGCACATCACCTCGCCGGTCTCCACCACCTCACTGGTCGCGGTCAGCTCGGTGTGCTCCACGTAGTGGACCGTCTTGAAGACGGTGAACAGGGTCTCGTCGTAGCGCTCCAGCTTGGGGCGCTGGTGCGCGTGCACGGCGTCCTCGACGGCGAGCGGGTGCAGCCCGAACTCCTGGGCGATACCGGCGAATTCGGCCTCGGTGGGCTCGTGCAGTCCGATCCAGGCGAAGCCGCCCTCGGCCCGGACCCCGGCCATCGCCTCGGCCGGGCTGACGTGCTCGCTCACCCGGCGGCCCTCGCGGTACACACCGCAGTCGACGATGGCGCTGTTCGCGCAGGGGACGGACTCGTAGCGGTACGGGGCGTCGTCGCGACGCCGGGACGGACGGACGGCGGCACGCAGGTCACGGATCATCGACATGGCAGGCTCCTTCACGGGCCGGCCGTCAGCTGCGAGCGCGGGGCGCAACGCTGCCCGGAACGTGGACGTACAAGGCGTCATCGGCTGTACGTCCGCAAAGCGGGCGGCGCTCCGTGCGGGGACACTGACGGCAGTTCGCAGAAAACACGGAACAAAGAGTCGAAGGCGCTCTTCCGTCATCTACATCCGGCGCAAAGGTGCTTCCCTGGTTTCGCCGCTGAGCGGCGGGGTACGGAAGCTCTCGGATCAGGAGATTCGCTGCGCGAAGGGGATGACAGGAGAACTATCGGTACTGCACGGTCGACTCGGATCCACCGCAGCCCCACCTCCTCCGGCCGGTCCCCGTTGGGGGACGACGTCATTCCCTGACCAGACGGCAAGGCTATCAGCCGCCTGAAGCGTTACGGTGCCGCTTTGCCTGTTCCATACGAAGGACGGGCGCTGCGACGGAGCCCCCCGGACGGAGCCCGGGGGAGACCGCCGAGGTGCCGGCCGGGTGCGGGACCGGCCGTATGCTCGCGGCATGTCTGACGTTCTTGAGCTGGTCGAGGCCCGGTTGCGGACAACCCTGGGCGAGCCGGACGCGCGCGCCGCCGTCACCTTCCTCGGCACCGACCGTATCGAGGTCCTCCGCTTTGTGGACAACGGGGTGGTCCGTTACGCCACGCTCGGGATGTCCGCGCAGCCCATGGCCGATCCCACCGTCGTACTGGCCGATCCCCTGCGGGGCCCGCGCGCCGAACTCCTGCTGTCCGTAAGGGCCGGCCGCGTGGAGAGCGACAAGGTGCTCAGGCCGCTCGCCGTGCTCGCCGCGTCGCCGCAGGTCGAGGGGGTGGTCGTGGCTCCCGGTGCCTCGCTGGACGTGGGGGAGCCGCTGTGGCCGGAGGCGGCTTTCACCTCGGTCCTGGTCGCATCGCCCGGGGGGCTCGTCGAGGACCTCGAACTCGACGATCCGAGGGAGCCGGTCCGGTTTCTGCCGCTGCTGCCGATGACGCCCAACGAGGCCGCCTGGAAGCGGGTGCACGGCGCCGAGGCCCTGGAGAAGCGCTGGCTGGAGCGCGGCACGGACCTGCGCGACCCGCTGCGCGCGGGCGTACCGCTCGACTGAGCCGCTACGGCGGCGCGCCCCGTCCGCCCTCCGGAAGAGAGGGCGGACGGGGCGTCAGTTTCCTTGTGCGGGACGGCAGACGGACGGGCGCGCGGGTTCCGCCTCAGTCGGCGAAGACGGCCACCCCGTCCTGCACGGCGTGCTGCGGCTCCCGTTCCTCGGCGTGGAGGGTCAGCGCCCGGCGCCGGAGGGCGACGATGGCGGCGCCGACCACTGCCGCCGCGGCCGCGATCACGAACGGGATATGGATGTCGGTCCACTCCTCGATCTTGGGCGCGAGGAACGGTGCGGCCGCCGCCGCGAACCACCGCACGAAGTTGTAGCCGGCGCTCGCCACCGGACGCGGCGCGTCCGAGACGCCCAGGGCCAGTTCCGTGAAGACGGTGTTGTTCAGGCCGATGAAGGCGCCGGACGCGACCGTGCAGACGACGGCGGTGGTGTGGTCGCCGTAGCCCAGTACGAGCAGGTCGGCGGCGAGCAGCAGCAGCGAGGCGCCCAGCACCTTCAGCGAGCCGAAGCGGTGCTGGAGCCGGGGCGCCACGATCACCGAGAACACCGCGAGCAGCACACCCCAGGCGAAGAACACCCCACCGGACTTGTACGGCGACATGTTCAGCACGAACGGGGTGAAGGCCAGCACCGTGAAGAACGCGTAGTTGTAGAAGAACGCGGAGACGGCGGCGGAGGCCAGGCCGCCGTGGCCGAGGGCCTTGACGGGGTCGAGGAGCGAGGTCTTGCGGGCCGGCTTGGGCTGCTCCTTGAGGAAGGCCGTGATGGCGAGGAAGCCGATGGCCATCAAGGCGGCGGTGCCGAAGAACGGGTAGCGCCACTTCATGTCGCCGAGGACCGCGCCGAGCAGCGGGCCGCAGGCCATCCCGAGCCCCAGCGCGGACTCGTAGAGCAGGATCGCCGCTGCGCTCCCGCCGGCCGCGGCGCCCACGATGACCGCCAGCGAGGTGGAGACGAACAGGGCGTTGCCCAGGCCCCAGCCGGCCCGGAAGCCGACGAGTTCGCCGACCGATCCCGACATGCCGGAGAGCGCGGCGAAGACCACCACCAGTGCCAGTCCGGCCAGCAGCGTCTTCCGGCCGCCGATACGGCTGGAGACGAATCCGGTGACCAGCATCGCGACGGCGGTGATCAGGAAGTAGGAGGTGAAGAGGAGGGAGACCTGGCTGTTGGTGGCGTGCAGGCCCTGGGCGATCGAGGGGAGGATCGGGTCGACGAGGCCGATGCCCATGAAGGCCACGACCGAGGCGCCCGCCGTGGCCCATACGGCCTTCGGCTGGCGCAGGAGGGACGTGCCGCCCTCCTCGAACGGATCGTCCGCGCGGCCGTGGCCGCTGCTCTTCGTGCCGCTCATGCTGCGGTTCCCCTTCCCGTTGCCGGTTGCGTATCCCTGACCCCCGCTGCCCCGTGGGTCCGCCAAGATCGTTGACGTTTACACACAATAAGTTAGGTACGCTAAAGAGTGCAAGTGGCAACTACCTGTCCTGGCGGGGAGGCGCGGGCCGGGAAACCGGTCAAATGCGCGGCGCCGTACGTGATTCGGGGCACACCGGTCGGGTGATCGTCCTTGACGGGGCGCCGGGGCTGGAGGACCGTGGATGCCTATGAGGGGCGAACCCAGTTGCCCGAAGTGCGGAGGCCGGGTACGGGCGCCCGGTCTCTTCTCCGACACCTGGCAGTGCACGCTGCACGGCACCGTGCACCCACTCCAGCCCGTGGTCCCGCCGAGCGTCGAGGCGCTCGGTGTGGTGGTGCACCGCGCCCAGGTGCCCGTATGGATGCCCTGGCCGCTGCCGGTCGGCTGGCTGTTCACGGGCGTGGCCTGCGCCGGCGACGACCGCAGCGGCGGCCGTGCGACCGCGGTGGCCTGTACGGGCCCCGGACCGCTCGGCGGCCCCGGCGAACTGCTGCTGATCGCCGAGGAGCTGGGCGTCGGACTCGGCGCGCGCTATGCCGGTATCGACGGCCCCGACCCCGGTCCCCATATGTGCGTGGACAAACCACCGCACGCCAAGGTGCTCGCGGCCGGCCGGCCGACCCCGTTGTGGCATGTCGACGATGTGCCCCCCGACCGTGCGGTCTTCGCGGGCGAGGCGCGCGGGCTGTGGCTCTGGGCGATCGCCTGGCCCGAGCAGTCGGGGCTGCTGCTGTACGACGAGCTGGTGCTGACGGATCTGCGGGAGGCGGGCGCCGAGGTGGATCTGCTGCCGTGCGGGGCGATCTCGCCGCGGATTCTGGGCTGAGGGCCGCACGCCGGCGCCACGGGCCGCGGCCGCCGGGCGGCGGGGTGGCGCCGCTCACCCTCCGACGGGCGACGGACGCTACCGGCCGCCCGGTATCCTTCTGAGGTCCCCCTACGGTGCACTTCCGCCCGGCGTCCCTGCCGGGCCCCGTCCCGTATCCGTCCCCCACGGTCTGGAGTCCGCGTCGTGCGCATCGATCTGCACACCCACTCCACGGCGTCGGACGGTACGGACACCCCCGCCGAGCTGGTGCGCGGCGCCGCGGCCGCGGGGCTGGACGTCGTCGCGCTCACCGACCACGACACCGTCGGCGGGCATGCCGAGGCGCGTGCCGCGCTGCCCGCGGGGCTGACGCTGGTCACCGGCGCCGAACTCTCCTGCCGGATCGACGGGGTGAGCCTGCACATGCTCGCCTACCTCTTCGACCCCGAGGAGCCGGAACTCGCCCGGGAGCGGGAGCTGGTGCGGGACGACCGGGTGCCGCGGGCCCAGGGCATGGTCGCCAAGCTGCGCGAGCTCGGTGTGCCGATCACCTGGGAGCAGGTCGCCCGGATCGCCGGGGACGGCGCCGTGGGACGGCCGCACATCGCCACCGCCCTCGTCGACCTGGGCCTGATCGGCACCGTCTCGGACGCCTTCACCTCCGAGTGGCTCGCCAACGACGGCCGGGCGTACGTACAGAAGCACGAGCTCGACCCGTTCGACGCGATCCGGCTGGTCAAGGCCGCGGGCGGGGTCACCGTCTTCGCGCATCCGCTGGCCGTCAAGCGCGGCTCCTGTGTACCGGAGAGCGCGATCGCCGAACTGGCCGCGGCAGGCCTCGACGGCATCGAGGTCGACCACATGGACCACGACGCGCCCACCCGTGCGCGGCTGCGCGGCCTGGCCGCCGACCTCGGCCTGCTGGCCACCGGTTCCAGCGACTACCACGGCAGCCGCAAGACCTGCCGCCTCGGCGAATACACCACCGACCCGGAGATCTACGGCGAGATCGTGCGCCGCGCGACCGGCGCCTTCCCCGTTCCCGGCACGGGCGGCTGACCCCACCACGGCCGCCGGCCGCGCCGCGCGCCCCCACCCCGGGGGCCTCGACACCTGCCCGGTGCCGTCCGCACCGTGCGCAGAGCGTCTGCGCCCGCCGCCGCCCGACAGCTTCCCCCGCTTTCCGCTCCTTTACGGGACCGCGCCCGTGCGCCGCCCGTGAGTGCTCGTCCCGTACCACCTCTCGCAAGGCCTTCACCGTGTTCGACATCGCTGTCTTCAGTACGCTCTTCGTCACCCTCTTCGTGATCATGGATCCACCGGGTATCACCCCGATCTTCCTGGCCCTGACCTCCGGCCGGCCGGCCAAGGTGCAGCGCCGGATGGCCTGGCAGGCGGCCACCGTCGCCTTCTGCGTCATCGCCGTCTTCGGCCTCTTCGGCCGGCAGATCCTGGGTCGGCTGCACATCTCGACGCCCGCGCTGATGATCGCGGGCGGACTGCTGCTCCTGCTGGTCGCGCTGGACCTGCTGACCGGGAAGTCGGAGGAGCCGACCCAGACCAAGGACGTCAATGTGGCGCTGGTGCCGCTGGGCATGCCGCTGCTGGCCGGGCCCGGCGCGATCGTGTCGGTGATCCTCGCGGTGCAGCATGCGCACGGGGTGGCCGCGCACATCTCCGTCTGGACGGCGATCGCGGCGATCCACGTGGTGCTCTATCTGGTGATGCGGTTCTCGCTGGTGATCATCCGCGTGATCAAGGACGGCGGGGTGGTCCTGGTGACGCGGCTGGCGGGCATGATGCTCTCCGCCCTCGCCGTGCAGCAGATCATCAACGGCGTGCTCCAGGTGATCCAGGGAGCCTGACCCCCGCACGGGCCCCGAGAGGCGGCCGCGGACACCGCAGCGCCCCCGTACGACGTGTTCGTACGGGGGCGCTCATGCGGTGCTGCCGTGCCGGGCTCGGCCGGCGGTGCGCTCGCGTTCGTCGGGCGGCGGGTGAGGCGTCAGCGGGCGGCGGTTTCGGCCGGGCGGATGTAGATGCGCTGGCCTATGGCGGCGGCCTGCTGCACGATCCGGTTGACGGAGGCGGCGTCCACGACGGTGCTGTCCACGGCGGTGCCGTCGACATCGTCCAGGCGCATGATCTCGAAGCGCATACGGCTTCTCCCTTCGTCTGATCCTCCTGCGGAGAACTCTTGGGTAGACGAGCGGCCAGGCGTCGCTGCCGGGCGCTCTGTACAGGTACAACGACCTGCCCAGTGCAATCATTCCCTACGCTAAAGAAAAATTTCGACGGTCTAAATACGACGAGCGTGCGCAGTTGTGCCCGCGGAGTGACCGCCCGGACAATGGGACCCGTATGAACGACGTCCGGCCCACGGGCCCCACCGACCTCACCGCGCTCGCCGCCGGGATCGAGCGCACCAACGAGCTGCTCACCCGGGTGCTCGCCGAGGTCGCCACCACCCCGTCCACCCATGCGGCCTTCGTGGACGCGGGCTATGTCTACGCCGCGGCGGGACGGCTGGTCGCCGGCACGGAGGACCGCAGGGCCTTCGACCTCGACGCCGAAGGGATCATCGAGGCCTTCATCGACAAGGCCCGGATGATCTTCCCGGACAGCCGCCTGCTGCGCGTCTACTGGTACGACGGCGCCCGCCGCCGGATCCACACCCAGGAGCAGCAGCGGATCGCCGAGCTGCCCGATGTGAAGGTCAGGCTCGGCAACCTCAACGCCAACAACCAGCAAAAGGGCGTCGACTCCCTGATCCGCTCGGATCTGGAGTCGCTGGCCCGGCACCGCGCGATCAGCGATGCGGTGCTCATCGGCGGGGACGAGGACCTGGTCTCCGCGGTGGAGGCGGCGCAGGGCTACGGCGCCCGGGTGCACCTGTGGGGCATCGAGGCCTCGGGCGGCCGCAATCAGGCCGAGCCGCTGCTGTGGGAGGTCGACAGTGCGCGCACCTTCGACCTGGAGTTCTGCAAGCCGTACGTCACCCGGCGGGTCGGCGTCGAATACAGCGAGCAGACGGCGGGCGAGGGGCCTGCGCCCAGCCGTGAAGAGGTCCGCTTCGTCGGCGCACAGGTCGCCGCGCAGTGGCTGTCGGAACGCGGCCGCGAGTGGGTGGCCGGGCTGCTGCCGGGCCACCCGTATCTGCCCGGCGCCGTCGACCAGGAACTGCTGACCGCCGCGGAGGCGCTGCTGCGGCACTCCCTGCGCAGCCATGCCGATCTGCGGCGCGTCCTGCGCGACGGCTTCTGGGACCACGTCCAGGGGCAGTACTAGGGGCCCCTTAGGGACCAGGGCCCCTAAGGGCCCTCACACGGACCGCGACCGGGGCGCCGCTCAAAGATCGCGGCCAGGGCGCCTTCTCCAGGAACGCGACGGCTCATGGCGGCCCCGGCCCCGCCCCGTGGCCGGAGCGTCGCGCAGAGCCCGGCTCAGGCCCTCGCCAGCAGCTCGCCGAGGCGGTCGAAGAAGCCCGCCCAGCCCGCCTCCGCCTGGCGGTACTGCTCGGAGGTGAGGTTGCCGCCGAGCTGGCGGAAGGCCATCTCCGTTCGGTCCCCGAGATCGGTCAGGGTGACCCGGACGATCTCACCCTCGGTGCCGCTCGGCGCGGACGCGTCCTTGAGGGTGAACTCCAGCCGCTCCGGCACGGCGACCTCGCGGTAGACACCGGAGAACGGCAGCTCGCCGCCGTCCGGGGTGCGCATGACCAGACTCCACACCCCGCCCGGCCGGGCGTCCATCGCCATCCGGCCGACCGGCACCTCCAGCTCCCCGCCGAACCAGTACGCGAAGTGCTCGGGCGTCGTCCAGGCCTCGAAGACCAGCTCGCGGCGGGCGTCGAAGGTCCGGGTGAGCGCGATGCCGTGCGGGCCGTCCTCGGCGCCGGCCGGGGGAGTCGCCGGATTCTCGGTCATGGTCGAGCCCTTCGTCCGTAGCCGGTGTCGGCCGGGCGCCGGTGAGGGCCCGCCTTCTTCGATGCTCGCCGAACCGCCCGGCGCTGTCCTGGCGACACCGCCCGCTCGGCCCACACGGCAGACGGCCGGTCCCCACGACCGGACGGCGCTCAGCCCACACCGCTCCAGAACCCGGTGAGCGCCTCGGCCGTCTTCTCCGGCCGTTCGGCGTTGGGGGAGTGCTCGGCGCCCTCGATGACGGTGCGCCGGGCGGACAGCCGCTCGGCCATCGCATCCATCGACGGCACCGGCCAGGCATAGTCGACGGCTCCGGAGACGACATGCGTGGCAAGCCCGGTACGGGCCAGCTCGGCCACCCGGTCGGGCTCCTCCAGCATCTGACGGCCGGTCGCGATCAGCTGCTCGGGGACGGTGTTCAGCCAACGACGGTGCAAGAACGCGCCGATCTCCGGCGGCGTCGTCGCCTCCGCCGCCTCCGGAGGATCCAGTTCGCGCATCGCCTGCCAGACACTCTCCATGTCGAGCCTGCCGAGCGCTTCGATCAGCATCCGCACCCGGGCCTGCTGGGACGGATCGATCGCGGCGGGCCCGGAGCTGAGCACGGTGAGGGAACGGAACGGGGACGCGTCGAGCAGCACCGCGGCCCGGGTGACCAGCCCGCCCAGTGAGTGCCCCAGCAGATGCACCGGCCCGCCGTCCGGCTCCCGCAGGGCCTGCGCCTGAGCCAGCACATCGAGCGCCAACTCCCTTTGTGCATATGCCCGTTCATCGTGGGGGCCGGGGGACTCGTACTGCCCGCGCCCGTCCACCGCGACCGCCCGGAACCCGGCCGCGGCGAGCGGTGCGAGCAGAGCGACGAAGTCCTCCTTGCTGCCGGTGAATCCGGGCACCAGCAGGGCGGTCCCGATCGGCGCGGCATCGGGCCGGGCGTCCTGTACGGCGAAGGTGCCGCGCTCGGTGTCGAGTCGGTACGCACGCGCGCACGGGGGCAGTGTGAGGGAGGGCGGCCTGCTCATGAGGTGAGGCTATCCGGGCCGGTCGGTAAAACCGGGGCGGGACGCCGACGACCCGGCGCCCGCGGGGTGCGGGGCCGGGTCGTCGGGCCGGGGATCCCGGCGTCAGCCGGGGGAGAGGCTCAGCTCTCGGGCGTCGCCTCGGCGGCGGGAGCCTTGGCGCGGGTGCGGCGGCGCACCGGCTTGGCCTCGGCGGTGTCCGTCGCCTCCGCGGCCTTGGCGGCGGCGCTCTTGCGGGTCCGCTTCGGCTTGGCAGGGGCGTCCTCGGCGGCGGGTGCGTCCGCCGTGGACTTCGCGGCGGCCGCCGTCTTCCGCGTCCGCTTGGGCTTGGCCGGTGCCTCCACAGCGCCCTCGGCAGTGTCGACGGCGCTCTCGGCGGCGGGCTTGGCGGCGGCGGACTTGCGGGTCCGCTTCGGCTTGGCCGGCGCCTCCACGGCGGCCTCGGCCGTGTCCACCACGGCCTCGGCGGCCTTGGCGGCAGCGCTCTTGCGGGTCCGCTTCGGCTTGGCGGGAGCCTCCACCGCGGCGTCCGTCACGGTCTCCGTCACGGAGGCCGGTGCCGTTGCCGCGGCGGCCTTGGCGGCGCTGCGGGTCCGGCGGCGCGGGGTGGCCGGCGCCTCGGCGGGCTCGGTCACGGCCTCGGCGGCGACCGCCGCGCCCTGCGCCGCGAGCGCGCTCGCGGCGACCTCGACGGTCTGGAAGGTCCCGGTGTCCTCGGGACGGGTGATCCGGGGACGGCGGCGGCGCGGCTTCGCGGGCTCGGCCGGAGCCTCGGTGGCCACGACGGCAGCAGCGGGCGCCTCGGCGGCCGGGGCCGCCACGACCGCTGCGCCCGTGGTCTGGCTGCCGCGGGTACGGCGGCGCCGGCGCGGCTGACGCGGTCCGGCGGCCTCCGCATCCTCGGTGCCCTCGGCGGCGGCCGGCGATCCGGTCTTCGGGGCCTCGGCGGCGGGGCCGTCCGTCGGCGTGCCGCCACGGGTCCGGCGGCGCTGGCGCGGCGTACGGGTGCGCGGGGGGCGCTCCTCCTCGACGACGGCGGCGGCCTTACGGGGGCCGCGGCCGCGGCCGCCGGTCTCGCCGAGGTCCTCGACCTCTTCGGCGGCCAGCCCGGCCCGGGTGCGCTCGGTGCGCGGCAGCACACCCTTGATGCCCGCGGGGATGTTCAGCTGCTCGTACAGATGCGGCGAGGTGGAGTAGGTCTCCTCCGGCTCGTCGAACGCCAGGTCCAGCGCCTTGTTGATCAGCTTCCAGCGCGGGATGTCGTCCCAGTCGACGAGGGTGACCGCGGTGCCCTTGGCGCCCGCCCGGCCCGTACGGCCGATGCGGTGCAGGTAGGTCTTCTCGTCCTCGGGGGACTGGTAGTTGATGACGTGCGTCACACCCTCGACGTCGATGCCGCGGGCGGCGACGTCGGTGCAGACCAGGACGTCGACCTTGCCGTTGCGGAAGGCGCGCAGCGCCTGCTCGCGGGCACCCTGGCCGAGGTCGCCGTGCACGGCGCCGGAGGCGAAGCCGCGGCGCGCGAGCTGGTCGGCGATATCGGCGGCGGTCCGCTTCGTACGGCAGAACACCATCGCCAGGCCCCGGCCCTCGGCCTGGAGGATGCGGGAGACCAGCTCCGGCTTGTCCATGGAGTGGGCGCGGAAGATGTGCTGGGTGGTGTTGGCGACGGTCTGGCCCACGTCGTCCGGCGCGGTGGCGCGGATGTGCGTGGGCTGCGACATGTAGCGGCGGGCCAGGGAGATGACCTGGCCGGGCATGGTTGCGGAGAACAGCATCGTCTGGCGCTTGGCCGGCAGCAGCTGGATGATCTTCTCGACGTCGGGCAGGAAGCCCAGGTCGAGCATCTCGTCGGCCTCGTCCAGCACCAGGCTCTTGACCTGGGAGAGGTTCAGCTTGCGCTGGCCCGCGAGGTCGAGCAGCCGGCCGGGCGTACCGACGACGACGTCGATGCCCTTCTTCAGCGCCTCGACCTGCGGCTCGTAGGCACGGCCGCCGTAGATCGCCAGCACCCGGACATTGCGCACCTTGCCGGCGGTGAGCAGGTCGTTGGTGACCTGCTGGCACAGCTCGCGGGTCGGGACGACCACCAGGGCCTGCGGCGCGTCGGTCAGCTGCTCGGGCCGCGCGCGGCCCGCCTCGACATCGGCGGGGACCGTGGTGCGCTCAAGGAGCGGCAGGCCGAAGCCCAGGGTCTTACCCGTGCCGGTCTTGGCCTGGCCGATGACGTCGTTGCCGGCGAGGGCGACGGGGAGCGTCAGCTCCTGGATGGGAAAGGGGGAGATGATGCCGACGGCTTCCAGCGACTCGGCCGTCTCGGGAAAAATCCCGAGGTCTCGAAATGTAGACAGAATCTTGCCTCTTCTGTGAGACGCGGCGTGAGGCGGCGAAGGGGGTCGTACCGCACCGTCGTACGGGTTCGTACGGGCCGGCCTGTGTGCGGCCGGTGGGGCGGGACCACTGCCAACGCTCAGGCACTCCTGCCGCGAGCGGTGTCCCTCTTGCTGTGCGTATGTCTGCTACGCGCCGCAATAGAGGGCGGTCGGTTTGGAGCCGATCGGGCCACCGACCGGGCATCCGCTTCGTGGAACGACCCACCGATACTCGGCAGGTCCAAATACCACTGTACCCCGGATACGGCGCGTCCATCCGAAGGCTTGTATGAGTGAGGAATACATCACGGCCCGCCGCAACGCCGGGGGCCGGGTCCCGCCGCCGTTCGTACGGGTGAACGGGAGTGGCTGACCAGGGCCTTCCCCGAGCGGCCGAGCGGGCTATTGTGCCCGTCATGGGAACGCCTGACAACGCCGCGGCTGACGCGCAAAAACACACCGGGATCGCCGCCCAGAACTGGGCGCAGGCATCCGCCGACCCGCAGTACCGGGCCGCCGTGATCGATCTGCTCGGCGCGCTCGCATACGGCGAGCTGTCCGCCTTCGAGCGCCTGGCGGAGGACGCCAAGCTGGCGCCGACGATGGACGACAAGGCCGAGCTGGCCAAGATGGCCTCGGCCGAGTTCCACCACTTCGAGCGGCTGCGGGAGCGGCTCGCGCAGATCGAGGCGGAGCCGAACGAGGCGATGGAGCCGTTCGCCGCCGCCCTGGACGAGTTCCACCGCCAGACCGCACCGTCGGACTGGCTGGAGGGCCTGGTCAAGGCCTATGTCGGCGACTCGATCGCCAGTGACTTCTACCGCGAGGTCGCGGCCCGGCTGGACTCCGACAGCCGTGGTCTGGTGCTGGCCGTGCTCGACGACACCGGGCATGCCTCATTCGCCGTGGAGAAGGTGCGCGCGGCCATCGAGGCCGAGCCCCGCGTCGGCGGGCGGCTGGCGCTGTGGGCCCGCCGTCTGATGGGCGAGGCGCTCTCGCAGGCGCAGCGGGTCGTCGCGGACCGCGACGCGCTCTCCACGATGCTGGTGGGCGGCGTGGCCGACGGCTTCGACCTGGCCGAGGTGGGCCGGATGTTCTCGCGGATCACCGAGGCGCACACCAAGCGGATGGCGGCGCTGGGGCTCGCGGCCTGACGTCCCTGTGGGCGCACCGGGCGGTTCAGGCCGTCCGGTGCCCCTTCAATGGCGTGGCCGGCTGCCGAAGACGCCGGCGCGGCGGGCGCGCCAGAACCGACAGCAGAGCCGCCCCCACGGCGATCGCGGCCACCGTCACCTGGACGGGATGGCCGGGGCCGAGGATCGAGCGGGTGAGCAGTGCGCCGAGCAGTGCCGCGACCGGGCCGGTCGCCAGTGTGAGAGGGCGGGCCGGGAAACGGTCGGGCAGCCATCGGGTCGCGGACAGGGCGATGGCGAAGCCGATGAGCACGGCGCCGAGCGCTTCCAAGATCATGCTGTTCCCTCCCGCGTGCGATGCCGATCAGCTGAACAAATCGGTCGTAGGCGGTCGTACCCAAGGGGCACCGGCAGCAACCCTCCCGGCGCGGGTGGCCTGCCCGATCAGCCCAGGCGGACCGACTCGAACGGCCTGATCTGCGGAAATGCGGCGGCCCGGGGTCCGGCTCCGAGGGCGGAAAAATGCGCGGCCGACGCGCGGAACGGGCGGAAAAGGGCGGCGGCCCGGAGTGAAACCCTCCGGGCCGCCGCCCTTTGTCACCTGCGGGCGCCGCATCCGGCGCCCCCCGCTCAGAGCGCGCCGAACCCGACCTTGCGGGTGGTCGGCTCGCCGAGCTCCACATAGGCCAGCCGGTCCGCCGGGACCAGGACCTTGCGACCGTGGTCGTCCACCAGGCTCAGCAGCTGTGACTTGCCGGCCAGCGCGTCGGACACCGCGCTCTCCACCTCTTCGGCAGACTGCCCGCTCTCCAGAACGATCTCGCGGGGCGCGTGCTGCACGCCGATCTTGACCTCCACGGCTTTTGTCCCTCCGACGGTCTGGGGTCCCCCGGCGTCAGCTGGGGGAGGGTGCGCGGCCATCCGCGCCGTACGCAGCACACATTAGCCCGGTACGGGGACGCGCAGGACGCCATGGGCAACGCCCGCAGCGAACACGGTCACTGTGTGTCGCTGCCGTGCAGCGGGAAGCCCGCGATGCCCTTCCAGGTGAGGGAGGTCAGCAGCTGTACCGCGGTGTCCCGCGGGACCTTGCTCTCCGAGGACAGCCAGTAGCGCGCCACCACCTGGGAGACACCGCCCAGGCCCACGGCGAGCAGCATCGACTCGTCCCGCGACAGCCCGGTGTCCTCGGCGATCACCGCGCTTATGGCCTCGGCGCACTCCAGCGACACCTTGTCCACCCGCTCGCGGACCGCCGGCTCGTTGGTGAGGTCCGACTCGAACACCAGCCGGAAGGCGCCGCCCGGGTCCTCCACGTACGCGAAGTAGGCGTCCATCGTCGCGGCGACCCGCTGCTTGTTGTCGGTCGTCGACGCGAGCGCCGCACGCACCGAGTGCAACAGGGCCTCGCAGTGCTGGTCGAGCAGGGCGAGGTAGAGGTCCAGCTTGCCCGGGAAGTGCTGGTAGAGCACGGGCTTGCTGACGCCCGCCCGCTCGGCGATGTCGTCCATCGCGGCCGCGTGGTAGCCCTGTGCGACAAAAACTTCCTGGGCAGCGCCCAGAAGCTGGTTGCGCCGGGCTCGGCGTGGCAGGCGTGTGCCCCGCGGGCGCGCCGCCTCGGTCTGCTCGATGGCGCTCACGCTGCCTCCCAGAAGTGGTTCCGTACGCGGCCCGCACAAGATGGTGCACCGCGGTCGCCATCGTACTTTTGGGTAACCCGGCTGTGCGCGGTCCGGGCCGAGAATTTCTGCCCGGCCCCTTCACCAGAAGCTGACATAACGTCCCAGGTCATCGGTATTCGTCTTCGTTGAGCTCCACGACGCGGGCCTGTTCGGCGCGATCCGCCTCGTTCGCCTCGTCCGGGTCGGTACCGGTCAGCGGCTCGTCGCTCCGGGGTGCGAGGTCGGCGTACTGCTCGGCGGCGTCCGCCTCGGGCGCTTCGATGTCGAACTCGGCGGCGTCGCTCTGCTCCTCGAAGGTCTCCGGGTCTGTCGGGTCGACGCGCATGGTGGCTCCCTTTCCCGCGTGCTCGTTCGTCGGCTGGTGCCTGGCATGAAAGCAGGGGCCGGGGCGGCTGCCCTCGCCTACGAGCGTAGGAGAGTGGCCGCGGCAGCGCGATGCGGTGTGTGACGGCGGACACACGAACGGGGGTGTGATCGTCTCGTAACATCGTGCCCATGTCTTCGACCGAGTCGCCGGACACCGCGACCGCCGCTCTCCCGGTACCGCCGGCCGGTCCCGGCCGGGCCGGCGGGGCGGAGACGGTACGCACCGTGAGCCTGCCGGGCCTGACGCTGACCGTACGGGCGTCGGCCGGGCAGCCCGCGCGAGGGGGCGACGCACCGGACGGCGCCGTGGGCGACGGCGCCGGACGCGACCGCGTGCCCGCGCTCTATGTCCACGGTCTCGGCGGCTCCTCGCAGAACTGGTCGGACCTGATGCCGCTGCTCGCCGACCGGGTGGACGGCGAGGCGATCGACCTGCCCGGCTTCGGGCAGTCCCCGCCGCCCGACGACGGCAACTACTCCGTCTCCGCGCAGGCCCGCGCGGTCATCCGGTACCTCGACGCGGCCGGCCGCGGCCCCGTCCACCTCATCGGCAACTCCATGGGCGGTGCCGCGTCGACCCGGGTGGCGGCCGTGCGCCCCGATCTCGTCCGCACCCTGACGCTGATCTCCCCGGCACTGCCCGAACTGCGGCCGCAGCGGACGGCGGTGCCCACGGCGCTGCTCGCCGTCCCCGGTATCGCCGGGCTCTTCGGCCGGCTCACCCACGACTGGACGCCCGAGCGCCGCACCCGTGAGGTGCTGGCGCTCTGTTACGGCGACCCCGGCCGGGTCAGCCCCGAAGGGTTCAACGCCGCGGCCGACGAATATGCGCGACGGCTCGAACTCCCTTATTTCTGGGAGGTGATGGAGCGCTCGGCGCGCGGACTGGTGAACGCCTACACGCTCGGCGGACAGCACAATTTGTGGCGTCAGGCAGAGAGAGTGCTCGCTCCCACCCTTCTCGTCTACGGTGGGCGCGACCGCCTGGTCTCCTTCCGGATGGCGCGGCGGGCGGCCGCGGCATTCCGCGGTTCGCGACTGCTGACGCTGCCGGAGGCGGGGCATGTGGCGATGATGGAGTACCCGGAGACAGTGGCGCGGGCCGTCCGCGAGCTGCTCGACAGTGAAGTGACCGATGTGACCGCTGATGCGGGCAGGAGCTGACACGCCCCGTGGGACGCCATAGCCGCCGAGGCCGGCCCGAGACCGCTGCGGAAACTCCGGAGACGGCCGGTCCGCCCGGCAACAGCCCCTCGGGGGGCGGTGCACCCGGGCAGCAGCCGGGCCGGGGCCGCCGCAGGCGCGAGCCGTTCGACGGCGATGCGGTGCGCGGCGGGCATCCCGAACAGCATGAGCCGGGTGGCGGCTGGGGCGCGTTCCCCGGTGCACCGGCGTCCTCGGTGCAGCCCGGCCGGGGCGCGCCGAAGATCCCTCGGCCGCGCGCGGAGATGTTCGGCGCACCACCGCTCGCCGCACCGGGCAGCGGGCCCGGGCCGCGACGCGACTATATGGACGCCTTCGACGCCGGGCCGTTCCCCGGCCGCACCGGCGGGCCGGGCGGCGCGGACGACCCGGACGACGATGTGTTCCGGGCCGGAGCGCCCCGGACGGCGGGCCCCGCGGCCGGTCCGTACGGGCCCGGCAAGGACGGGCTGCCCCCCGGCGGCCGGTTCACCGGGCGGTCGGTGGTCTTCGACCGGAACGAGGACGACGGTGCGGACCCACGGGCCGCATTCGGCGCGGACGGGGCCGGTCCGGGCGATCCGGCGGACCAGGACGGCGACGGGGTCGACGGGGAAGACGCAGCGGAGGAGTCGCGGCACGGCAGCAGGAAGGGCGGCAAGGGCCGGACGTTCACCGGCGCCGCGGCCGCGGCCGTGACCACCGTGCTCGCCGTGGTCATCGCGGGCCAGGTCGCCGAACAGCGCACGGACGGCGGCGAACCGCAGACGCGCAGCGGCAACGACCGTACCGACGGGGTCGGCGACGACGCCTCCAGGTCACACGCCAGGCCCACCCAGGACGCCAAGCCCGCCGGTTACGACGAGCAGATGACGCAGGTCTTCCCGCTCGATGCCCATCTGACGGCCAGCGGCCGGTTCAAGCCGGTCAGCAGCGAGGCCAAGGCGCCCGGACGCGGCAAGGTGCTGAGCTACCGCGTCGACATCGAGGAGGGGCTGCCGCTGGACGGCGAGCTGTTCGCCGAGGCGGTGCACAAGACCCTCAACGATGAGCGGAGTTGGGCACACGGCGGGCGGATGGCCTTCCAGCGGGTGGCATCCGGCGACGCCGATTTCGTGATCACGCTGGCCAGCCCGGGGACCACCGACACGTGGTGCGCCAAGTCCGGCCTCGACACCAGCGAGGACAACGTCTCCTGTGACTCGGCGGCGACCGACCGGGTCATGATCAACGCATACCGCTGGGCACAGGGCGCTCAGACCTACGGCCACGACAAGATGTACGCCTACCGGCAGATGCTGATCAATCATGAGGTCGGCCACCGCCTCGGCCACAACCACGAGAGCTGCTCCCGGAAGGGGGCGCTCGCCCCGGTGATGATGCAGCAGACGAAGTTCCTGACGACCGACGGGGTGACCTGCCGGCCCAACTCCTGGCCGTTCCCCACCCAGCGCTGAGCGGACGCCGCTCGCGCTGACCGGACCGCTCGCCCGGCACGGCGCGCGCCCGGCCTGCCCTCACCCCGGCTGCGGCCCGCGGCGACCCGTAGGCCCTCCGCGGCAGTCCCGCGCCCAGGGGCTGCCGGCCGCCGTCCCCGCGCTCGAACCGCAGGTCGCGGTGCGGCGCCGGGCACTACGCGCCGTGTCCCGGCCATCACATAGCGCGTCGAAACGCCCTCAGGGGTGGAAAGTTACGTGCTTTCACCCCTTCCGGTGGCGCGATGGACAACCGTCCATCGCGCCACCGGCCCTTTGCATAGCTTCTTCCCGCAGGTGGCGGCCGTGCCGCCGGCCCGCCGGGGACGCCGACAGGGAGGACGGGGGTGCACTCATGCGTATTGGACTGCTCACCGAAGGTGGCTATCCGTATGTGTCCGGTGAGCCGCACGCGTGGTGCGACCGGCTCGTGCGCGGGCTCACCGGCCATGACTTCGAGGTCTACGCCCTGAGCACCGGCCCCGGCCAGGAAGCGTGCGGCCGGACCGAACTGCCGCAGCACGTACGGCTGGTGCGCAGCGCGCCACTGTGGGGGGAGTTCTCCGCCGGGCGCGGCGGGCGGGCCGAGGAGCGCAAGGGCCGCGGCCCCGGACGGCGCGAACGGCGCCGTTTCGCCGAGTGCTTCGGCGATCTCGTGACCGCCTTCGCCACTGTGCCTCCAGGAGACGAGCCGGCCAGGGGCGCGCCCCACGGGGGCGAGCCGGCCGGGGACCCGCCGGCCGTACCCGACGGTGCCGGCGGCTCCGCCGCGACCGGCAAGGCGGACCGTTTCGCCGGCGGTCTCTACGGGCTCGCCGAACTCGCCAGGGAACGTGGCCGACTGCCCGCCCTGCTGCACTCCGAGGACGCCGTACGCACCCTGGAAGCCGCCTGCCACGGCCCCCACGCACTGCCCGCCGCCCAGGGCGCACAGGTCAACGATCTGCTGGCGGTCACCGCCCGGCTCGCCCTCGCGCTGCGGCCGCTGTCCCTGGACTGGTACGGCGACCGGCACGGCCCCGGGCTCGGCGGTGTGGATCTGTGCCATGCCACCTCAGGTGGCGCGGCCGCCCTTCCGGGGCTGCTGGCCAAACGCTTCTTCGGCACCCCGCTCCTGGTCACCGAGTACGGCGTACGGCTGCGCGAGCACTATCTCGCGCGCGCCGCCCCGCCGTTGAGTGCGCCGGTGCGCGCGCTGCTCGCGGCCTTTCAGGGCGCGCTGGCCGCCGAGACCTATGCGCAGGCCGCGCTGATCACTCCCGGCAACACCCGCGCCCGCCGCTGGCAGGAGCGCTGCGGCGCCGACCGCGCCCGGCTGCGCACGGTCTACCCGGGCATGGACGCCGCCCCCCTCGCCGCCGTCGCGGACGCCGCGGCGGACGACTCCAAGACGCTGGTGTGGGTCGGCAGCGTCGAGCCCTCGAAGGACCTCTTCGCGCTGCTGCACGCCTTCGCCGAGATCCGCAAGGCCGAACCGGAGGCCACCCTGCGGATCATCGGCGGCGTCGGCCGCGACCCCCAGGCGTCCGGATATCTCGCGCACTGCCGGGCGCTGGCCGCCCAGCTCTTCCCCGACGAGGCGGCCGACGCCCGCACCGTCGGCGAGAGCCCGGTCAGCTTCGAGGAGATCGGCAGCCCCGAGGTGCCGGCCCTGGAGGACGCCTATGCCTCCGCTGCGGTGGTGGTGCTCTCCAGCGTCATCGAGGGCTTTCCGCGCTCCCTGGTGGAGGCGATGTTCTGCGGCCGCGCCACGGTCTCGACCGATGCCGGCGCGGTCTGTGAAGTCATCGGGGGCACCGGCCTGGTCGTCCCGCCGCGCAACCCCCGGGCCCTCGCCGAGGCCTGCACCGCGCTGCTCGGCGACCCGGACCGCAGGGCCCGGCTGGGCGCGGCGGCCCGGGCGCGGGCGCTGGAGCTGTTCACCGTCGAGCAGAACGTCGCGGCATTTCGTGGCATCTACCTGGAGCTGATCTCCCACACCCCGTCCCGCCCGGTCGCCTTCCGCGGGCGGGACGCACAGGGCGTACCGCAGCCCTTCGCCCGCCCCGCCGAGTCCCATGTCCCCGGCCGCTGGGCCGTGACCGGCGCCGCCACCCGGACCGCCGTACCCGCCGCTCGCACGCCGAGCTGGGCGGTCCCCGAGGAGGAGCGGGCCACCGCCCTGCCGGTGCAGGCCGGCGGGTGCGCGGAGTCCGGAGGAGCGCCCGGAATCCGAGGGGCGGCCGGAATCCGAGGGGCGGGACAGCTGAGGAAACAGGGAGGGTCCGGCGATCAGACCGGCGTGACCGGAGCAAGGGAGAGAGAGCGGTGGTGACGGCTGTGCTGGACGTGATGTGTGCGATGGGTCTGGTGGGCGTGGCACTGGTGACGGGCATGGCGGATGTGGCGCAGCCCGGCCGCCGGGACGGTCGTCGGCGCGGCGGCCGTCCGGGCAGCCCGGCGTACGCCCTCCCCGGTGACCGCGGGCGCCCGGCCCGGTGGCGCCTGCCGCACTCCCGCCCCGGCCGGGGCGGCTGTGCGGCGGCCCGGGGGAGAGGGGACGTGCTGTGACCACACCCGACGGCGGAGCCACCCGCGCCGCACCGGCCATGGAGGAAGGGGGCGCCGCCCGGACCGCGCCGCCGCGCAAGGAGGCCTCCCGCCCCGCCCGCCGCGGCCCCGCCGACCCCGTGCGGTCCCTGATGCACCACCACCAGGAGCTGTGTGCCCGCGCCGTCGACGCGCTGGAGATCGCCGCCGGCCTGGAGGCGCACGGCGTCACCGACCGTACGGCCGCCCGCTTCCGGCACCGTGACGTCTTCTCGCTCGCCGAGGAGCTCTACGCCCGGGTGCCGCGCGCCGACCCGGCCAGCACCCCGGCGGCCGCGCCCGAGCCGGCGGCCGCGCCCGCCGCCGCCCGGGGCTCCCGGAGCGTGCGCGGGGTGCTGCACCTGCTGCCCGGCGCCGTCTGCGTCGCGGCGGTGGCCGCCCTCGCCTCGGTCGGCGCGGCCCCTGCCGACGTACGTACCGCCGTCGGCGCCGCGGGCGGCGTGCTGGTCGTCCTCGCCGTCCGGCTGGGCGTCCGGTCCGGACCGCTGCGACGACGCCACCGGGGCGCCGGACCGCGGACCGCCGGCCTGTGGGTCTGCTGGACGGCCGGGTACGCGGTGTACGGCGACTGGCTGCTCCGGCAACTGCTGGCCGGCGGCCCAGATCTCCCGTACGCCGCGCCCCGGGCCGCCGTCGCGACCGCCGTGGCACTGGCCTTCTCCCTCGCCCCCGCGGCCGGCTGCGCCCACTGGTTCGCGGTGCGCGGGCGGCGTGGCCTGGCCGCCAGCCGGGGCCTGGGAGAACTCGCCGCCCGGGTCCGGCCGTTACTGCTTGCCACCACCCTGCTCTTCCTGGGCGCGCTGGTGGCGCTGCTCCTCGGCGCGGACGCCGTCTTCGGTGACGACGGCACGATGGCGGTGGTCGCGGCCGCCGCACTGGGCGTGCTGCTCTTCCTCGCCCGGCTGCTGGCCGTGCACGGTTTCCCCGAGGCGGCCGCCACGGGCCTGGCCTCGGCCGCCGCCCTGGAGGCCTTCGCCCTGTCCCTGGTGCTGATCGCCCGGCTCCCCGGTCTGCCGCCGCTCGGCCTCCCGGTCGAGGCGCTGGCCACCGCCGGCGGGCCGGCCGCCGTACCCGCCGTGGCCTGCACGGCCGCCGCACTCGGCCTCCTCGTCCACGGCCTGCGGGCGCTCACCGGCGCCTGCGCCCACGGGCCGGCTCCCTCCGGCCCGGCGGAGGCGCACCGGCCGTGACCCTCCGGACGACCCCCGGCCCCCGACTCCCGGTCCCCCCACACGGGCACCCCCACCACGCACCACCCCCGAAGCGGCCCCCCGAAACAGCCGCTTCGGCCTCTTCCCCGCGGACCTCACCCCCCACGTGGGCCCCGCCCCCTGGGCGGACGCCGACGCCGCGGCCGAAGCCGACCTGCTTCCCTCGATCCGCCTTAGGAGCACGACACATGAACGTCCAGCCGACCACACGCCACGCGGACCGGGGGGTCGCACGATGAGGGTGCTGCTCATCGGCGCCAACGGCTACCTGGGCCGTTATGTCGCCGACCGCCTGCTCGCCGACCCCGCCGTCCAGCTCACCGCCCTCGGGCGGGGGGACGACGCCGACGTCCGCTTCGACCTGGCCACCGGCAGTCCCGGGGCGCTCACCCGCTTCTTCGACGCGGTCCACCCCGGGGTCGTCGTCAACTGCGCGGGCGCCACCCGTGGCGGTGCCCGCGAGCTGACCCGGCACAACACCGTCGCGGTCGCCACCATCTGCGAGTCGCTGCGGCGCAGCAGCTGCGGTGCCCGGCTCGTCCACCTGGGCTGCGCCTCCGAATACGGGCCCTCCCAGCCCGGCTCGTCCACCGCCGAGGACGCGGTCCCGCGCCCCGGCGGCCCGTACGGCGTCAGCAAACTCGCCGCCACCGAGCTGGTGCTGGGCTCCGGGCTCGACGCCGTCGTGCTGCGGATCTTCTCGCCGGTCGGCCCCGGCACCCCGGCGGGATCACCGCTCGGCCGGCTCGCCGAGGCGATGCGCCGCGCCATGCAGTCCGGCGACAACGAGCTCAAGCTCGGCGGGCTCGGCGTGCAACGGGACTTCGTCGATGTCCGCGATGTCGCACGCGCGGTGCACGCCGCTTCGCTGTCCGCCGCCCAGGGCGTCGTCAACATCGGGACCGGCCGCGCCGTACGGCTGCGGGAGGCGGCGTCCGTGCTGGCCCGGGTCGCCGGCTTCGGCGGCGCGCTCCACGAACTCGACTCCCCGCCGGCCCGGCTGGTCATCCCCGGCCCGTCCCCCGAGCACCCGGTCGGCTCCCCGCCCGCCACCTCCCCGTATCCGGACGGCTGCGGCACCTGGCAGCAGGCGGATGTCCGTACCGCCCGCGACCGGCTCGGCTGGCGCCCCCGGATCGGACTGGAGGAGTCCCTGGCCGACATCTGGATGGAGGCCGCATGCCGTATCTGACCGGCCCCACCGGCACCGCCCGCACCCGGCATCGTGAGACGTGCGTCCGCATGCTGGGACGCGGGGTGCGTGCCCCTTCGGCCGGTCGCAGGCGGCCGCGGGGGTGTCTCCCTGCTTCTTGAGGGCCGGCGGGAGGATCGGAGCGGGCGCCGGGTACGTCACCGGCCGTCGTCCCGCCCCGGTGCCGGGCGCTGTCGGCGGCGCCCGGGAGCCGCTGCCCGGCTGCTGGGACGAAATCGTCTCGCGCATCGGAACAGGTGTCTCGGAATGAAGAAGGGCGTGGCAGTGTTACGGGCAGAGCAAGCTCCCCCGGTCTCGGCTCCGCTAGGGCGGGGGGAACCCCATCAAGACCGACCAACGGAGTCCCCGTGTCGCTGCCACCCCTGGTCGAGCCCGCTTCCGAGCTCACCGTCGATGAGGTCCGCAGGTACTCCCGCCACCTGATCATCCCCGATGTCGGGATGGACGGGCAGAAGCGGCTGAAGAACGCCAAGGTGCTGTGTGTCGGCGCCGGTGGCCTGGGCTCGCCCGCGCTGATGTATCTGGCCGCGGCCGGCGTCGGCACGCTCGGTATCGTGGAGTTCGACGAGGTCGACGAGTCGAACTTGCAGCGCCAGATCATCCACAGCCAGGCGGACATCGGCCGCTCCAAGGCCGCGTCCGCCAAGGACACGGTGCTGGGCATCAACCCGTACGTCACCGTGAACCTCCACGAAGAGCGCCTGGACTCCACGAACGTCATGGAGCTCTTCGCGCAGTACGACCTGATCGTCGACGGCACGGACAACTTCGCCACCCGTTACCTGGTCAACGACGCCTGTGTGCTGCTGAACAAGCCGTACGTCTGGGGTTCGATCTACCGCTTCGACGGCCAGGCGTCGGTGTTCTGGAGCGAGCACGGTCCCTGCTACCGCTGCCTGTACCCCGAGCCCCCGCCGCCGGGCATGGTGCCCTCCTGCGCCGAGGGCGGCGTCCTCGGTGTGCTGTGCGCCTCCATCGGCTCCATCCAGGTCAACGAGGCCATCAAGCTGCTCGCCGGCATCGGCGACCCGCTGGTCGGCCGGCTGATGATCTACGACGCCCTGGAGATGACGTACCGGCAGGTCAAGGTCCGCAAGGACCCGGACTGCGCCATCTGCGGTGAGAACCCCACCGTCACCGAGCTGATCGACTACGAGGCCTTCTGCGGCGTCGTGTCCGAGGAGGCCCAGGAGGCGGCGGCTGGCTCGACGATCACTCCCAAGCAGCTCAAGGAGTGGATCGACGGCGACGAGAAGATCGAGATCATCGACGTCCGCGAGCCGAACGAGTTCGAGATCGTCTCGATCCCCGGCGCCAAGCTGATCCCGAAGAACGAGTTCCTGATGGGCACCGCCCTCCAGGACCTCCCGCAGGACCGGAAGATCGTCCTGCACTGCAAGACGGGCGTCCGCTCCGCCGAGGTCCTGGCCGTCCTCAAGTCCGCGGGCTTCGCCGACGCGGTGCATGTCGGCGGCGGCGTCATCGGCTGGGTCCACACCGTCGAGCCGGAGAAGCCGGTCTACTAGGCCTCCTGGCCTCCAGGCCTTCGCCGGGTCTCGTACGAGAGGTCCCGGCAGCACAGCGCAAAGGCGCCGGTCCGTTCACCACGGACCGGCGCCTTTGCGCTGTGCGCGGCGCGTACGGGCGGGTGCTTCCCGGCCGGTACGGCGTCGGCCTCCGCTCAGATCTCGCCCTTGCGCGTCAGATAGGTGAAGGCCAGCCAGCCCGGCAGCACCGGCAGCCAGAAGACCATCAGCCGGAACAGCAGCACCGCCGGGAACGCCGTGTCGGCGGCGAGCCCGGCGAACGTCAGCGCACCGATCAGCGCGCCCTCGACGGCGCCCACACCGCCCGGAGTCGGCGCGGCCGACCCCAGTGCGTTACCGGCGAGGAAGGCGACCGCGATACTCGCGTAGCTGATCGTGTCGCCGCCGCCGAACGCCCGGATCGAGGCGTCCAGACACATCACGTTCGCCGCCGTCAGCAGCAGCATCCCGCCGATGCCGGTGACCAGCTTCCCGGGCCGCTGGAGGATGTCCAGCATCCGCGGGACCACTCCCGCGAACAGCGAGCGCACCCGGGTCGAGACGAACTTCCGCATTGCCGGGACCGCGGTGACGATCAGGACCAGTACGGCCACGGTCAGCAGCCCGGCGATGACCGTGCGGGACGGCGAGATCGTCGGTGTCTGCTCGGTGCCGGTCAGATAGCCGAAGGTCAGCAGCAGCAGAACGTGGCTGCCCAGGCCGAACAGCTGGGACGCCCCGACACTCGCCACCGCAAGGCCCGGACGGACCCCGGCGCGCTGGAGGAAGCGGGTGTTGAGCGCCACACCGCCGATCGCCGCGGGCGCCACCAGCTTCACGAAGTTGCCCGCGATCTGCGCGATGACCGTTTTGACGAACGAGACCTTCTCCGTGACGAACCCCAGCAGGCTCATTGCCGCCGCGATATACGTCAGCGCCGAGAAGAACATCGCCACCAGCACCCACACCCACTCGGCCCGGCTGATCACATCGCCGAGGTTGAAGTTGGTGAGCTGCGACAGCAGCAGATACACCGCGAAGGCACCGGCGATCCAGCTGATGAGGATGCGCGGGCTGAGCCGCTCCAGACGGGCCGGTTCGATCACCGCCGTCGGACGGATCAGCAGCACCTGCCGGCGGATCTGGGCGAGCAGATCCTCCTCGCGGGCCTCCTCGGTCGCCTCGTCGAGGGCCCGCTTCTCGGCGTTCTTCTCCGCATGCCGCTCGGCCCGGATCGTCTTGCGGTCCTTCGGGCCCGCCTCCTCGCGTGCCTCCCGCGCCTCCTTGGCGGCCTGGGAGGCCTCCAGCACCGCCTCGCGCTCCCGCTTGGAGCGCTCACGGGCCAGCTGGCGCAGCGTCGCGCGGGTGGTGCGGCTCAGCGCGATCGGCTGGAGCAGCGGCAGGCTGTCGGCGACCGCGTCCGGGCCGAGCACCTCGACGGCCGCGGCCACCGCGCGCTCGGCGCCGACCCGCAGACCGCAGGTGGTCAGCAGCTGGGCGATGTCCATCCGCAGCACGAGGTCACCGGCAGCGATCTCGCCGCCGCGCAGCTCGGTCAGGACGATCGTGCCGGAACGATCCATCAGCAGCGCGTCCCCGACCAGCCGCCGGTGCGCGATCCGCCGGGACTGGAGCGCCTCGACCTGCCGCCAGGCGCTGTGCATCAGCGCGTCGGTGATCTCCTCGTCGGCCAGCGAGTCGAAGGTGCGGCCGCCGATGTGCTCGTAGACCAGCATCACCGCGTCCGGGCCGAGCTCGGAGGTGGCGATCAGCTTCGGGGCATGGGCGCCGGCCGCGATCGCCGCATACGCCAGCAGCGCCTCCTGCTCCAGCGCCTGGCGCAGCGACTGGAGACTGCGGCGCTGGTTGATGCCGCGCAGCGAGAGCCGGCGCCACACGCGGTAGAAGAAGCCGTGGGCCTGCTGCTCGCGGTCGACGACGGTGACATCGATCGGCGGGCCGTCCTCCAGGGTGACGAGGTAGCGGCGGCCGCGGTCGGGGTGCTCGGACGGGTCCGTGGTGGTCGCGTCCTCCGCACGCAGTGCGGAGACCGGGTGGAAGCCGACCCGGCGCAGCCCCGCGAGGAGGTTCTGGCCGGTGGGGCGGACGTTGGGGGAGCCGACCGCGTAGAGGGTGCCGTAGGCGACGGTCCAGCCGATCAGCACGGTCGTGACGATCGCGAACGGCGTGGTGTACCGCCCGACCAGCACCGCGAACGCGTCCAGCAGCAGCACGCACCACATCGCGACCCGCCAGCGTGGCCGCCGGGACATCCCCACGGCCGTCATATAGGCGATCACGGGCGCCAGATAGCTGTGCACCGGAGCGGAGAGGGAACCGTTGTCGAGGGGCTGGGTCAGCGCGGCCCGGATGGACGCGGGCGCGGCGTCGGCCACCCACAGGTCGGCGGCCAGCGACACCCCGTGGGCGAGGACCGCGGCCAGCACACCGTCCGCGATCCGCAGCCCGTCCCGCTTGATCAGCCGCTCGACGGCGAACGCCACCGGCACGATCAGCACCGCGACGCTGGAGGTGAGCCCCGCCAGGTTGATCAGCAACGGGGGCGCGGCCTTCGCGCCGGTGCCGATGTCCCGCGCCAGGCCCTGGGTGGTGCCGTGGGCGAAGGTGGCGAGCCCGAGGACGAGGGCGATCCCGGCGATGCCGAGCAGCAGCCGCAGCAGGTCGGCGGGCCGGTGCACCCGGGCGGGCAGCAGCGGCTCGTCGCCGGAGACCCGGTCGACATGGAACTCGCCGTACTCGTCGGAGCCCAGGTCGGAACGGTGCGAGCCCGTGTGGGGCCTGCCCGGGGCCGCGCCGGACGCCGGCTCCTCGCCCTGGTCGCGCGCGGCCGGTCCGTCCTGTGCCTCTTCGGGCTGCTTGCTGTTCCTCTCCTCCTCGTGCCGCTCGGGTGGCTCGGGCTCCTTGGGCTCTTCCGGCCTCTCGGACGCCCCGGGTCGTTCGGCCTTCTCGATCGTGCTCGCCTTTTCGGTAGCGGAAGCCGTATCCGGCCTCCGTTGGTGCTTCCCCTGTCGCGCCGCCTGCTGCCGCATCGGCCGCTCGGTCGGCGCGGCCGGTTCGGGCGCGGTGCCGGCGGCGCCGACGGCCAGCGCCTCAGGGGCGCCCGCCTCCCGTGGAGGCGCCGCACCCTGCTGCTCGGCCGTCTCTTCTTGATCTCGTATCACCAGTCACCGTCCGGAAGATGGTGGCACGGCCGACCGGTGGAGGGGGGCATCAGGGTGCATTTCGGGGGGCGCGGGAAGTGGATCATCCTCCCCGCGCCGGGCCTGGCGGCGCCTTGCCGCCGACCTCCTGGGGGCGCGGGACCGTGTGTCCGATCCCATTGTCGGTGCCGTGCGGCAGGATGGACCGAATGAGTGGGACCGGAGATATGGCCGAGGGCGAACTCCCCGCATACGCAGAACGGGTCCTGGCCGTTGCGGAGCTGATCCCGGCGGGCCGGGTGATGACGTACGGCGATGTCGTGGAGTGGCTCGAAGACGAGGGGCAGCCCGAAGGGGTTCCGGCAAAGGACGGTGGCGGGCGAGGGGTGGGCGGACCGCGCCAGGTCGGGCGGGTGATGGCGCTCTACGGCGGCGCGGTGCCCTGGTGGCGGGTGGTGCGCGCGGACGGGCGGCTGCTGCCCGGCCAGGAACTGCGCGCGCTGGCCCATTACCGGGAGGAGGGCACACCCCTGCGCACCGCCGAGCGGACGGCCGAGGACCACATACCGCGGCTCGACATGCGGCGGGCCCGCTGGGACGGGCGCCCGGACGACGGCGCGGCTCCGTAGGAGGCGTCCCCCTGGCGCCGACGGCATCGAGCGACGTAGCGCCCACGGCATCGCGCGACGGGCTGTGGGACGCGCTGCGGCTCGGGTGCCACCTGGCGTAGCGTCGGGCACTGCCGTCACGACGACGGCCACGCCGCGCGCCACGCAGCCGGACGACCTGTCCGGCCGGCCCGCAGCGCCCGCGCACCGCCTACGCACCACGACGAGCACCCTCCTCAGGACCGGCGATCCACGTGAGTTCCTCCTTCTCGGCCAGCCCGCAGACGCAGCCCCACCGGGCGGCGCCGCGGGGTGCCGCCGGCACGTACCGGCTGGTGCGTACCCCGCCGGGGCGGGTGGCTCCTCCTGCCTTGGACGCAGCCCAGCGCGCCGTGGTTGACCACCGGCACGGGCCGCTGCTGGTGCTGGCCGGGCCGGGCACCGGGAAAACCACCACGCTGGTGGAGTCGGTGGCCCGCCGGGTGCGAGCAGGCACCGACCCCGAGCGGATCCTCGTCCTCACCTTCAGCCGCAAGGCCGCCGTCGAACTCCGCGACCGGCTCGCGGCCCGGCTGACGGATCCGGAGGGACAGCCCGACGGGCCTTCCGGGACGGGGAGCGGCGGGTCACGGGCGGGCATCCCGCAGGCGACGACCTTCCACTCCTTCTGCTACGCCCTGGTCCGTGCCCACCAGGACGCCGACCTCTTCGCCGACCCGATGCGACTGCTGTCCGGACCCGAGCAGGACCTCGTCGTCCGTGAGCTCCTCGAAGGACAGGCGGAGCTGGCCGGCGCCGGGCGCGCCCGGGTCAGCTGGCCGGACGAGCTGCGGGCCTGCCTGACCACCCGCGGCTTCGCCGACGAGGTCCGCGCGGTGCTCGCCCGCAGCCGCGAACTGGGCCTGGGCCCGGACGCCCTCGGCGACTTCGCCCGGCGCACCGGACGCCCCGACTGGAGCGCCGCGGCCGATTTCCTCGCCGAATACCTCGACGTCCTGGACGGCCAGGGCGTCCTGGACTACGCCGAGCTGGTGCACCGCGCAGTGCTGCTCGCCGAGCGCACCGACGTCGCGGCGCAGCTGGCCGCCGCCTATGACGCGGTCTACGTCGACGAGTACCAGGACACCGACGTCGCCCAGGTACGGCTGCTGCGCGCGCTCGCCGGCAACCACGGAGCGACGGCGGCGCCGGGCTCCCCGGGACGCACGCTCGTCGCCTTCGGTGACCCCGACCAGTCGATCTACGCCTTCCGGGGCGCCGACGTCAACGGCATCCTCGACTTCCCCGAGACCTTCCGGCGCGGCGACGGCACCCCCGCCCCGGTGGCCGTACTCGGCACCTCCCGGCGCTCCGGCGCCGACCTGCTCGCCGCCACCCGGCTGCTGACCCGCCGGATGCCGCTCACCCGCCTCCCGGCCCAGAAGGTACGCGCCCACCGCGAGCCCGTGCCCGTACGGGACGGCGGCCGAGTCGAGGTGTACACGTACCCCACGCCCGGCGCCGAACTCGACAACATCGCCGACATCCTGCGCCGCGCCCACCTGGAAGACGGCGTGCCCTGGCGCGAGATGGCCGTCCTCGTCCGCGCCGGGGGGCGCTCGCTCCCCGGCGTACGCCGTGCGCTCACCTCTGCCGGGGTCCCGCTCGACATCGACGGCGACGATCTCCCACTGCGCCATGAACCCGCGGTCGCGCCCCTGCTGACGGCGCTGCGGGCGGTGGCACGGGCCGCGTTGGGGCGGGGGACTGCGGGCGCTGACGCCGGCGAGCGTGCGTTTGAAGAGGGCGAATTCGGTGGAGAGGGGGCCGGGGAGGCATCTGGGGAGGCGGACCTTGGTGACGTCGATGCGGGTGATGCCGGTGCCGATGCGGGTGACACCCAGGCCGGTGATGCTGACGCCGGTGTGGGCGAATCCGGTGGCGACGGCTCCGGGGAGGCCGAAACCGTCGGTGCCGAATCCGGGGAGGTCACATCCGCCGAACCTGGTGAAACCGGCCCCGGTGACCCCGCCCGCCGCTGGCTCGATGCCGCGACCGCCCTGGACCTGCTGACCTCCCCCCTGGGCGGCATGGACTCCGCCGACCTGCGCCGGCTGGGGCGCGCCCTGCGCGAGGAGGAACGGGCCGCCGGGCAGCCCCTGCCGCGGCCCTCCGACGAACTGATCGCCCAGGCGCTTGCCGAACCGCAGCGCCTGGTGGCCCACGACCCCGCCTACGCACGCGGCGCCCAGCGGCTCGGCCTGCTGCTGCGCAAGGCCCGCGAACTGCTGGCCGGCGGCGGCACCGCGGAACAGGCGCTGTGGGAGCTGTGGGACGGCACCCCCTGGCCGCAGCGCCTGGAGCGGGCCGCCCACCGCGGCGGCGCCGCCGGGCGCAACGCCGACCGGGACCTGGACGCCGTCGTCGCGCTGTTCGAGACCGCGGCCCGCGCCGAGGAACGTACCGGCGGCCGCGGCGCCCTCAACTTCCTGGAGGAACTCGACGCCCAGGACATCGCCGCCGACACCCTCACCCGCCGCACCGTGCGCCCCGACGCCGTACGGCTGATGACCGCGCACCGCGCCAAGGGCCTGGAATGGCGGCTCGTCGTCGCCGCCGGGGTACAGGAGGGCCTCTGGCCCGACCTGCGCCGGCGCGGCTCGCTCCTGGAAGCCGACCGGATCGGCCGCGACGGCCTGGCCGAGCCGCTCACCCCGGGCGCGCTGCTCGCCGAGGAACGCCGGCTGTTCTACGTGGCCGCCACCCGCGCCCGCGAACGCCTGGTCGTCACCGCCGTGAAGGCCGCGGCCGACGACGGGGACCAGCCGTCCCGTTTCCTGACCGAGCTGGGCGTCGCCCCCCAGGACGTCACCGGCCGCCCGCGCCGCCCCCTTTCGGTGGCCGCGCTCGTCGCCGAACTGCGCGCCACCACCGTCGACCCGGCCGCCACCCCGGCGCTGCGCGAGGCCGCCGCCCAGCGGCTCGCGAAGCTGGCGGCCCTGCACGACGACGACCACCACCCCCTGGTACCGGCCGCCCACCCGGACAACTGGTGGGGCCTGCACGAACCCACCCACAGCACCGTCCCGCTCCGCGACCGCGACCGCCCCGTCGTCCTCTCCGGCAGCGCCCTCGACCAGCTCGCCAACACCTGTTCGCTCCAGTGGTTCCTGGGCCGCGAGGTCAAGGCGGACGCGCCCGCCACCGCGGCCCAGGGCTTCGGCAACGTGGTGCATGTGCTCGCCGACGAGGTCGCCTCCGGCCGCACACCCGCCGATCTGTCCGTCCTGATGGAGCGGCTGGACTCCGTATGGGACGCCCTCGCCTTCGACGCCCCCTGGAAGTCACGCCAGGAAAAGGAGACCGCGCGCGCGGCCGTGGAGCGCTTCCTGCGCTGGCACGTCATGGAACGCGAGACCCGCGGCCGGGAGACCGTCGCCACCGAGCACGGCTTCGACCTCACCCTCCGGGCCGGCGCCTACGAGGTGCGCATCCGAGGCAGCATGGACCACGTCTCCCGGGACGCGCAGGGACGGGCGTACGTCGTCGACTTCAAGACCGGCAAACAGAAACCGACCGGCCCCGAGGTCGCCCGCCACCCCCAGCTCGCCGTCTACCAGCTCGCGGTGCGCGAGGGCGCGGTGGACGAGGCCTTCGACGGCCGCACACCACAGCCGGGCGGCGCGGAACTGGTGCATCTGCGGCTGGGCGCGGCCCAGAAGGAAGGCGGCGACGCGCTGCCCTCCGTACAGGCGCAGCAGCCGCTGGAGGCGGGGGACCCTCCGGCGCAGCCAGGGGGAGAGTGGGTCGGCGAACTGCTCGCCACCGCCGCGGGCCGCGTACTGGAGGAGCGGTTCACGCCCACCACCGGGACGCACTGCACCCACTGCACCTTCCGGGCGTCGTGCAGCGCACAGCCGGAAGGGCGGCACGTGGTGGAGTGAGCGGGCGCGGACGAGCGGCACCTCGGGAGGAAGCAGGTGGAGGAGGCGCGGGGGCCGCGCGTCGTGGACACCCCGCCGGCGTCCCTCCCTCCCCCCGTGACCTGCGCTGACGCCGCGGGAGGCCGCGATTGTCAGTGCTGCCCGTTACGGTTTTCGCTGTGTCAGCTCGCCTCACCGACCCCGAGCAGCTCAAAGAGCTCCTCGGCATCCCGTTCACGCCGGAGCAGACGGAGTGCATCACCGCTCCGCCCGCCCCGCAGGTCATCGTGGCCGGAGCCGGTTCGGGCAAGACCACGGTGATGGCCGCGCGCGTGGTGTGGTTGGTCGGCACCGGCCAGGTCGCCCCCGAACAGGTCCTCGGGCTGACGTTCACGAACAAAGCCGCCGGCGAGCTCGCCGAACGCGTCAGGTCCGCGCTCCTCGCCGCCGGAGTCACCGACCCCGACGCGCTCCCGCTCGACGCCGCCGGCTCCGCCACCGACCAGCCCCCCGGCGAGCCGCGGATCTCCACCTACCACGCCTTCGCCGGCCAGCTCCTGAAGGACCACGGCCTGCGCATCGGCCTGGAGCCCAGCGCCCGGCTCCTCGCCGACGCCACCCGCTTCCAGCTCGCCGCCCGCACCCTCCGTGCCGCCCCCGGTCCCTACCCGGCGCTCACCACCTCCCTGCCCTCCCTCGTGGAGGACCTCCTCGCCCTCGACGCCGAGCTCGCCGAGCATCTCGTGGACCCCGCCGCGCTCCGCACGTACGACACCGAGCTGCTCGCCGCCCTCGACGGGGTGAAACTCACCAACGCCGACCTGCGCAAGGTCCCCGAAACCGCCCGCGGCCGCCTGGAACTGCTCGACCTCGTCATCGCCTACCGCGCCGAGAAACGCCGCCGCGACCTCCTCGACTTCGGCGACCAGATCGCCCACTGCGCGACCCTCGCCACCACCCGCCCCGAAGTCGGCCGGATCCTGCGCGACGAATTCCGTGTCGTCCTCCTCGACGAATACCAGGACACCTCCGTCGCCCAACGACTGCTGCTGTCCGGCCTCTTCGGCTCCGGCACCGGGCCCGCCACCGGGCATGCCGTCACCGCTGTCGGCGACCCCTGCCAGGCCATCTACGGCTGGCGCGGCGCCTCCGTGGCCAACCTCGACGACTTCCCCGCCCACTTCCCCTTCCAGTACGGCACCCCCGCCCGCCGGTACGCCCTCAGCGAGAACCGCCGCAGCGGCGGCCGCCTCCTCGACCTCGCCAACGGCCTCGCCGCACCACTGCGCCGGATGCACGAGGGCGTCGAAGCGCTGCGCCCCGCCCCCGGAGCCGAACGCGACGGCATCGTCCGCTGCGCCCTGTTGCCCACCCACGCCGAAGAGCTCGCCTGGCTCGCCGACTCCCTCGCCCACCTCGTCCGCACCGGCACCCCGCCCGGCGAGATCGCCGTACTGTGCCGCACCGCCGCCGATTTCGCCCGTATCCAGGGCGAACTGGTCGGCCGTGACATCCCCGTGGAGGTCGTCGGCCTCTCCGGGCTGCTGCATCTGCCCGAGATCGCCGACCTCGTCGCCGTCTGCGAGGTGCTCCAGGACCCCACGGCCAACGCCGCCCTGGTCCGCCTGCTGATCGGCCCGCGCTGGCGGATCGGCCCCCGCGACCTCGCGCTCCTCGGCCGCCGCGCCCGCACCCTCGTCCACCGCGCCGCGCCGTCCGACGACCCCGGACAGCGCCTCGCCGAGGCCGTCGAAGGCGTCGACCCGGCCGAGACCATCTCGCTCGCCGACGCGCTCGACACCTTCCTGGAGGCCGACGGACCCGACGACGGGCTCCCGTTCTCCGCCGAGGCACGGGTGCGCTTCGCCTACCTCGCCACCGAACTCCGCGACCTGCGCCGCTCCCTCGGCGACCCGCTCATGGACGTGCTCCACCG
Source organism: Streptomyces sp. NRRL S-1813 (assembly GCF_000719605.1). Lineage (NCBI taxonomy): Bacteria > Bacillati > Actinomycetota > Actinomycetes > Kitasatosporales > Streptomycetaceae > Streptomyces > Streptomyces sp. NRRL S-1813. Next base: position 539,277 of record NZ_JOHB01000001.1, read on the forward strand.
GGTGCTGGCCGCCACCGGCCTGGAAGTCGAACTGTCCGCCTCACCGCACGCCCTCGCCGCACGCCGCCGCGAAACACTCGGCACCTTCCTCGACATTGCCGCCGGATTCGCCGCCAAACAGGGCGGCGAATCCCTCGACGGCGACGCCACCCTGCTGGCCTTCCTCGGTTTCCTGCGCACCGCCGTCCAGTACGAAAAGGGCCTGGACAGCTCCCTGCCCGGCGGCGACAACACCGTCAAGGTGCTGACCGCCCACAAGTCCAAAGGCCTGGAATGGGACGTCGTCGCCGTACCCGGCCTGGTCACCAAGCAGTTCCCCAGCGAACAGGCCCGCGAGTCCTGGACCAGCCGGCCCAAGGTCCTCCCGCACGCCCTGCGCGGCGACGCCGCCACCCTCCCCGACGTCGGAGAATGGGCCGCCCGCGGCCTGAAGTCCTTCAAGGAGGCGATGAAGCAGCACCAGGAGACCGAGGAGCTCCGCCTCGGCTACGTCACCTTCACCCGCCCCCGCTCCCTGCTGCTCGGCTCCGGCCACTGGTGGGGCCCCCAGCAGAAACGGCCGCGCGGCCCGTCCGCCTTCCTGGAGGCACTGCGCACGCACTGCGAAGCAGGACACGGCGAGATCGAGCACTGGGCCGAGGCCCCCGAGGACGGCGAGGAGAACCCGGCCCTCTCCGAGGCCGCCACGGAACAGGCCTGGCCGCTGCCCCTCGACCCCACGGCCACGGCCCGCCGCCGCACCGCCGCGGCCACGGTCCGCGCCCATCTGGACCGCAGGACGGGACAGCCGGCTGTCCCCGCCGCCGCCCCGCCGTCCCTGTCCGTCCACAACCCCGACTGGCCGCCGCCACCGCCGGACGAGCCCTGGGCCACCGGCCCGTATGACCCGTGCGACCCGTACGACGCGGCTGAAGCCGGCCCGTTCGACGACGCCCCGCCGTTCGACGACGCGGCCCCGTACGGCGCGCCCGTGACCGCCCCGTTCGACGACGACGCCGCGCCGCACGGGGTGCCGGGCCCCAGCCCCTCCGACGACGGCACTCCGTCCCACGACGGCCCGCCGCACGGCACCCCCGAAGACGGGCCCGCCCCCCTCCGCGCCCATATCGTCGCCCAGCGCTCCACCGAACCCGATCTCACCGCCCCCACCGGCCCCGGCACCGTCCACCCCGGCGATGCCGCCCCCCACACCCTCCTCCCCGAGGAACGCCGCACCGTCGGGTCCTGGGACCGCGATCTGGACGCGCTCGCCGCCGAGCTGCGCCGCTCCCGCGCCACCGTCCGAGACGTCCCGCTGCCCTCCGCGCTCAGCGCCACCCAGCTGCTCCGCCTCGCCGCCGACCCCCACGGCTTCGCCCGCGAGCTCGCCCGCCCCATGCCGCGCCCGCCACAGCCCGGCGCCCGCCGCGGCACCCGCTTCCACGCCTGGGTCGAATCCCGCTTCGAAGAGCTCACGCTGCCGCTGCTCGGCCCCGACGAGCTGCCCGGCGCCGAGCAGGACGACGCGGCCGGAATCGTCGACGAGCACGACCTCGAAACCCTCAAGGAGGCCTTCGCCCGTACCCCTTACGCCCACCGCACACCCTTCCGGGTCGAAGCCCCCTTCCAGCTGACCCTCGCGGGACGCGTGATCCGCGGCCGGATCGACGCCGTCTACAAAGAGCCCGGCCCCGACGGCGACCGCTTCGAGATCGTCGACTGGAAAACCGGCCGTGCCCACAGCGCCGACCCCCTCCAGCTGGCCGTCTACCGCCTCGCCTGGGCCGAGCGGTACGGCCTGCCGCCGTCCGCCGTCGGCGCCGCCTTCCTCTACGTCCGTAGTGGCGAGGTGGTCAGACCCGCACGGCTGCCCGGCCGGGCCGGACTGGAGCGCATCCTCCTCGGCGAGACCGCCGACCGGCCTCCGCCGGAAGGCCGATAGGCTCGGCCGTATGAGCAACACCCCGGACAGCGCCGTCCGCGCGTACATCACCCTCCACCGCGAAGCCTTCCTCGAGGACCTCGCCGACTGGCTGCGCATCCCCTCCGTGTCCGCCGACCCGGAGCGCGCCGGCGATGTGCGCCGCAGCGCCGAATGGCTCGCCGCGAAGCTCACCGACACCGGCTTTGCGGCCACCGAGATCTGGGAGACCGGCGGCCTGCCCGCGGTCTTCGCCGAGTGGCCCTCCGGTGACCCCGCCGCGCCGACCGTGCTCGTCTACGGCCACCACGACGTACAGCCCGCCGCCCGCGAGGACGGCTGGCACACCGACCCCTTCACGCCGCAGACCGTCGACGGCAAGCTCTATGCCCGCGGCGCCGCCGACGACAAGGGCCAGGTGTTCTTCCACACCCTGGGCGTGCGCGCGCATCTCGCCGCGACCGGCCGCACCGCCCCCGCCGTCAACCTCAAGCTGCTCATCGAGGGCGAGGAGGAGTCCGGCTCACCGAACTTCCCGGCACTGATCGAGAAGCACGCCGACCGCCTCGCCTGTGACGCGGTGATCGTCTCCGACACCGGCATGTGGTCCAGGGACACCCCCACGGTGTGCACCGGCATGCGCGGCCTGACGGACTGCCAGATCGACCTCTACGGCCCTGACCAGGACATTCACTCCGGCTCGTTCGGTGGCGCGGTCCCCAACCCCGCCACCGAGGCCGCCCGGCTGGCCGCCGCGCTGCACGATGCCGACCGCCGGGTCGCTGTCCCCGGGTTCTACGACGGCATGATCGAGCTCACCGACCGTGAGCGGGAACTCTTCGCCGAGCTGCCCTTCGACGAGGAGGAGTGGCTGCGCACCGCGCACTCCCACGCCCCTCTCGGCGAGGCCGGCACCACGACCCTGGAGCGCATCTGGGCCCGCCCCACCGCCGAGGTAAACGGCATCGGCGGCGGCTATCAGGGCCCCGGCGGCAAGACCATCGTGCCGTCCGCCGCCCAGCTCAAGCTGTCGTTCCGGCTGGTCGCGGGCCAGAGCGCGGCCGCCGTGCAGCAGTCCGTACGCGACTGGGTGGCGGCGACCCTCCCGGCAGGCATCCGCCACGAGATCACCTTCTGGGGCGCCACTCGCCCCTGCCTCACCCCGCTCGACCACCCCGCGCTCCAGTCCGTCGTCCGCGCCATGGGCCGGGCCTTCGAACAGAAAATCCGCTTCACCCGCGAGGGCGGATCCGGGCCCGCGGCCGACCTCCAGGACGTCCTCGGCGTCCCGGTCCTCTTCCTCGGCATCTCCGTCCCGTCGGACGGCTGGCACGCACCGAACGAAAAGGTCGAGCTCGACCTGCTGATGAAGGGCGTCGAGACCGCCGCCCACCTGTGGGGCGACCTGGCGGAGACCTGGCGCACGACGTGACCGCGCACCGCCGTACCGCTCCGCGCCCGTACGCAGCAATCACCCACGCCATAGGGGGAGTTGGAAACAGCAGTGACCACCTGGACCGACCACACCGCCGGCCGGCCGCTCACCTTCAGCGCGCCGAGCGGAATTGACCGCTCCGCCCATCATCGCCTCGACGAAGCCTGGCTGGCGGCGGCCTGGAGCCACCCGACGACGCGCGTCTTCGTGGTGTCCGGCGGACAGGCGCTGATCGACGACACCCCTGACGGCCGCACCGAGCTGATCATGACGCCGTCCTTCGAGGCGCCCATGACCGAGGCGCACCGCTACTACCTCGGCACCGACGACGAGGGCGTCAGCTACTTCGCCCTCCAGAAGGACTCGCTGCCCGGCCGCATGGACCAGTCCGCGCGCCCGGCAGGCCTGCGCGAGGCCGGTCTGCTGCTGTCCCCGCGCGACGCCGGACTGCTCGTCCACGCCGTCGCCCTGGAGAACTGGCAGCGGCTGCACCGCTTCTGCTCACGCTGCGGCGAGCGCACGGTCATCGCCGCGGCGGGCCACATCCGCCGCTGCCCGGCCTGCGGCGCCGAGCACTACCCGCGCACCGACCCGGCCGTGATCATGCTCGTCACCGACGAGGAGGACCGCGCGCTTCTGGGCCGCCAGGTCCACTGGCCCGAAGGCCGCTTCTCCACCCTCGCCGGGTTCGTCGAGCCGGGCGAGTCCATCGAGCATTCGGTGGCCCGCGAGGTCTTCGAGGAGGCCGGTGTCGTCGTCGGCGAGGTGGAGTACGTCGCCAGCCAGCCCTGGCCGTTCCCCTCCAGTCTGATGCTGGGCTTCATGGCGCGCGCCACCTCCTCCGAGATCCAGGTCGACGGCGAGGAGATCGAAGAGGCCCGCTGGTTCTCCCGGGAGGATCTGCGCGCCGCCTTCGAATCCGGCGAGGTCCTCCCGCCGTACGGCATCTCCATCGCCGCCCGCCTCATCGAGCTCTGGTACGGCAAGCCGCTGCCCAGGCCGTGAGCACCGGGCGGACGGGCGGGCGGCTGTACGGCGGCCCGGACGCCTGACGCCCTCACGCACACACGGAGGGCCGCCGGCCGGATCCACCACATGATGGATCCGGCCGACGGCCCTCTGTACATGCTGTACGCGCTGTAGGCACTCATCCGGCGCGGGCCCGCCCCTCAGAAGGAACGGAACCCCTCAGCGGAACGGCGCTGCCACCCCGGAACGGTGCTGCTCATCCGGAAACCACCGCTGCCGGGGGAGACACTGCCGGGGGAGCCACGCAACCTCCGGGAAGCCGCGTCGCCGCAGAGGCGAAGGGCCTCCGGAGAACCACAAAGGCGAAGCTTGCTCCGAGAAAAAGCTCCCTCGGAGAAGCCGTCAGGCCCCGACCTTCTGCTTGACCTGCGCCAGGGACGGGTTGGTCAGCGTCGAACCGTCGGGGAACAGCACGGTCGGCACCGTCTGGTTGCCGCCGTTCGCCTTCTCCACGAACGCCGCCGACTCCGGGTCGTGCTCGATGTTGATCTCGGTGTACGCGATGCCCTCGCGGTCCATCTGACCCTTCAGCCGACGGCAGTAGCCGCACCAGGTCGTGCTGTACATCGTCACAGTGCCCGCCATGCGTCCCGCGCTCCTTCGTTAAGTCTTGATCAATACCACCCGACGCCCTGCTCGGCGCGGCCAAGCACCACAACGAACATCGAGCCCCAGCCATTCCCGGGCCCCTGGGCGACCCACTCCCGACGCCGCGAACCGAGCCCCGGACCCGCATCCGGACCTGCGCCGGAACCCGAACGCGGACCGTGTGAAGGCTGGGAGCGGGCGGGCGCCCGCCGTACGCCCGCTCGCCTCCCGTGCGCTCGACCGTCGCCTCCCGCCCCCTCGACCGCCTGCACACAGCAAAGCATCCGACGCGCCGGCGCGTCGTCGGTTGTCCACAGCGGCCGCGATGCGTAGGACCGGGGTGCGGTGGCTGTGGACAGGGGTCCCGGACGCCTCTGTGGACCTGGCAGCATGGCGGGGTGACAGCAGCAACGCACTCCTCTCTTTTCCCGCCGGTGCCTGACTCGGCCGACGGGGTGCTCGACGGGCTCGACCCCGAGCAGCGCGAGGTCGCCACGGCTCTGCACGGCCCCGTCTGCGTGCTGGCCGGCGCCGGCACGGGCAAGACCCGCGCGATCACCCACCGGATCGCCTACGGGGTACGGGCGGGAATCCTTCAGCCCGCGAGTGTGCTTGCGGTCACGTTCACGGCCCGCGCGGCCGGCGAGATGCGCGGTCGGCTGCGGCAGCTCGGCGCGGGCGGGGTCCAGGCCAGGACATTCCACTCCGCGGCCCTGCGGCAGCTCCAGTTCTTCTGGCCGAAGGCCGTCGGCGGCGAGGTCCCGCGGCTGCTGGACCGCAAGATCCAGCTCGTCGCCGAGGCCGCCGCCCGCTGCGGCATCCGGTTCGACCGCAATGAGCTGCGCGATGTCACGGCCGAGATCGAATGGTCCAAGGTCACCCAGACCGTGCCGGCCGACTATCCGGCCGCGGTCGTCAAGACCGGTCGCGAGGCGCCGCGCGACGCCGCCGAGATCGGGCAGATCTACCGCACGTACGAACAGCTCAAGCGGGAGCGGGGCAGCATCGACTTCGAGGATGTGCTGCTGCTCACGGTCGGTGTGCTCCAGGACCGGCACGACATCGCCGAGCAGGTCCGTGCCCAGTATCAGCACTTCGTGGTCGACGAGTACCAGGACGTCAGCCCGCTCCAGCAGCGGCTGCTGGAGCTCTGGCTGGGGGACCGCGACACCCTCTGTGTGGTCGGCGACGCCAGCCAGACGATCTACAGCTTCACCGGCGCCACCCCCGACCACCTCCTCAACTTCCGCACCCGCCACCCGAACGCGACGGTCGTCAAGCTCGTCCGCGACTACCGCTCCACCCCCCAGGTCGTGCACCTCGCCAACGGCCTCCTCACCCAGGCCAAGGGGCGCGCAGCCGAGCAGCGGCTGGAGCTGATCTCGCAGCGCGCGGCCGGGCCCGAGCCCGTGTACACGGAGTACGCCGACGAGCCCGCCGAGGCCGAGGGCACCGCCCGCCGGATCCGTGACCTGATCGCCTCCGGTGTGCCCGCCGGCGAGATCGCCGTGCTCTTCCGTATCAACGCCCAGTCCGAGGTCTACGAGCAGGCGCTGGCCGACGTCGGCGTGCCGTATCAGCTGCGGGGCGCCGAGCGGTTCTTCGAGCGGCCCGAGGTGCGCGAGGCCGGCGTCAAGCTGCGTGGCGCGGCCCGCTTCGGCGCCAACGACGCGCTGCTCGACGACGCCGTGGACCTGCCGTCCGAGGTGCGGGCGGTGCTCAGCGACATGGGCTGGACGAGTCGGCCGCCGGCCGGTTCAGGGGCGGTCCGCGACCGCTGGGAGTCGCTGGCGGCTCTGGTGCGGCTCGCCGAGGACTTCGCCGAGGCCCGGCCCGCGGCCACCCTCGCCGACCTCGTCGCCGAGCTGGACGAGCGGGCCAACGCGCAGCACGCCCCGACGGTCGAAGGGGTGACGCTCGCGTCCCTGCACGCCGCAAAGGGCCTGGAGTGGGACGCCGTTTTCCTGGTCGGCCTCACCGAAGGCATGATGCCGATCACCTACGCCAAGACCGATGAGCAGATAGAGGAGGAGCGCCGGCTGCTGTATGTCGGCGTCACCCGCGCCCGGCTGCATCTGGCCCTGTCCTGGTCGCTGGCGCGCTCTCCCGGTGGGCGGGCCTCCCGCCGCGCCAGCCGCTTCCTCAGCGGCCTGCGGCCCGGTTCCGGGGCGGTGGCCGGCCGTCGCACGCCGGGCGCGGTCTCGGGGGGCGTCGAGCGAGGCGACGGGGCGGCGGCGGTGGCGCGGCGTCCCAAGCACCGCAGCCCGGCCCGCTGCCGGGTCTGCAACAGGACCCTCACGGACGCGGGCGAGATGAAGCTGATGCGGTGTGAGGACTGCCCCTCGGAGCTCGACGAGGCGCTCTACGAGCGGCTGTGCGAGTGGCGGGCCGAGCAGGCCGCGCGCTCCCGGCAGCCCGCCTACTGCGTCTTCACCGACAAGACACTGATGGCGATCGCGGAGGCCGTTCCGGGAACCGAATCGGAGCTTGCGGCCATCTCAGGAGTGGGGCGGCGGAAGTTCGACCGCTACGGCAGTGATGTGCTGGCAATCTGTGCCGGCGAGGAGCTCGTGGGGGCCTCGGAAGACGGCTCCGAGGACACCGCGAAAAACTCGTCGGAAAAATAGTTTGCGCGCGCGGAGCGCATCCCCATAGCCTTCGGAAGCACGGAGACAACGGAATCTTCCGAGATCCGATGGATCCGTGCTGTACTTGAACACCCTGGAACGGGATTCCCGGTCCACCGAGACGCCGAGAGGAGGCGAGCCCAGTGATCAGCATCATCAAGACCGACAAAATGACCGATCTCTCGGTCGTCGCCACCTGCCCGCTCGGCTCCTCGCTCCCCGGTACCGGTCTGTCCGGCTTCGGCCGCCTGTCCGGTATCGAGGTCGCGCGCCCCGAGTCCCTCGCTGTGCTGACGCGCAGTGAGCGCACCGCGCGACCGACCGAGGCACCTGCGGTAGCAGCAACGACGGCATCGGCGAATGCCCTTGTCTTCGCGGCGGCCAATGGTGCCGGATCCCGGAAGCAGTACCAGACGCAGCATGAAATGTGGGCCTACCGCGGCCTCGAACCCTGGAGAGATCCAGCCTGATCGGCACGATCAGGTCGGCACCTTCCAGGGCCGCGGAACCCACACCGGGATCCGCGGCCCTTTTGTTTGCCCACGCGCCCGCCACCAGCCGGGCCGAACAGACGAGGAACACACCACCGTGCAACTCCAGACGCACACCCCGTCCGTAGCGACCGACCTGATCCCTCCGCCCGACCCTCAGGAGAACCCCTTGCTGCCCCTCACCGAGCTCGACGACGAGATCGACCGCCTCGGCGCCGCTGTTCCGTGCCGCACGTATGACCCCGAGGTCTTCTTCGCGGAGTCCCCGGCCGACGTCGAGTACGCCAAGACGCTGTGCCAGAGCTGTCCCGTCCGTGAGGCCTGTCTCGCCGGTGCCAAAGACCGTCGTGAGCCGTGGGGCGTCTGGGGCGGCGAGCTCTTCGTCCAGGGCGTCGTCGTACCCCGGAAGCGTCCGCGTGGCCGTCCGCGCAAGAACCCGGTTGCGGCATGAACTCCATCGGCACAGGAACGATCGACCATCCCGTCACACGGGATCCCCAGAAGCAGGACCTCACGATGAACCCCTCCCTCACCGACACCCCCGTCCCCGTGAATGTGAACGCCGACGCGATCGAGTCGCGTCAGAACAGGAATCTCGCCATGCAACTCATCCCAGAAGCCCTGGCGCGTGCGCATATGCACGAACGCCTCCAAGAGGCTGAATCGGAACGCAGGGCTCATCGGCTCGCCGCCGCGCGGCGTATGCAGCGGCGCGCCGAGCGCGCGTCGCTCCGTGCCCGCCGTGCACTGGCGATGGCCGTGATGCAGTAAGGCGGCGTGCTGATACCGCCACCCATGGGGTCCGTCCGACAGGGCGGGCCCCATCGTGCGTTGTATCCCGCTTTCGCGGGGCTGGCGGGGATATCGTCGGCTGGTGGACCAGAAGACGCATGAACAGGCGGAGTTGGCTGACGGGGACACAGCGTGCGCCGGTTGTGGCGCGGTCACCGAGGGCTCTCCGCCGACCTGGACCTGCTCCGTCGAGAACGGTGAGCGCCGCTACTTCTGTGACAGCTGCGCGCGGGAGAACATCGGGGCCATCGAGGGACGCCTGGATTCGAGCTGGTGGTGAGACCGGGCGGCACCGGGGCCGGCGGGCGCTCGGGCCGTCCCGTCCGCTCCGGTGGCAGGAGCGGCGGACGGCCGGGCCCGTGCCGCCCGGCGGGCCCGCTCAGGCCGGGGTCTCCTCGACGGCCTCCTTGCCGAGGTCCACACTGATGTCCTCGTCCTCAAGGGCGATGCCGGTCACCTCCGGGCCGGCCGGCTCCTCCTCGGGTACAAAGCCGGGCAGCCATGCCTCGAGTTCGTCGCGCAGCCGTACCGCCGCCCCCAGCTGGCACAGCACACCGATCGTGCTCAACGTCACACGGTGGATCAGGAGGTAAGCGGGCGGCAGATTGAGCTGTTTGGCCAACTGGTAGGCGGGGGAGCGCGGATCGCCGATCCGGGTCGCCTGATGGCGCATCCAGCTCCGGGTGAAGGTGAACTCGTCCACCTGGGCGGGTTCGATGATCGGCAGCAGATATTCCAGTACCGCGTCCGGATCCAGCTCGATGGACTCCTTGACGAAGCCCTCCTCGCACAGCAGCTGGTAGACGGCGTCCGCCTCGCCGTCCAGTGTCATCCGCAGCGAGGTGCCGATCGTCGGCGGCAGTCCGTCGGGCAGCCGGTCGACGGTGCCGAAGTCCAGCACCCCCAGCCGCCACTCCTCGACGGGGCCGTCGGGGGAGTCCCCGGCCAGCAGCCGGAAGTTCCCCGGGTGCGGGTCGGCGTGCAGCAGGCCCGTACGGGCGGGGCCGGAGAAGAGGAAGCGTGCGAGGAGCTGACCGGCCCGGTTGCGCTGCTCGTCGGTGCCGTCGGCGATCACCTCCGACAGCGGCATGCCTTCCATCCACTCCGTCACCAGGACCTCGTCGCACTGGTGGACCACGGCGGGCACCACGACATCCGGGTCGTCGGCGAACTCCTCGGCATGCGCCCGCTGGGACTCCGCCTCCAGGGAGTAGTCCAGCTCCTCCGAGACCCGGTCGCGCAGCTCGGTGATCAGCGGTTTGATGTCCATGCCCGGGATCAGCGGGCCCAGCAGCCGGGCGAACCGGCTCAGCTGCGCCAGGTCGGACAGCAGCGCCTGGCCGGCGCCCGGATACTGCACCTTGACGGCCACCTCACGGCCGTCGTGCCACACCGCGCGGTGGACCTGCCCGATCGAGGCCGCCGCGGCCGGCTTGTCCTCGAACTCCTCGAACAGCTCGCGCCAGTCCTCGCCGAGCTGCTCGGCCAGCACCGAGTGCACCGTGCTCGTCGGCATCGGCGGCGCCGCCTCCTGAAGCTTCGTCAGGGCGGCGCGGTAGGGGCCGGCGATCTCCTCGGGCAGCGCCGACTCGAAGACGGACAGTGCCTGCCCGAACTTCATTGCCCCGCCCTTCAGCTCACCGAGGACCTTGAAGAGCTGTTCGGCGGTGCGCTGTTGAAGCTCCCGGCCGACGATTTCGGCGGATCTGCCGCCGATCCGCTTGCCGAGGCCCCAGGTGGCACGGCCGGCGAACCCCAGTGGCAGCGCGGCCAGCTTGGCGGTGCGGGTGACCGCCTTGCGGGGAAGATCAGACATGCGCCCCTCCAACTCACACTGTCCCCCAACCGGGGTTACTCCGTCATTGTGGCGTGTCACGGCCGAGGAGCCGAGGCGCCTGCCGTACTCAGCGGGACGGCAGCGCCGCAGCCGCACTCCCGATGCGGCTCGATACGCACCGTCCGCACGCTCGCACATGGCGACGCGAGCTCCATCCGCGACCCTGTGCACGGCGGCAGTTCACCGTCGAGGAACGTGAGCGCCTGGACGGCGGCGACCCCCGCGACCGCCGTGGCCAGCGCGGCATCGCAGGCCGGCACCGCGGGGGAGCCACGGCCCGACCGCCACTGCGCCAGCAGACGCGGCCAGGCAGGCTCCGCGTCCGTACGGCGTAATTCATCGCAGCGGGCACAGGCCGAACCTCCGGGCAGCACCAACGGACCCACCACACCCGTGCCCTCGATCACCCCGGCGTAAAGATGCGGGATTCCGGCAGTGAGCAACGGCTCGGAGATCACGGGGTCGGGGGCGTAGGCGCCGAGCCCGTCGCGCGGGGCGAGCACCACGAGGGACAACCCGGGCTCGCCGGACTCGCTGACCGGGACCCGCGGCCGCGGGGTACGGCCCCAGGGGGAGGACTGGTGCACCAGCCGTTGCGCGGCGGCACCGCGCCGCTCGCCGATCCGCTCGGCCGGCAGCCCGCCGGGCATCACGTCCCACGGCTGGACCATGCCGCCGTCGAACACCTCCACCCGGCCGATCCCCGAGGCCGAGAGCAGTGCCGCGATCGCGGCGCCGACCCGCCCGGCCCCCTTGACCTTGGCCCGGACCGCGCGCCGCGCCCCCATCCGGCCCAGGGCGCCCGCGGGTTCCGGATGCCGCACCGACAGCGAAGCCAGGTCGGGCCGCAGCTGCTCGAAGGCGGCGTGGTCCGCCCGTACGGCCTCGGCCGCCGCCCCGCCCGCGGTGGGGGCCTCCAGCAGACCGGCCGCGCCGAGCCGGTCCACCACGCCCCGTGCGTGCTCGGGCGGGAGGTCCAGCAGTGCGGCCTCCTCGATCAATTGCTGCATCGTGCGCGTGCCGTCGATCAGCGAGAGGAAGCTGCCGGTCGCCGTGTCGACCGGGCCGACCACCCTCGCATGCGCCGGCGCCACGCCGAAGCGCACCGTTTCCCTGTCCTGCCAGCCGCGCCGCAGCGCGGGCTTGAGCATCGGATGTCCCATCTCCGCCCCCGTCCTTCGTCGTCCGGCTCACAGCATGCGCCGAACGGCCGATCCCCGCGGAAGTTATCCACAGGCGGTGGGTATTCGTCATACAAGCGGTGCACGCCATGGAGTGGTTCGGTGGCGAACCGTCCGCGGGGCGGGACTTCCCGCAGCCCCAGCGGGTAACGTCGGGCGCGTGCCCGCCGACCCTTCCCACGGCCCAGGGGAGACACCCTTGCGCCGCGCCGCTGACACATCGCGCAGGGCTGCCCCGAGCCCCCCGTCCCGGGGGTCCGGCACCAGCGCCGTCGAGGTGCGCCGCAGCTCACGACGGCGCAGAACGGTCTCGGCGTACCGCGAGGGCGACCGCACGGTTGTCCTGATTCCGGCCCGTATGTCCGAGGCCGAGGAGCAGCGCTGGGTCACCGTCATGCTGGACAAGCTCGCCGCCCAGGAGAGCAAGCGGATACTGGGCGACGGCGAGCTGGCCGAGCGCGCCGGGCGGCTGTCCGGCCAGTATCTGGAGGGCCGGGCCCGCCCCGCGTCGGTGCGCTGGGTGACCAACCAGAACACCCGCTGGGGCTCGTGCACCCCTGCCGAGGGCAGTATCCGCCTGTCGCACCGCCTCCAGGGCATGCCGGAGTACGTCATCGACTACGTCCTGCTGCACGAACTCGCCCATCTGCTCGTCCCCGGCCACGGCCCCCGGTTCTGGCGCCTGCTGGAGGCCTACCCCCGTACGGAGCGGGCCCGCGGCTACCTCGAAGGAGTGGTCGCGGCAGACCGGCTGCCCCATCTGCCCGCCGCCCGTGGTGATTGACCGCGCGAAACCGGACGAGATCCGCCGTGCCCCGGCATCGCCCGCTGTCGGCGCCAGCGGTTAGCCTGGCCGCGCAGAAGAACTCACAGCGGGAGCGGGGGACGGGCGTTACGTATGGCCAGGGAATTCCAGCGGGGCCACAAGGCCAAAATCGGTGATCTGACGGCGGGAACGGATCTGTACGTCGGTGTGCAGATCGCCGGGCCCGGCCTGACCTTCGACATCAGCTGCTTCGGTCTGGATGCCGACGAGCGGCTGTCCGACGACCGGTACTTCATCTTCTTCAACCAGCCCAAGTCGCCCGAGGAGTCGATCCAGCTGCTCGGGGCGCAGGCCGGCGACAGCGAGTCGTTCCGGGTCACCCTCGACAAGATCCCGTCGCACATCCAGAAGCTCTCCTTCACCGCCGCACTCGACGGAGCGGGCCAGGTCTCCCAGATCGGCCCCGGCTACCTCCGGATCGTGGCCGGCGGTGAAGAGGTCGCCCGCTACTCCTTCACGGGCAGCGAGTTCAGCACCGAGCGCGCCGTCATGCTCGGCGACTTCTACCTCAAGGACGTCTGGCGGTTCGCCGCGGTCGGCCAGGGCTTCGACGGCGGACTCGACGCGCTGCTGAAGAACTTCGGCGGCGAGGTCGCCGAAGAGGCCGAGGCGGCGCCGGAGCAGCCCGCGGCAGCACAGGGCGCGCCCGGCTTCGCGCCGCCCCCCGGAGCGGCGGCCCCGGCACCGTCTTTCGGGGCGCCCGCCGCCGCGCCCGTACCGTCGCAGCCCGCGCCCGACTTCGGCCCGCCGCAGGGCGCGCCCCAAGCGCCCCCGGCCGCACCGCAGCCGGCGCCCGCACCGCAGCCCACGGCCCCGCAGGTGCACAACGCGCCCACCATCGCCGCGCCGATGGCCCCGCCCGCTGTGCCCGGACCGCCCGGCCAGCAGCCGCCGGCCCCCTACGGCCAGCCGGCACCCGGCCAGGACCCCTACGGGCAGTCGCAGACCGCGCCCGGAGGTTTCCCCGGCCAGCAGGCCCCGCAGGCGCCGCCCTACGGCCAGCCCGCCCCGCCGCCCGGCGGCTACGGCGCCCCGCAGGGCCAGCCCGCCCCGTACGGACAGCCGGGGCCGCCCCCGGGTGCCCCGTACCCGGGCGGCCAGGCACCGGCCGTGCCCCAGGGCGGCGGCCCCGGCCTCGGCGTCGTACTGGACAAGTACAAGGAAGCTCCCACCGGCCAGCGCTGGGCCCCGCAGAACAGCAGGCTGATCCGCGTCGACCTCGGCGTCGACGGCCAGCCGGTGCTCGCCCGCCAGGGCAGCATGGTGCTCTACCAGGGCAAGGTCGACTTCGGCTACAAGGGCGCCGGCTTCCGCGGCCGGATCGTCGGCAACGCCACCGGCCAGGAGATGCAGCTGATGCGCTGCACCGGCCAGGGCCAGGTCTTCTTCGCGGAGAACAGCGCCCACGTCCACCCCATCGAGCTCCAGGGCGACGCCATCTGTGTGTCCGCCGAGAGCGTCCTCGCCTTCGATGAGTCGCTTCAGCACGAGGTCCGCCGGATCGAGGGACACGGCATCCCCGGTGGCGCCCTGTTCACCATGCAGTTCCAGGGGACCGGCACCCTCGTCGTCAAGACCCAGGGCACCCCGGTCGTGCTGCCGGTCACCCCGACCACCTTCGCCGACGCCAACGCCATCGTGGCCTGGTCCGCGGCCTCGCAGGTGATCATCTCCAGTCAGGTGAGCCTGCGCCGGCACGCCTTCCCCGGCCACTCCGGCGAGACCGTGAACCTCCAGTTCCGCGGCGCGCCCGGCAACTTCATCGTCGTCCAGCCCTACGAGGTCTGAGGGAGCCCGTCATGAACCAGCAGCAGCTGTCGGGCTACGTCCCGACCCCGCCCGCCGCCCGTATGGAGAACCACGGCAGTGCCATGGTGAAGATCGCCATGCAGAGCGGCCAGGACGTCTTCGCACGCACCGGCTCGATGGTCGCCTACGAAGGTTTCGTCCAGTACGAGCCGAACCCGCCCGCCGTCCGCCAGATGGCCTCCCAGTGGCTCACCGGCGAAGGCGCACCCCTGATGAAGTGCTCCGGCGACGGCGTGCTCTATCTCGCCGACTACGGCGCCGACGTGGTCTGCATCCACCTCAACGGTGACTCGCTCTCCGTCAACGGCACCAACCTCCTCGCCTTCGACACCCAGCTCCAGTGGGGCGTACAGCGCGTCAAGGGCATGGCGAAGTTCGCCGGCCAGGGACTCTTCAACGTCGGTATCTCCGGCACCGGCTGGGTCGCCCTGACCTCCCGCGGCACGCCCATCGTCGTCGACTGCGGCCGCGGCGAGGACGAGACCTATGTGGACCCGGACGCCCTGGTCGCCTGGTCGACGCATCTGAAGATGAAGGGCAAGCGCAGCTTCAAGGCGTCCTCGATGATCGGACGCGGCAGCGGCGAGGCATACCAACTGGGCTTCTCCGGCGAGGGGTTCGTCGTCGTCCAGCCCAGCGAGGACAGCACCGACCGGCTCCGGGCCCGGGGCTGAGGGGGAGGACGAACACCCAATGCAGAGTCCGCTTTTCGCCTTCACCGAGGCACAGACCCAGGACCGCTACGCGCTACAGAACAGCCAGTTGCTGCGCGTCGCCCTCCAGGGCCACGAGGACGTCCTCGCCCGCAAGGGCACGATGGTCGCCTACCAGGGGCTGCTCGAATTCGAGGGCAACTACCAGACCCAGGGCCAGCACCGGGCCCGCGCGCACTCCGGTGAGGGCCTCGACCTGATGCGCGTCTCCGGGCAGGGCACGGTCTATCTGGCCAACCTCGGCCAGTACGTCCATGTCGTCGACATCGACCACGACGGCCTGACCGTCGACAGCAGCTACGTCCTGGCACTGGACTCCGGCCTCCACTGGGACGTCGTCTCCGTCGACAGCCAGTACGGCATCTCCGGCACCGGCAAGTATCAGCTCAACATCTCCGGACGGGGCAAGGTCGCCCTGATGACCTCCGGCCAGCCGCTGATGATGCAGGTCACGCCGGAGAAGTACGTCAACGCCGACGCCGACGCGGTGGTCGCCTGGTCCGCCTCGCTGCGCGTGCAGATGCAGGCGCAGACGCACTCCTCCGGGGTGTGGCGGCGGCGCGGCAACACGGGCGAGGGCTGGGAGCTCAGCTTCCTCGGCCAGGGCTACGCACTGGTCCAGCCCAGCGAGCTGCTGCCGCCGCAGAACGCCGTCATCGGCTCCGGTGCGGCCGCCCAGTTCGGCATGGGCCAGCAGGGCGCCCGGGGACAGAACCAGGGCAACATCTTCACCAACTGACGCCTGTCGATGCACTGTTGACGCACTCCGGCGCCCGCCCCTTCCGGGGGTGGGCGCCGGAGTGCGTGCGCTGTGGGGCCGCTGCCGCTAGAGGAGTGCCCGGGTGCGCTCCACCAGGCGCACCACCGACGCATCGGCGACGCCGGGCACCTCGTCGTAGGCGAACCACCGCAGATCCAGTGACTCGTCGCTGATCGCCGCCACCGCGTCCGCGGGCGCCAGCGCCGCGTACTGGACGTCCAGATGCACCGCGCACGGCGTGTGATGACGGTCCAGCCGCACCGGGCCACCGGGCAGCAGCGTCAGCCCCTGCGCGATCCCGGACTCCTCCCGCGCCTCACGCAGCGCGGCATCGGCCGGTGTGGCGTCCTCCGGCTCGCAGTGGCCGCCCATCTGCAACCACATCTCCAGCTTGCGGTGCAGGGTGAGCAGCACCCGGCCGCCGGCCGGATCGATCACCAGCGCGCTGGCCGTGAGATGCCCGTCCTTGCAGGGCTTCCACATGCCGTCCTGATGAGCGGCGAGGTGGTCCAGGTACGCCAGCCGCAGCTGCTCCTGGCCGTCGGACGGCGCGGACCACTCCTTGAGCATCCGCGCCGCCTCCGCATGCAGACTCACGTGGCGTCGTCACCCTTGCCCTCACCGGGAGCCTCGTCCGGGCCGTCGTTCCCCGGGCTGTCCTTCCCCGGGCCGTCGTTCCCCGGGGCGGGCTTGCCCGGTGCCGGCTTGCCGCCGCTCGCGGCCTCGCCCAGCATCTTGTCGAGCTCGGAGAAGTCCGGCTGCTCGTGGTGCACAAAGCCGTCCGGGTCGTCCAGATCGGCCGCCGTCGGCAGCATGTCAGGGTGCTCCCACAGGCCGTCGCGGCCCTCCAGGCCCCGCGCGTCCGTCAGCGACGCCCACAGCCGCGAGGCGTCCCGCAGCCGCCGCGGACGCAGCTGGAGACCGATCAGCGTCGAGAACGTCTGCTCGGCGGGGCCACCGCTCGCCCGGCGCCGCCGCAGCGTCTCACGGAGCTTGTCCGCGGACGGCAGATGCGGCTTGGCGGCGGCGTGCACCACCGCGTCCACCCAGCCCTCGACCAGCGCCAGCGCGGTCTCCAGCCTCGCCAGAGCCGCCTTCTGCTCCGGGGTGTCCTCGGGCTGGAACATGCCCTGCTGAAGGGCGTTCTGAAGCTCCTCGGGATGCTGCGGATCGATCTGGCCGACCACATCCTCCAGCTTGGTCGTGTCGACCTTGATGCCGCGCGCATAGCCCTCGACGGCACCGAACAGATGCGAGCGCAGCCACGGCACATGGGCGAAGAGCCGCTGGTGGGCGGCCTCGCGCAGGGCCAGATACAGCCGCACTTCCTCTTCCGGCACGCCCAGGCCCTCGCCGAACGTCGCGATGTTCCCGGGCAGCAGCGCGGCCTTGCCGGCCGGCCCCAGCGGAAGTCCGATGTCCGTCGAACCGACGACCTCACCGGCGAGCACGCCCAGCGCCTGGCCGATCTGGGTGCCGAACATCGCGCCGCCCATGGAGCGCATCATCCCGAGCAGCGGGCCCGCCATGGCCTGCATCTCCTCGGGAAGCACGTCGCCCATGGCCGCCCCGACGCGCTCGGCGAGCGGGTTGACCAGGTCCTTCCACACCGGGAGCGTCTCCTCGACCCACTCGGCGCGGCTCCAGGCCACCACCGAGCCGGAGCCCGACGGCAGGGACGTCACACCGTCCAGCCACAGGTCGGCGAGGCGCACGGCCTCCTCGACCGCGGTCCGCTCGCCCGGCGACAGGCTGGCGTCCTTGCTGCCGTTCTCGGCGCCCTGCGCGACGGTCTGCCGCGCGATGTCCTTGGCCATGTCCCAGTTCACCGGGCCGCCCTCGTAGGAGAGCATCTGTCCGAGCTTCTGGAAGGCGGCGCCCAGGTCGCCAGGGTTCATTTCGCCGCCGGGGCCGCCCATGCCGCCGAAGAGCGCCGCGAACGGGTTGTCCGCGCCGCCGCTCCCGCCGCCGAACCCGAAGGGGTCCGCGGGGCCCTGGCTACCTCCCTGGCCGCCCTTCTTCTTGCCGTTGTCGCCGTCCTCCGGCTCCTCCGGCGGAAGGCCGAATCCAAATGGGGTGTCACTCACGGGTTTCCTCGGCTCGTAGGGCCGCCGACCAGGTGGCCGACGGCGGCTGCCCGACATCACCTCCAGCGTAGACACCCGGACCGCTTCGGGGCTCGGTGCTTCGCTGTCCCGGTGGCTGGGGCAGGATGGACGCCACCTGGTGCGCACGCATGACCACACGTCCGCACTGAAGACAACCGCTGGAGACGCCCGGTGAGTTCCCCAGATCCGACCGTTCGCGCAGCGCGAAACGCTGCGGCCCAGACCGAGAAGACAGGCACCACCGCAGGCGGGGCCACGGACCGGCCACTGCGCCGGCCAGTGGTGGCCGTCACCGGAGCCGCCTCCGGAGTGGGTGCGCTGCTGACGCGCGCCCTGGTCGCCTCGGACGAGGTCAAGGAGGTGGTGGCCATCGACGAGCGGCGCGGCGACGTCGCCGAGGCGCACTGGCACGTCCTGGACGTCCGGGACCCGGCCATCGCCGAGAAGCTGCGCGGCGCGGATGTCGTCGTGCACCTGGCGCTCGACCTCGACCTGGAGACCGACGACGCGGCGCGCACCGCGTACAACGTGCGCGGCACCCAGACCGTGCTCACCGCCGCCGCGGCCGCCGGCGTCCACCGGGTGGTGCTGTGCACCTCCGCCATGGTCTACGGGGCGCTGCCCGACAACGACGTCCCGCTGGCCGAGGACGCCGAGCTGCGGGCCACTGCGGACGCCACGGGTGTCGGCGACCTCCTGGAGATCGAACACCTGGCACACCGCGCGCCGCGTGCACACCCCGGCCTGAACGTCACCGTGCTGCGACCCACCGTCCTGGTGGGCGGCACGGACACCGCGCTGACCCGCTACTTCGAATCGCCCCGCCTCCTGGTCGTCGCCGGATCCCGCCCCGCCTGGCAGTTCTGCCATGTCGAGGACCTGGTCAGCGCGCTGGAGTTCGCCGCGCTGGAGAAGGTCGACGGCGAACTGGCGGTGGGCTGCGACGGCTGGCTGGAGCAGGAGGAGGTCGAGGAGCTCTCCGGCATCCGTCGCATGGAGCTGCCGTCCTCGGTGGCCCTGGGCGCCGCCGCCCGGCTGCACCGCATCGGCCTGACGCCGTCGCCCGCAGGGGACCTCGCGTACACGATGCACCCGTGGGTGGTCAGCGGCAGCCGGCTGCACGATGCGGGCTGGCGGCCCCGGTGGACGAACGAGGAGGTGCTCGCCGAGCTCCTGGAAGAGGTCGCCGGACGGCACACCGTCGCCGGCCGCCGGCTGGGCCGCAAGGACGCCACCGCCGCGGGTGCCGCCGGCGCCACCGTCGCCCTCCTGGGCACCGCCGCTCTGGTGCGGCGCGCCCGTAAGGCCCGCCGCCGCCTCTGAGCGGAACCGGGCCGGCGGGCCGGGGAGCCTCCATCGGGCTGGAGGAGTCTCCATACGGCGGCCGGGACGACCGGCGGAAAGGGCCATTCCCCGCCGTGCCCGCGTACGGCACGATGGGGGTATGTCTGGTACGCCCTCCCCTTCGTCCCCCGGCCGCGACCACCCCGGTGAGCAGGCCGCGGCGGATCCGATCCGGCTCCTGGAGATCCGCGACACCGCGCTGTCCGTGGACGAGGTGTTCGCGGCCGTGGGAGACACGGCGGCGGGCGGCACGGCCCTGTTCGTCGGCACGGTCCGCTCGCACGACAACGGCGCCGACGTCGACGGCCTGGGCTACTCCGCGCACCCGACGGCCGAGGCGGAGATGCGCCGGATCGCAGAGAAGGTGATCGCCGACTTCCCGGTGCGGGCGCTGGCCGCCGTCCACCGCGTGGGCGATCTGCGCATCGGTGATCTTGCCGTGGTCGTCGCGGTGTCCTGCCCGCACCGGGGCGAGGCGTTCGAGGCCTGCCGCAAGCTGATCGACGACCTCAAGCACGAGGTACCGATCTGGAAGCATCAGACGTTTTCCGACGGCACCGAAGAATGGGTAGGCGCGTAGCGCCTTCTTCTGGGGGCGGGAGGGGATTAGGCCTCCAAGACGGAGATCTGCCCGGTGCGTAACGAGGCGTTCCCGGGGCAGGGGATACGAAAGACGCAGCGGGCAATGGCCCTGTGGCCATGGGGTGGTGGCCTGCGAACACGAGGCCGAACCGGTGCCTTGTGCTCCGGTTGCGTAACCCGCCCCCTGGCGCAAGCGTTGACCCAGCAGATGGTTAATCTGCTTATTCGTCGATCGCGGTCGTAAAAGGGGTTGGGAGGTCGCTGATGGGTGCGCTCCTCTGGTTGCTGATTCCGGTGGGTGCCGGGCTGATTGCCGCGGCGTGGAGCAGCTGGGCCCTACGGAACCGCAGGACCGGGGATGTGGCAGAGCTCGCGGGCTATGCACGGTTCCGTGACGCCATGGAAAGAGAGCATTCCGTTCCCGACCCCGCCTCGGACCCCGTCTGACGTTCTCCGGTGGTTCGCGGAAGCAAGCGCCACCCTTCGGGGTGACGGCCGCGTACGGGCGGGTGTTCGACCTCGTACGGACGGCCCCGCGGGCCGGTTGTCATACCCGTCCCGTACTGTCGTTCCATGCCACGCCGCACCGCGACGCTGCTCGCCTCGACCCTGATGCTGATCGCGCTGCTCTGCGCCGGGGTGCTGATCCCCGTGCCGTATTCCGAGATGTCACCGGGACCGACGGTCAACACCCTCGGTGATCACGACGGTGAGCCGGTGTTGCAGATCTCGCGACGCAAGACGTACCCGACGACCGGTCATCTCAACATGACCACCGTCCGCGTCACGGGCCCCGACTACCACATGAACCTCTTCGAAGCGGTGTACGGCTGGCTCGACCACGACAACGCCGTGGTGCCGCACAAGACGCTCTACCCCGAGGGGCAGACGGCCGAGCAGGCCGACCAGGAGAACGCCGAGGAGTTCAGCCAGTCCCAGGAGAGCGCCAAGTCCTCCGCCCTCAGTCAGCTGCACGTCCCGTTCGCCGGCCAGACCGTCGTCGGGTCCGTCGTCAAGGACAAGCCGGCCGACGGGCGGCTGCACGCGGGCGATGTGATCAAGGCGGTGGACGGCACGGAGGTCAGGCAGACCGGCGATGTCGCCAAGCTCGTCACCCGTCACAAGCCGGGCGGGAAGGTCGTCTTCACGATCATCCCCGCCAAGGACGCCGCCGCGGCGGAGAAGCAGGGCAAGAAGCCCCGGACCGGCGCGAAGCAGATCGCGATCACCACGCAGAAGGCGGACGACGGCCGCGCCATCGTGGGCATCCAGGCCGGGGTGGATCACATCTTCCCGTTCCCCATCGACGTCAAGCTGGCCGATGTCGGCGGCCCGAGCGCCGGGCTGATGTTCGCGCTCGGCATCGTCGACAAGCTCACGCCCGGGGACATGACGGGCGGCAAGTTCGTGGCCGGTACGGGCACCATCGACGACAAGGGCAAGGTCGGCCCGATCGGTGGCATCTCGATGAAGACGGTCGGTGCGCGGGACAAGGGCGCGGAGTTCTTCCTGACGCCCAAGGAGAACTGCGCCGCCGCGGCCAAGGACACCCCGCAGGGGCTCACCCTGGTCAAGGTCGGCACCATAGGCGACGCCGTCAAGGCGCTGGAGAAGATCCGCAAGGGCGACACCGCCGGGCTGCCGAGCTGTAGCCCCGCAGCCCGGTCCTAGCGGCCCGGAGGGCCGGGGAGCCCTCCGGGCCGGACGCGCACGTCCGGCCCGGGTGTCAGCCCTGGCGGCCGCGGTCAGCCCTCGAACGTCGCCGCCAGCGCTTCCGCGAGGCCCGGCACCAGCGCCGAGCCGGTGAGCACCTCGGACGTGGAGTCCTTCTCGCGCAGCCGCAGCGCCGACTCACGCCGTCCGTCGCGCAGTACGGCCACTGTCATCCGGACCTCCTGGCGGTCCGGGTGCCGGGCGACCCACTTGGCGAGCTGCGCCTCGTCCATGCCCGCGGGCTCGGAGTCCTCCGCGGACGGCGGCAGCATCAGCCGCTCCACGGTCAGCGCACAGCCGGCCACGGCATCCGGCCAGGCGATGGTGGCGAGGAACTCGTCCAGCGGGACGCCCGCCGGGATCTCGTCCTGTTCCACGGGGGTCAGGGACGCGGTGGTGGAGTCGTCGATGCCGAGCTGGGCGGCGAGCGAGGGCTCCTGCTCGCGCAGCTTGGCGGTGTCGACGAGGGCGAACAGTCGGGCGGGCTGATCCCAGCCGAGCCCGGCGCTGTACTCGTCGATCTCGAGCACCGCGCGGGTCAGGGGGTCGGCGGCGAGGGGGGTGCCGTCAACGGGGAGGTTGGTCATGCTCAACATCGTGCCTTGTGTACCCCGGAAAGCGGGAACTGAGTAAAGCCTTCGTAAGTTGCATCGGTGGGTCCTACTATCGCCGGGCCTGCTCAACACGACAGCGAACTTCGAGGTGCGCACCTTGGCTTTCCAGATGCCGGACCGCGGCGGAGGCCCGACAGGGCCACGGATCAGAGTCGGCCGACCATCGCGGCGGATCCGGACCCTGCTCATGACGTTGGGTGTGCTGGCCGTTTTGGCCATGCTCTTCGTGATGTTTGCGGGGTTCTGGACCGATTGGCTCTGGTACCGCTCGGTCAAGTACTCCTCGGTCTTCACCACCACCCTGTGGACCAAGATCGGCCTGTTCTTCTCCTTCGGCGTCCTGATGGCCGTGGCCGTCGGCGTCAACGTCTGGCTGGCGCACCGGCTGCGGCCGCCGCTGAGCGCGATGTCCGTGGAGCAGCAGAGCCTGGACCGCTACCGGATGGGGATCGCCCCGTTCAAGAAGTGGGCGCTGATCGCGGTCACCGCGGTGATCGGCCTGATCGCCGGGGCCTCCGCCTCCGGCGAGTGGCGTACCTGGCTCCTGTGGGTCAACGGCGTGCCGTTCGGCAAGACGGACCCGCAGTTCGGCAAGGACATCGCCTTCTATACCTTCGACCTGCCCTGGTACCGCTTCCTGTTGAGCTTCGGCTTCGCCTGTGCGGTGCTGTGCCTGGTCGCCGCGGCGCTGACGCACTACCTCTACGGCGGGCTGCGGCTGACCAGCCCCGGCTCGCGGGCGACCGCGGCGGCCACCGGCCATCTGTCGGTGCTGCTGGGCATTTTCGTCTCGCTCAAGGCGATCGCCTACTGGCTCGACCGGTACGGCCTGGCGGTCAAGTCCAGCGGCCTGAAGTCGGCCGACAACTGGACGGGCCTGCGGTATGTCGACGCCAACGCCTATCTCCCGGCGAAGACGATCCTGTTCTTCATCGCGGCGATCTGCGCGATGCTGTTCTTCGCCACCCTCTGGCGGCGGACGTGGCAGCTGCCGGTGATCGGCTTCGGCTTGATGGTGCTCTCGGCGGTCCTCATCGGCGGGCTCTATCCGGCGATCGTGCAGAAGTTCCAGGTCCAGCCGAACGAGCAGGCCAAGGAAGCGCCGTACATCAAGCAGAACATCAAGGCGACCCGGGATGCGTACGACATCCAGGACTCCGAGGTCACGCCGTACAAGGGCGACTACCAGCCCACCGCCAAGGCGGACAGCCAGCGGCTGCGCGATGACGCCGACACCACGGCCAGCATGCGGCTGCTCGACCCGAACGTGGTCTCGCCGGCCTTCCAGCAACAGCAGCAGGTGCGCGGGTACTACCAGTTCCCCTCCACCCTCGACGTCGACCGCTACAAGGACAAGGGCGGCGCCGAGCAGGACACCGTCATCGGTCTGCGCGAGCTGAACATCGCCGGTATCCCCGAGCGCAACTGGATCAACGACCACTTCAAGTACACCCACGGCTACGGCGCGGTCGCGGCCAAGGGGACCGAGGCCTCCGAAGGCGGCGGTCCGAAGTACACCGAGTCGGATCTGCCGTCCAAGGGGCAGCTCCCCCCGTACCAGCAGCGGGTGTACTACGGCGAGAAGACCTCGCAGTACTCCATCGTCGGAGGTCCGCAGAAGGAACTGGACTACTCCGACGACAGCGGCGAGAAGAGCTACAGCTACCGGGGCAACAGCGGCGTCAACCTCGCCAACCCGGTCAACCGTGCCGCGTACGCGGTGGCGTTCGGGGAGCCGCAGATCCTCTACTCCGGCGCGATCGGCAAGGGCTCGCGGATCCTGTACAACCGCACGCCCAAGGAGCGCGTCGAATCCGTCGCCCCCTGGCTGACCATCGACGGCGACGCCTACCCGGCGGTCATCGACGGCCGGATCAAGTGGATCGTGGACGCCTACACCACCAGCAACGGCTATCCGTACGCCTCGCGCACCACGCTCGGGGACAGCACGGCCGATTCGCTCACCGACGGACAGCGGGCGGTGGTGGCCCAGCAGAACCAGGTCAACTACATCCGTAACTCCGTCAAGGCGACGGTGGACGCCTACGACGGTTCGGTCAAGCTCTACCAGTGGGACGACAAGGACCCGGTCCTCAAGACCTGGATGAAGTCCTTCCCCGGCACCGTCGAGAAGAAGAGTGCCATCGGCCCGGCGCTCAAGGAGCACCTGCGCTACCCGCAGGACCTCTTCAAGGTGCAGCGTCAGCTGCTGACCACGTACCACGTCACCGACCCGGGCACCTTCTACACCGGCTCCGAACGCTGGCAGATCCCGAACGACCCGACGACCAAGTCGGGCAACGCCGTACCGCCGTACTACCTGAGCATGAAGATGCCGGACCAGAAGAACCGCCAGTTCTCGCTGACGACGACCTTCACGCCCAACAAGCGCGACAACCTCGGTGCGTTCATGGCCGTCGACGCCAACGCGACCAGCGGCGACTACGGCAAGATCAGATTGCTGAAGCTGCCGTCGGAGACACCGGTGCCCGGCCCGCAGCTGGTGCAGTCGAAGTTCAACTCCGATCCGGTCATCGCCAACGAGCTGAACATCCTCAAGAAGTTCGGCGACTCGGAGATCGAGTACGGCAATCTGCTGACCGTGCCACTGGACGGCGGACTGCTCTACGTCGAACCGGTGTATCTGCGGGGCGCCAACACCAACTACCCGCTCCTGAAGAAGGTGCTGGTCAGCTACGGCGACAACAAGCCCGTCCTGGAGGACTCCCTCAAGGACGCGCTGGATGTGGTCTTCGGAAAGAAGGCGCCCAGTACGGGCACCGAGGAACCGCCGGGCGGCGACACCGGTAAGCAGCCCCCGTCCGGCCAGACGGTGCAGCAGGCCCTGGGCGACGCCCAGAAGGCCTACGAAGAGGGCGAGAAGGCGCGTGCCTCGGGCGACTGGGCCGGTTACGGCGAGGCCCAGAAGAAGCTCAAGGCGGCGCTGGACCGCGCGGCGAAGGCGTCCGAGAAGGGCGGCAAGCCGGGCGGCTGAGCCGGCCGTATGCCCTGCCCCTGTGGCCGCCGGTTCCGCACCGGCGGCCACAGGGGCGCGGTGGTGCTGGGGCATCCCGTTACCGTGATACCTTGAAGTCACAACGACGCGGGGTGGAGCAGCTCGGTAGCTCGCTGGGCTCATAACCCAGAGGTCGCAGGTTCAAATCCTGTCCCCGCTACGGAAGACCGAAGGCCCGGATCCTCAAGGATCCGGGCCTTCGGCATGTGTTCAGGTCGTTACCGGTCACAGCGGGTCGCACGGCCGATGTGGGGAAGGTGTGTGCTTGAGTTTGACAAGTCGTCGTGTCGGGAAGTCGACAAACCGCTGAAGTGACCTCACTGGCTGCGGTATACCAGGTGTACGCGGGTTACAGGTGATGCGACGATGGGTCTTATGGGGGACAAGGCAAGGTTGTTGGAGACGGACCGGTTTGTGCATGCGCCCGACGACGGGCGCGAATCCGAGCTGCACATGGACGCGATGGAGGCCGCGGAGGCCGCCGAAGCGTCCGATGCCGTGACCGAGTCCGGGTACCGCCGGGCCGCCGAGGCGGGCGACACCGCCGCCATGAGCGCGCTCGGCGCGATGCTGCTGCGCCGCGGTGACCTCGACGGCGCCGAGTCGCATCTGCGCTCCGCGGCCGCCGCAGGTGACCGCGCCGCGGCCAACAACCTCGGCGTCCTGCTGCACCAGCGGGGCTACGGGGACGAGGCGGCCGGCTGGTGGCGCATCGCGGCCGTCGCCGGCTCCGCCGCCGCCGCGCACGCCCTCGGGCGCCACTACCGCGAACGCGGTGACGAGCCGGCGGCCGAGTACTGGCTGCGCCAGTCCGCGGAGTCCGGCCACTGCCTGGGCGCATACGCCCTCGCCGACCTCCTGGAGCACCGCGGCGACATCGGCGCCGAGCGCTGGTTCCGTACGGCCGCAGAGCGCGGCCACCGCGAGGCCGCCTACCGCCTCGCGCGGCTCATCGAGGACGGCCGCGACGCGGAACGGCGTGCGGTGCCCGCGTACGGCGAGCTGACCCAGCAGGAGGAGGCCGAGCAGTGGTACCGCCAGGCCGCCGCGCGGGGCCACCGGCGGGCGGCGCTGCAACTGGGCGCGCTGCTGGAGGACCGCGGTGATGTCCAGGAGGCGGGCCGCTGGTATCTGTCCGCCGCCAAGGACGGCGAGGCCCGTGCGGCCTGTGCGCTGGGCTTCCTGCTGCGTGACGCGGGGGACGAGGAGAGCGCCGCGGAGTGGTGGCGGCGGGCGGCCCAGGACGGCGATGGCAACGCTGCCAATGCGCTGGGTGCGCTGCACGCCGACCGCGGTGAACTCCAGAGCGCCGAGCGCTGGTACCGCGTCGCGCTGGACGCCGGCGATGTGAACGGCGCCTACAACATCGGGCTGCTCTGCGCCGAGCAGGGCCGGGAGGGGCGCGGTGAGCAGTGGTACCGCCGGGCCGCCTACGCCGGGCACCGTGAGGCCGCCAACGCGCTGGCCATCCTGCTGCTCCAGCGCGGGGACGCCGCGGGAGCCGAGCCGTGGTTCTCCAAGGCGGCCGAGGCGGGCAGCGTGGATGCCGCGTTCAACCTCGGCATCCTCTTCGCCGGCCGCGGTGCGGAGCGTACGGCACACACCTGGTACGAGCGGGCGGCCGCGGCCGGGCACACGGAGGCGGCCCTCCAGGTCGCCATCGTGCAGCTGCGGGACGGTGAGCTTCAGGACGCGGAGCGGAATCTGCGCTGTGCGGCCGGCGGCGGCAGCGCCGAGGCGGCCTTCCGGCTCGCGGATCTGCTCGACCGCAGGGCGGCGGCAGCGGGCGAGGGGCTGGCCGACAGCGAGCGCACGGCGGACGACGAGAGCGTGCAGTGGTACGAGCGGGCCGCGCGGCAGGGCCACCGTCGTGCCCAGGTGCGGGTTGGCATGTTCGCGGCGGCTCGCGGGGATGCCGTCGAGGCCGCCGACTGGTACCGCGCGGCCGCCGAGGCCGGCAGCCGTAACGGTGCCTTCAACCTCGGGCTGCTGCTGGCCCGTGAGGGCAGCCTTCCCGAGGCCGCCCTGTGGTGGCAGCGTGCCGCCGAGAGCGGCCATGGCCGGGCCGCGCTGCGGCTGGCGCTGCTCGCCGCCCGGCGCGGTGCGCTCGCGGAGGCGCAGAGCTGGTGTGCGCGCGCCGTCGAGCTGGGGCCGCCGGAGGTGGCGGAGCGTGCGGCGCGGTTGCGGACGGCGCTCCAGGAGGAGCTCAGCGCATAGCGGGTGCTACGGGCACGCACATGCGGTCCAGGACCCGGTCCACGGGGCCGGGCCCTGGGCCGTGCGGAAGGGATTTGCGCTGGTCGTCGGCCTGGGGTTAGAGTTACGGCAACAACGACGCGGGGTGGAGCAGCTCGGTAGCTCGCTGGGCTCATAACCCAGAGGTCGCAGGTTCAAATCCTGTCCCCGCTACTGAAAAGACGAAGGCCCGGATTCCTTGAGAATCCGGGCCTTCGTCATGTCTGCCGTTCTACCGTCGCAGCCGGTGGCCGACCGCCTCCGCATACAGGCTGCGGTCGACCAGCCTGTGCTCCGGCAGCGGGGCGCCCCTGGTGACGCCGGCGTCCCGGTAGGCCTTCTGGAGCCGGTCCGCGGTGCCCTTTCTGATCTCCCAGTCCATCCGGAGCGACGGCACCGAGGTGAGGATCGTCCGGTCGAGGTCCAGGAGGTCCGCCAGCCCGGTGACGAATGACCGGTCGGCCTTGTAGTCGCCGGCGAAGTACGTGTTGACCGTGCGGATGTAGGCCCGCAGGAAGGCGACCCCGGCGTCCGGGTCCCGCTGGAGCAGGGTCGGCCCGTACAGGGCGCCGCCGAGCGGTTCGCCCTGGGGCTGGCCGCCGAGGAAGGCGTATTTCCGGTCGCCGTCGACCCGCCGCCAGACCGGGTCGAGCAGCCAGGCGGAGTCCACCCCGCCGCCGGTCAGGGCGGTCAGTACGTCGGCGGAGCCGAGCTGCTGGAAGGCGGCGGAGTGCAGGTCGGCGCCGTGCCGGGCGAAGGACGCGGCCATCGGGTACATGATCACGGAGCCCTTCCCGATCATGGTGCCCATCCTCGATCCCTTGAGGGAGACCGAAGAGGCGTTCTCCCCGCTCTTCAGACGCACCCACAGACCGCTCTTGGACCGCGGGGCGGGGGAGAAGTTGCCGGCCACCCAGCGGATGTCGAAACCGCCGTTGATGCCGTTGACAACGGCGGCCTCGGGAGCCGCCCACAGGGCGTCCAGATCGCCCTTGGCCAGCAGCGGCAGCGCCTCCGGGGTGGGCAGGACCTTCAGCCGGACGTCAAGGCCCTCCTTCCGGAACTCACCCCTGGCGAGGGCCAGCCGCAGCGGGGCCACGTACTCGGCGTTGAGGGTGCCGGTGGCGACCGTGAGCGTACGGCGCTCGGCGAGGGGGCGCGGGGCCGGGGCGCCCTTGTCACAGCGCGCGGGGGTGCGGCCCGGGGCGAGGTCGGCGGGGTCGGTCCAGGAGGCCTTGCCGCACCCCTGTACGGGCTTGATGGTGCGGGGACCGGCAGCGGGGGCGCCGTCGTCCTTGTGGGCGGCGCAGCCCGCGCCGAGGGCGAGGGCGGTGAGGAGCACGGCGACGGTGGTGGTGCGGGTGCGCATGGGACCTCCGTGCGGGGCGGCGTCGGGACGGACGGGTCGGTGCGGTGGGTCAGCTCTGGGACCGGCCGCGGTCGCGCGGTGCCCAGGGGGTGAGGATGCGCCCGGCCAGCCGTACCAGCTCGGAGAAGAGCACCCCGAGGACGGCCACACAGACGATGCCGACGCACATCACGTCGTTCTGGAACAGGGCACGGGAGTCGAAGATCAGATGGCCGAGGCCGTCGGTGGCGGCGATCTGCTCGGAGGCGACGATGACGAGGACGGCCACGCCCGCGGCGATCCGGGCGCCCACCAGGACGGCGGGCAGGGAGGCCGGCAGCAGGACGTGCCGGAACATCTGCCAGGCGCTCGCGCCGAACACCTGGCCGGCGTCGCGGTGCCCGGAGGGGATGGCCAGCACCGCCGCCATGGTGGAGATCCAGACGAAGAAGAAGACGGTGGCGGCGACGAGGGCGACCTGCGGCCCCTCGCCGAGCCCGAACATGTTGAGGAAGACCGGCAGCAGGGCGAGTTTGGGCACGACGTACAGGGCGTCCAGGAGGGGCTCCAGGGCGGCCCGTACGAGCGGCAGCGAGCCCATCAGCAGGCCCAGGAGGTAGCCGGAGACGGTGCCGACGGCGTACCCGGCCAGCACGCGCCGGAGCGTGGCCCACACGTCCGGCCACAGGTCGCCGGCCAGGGCGCGCTGCCAGCCGTCGGCCAGGATCGTGGACGGCGCGGGGTAGATGCGGTCGTCGATCCAGGCCCGGTCGGCGGCCAGCTGCCACAGCAGGACGAGCAGCAGCGGGACGGCGACGGCGAGGGAGATCTCCAGGGTGCGCCGGCGGCGGTGGGTACGCCGGGGACGCAGCTCCTGGGGGCCGGGGCGGCGGACGAGGAGACGGCCGGCCGGAGTGGGCCGGCCGTCCTCGTGGCCGGGGCCGGGCGGGTGCAGGGCGGTGGTCATGCGGGGACGGCCCCCTCGGCGGTCGGGTGTGCCGTGGCGGACCCTTCGACCTCGTTGCGCAGCAGCTGCCATAACTCGGCCTTCAGGGCGGTGAATTCGGGGGTGTCCCGGACCGCGCCGGTGCGTGGACGGCCGAACGGCGGGCGGCGTTCGGCGATGATCCGGCCGGGCCGGGCGGACATCACCAGGACCCGGTCACCGAGCACCAGGGCCTCTTCGAGGCTGTGGGTGATGAAGAGGGTGGTGGTGCGGGTGGTCTGGGTGAGGGCGAGCAGCTCGTCCTGGAGGAGGGTGCGCAGCTGGGCGTCGAGGGCCGCGAACGGCTCGTCCATCAGCAGAATCTCCGGTTCCACGGCGAGCGCGCGGGCGATGGCGACGCGCTGGCGCATCCCGCCGGAGAGCGCGGCCGGATAGGCGCCGGCGAAGTCGGCGAGCCCCATCCGGGCGAGCCAGGAGCGGGCCCGTGCGTCGGCCTCCTTGCGGGGCAAGCGCTGGATGTCGAGGCCGAAGCGGACATTGGCCAGCACGGTTTTCCAGTCATGGATGCCGTAGTCCTGGAAGATCATTGCGGCCGGCCGGTCGGTGCCCGCGCGGATCTCCAGCTCGCCCTCGCTGGGGCGCAGCAGCCCGGCGGCGATCCGCAGCAGGGTCGACTTGCCGCAGCCGGACGGGCCGACGAGACAGACGAATTCGCCCGGTGCGATCTCGGCGTCGACGGGGCCGAGGGCGGCCACCGCCGCGCGGCCGCGACCGAACGAGCGGGTCAGGGCGCGGGCGCGCAGGGCCGGTGGGCGAGGGGCGGACGGCTCGGCGGGTGGGCGGTGCGCTGCGGGGGAAGGGTGCGGCTCTCCCACGGGGTGCTCCTTGCGGAGTGCGGACAGGGTGCCGCCGTGGTGCGGGGCGCGGGCCCGGTCGGGCCCGGTGGCCGGAAAGCGCGGCGCGGCCGACGATATGACGGTGCGTCAGATTCGGGCAAGGGGCGTGCGGGCATGGCTGTGCGGTGGGGGAGGTGGGGTGCGGGGTGGCAGCGGGGGTCGGTGGGCGGGCCGGGCACGCGAAGCGGCCCGCGGCCGGAGGGACGCGGGCTCGGGGGGGGGTACGGCGTGACGCGGTGCGGGGAGGGCCCGGACGGGGGCCGGCTCCCCTTGGTGTCAGGACGTGGCGTGGCAGTTGGGGCAGATGCCCCGGTAGGTCACGGTGACCTCGGAGACCTGGAAGCCGTAGCGCTCCGGCTCGGGCAGTGCGGAGAGCGGGTCGCCCTGGACGTGGACGTCGCGGATCGTGCCGCACTGCGAGCAGATGAGGTGCTGGTGGTCGTGGTGGGCGTTGGGGTCGTAGCGCTTGGCCCGGCCGTCCGTGCTCACCTCGATCACCTCACCGAGCGAGACCAGTTCGCCGAGGGTGTTGTAGACCGTGGCGCGCGAGATCTCGGGAAGCCGGTCGGATGCCAGCGCGTGCACCTCGTCGGCGGTGTAGTGGACGTGGTCCCCGTCGAGGACCTCGGCGACGACGCGTCGCTGCGCGGTCAGCCGCCAGCCGCGCCCTCGGAGCCGTTCCAGCAGGTCACTCATGCCAATCACCCATCAGTCAGATACAGCCAGGGTAGCAGCGCAGGTCCATCGCCGGATCGAGTGTGAGTTTCGGCTTCTTCTTGACTTAGACATTGTCCAATGTAGGATCGTGACCGGCGCAAGCCAAGGGCAGGTGGAGAAGACTTTTCAGGAGGCGCACGTGTCGGTAGAGAGCACCACCGGACCGCTGACCACGGAGTCCGGGGCTCCGGTCGGGGACAACCAGAACAGCGAGACGGCCGGCATCGGCGGGCCCGGCCTCATCCAGGACCAGCTCCTGATCGAGAAGCTCGCGCACTTCAACCGTGAGCGCATCCCGGAGCGCATCGTGCACGCCCGTGGCGCCGGTGCGTACGGCACCTTCACGGTGACCGCGGATGTGACCGAGTACACCCGCGCCGCGTTCCTCTCCGAGGTCGGCAAGCAGACCGAGACCTTCCTGCGCTTCTCGACCGTCGCGGGCAACCTCGGCTCCGCCGACGCGGTGCGCGACCCGCGCGGCTTCGCGCTGAAGTTCTACACCGAAGAGGGCAATTACGACCTCGTCGGCAACAACACCCCGGTGTTCTTCATCAAGGACGCCATCAAGTTCCCCGACTTCATCCACACCCAGAAGCGCGACCCGTACACCGGCTCGCAGGAGGCGGACAACGTCTGGGACTTCTGGGGCCTCTCGCCCGAGTCCACCCACCAGGTCACGTGGCTGTTCGGCGACCGCGGCATCCCCGCCTCCTACCGCCACTTGAACGGCTACGGCTCGCACACCTTCCAGTGGAACAACGCCGCCGGTGAGGTCTTCTGGGTCAAGTACCACTTCAAGACCGACCAGGGCATCAAGAACCTCACGACCTCCGAGGCCGCCGAGACCTCCGGCCTCGACCCGGACAGCCACCAGCGCGATCTGCGCGAGTCCATCGAGCGGGGCGACTTCCCGAGCTGGACCGTCCAGGTGCAGATCATGCCCGCGGCGGACGCGGCCGATTACCGCTTCAACCCGTTCGACCTGACCAAGGTCTGGCCGCACGAGGACTACCCGCCGATCGAGATCGGCAAGCTGGAGCTCAACCGCAACCCGGAGAACATCTTCGCCGAGGTCGAGCAGTCGGTCTTCTCCCCGCACCACTTCGTGCCGGGCATCGGCCCGTCCCCCGACAAGATGCTCCAGGGCCGTCTCTTCGCGTACGGCGACGCGCACCGCTACCGCGTCGGCATCAACGCCGACCACCTCCCGGTGAACCGCCCGCACGCCACCGAGGCGCGCAGCCACGGCCGGGACGGTGCCCTCTACGACGGCCGTCACGCCGGACAGAAGAACTACGAGCCCAACAGCTTCGGCGGCCCGGCCGAGACCGGCCGGCCCCTGTGGCAGCCGGCCGCCGTGACCGGCCCCACCGGCGAGCAGGCCGCGCCCTCGCATGCCGAGGACGACGACTTCGTCCAGGCCGGCACGCTCTACCGCCTGATGTCGGAGGACGAGAAGGGGCGCCTGATCGACAACCTGGCGGGCTTCATCTCCCAGGTCTCCCGCGACGACATCGCCCAGCGGGCGATCGAGAACTTCCGCAAGGCGGACGCGGACTACGGCAAGCGGCTGGAAGCCGCGGTCCAGGCCCTGCGCGGCTGACGGGCGCGCCCTTTGCGGCTAAGCCGCCGCCGCTCTCGCGGACGTGGTTGATTGCCGTGGGGGTTGCTCAATTGTCGCTTGCCGTAATAAACGAAGAGGCCGGACGCCAGTGGGCTCCGGCCTCTTCGTGCGGGTGGCTCCGGGGTGTTCGTGCCCGGGGCCGTTCGCGGCTCAGGCGGGTACGGCGCGGGCCCGCTCCGTGGCGGCCGACCGGCAGCGGATGATGTCGCGTACGGAAACCACCCCGACCGGCTCATGGTCGTCGAGCACGATCAGATGGCGGAAGCCGCCGCGCACCATGGCATCCGCGGCCTCGTCCAGGGTCCAGTCCGGAGCGGCGAAGACCACGTCCGAGGTGGTGTGGGTCTGGGCGGTCTCCCGGTCGGGGTTCTCGCCCGCGCCGAGGGAATTGAGGATGTCGCGCTCGGTGAGGATGCCGATGCCGCTGTTGTCGTTGTCGAGGACCACGGCCGCGCCGATGCGGCGGGCCGCCATCAGCTGCGCCGCCTGACGGAGGGTGTGAGCGGGCCCGATGGTGAGGACCACCGTGCTCATGGCGTCTTTGACGTGCATGGGCATGGAGTGGAGCCACCTCCTTGGTGAGTGTGCTTGCGAAGGGATTCACAAGTTCACAAAGTGGGGGATTCTCATGTTCACATGCCGGTGCCGATGCAACAAGGGGCAACTGCGGGACGGGTGTCCGAATCCCCCGCCCCGCCGCAGGTCAGCGGGCAGAGTCGCCGAGGTAACTCAGCAGATCCTCGTGCAGCAGACCGTTGGAGGCCGCGGCGTTGCCGCTGTGCGGACCCGGCTTTCCGTCCAGACCGGTGAACTGTCCGCCGGCCTCCTTCACGACCACCGCACAGGCCGCCATGTCCCACAGCGACAGCTCCGGCTCCGCGCAGATGTCCACCGAACCCTCGGCGATCATCATGTACGGCCAGAAGTCGCCATAGGCCCGGGTGCGCCAGCAGTCCCGGCTCAGATCGAGGAAGCTGGGCAGCTTGCCGCGCTCCTCCCAGCCGGTCAGCGAGGAGTAGGCGAAGGAGGCGTCCTGGATGCGGCCGACCTTCGAGACCTGGAGCCGGCTCGCGGAGGTCAGACTGCGGCCGGTGAAGGCCCCCAGGCCGTCGGCGGCCCACCAGCGGCGGTTGAGCGCCGGCGCGGAGACGATGCCGACCACCGGGCGGTCACCGCCCTCGCCGCGCTCCATCAGCGCGATCAGCGTCGCCCAGACCGGCACTCCGCGGACATAGTTCTTCGTGCCGTCGATCGGGTCGATGATCCAGCGACGCGGCCCCGCGCCCTCGCTGCCGAACTCCTCGCCGAGTACCGCATCGCGTGGCCGGGCCCGCTGGAGCTGGCCGCGGATGAGTTCCTCGGCGGCCTTGTCCGCCTCGCTCACCGGTGTCATGTCCGGTTTGGTCTCGACCTTGAGGTCAAGGGCCTTGAAGCGCTCCATGGTGGCGGCGTCCGCGGCGTCCGCGAGGACATGGCCGAGGCGAAGATCATCGTGATAGTCGGGCATGTGCGAACAGTATCGATTGGTATACGCAGGAGCCACACGACCATGCGCCGCCGGGCGTGTGACGGCCCCGGGCCCCGCCGGTGAGCGGGTGCTGCGACGACCCTTGACAGCATCTGGCGCCGCGTCAATTCTGTGCGCACACCGGCCGACTGGGCCGGCAGCCGTGGGAGGCGACGGATGCCCGCAGCGCGTGAATCCCTGCTCGATGCCGCCTACACGGCACTGATGAACCGGCCCTGGGCGGCCGTACGGATGGTCGATGTCGCGGCCGCCGCCGGGGTCTCCCGGCAGACCCTCTACAACGAGTTCGGCAGCAAGGAAGGGCTCGCCCACGCCCTGGTCCGCCGGGAGACCGAGAGCTATCTCGCCGGAGTCGCACGGGCGCTGTCCCGGGGAGCCTCGGCCGCCGGAACGCGGGGCGACGCGGCGGGCCGGGTGGTGGCCGCGGCCGCCTGGACGCTGCGCACCGCCCGCGCCAATCCCCTGGTCAGAGCCGCTTTGACCGGCTGCTGGGGCGACCGGCTGCCGACCCCTGCGCCGGCGCCCGCCGACGCCGTACAGCTACCGGCCGTCCGGCCCGGCGTCCCCGCGCAGCCTGCCGCGGCGCCCGTGGAGGGGCCGCTGCCGGGCCCCGCGGAGCTCGTCGGCAGGTTCTGCGACCAGGCGGTCGCGGCGCTGGAGCCCGACTGGCCCGCGGAGGAGCTGCCCGCCCTGGGGACCGCCTGCGAGACCGCGGCGCGGCTGACCCTGGCCTGTGTGGTCGCCCCGCCGACTCCCGGCATGGTGCCGGCGCCGGGCCGCATACCGGCACAGCGTGCGCGGCGGGAACTGGAGACGGAGGCGGTGTCCCGGCTCGTACGGGGGGCCTTCGCCCGGATGCCGGTCGGCGCGCCGCCGGCCGACCGGGGATGACGGGGTGTCACGGCCGTGGGTCCTGCGGGTGACGCGCCCGCAGGAATTGACGGGCGTCACCGAGCAACGGGGGCCGGCACCGGTCGCTGTGCCGAGACGAGGCCCCGGGATCAGTGCGCCGAGCCCGACAGCTGTAGCCCGATCACGCCGACGATGACCATGGTGATGGAGACGATCTTCAGGGTGGAGACCACATCGCCGAGGAAGGCCATGCCGTAAATCGCCGTACCGGCCGCGCCGATGCCGGTCCACACCGCGTACGCCGGCCCGACGTCGAGCTTGCGCAGCGCCAGCGTCAGCAGACCGAAGCTGCCGAGGGCGAAGGCCGCGAAGGCGATGGTGGGAAAGAGGCGGGTGAAGCCGTGCGAAAGCTTGAGGCAGACCGCGAAGCCGGTCTCCAGGATCCCCGCCACCACGACGAGCAGCCACGCCATGTGCCATTGCCTCCGTCAGCTGGGGCCGGTCCTACGTGAGCATCGACGGGACGTCAACATCACTCGTTCCGGCCCCGTCCTGGCGATCGGGGCCTGGTGGACCACTACGCCGGGCTTGGTGTGATTATGCCTTTACCTCGGACGGGCGTCAGCAAACTTCGGCGGTCAGTCGCCCTCGCGTCGCTCGCGGGTGGCCAGGAGACGGCGCAGGGAGTAGAGACGGGCCGGATCGGCGTGCCCGTCGGCGACCCATGCGTCCAGCGCGCAGTCCGGTTCGTCGTGGCTACAGGCCCGCGGGCAGCCGGCGGTGCCGGGATCCAGATCCGGGAAGGCGTGGATGACCCGGGACGGGTCGACATGGTGCAGCCCGAAGGACCGTACGCCCGGGGTGTCGATGACCCAGCCCGAGTCGTCGGGCAGCGGGAGCGCCAGCGCGGAGGTGGTGGTGTGCCGCCCGCGGCCGGTGACCGCGTTGACATGGCCGATGGCCCGACGGCGCTTCGGGACCAGGGAGTTGACCAGGGTGGTCTTGCCCACCCCGGAGTGTCCGACGAACGCCGTCATACGGCCCGTCAGCGCCGCCCTGACCCGGTCGGCGGCGCTGCCGTCGGCGAGTTCGTCGCGGTTGGTGACGAGGTAGGGGACACCGAGATCGCCGTAGGACTCCAACAGGGTGTCCGCGGAAGCCAGGTCGGACTTGGTGAGCACCAGCAGCGGGTCGAGGCCCGCGTCGAAGGCGGCCACCAGACAGCGGTCGATGAGCCGGGGGCGCGGCTCCGGGTCGGCGAGCGCGGTGACGATCGCGAGCTGATCGGCGTTGGCGACCACGACCCGCTCGAACGGGTCGTCATCGTCGGCCGTACGGCGCAGTGTCGAGGAACGCGGCTCGACCCGGACGATACGGGCGAGGGTGTCCTTGGTGCCGGTCAGATCGCCGACGACGGCGACCCGGTCGCCGACCACCGCGCTTTTGCGGCCCAGTTCGCGCGCCTTCATCGCGGTGACCGTACGGCCCTCGATGAGGCAGGTCAGACGGCCGCGGTCGACGGTCAGCACCAGACCCTCACCGGCGTCCTCGTGCTTGGGCCGGATGTTCGTCCGGGGGCGGTTGCCCTTGGGGTTGGGACGGACGCGGATGTCGTCCTCGTCGGGGTTCTTGCCGTAGCGGCGCATGGCGGCGGTACCCCTCAGACTCTCCGGGCGGGGACGGCCGCCGGATCGAGCATGTCCGTCCACATCGCGGGGAAGTCGGGCAGGGTCTTGGCGGTGGTGGCGACGTTCTCCACCTCCACACCGTCGACCGCCAGGCCGATGACCGCCGCGGCGGTGGCCAGCCGGTGGTCCTCGTAGGTGTGGAAGATCCCGCCGTGCAGCGGACGCGGCCGGATGTGCAGCCCGTCCGCGGTCTCGGTGACATCGCCGCCGAGCTCGTTGAGCTCCTTGGTGAGCGCGGCCAGCCGGTCGGTCTCGTGCAGCCGCAGATGCGCCACCCCGCGCAGCGTGGAGGGGGAGTCGGCCAGGGCGGCGACCGCGGCGATGCCCGGCGTCAGCTCGCCGACCTCGCTCAGGTCGACGTCGATGCCGTGGATACGGCCGCTGCCGGTGAAGGTCAGCCCGCGGTCGGTCAGCTCGCAGGAACCGCCCATGGCGGTGAAGATCTCGCGCAGCGCGTCGCCGGGCTGGGTGGTGTGCTCGGGCCAGTCAGGGATGGTGACCCGGCCGCCGGTGACCAGCGCCGCGGCCAGGAACGGCTGGGCGTTGGACAGGTCCGGCTCGACGACCAGATCGCGGCCGAGCAGGGCGCCGGGGGTGACCCGCCAGACGTTCGGCTCGCCGCCCGCCTCCGGGGTGTCCACCTGCGCGCCGACGCTGCGCAGCATGTCGACGGTCATCCGGATGTGCGGCATGGAGGGCAGCGCCGCGCCCACGTGCCGGACCTCGACGCCCTGGTTGAAGCGCGGTGCGGACAGCAGGAGGGCGCTGACGAACTGGGAGGACGAGGACGCGTCGATCTCGACCGGACCGCCGTCCAGTGCGCCGCTGCCGAAGACGGTCATCGGCAGTGCGCCGCGGTTGTCGTCGTCGATCCGGGCGCCCAGGGCGCGCAGCGCGTCGATCACGCCGCCGAGCGGACGCTCGTAGGAGCGCGGGTCGCCGTCGAAGCGGATCGGGCCGTCGGCGAGCGCGGCGACCGGGGGGAGGAAGCGCATGACCGTGCCGGCGTTGCCGACGTCGATGGTGGCCGGGCCGTGCAGGCCTGCCGGGATGATCCGCCAGGCCTCGCCGCCGCCGGGCTGCCCGGCGGAGTCCGCGGAGCCGGCGGAGCTGGAGGACGCCGTCTCCTCGATGCCGACGCCCAGGGTGCGCAGCGCCTCGGCCATCAGGAGCGTGTCACGGGAGCGCAGCGGCCGGCGCAGCCAGCCGGGCTCGGAGGAGAGGGCGGCCAGGACCAGGCCGCGGTTGGTGACCGATTTGGAGCCGGGCACGGTGACGGTGGCATCAACGGCCCCGGCGGCGAGGGGGGCGGGCCATGGGGCGGGGTGTGCGGGGCTCTCGGTCATGCCCTTACTTTAATGGCTGGCCAAGGGTGCCGATCTTGATCAAAAGCGGCGCAACCCCTCCGGAACATGGCACGGGCAGTGCGCTCCCGTGCCGGGGGCGGGGATGCGGTGGGCGCCCCTGGGCGTGGCGGTACGGGAACCGGCCGCCGCCCCGGGGCGGTTGGCGTCACAGGCCGAGCAGCCAGCGCCCGCCGCCGATCAGGGAGCACAGCGTCACCACGTGGAACAGGCCGAGCCAGAGGGCCGCCGGAACATGGGTCAGGCGCGCCAGCTGGTCCGGATCGGAGTCCACGGCTCCGCCCGCCCGTCGCCCGACCGCCACCCCTGGAGGGGCCGCTGACGCGGCGCGTGCCTTGCGCCGCTTGCCCATCAGTTCGAACGGCGGCCGCACTCCGCCCAGCAGCAGGAACCACACCGCGGCATAGGCGAACGCCGCCTGCACATCCGCCGTCGTCAGCCAGGAGACCAGCACGAAAGCGGCGCCGGTCAGTACGACGGTGAGCACGCCGTAGGCGTTACGGATCATGACCAGCAGCGCCAGCAGCAGCGCGGTCGCGCCCCACAGCAGCGCCGTGATGTGCCCCGCGGCGAGCAGCGCGGCGCCCGCCAGGCCGAGCAGGGACGGTGCGATGTACCCGGCCGCGGCGGTCAGCACCATGCCCAGGCCGGTCGGCTTGCCACGCGAAACGGTCAGACCCGAGGTGTCCGAGTGCAGCCGGATGCCGTCCAGGCGACGGCCGGTGAGCAGGGCGATCAGTCCGTGCCCGCCCTCGTGGGCGATGGTGATGGCGTTGCGTGCCAGCCGCCAGGCGGTGTGCGGGACGACGGCGCCCAGCGCGAGCACCGCCGTGACGATCACCAGCCAGAGCGACGGGGCGGGCTGGGTCCCGAAGACCCGGCTCCATATGTCGGTGAGGTGGTCGGTGTCCATGTCTCCCCTTCGTGTGGCATGGCAGTGTGGCACGCATGTGCGGTAGGTATGCAGCGAGTCGACGGCCCGAGGAACTGGTGGGAATCTTCGGCGTTCAGCAGTGGGAGCCGACGGAGACCCTGGCACCCAGTTGGAACGTTGCTCCGACGGCCCAGGTGCACGCGGTGCTCGAACGTCCCCTCAAGGGCGCGGCGGCGGACGGCTTCCCGCCGGGCGGCCCGGCGCGCCAGCTGCGGACGCTGAAGTGGGGCCTGGTCCCGTCGTGGTCGAAATCACCCGAGGCCGCCGCAAAGATGATCAATGCGCGGGCCGAGACGGTGCATGAGAAGCCGTCCTTCCGGCAGGCCTTCGCGACCCGTCGGTGCCTGCTCCCCGGTGACGGGTATTTCGAGTGGGTCACCGACGCCGCGGAGCGGCAGCTGGAGGAGCAGGGCAAGAAGAAGCGGCCCCGTAAGCAGCCGTACTTCGTCACGCCCGCCGACGGCACGGTGATGGCGATGGCCGGGCTGTACGAATTCTGGCGGGACCGGACGCTGCCGGGCGACCATCCGCTGGCCTGGTGGGTGACCTGCACGGTCGTCACCACGGAGGCCGAGACCACCCCGCTGGCCGGGGCGAGCGGCGGCCCGGGGCCGCAGTCCCTGGCGGAGATCCACCCCCGGATGCCGCTGGTACTGACACCGGACCGCTGGGACGCCTGGCTCGACCCGGACCGTACCGACCCCGACGAGGTGCGTGACCTGCTGACGCCGCCGCCGGCCGGGCTGATGCGCGCCCATCCCGTCCCGACCGGCGTCAGCAACGTCCGCAACAACGGGCCCGAGCTGGTCGCCGAGCTCGACGGCCCCGAGGCGGGCACGCTGTTCTGACCCGCGACGGGCGCGCGGTGCCGGCCGCCCGCAGGTCCCCGGGCGCCGCCCTGGCGTGCTGCGGCGACCTTCCGGCCGAGGCACGGGCAGGATGGGCGTATGAGCACAGGGGCGATGGAGACCGAGACGGTCGCGACACCGGCGGGCGACGCCCGGATCACCTGGCACCGCGACGCCACCCCGGCGCGGGCCGTGGTGGCCGTGAGCCATGGCGCCGGCGGGGGCATCGAGGCACGCGATCTGAGGGCCCTGGCCGCCGCGCTGCCGGCCCGTGGGTACACCGTGGCGCTGGTCGAGCAGCCGTGGCGGGTGGCGGGCAAGAAGCTGGCGCCCGCGCCGAAGACCCTGGACACCGGATGGACCGCGCTGTGGCCGGCACTGGAGAAGCCGGGGCTGCCGGTGGTCGCCGGCGGCCGCAGTGCCGGTGCCCGGGTGGCCTGCCGTACGGCGCGGGAACTGGGCGCACACGCGGTACTCGCGCTCAGCTTTCCGCTGCATCCGCCGGGCCGGCCGGAGAAGTCCCGGGCCGACGAGCTCACCGGCGCCGGGGTGCCGACGCTGGTCGTCCAGGGCGGCCGGGATCCGTTCGGCCGGCCGGAGGAGTTCCCGCCGGGGACGGAGATCACCGAGGTGGCGCACGGTGACCACGGCTTCGCGGTGCCGAAGAAGGCGGGCGTGGGCGAGGCGGAGTCGATGGCCGTGATCACGGACGCGGTGGCGGCCTGGCTGGACGGGATGTTCGGCTGACCGTTGCGCCTGCTTGCCGGAGCGGCAAGCGGGTTTGCCGTTCCGGGTCGCGGGTCCGGGACTCCGATCTTGATGCGGGCCCCGGGAATGCCCCGGCGGACGTGGCTGTTGTGCCAGGCGTAGTACTCGAGTACGTCCGGTGAAGCACGAGGAATGGGAGTCCGCCGCATGGGAATCGCTTGCCCGGCCCGCCCGGCCGCTGACCTGCCGTGGTCGCAGGTGCAGGTGACGCAGCCCGCCCTGGCTGGAGCGGCGGCGGTACCGGATCGTCGTCTATTCTCCGAATCGGGTGGGTCCGCATCCGGATCCATGACGGGGTTGGAGGAGGTGGGTCCGGTCACCGGTACCGACGCAGGGACCGACGGCACGGCTGAGGAGAAGGCTCAGGAGAGCGCCGCCGCGCGCAATGCGCGCTTCGAGCGGGACGCGCTGACGTTCCTGGACCAGATGTACTCCGCCGCGCTGCGCATGACGCGCAACCCGGCCGACGCGGAGGACCTGGTGCAGGAGACGTACGCCAAGGCGTATGCGTCCTTCCACCAGTTCCGGGAGGGCACCAACCTCAAGGCGTGGCTGTACCGCATCCTCACGAACACCTTCATCAACTCCTACCGCAAGAAGCAGCGCGAGCCCCAGCGCAGCGCCGCCGAGGAGATCGAGGACTGGCAGCTGGCGCGCGCCGAGTCGCATATGTCGACCGGGCTGCGCTCCGCCGAGTCCCAGGCGCTGGACCATCTCCCCGACTCGGACGTGAAGGCCGCGCTCCAGGAGATCCCCGAGGAATTCCGTATCGCGGTCTACCTCGCGGATGTCGAGGGCTTTGCGTACAAGGAGATCGCGGACATCATGGGGACGCCCATCGGCACGGTGATGTCCCGTCTGCATCGCGGCCGGCGCCAACTGCGCGGCATGCTGGAGGATTACGCCCGCGAGCGCGGGCTGGTTCCGGCGGGGGCGGCGGCCGCGGACCCGCAGTCCGCGCGCACGTCGGAGTCGCACGACCGGAAAGGCTCGGGATCATGAGCTGCGGAGACCCGCATGAGAAGGACTGCTCAGAGGTCCTTGATCACCTCTACGAGTATCTCGACCGGGAGATGCCCGAGGGGGAGTGCGCAGATTTCCAGGTGCATCTCGACGAGTGCTCGCCGTGCCTGGAGAAGTACGGCCTGGAGCAGGCGGTCAAGAAGCTCGTCAAGCGCTGCTGCGGCCATGACGACGTCCCCAGCGATCTGCGCTCCAAGGTCATGGGCCGGATCGACCTCATCCGGGCCGGGGAGACCGTGCCCGAGGTGAGCGTGCTCGAACAGGCCAAGAAGGAACAGGCACAGCGCGAGCGGGCGGCCGCATCCGAGGAGGGGACCGGTCCGGCCGAGGCGACCGGTTCCGCCGATGCACGGACCAAAACCGCGCGGGCCGAATAAGGCGGCACATCACCCTAAGGGGTGAGGGGCGGGGCGATTCGTCCCGCCCGATCCGCTGATGCACCTTCCCCGGTGCCCCAGCCCCTCTATTCTCACCGGACCCCAGCGCACTGCGGAGGCAGGGCAACGGGGTCTCTCTGCTCCTCAAGGGCGTGGGGGAGAGCGGTGGGCACGGTGAGGAGGGCGCGATGCGGGGACTTCCGGCGGCCGCGCGAGGGTATATCGGCTGCGCCACACTGGCCGCGGCGCTGTGTGCCGCCCCGGCGTCACGGCTCGGAGCCGGCGCCCCCTGGGGCAGCACCCTGGCCCTGGCCATCTTGTACGCACTGTGTGAACAGCTGCACCGCTGCCCGCTGCTGGGCGGCCGGGCGCCGTACGGCCCGGCTTCCGCCGGAGCGTCCGGCGGCTCCGTCGCCGGCTGGGC
The DNA here is from genome assembly GCF_000719605.1 of Streptomyces sp. NRRL S-1813. NCBI lineage: Bacteria > Bacillati > Actinomycetota > Actinomycetes > Kitasatosporales > Streptomycetaceae > Streptomyces > Streptomyces sp. NRRL S-1813. The sequence continues at coordinate 582,214 of NZ_JOHB01000001.1, forward strand.
CAGCCCCGTCCTGCTCGCCGGGGTCTTTCTGCTGCCGCCGCCGCTGGCCGCGCTGGCCGCCGTCCCCGGCGCGCTGACCGGGCCGGCCGAGGCGCGCTCGGCCGCCGCCCGCCGGCTCTGGCACGCCGCCGAGCTGGCGCTGGCCTGCTGCGCGGCCGCCCAGGTCTTCCGGGCCATCGGCCACCATCCGCTGTCCGCACCGCAGTTCCCCGTTCTGCTGCTGCCGGCCGCAGCCGCCGCCGCGACCTTCTGCGCGGTGCTCGCGGTGCTCGACGGCGGTGTGCTGGTCGCCGCCGAGCGGCACCCGCTGCGCACCGCCTGGCGCGGTGCGCTGACCCGTTCGCTGGGGCCGCATCTGGTGCACGGCCTGGCCGGGCTGATGATGGCGGTCCTGTGGCGCAGCTCGTACGGGCCCGTGGCGGCGCTGCTGGTGCTGCTGCCGATGTGCCTCTCGTGCTGGGTCTTCGCCCAGTACCACCGTGAACGCACCGCCCATCAGGCCACCATCCGCGCCCTCGTGCAGGCCGTGGACATCAAGGACCGCTACACCCGCGGGCACAGCGAGCGGGTCGGGCGCGCGTCGGTGATGATCGCCCGGGAGCTGGGCATGGCGGAGGACCGGGTGGAGGTGCTGCGGTTCGCCGGCATCCTGCACGACGTCGGCAAACTCGGCGTCCCCACCCGGCTGTTGCGCAAGGACGGGCCGCTGACGCCCGAGGAGCGCCGGGTCATCGAGCTGCATCCCGAGTACGGACACGAGATCGTGCGCGGTATCGGCTTCCTGGAGGAGGCGCGGGCGGCGATCCTGCACCACCACGAGCGGCTGGACGGCCGCGGCTACCCGTACGGCCTGAGGGGCCATCACATCCCGGAGTGCGCACGGGTGGTGGCGGTCGCCGACGCCTTCGACGCGATGACCTCGACCCGCTCCTACCGCCGGGCCCGGCCGGTGCCGGCGGCCGTGGAGGAGCTGCGCAAATGTGCCGGGGAGCAGTTCGACGCGCGGATGGTCCGGGCGCTGGCGGCGTCGCTCGACCGGTACGGCTGGCACCCGGACCTGGTGACGGCGGCGGACGCGGAGACCGGTGCGGTGCGCGAGGGGCAGGGCGCCGTCGCGGAGCAGGGCGCCGGCACGGCGCAGAGGGCCGGGGAGGCGGCCGCCGGCGGGCAGCGCCGGGCGCCGCGGCCCGAGTTGCGGCCCGAAGGAGCCGGGCGGGACGGTGCGCGGTGAGCGGCGTCCCGGAGGGGCCCCGGACGGTCCGGCCGCCCGGGAGCCGGACGGCGGACGGCCGCGCCACCCGTCCCCCGCGCGCCGGTATGCCGGCCGCAAGGGGCGGCGCCGTGATCGCCGCGGTCTACGCCCCGGCCGGTGCGCTGGCGTGCTGGTCGCTCGGCCAGACGCTCTGGGAGGGCCTGGCCGAGCCCGGGATCGCGCTGGCCTTCGGGGTGCTGATCGCGGTGGGCGAGCTGGCGGGCTGGGGCCCCGCACCGGCGGCCGGGGGCGGGCGGGCGCCGGGAGAACGGGAGGGCGCCCCGCTCGGTGCGGCCGGCGCGCTCGCGTACGCCCTGCTCGGTGAGGCCGGCGGGCGGCCGACGACCCATGGCGTACCGCAGACCGTCGCCGTGGTCCTGGCGGCCGGTCTGGTCGGACTCGTCCCGCAGATCGCCCGCGGCCGGGGACCGGCGCTGGACCATCTCGCCCGCCGGATACTGACCATCGGCTTCGCCGCCACCTGCTTCCAGCCGCTCTACAACACCGGGACGCTGGGCACCTGGGTGGCCTCCGGGCCGGTCTATCCGCTCTTCATGACCGGCCTGATGGCGCTGACCGCGCTGTGCGACGCGGTGCTGGCGGCGGCGCTCGCCCGCGCCCGTACCGGCTGGCCGTACGGGCCGCTGCTGCGCGACGAGTTGCGGGCGCTGCCCGGGATCGGCTCGGCGATCTGTGCCACCGGGGTGGTGATCTCGCTGGCCACCGCGGTCGCCGGGCTGTGGGCGCTGCCGGTCTTCTGTCTGCCCCTGCTGCTGACCCAGTTCGCCTTCCGGCGCTTCGCGGCCGTCCGCACCACCTACCGCCAGACCATCGCCTCGCTGGCCCGCTCCACCGAGATCGCCGGCTACACCCCGCACGGCCACGCCCGCCGGGTGGCCGCGCTCAGCCGCGCCGTGGGCCGCGAACTCGGGCTGAACGAACCGGATCTGGACGTTCTCGAATACGCCGCCCTGATGCACGACATCGGCCAGCTCTCGCTCCTGGACCCGGTGCCGGACGGGGCCACCTCGCCGCTGCCGCCGGCCGAACAGCGCCGGATCGCCCTGCTGGGCGGCGCCGTGGTCCGGCAGACCGGGGTCCCCGCGGAGGTCGCGGTGATCGTCGAGCGGCAGGCCGACCCGTACCGGGACCAGCCGGTCACGGCGCGTATCGTCCGCACCGTCAACGCCTACGACGATCTGTCCGGGGAGTCCGCGGGACCGGGCGGCTCGCTGCGCGCCCTGGAGCGGCTGCGGCTGGCCACCGCCCAGGACCACGAGCCCCGGGTCGTCGAGGCGCTGGCCAGGGTCCTGGCGTGCGGTGGCCGGGCGGTGTGAGATGCCCGACTGTCGCGGCGGGGTCCGGCGCCGCCGGACGGGCCGCGTCCAGTCTTCCGGCCTGTGCGACGCCCTCCCGTATGCGTAGTGCCCCGGTGCGGCCGGAAACGGGCCGTGGACGGTCATCGGCGGTCATCGGCGGCCTGCGGGGGCCGTCTTCCGCTCGCGCGGGCCGCCTCCCCGTCGTTGCGCCTTCACAAAGTGCCCGAGGTCGTGGAACCCATGGGTAATGAGCGGCCTCCGAGATGGGCATGGTTGGATGCGAAGGAAGCCCCTTTCAGGGGGTTCAGGGGGTCGGCGAAGGGCAAGGAGCCGCAGGGGGACCAGCAAACCAGGCTGAGCCCGACGGCAATCTGTGGCAGGTTGTCGAGTGGGCCCCTCAGAAGGCCCCGGACGTCGCTCGGGACCCCTCCTCAGCGGCATCAAGAGCAACCAGCAGGCGGGAATCGTGAGGATCTTCGGCAAGGTACGGCACCGGCCCTCCGCCTCGTGGCGGCAGGCGACCGACCGCGCTTTCACGCTGATCGGCGACGGCCGTTACGAGGACGCGGGGGCGCTGCTGACCCGTGCCGCGGACATGGAGCCGTGGCTGTCGGAGTCCTGGTTCAACCTCGCCCTGCTGCACAAGTTCCGGCACGACTGGGAGCAGGCCAGAGCCGCCGGGCTGCGCGCGGTCGCGCTGCTGGACCGCGAGACCGGGGCGCCCGACTGGTGGAACGTCGGTATCGCCGCCACCGCCCTACAGGACTGGCCGCTGGCCCGCCGTTCCTGGCAGGCCTACGGACTCAAGGTCCCCGGCACGGGCTCGCCGTCCGGCGAACCGCTCGGTATGGCCCTGGGCAGCGCTGCCGTCCGGCTCTCCCCGGAGGGCGAGGCCGAGGTGGTCTGGGGCCGCCGGCTGGACCCGGCCCGTATCGAGGTGCTGTCGATCCCGCTGCCGTCCTCCGGGCGGCGCTGGGGCGAGGTGGTGCTGCACGACGGCGTCCCGCACGGCGAGCGGACCACCGCCACGGGCGCCGACGGTGCCACGAGGGCCTATCCCGTCTTCGACGAGATCGAGCTGTGGGCGCCCTCCCCGGTCCCCACCTGGGTGGTGCTCCTGGAGGCCGCCACGGAGGCCGACCGGGACGCCCTGGAGCGGCTGGCGGCCGATGCGGGCTTCGCGGCCGAGGACTGGTCGTCCTCGGTCCGGCTGCTGTGCCGTACGTGCTCGGAGAGCCGGATGCCCAGCGACGAGGGCGACGGCGAGCATCTGGACCCGCACGACCACAGTGAGCCCGGTCACCCCGGCCCGCTGGGACACCGCACCGCGGGCTCGGGCTCGCTGTGGGTGCCGGAGCGCGAGTGCGGTATCGCGGCGCCCGCCGCCCTGGTGCGCGGCCTGCTGGACGGCTGGGTCGCGGACAGCCCGGACACCCGGGAATGGCGGGATCTGGAAGAGGTCTGCTGAGAGTCCGACCGCGCCCCCGTAGGCTGTAGGGCGACTACTCAGGGTTTTCAGGAAGGCGTACGGCGGAGATGGCCCAGCAGCCTGTGTTTGATCAAGATGGTGACCAGCGCGTGGACGAAGCATTCAGCGACGACGTCACGGACGCCGAGGAGCGGGAGACCGCCCACCGTGAGCGTGGCACCTCGCGGCCGATCACGGTCGTCGGCAACCCCGTGCTCCACAAGGCGTGCAAGGACGTCACGGAGTTCGACGACCGGCTCGCCCAGCTCATCGACGACATGTTCGCCAGCCAGCGGACCGCCGAGGGCGTGGGCCTGGCCGCGAACCAGATCGGTGTGGACCTGAAGGTCTTCGTCTACGACTGCCTGGACGACCAGGGCGTCCGGCACGTCGGCGCGATCTGCAACCCGGTGCTGGACGAGCTGCCGGCCGAGCGCCGGATCCTGGACGACTCCAACGAGGGCTGTCTGTCCGTGCCCGGCGCCTACGCCTCGCTGGCCCGCCCCGACTACGCCGTGGTCCGTGGCCAGGACGCCAAGGGCGAGCCGGTCGCGATCGAGGGCACCGGCTACTTCGCGCGCTGCCTTCAGCACGAGACCGATCACCTCTACGGCTACCTCTACATCGACCGGCTCAGCAAGCGGGACCGCAAGGACGCGCTGAAGCAGATGGCCGAGCTGGAGCCGCGCTACCCCGTCGTCGCCAACGGCTGACGCGGGCGGAGCGGGGCGCCCGGCCCGCCGGCCGGACGCCCCGCTCGCTCAGGGCGCCTGCTGGTAGGCGCGCCAGATCTTCGGCGGGATGCTCGTCCCCAGCCCGGTGCCCGCTCCGCCGACGCCCTGCATCGGCAGCAGCTCGGGCGCTCCCGGCTTGTTGCGGAACATGGTGACGGCGGTGGTCGGCTCGTTGTCGTCGACGGCACCGGGCACCCGGCCGGGGCGGGCACCGCCCCACTTGTCCGGTCCGGGACCGAAGTCCGGGCCGACGCCCAACGGGCTGCCGATGAACCAGGCCGACTTCATCCGGTCGCCCTGCTCCGTGCGGCCGGCCGCGACCGGCTGCTGGGCCGTCCCGCTGTCCTGCACCAGGCTCCGCCAGCCCACCCCCTCCAGGGCGCTGGACACCTGCTGGGCGACCCCGGCGTCGAGGACCTGTACGGGCTCGCGGCGCTGGAGGCCGGGTACCTTCTTGCCGTCGTGGGTCATCTCGGACACCGCGTACGGGTCGGTGTGCAGCCCGCCGTTGGCGAACGTGGTGTACGCGCTCGCCATCCGTATCGCGCTGGGGGCCGAGGTGCCCAGCGGGAAGGTCTGCTCCAGGCGGGCCATGCTCTCCTTGCGCAGCCCCGCGGCCACCGCGAGGTCCCGGATCCGCTCCAGCCCGATGCGCTGTCCGGCCTGCACGAACGGCGGGCTCTGGGCCTTCATCAGCGCGCTGCTCAGATCCGGCACCGCGGTCTTCCGGTCCACCACCGGCTGCGCCGTGGCGTCCGCCGGCTCGTCGGCCGGCCGCTGGAGTGCGGCCGCCAGCACGAACGGTTTGAAGGCGGAGCCGGCCGGGACCGCGCTGGTGTCCGCGTTGTTGCTGAAGTGCCGGGTGGCGTCCGCACCGCCGTAGAGGGCGACGATCGCCCCGTCCTTGGGGCGCACGGAGGCCGCGCCGAACTCCACATAATTGTCGGCCGCGCGCTGCTGCGGATCGATGTTCTCCCGGCGGACGTCCTTCACTGCCTTTTCCAGCCGGTGGGTGCGCTTTTTGTCGAACGTCGTGTGAATGCGATAGCCGCCGCGCGCCAGGTCCTTGTCGGTCAGACCGGTGTCGGACTTGATGAACTTGTTGGCGACATCGACGAGATAACCGGTCTGGCCGGCCTGGCTGGTGGGCTTCGACAGCCCCCGGGGCTCGGGGAAGGTGTCGTACTTCGCCCGCTCCTTCTCGCTCATCTTCCCGGTGGAGACCTGCCGGTCGAGTATCCACTTCCACCGTGCCACGGCCCGCGCGTGATTGGCCTCGCTCAGTCCGGGGTCGTACTGCTCCGAACCCTTCAACAAGGCCGCCAGCATGGCGCCCTGGCTGGGATCCAGTTCCTTGGCGTCAATGCCGTAATACGCGTGGGCGGCGGCCTGGATGCCGTACGAACCACGGCCGAACCAGCTGGTGTTGAGGTAGCCGCGCAGAATCTCCTGCTTGGGCTTCTGGTTGCTCACCTTCAGCGAGATGATGAATTCCTTCATCTTGCGGGTGACCGTCTGGTCCTGCGAGAGATAGGTGTTCTTCACATACTGCTGGGTGATGGTGGAGCCGCCCTGGGTCTCCTCGCCGGAGACCATGTTGACCAGGGCACGGCCGATGCCCTGGAGGGAGACACCGGCGTCGGTGTAGAAGGTGGCGTTCTCCGCCGCGATCACGGAATTCTCGACGGAGTCGGGAACCTTGTCGAGGGTGACGTTCTGCCGGTTGACGGCGCCCACACTCACCATCTGGCTGCCGTCCGCCCAGTAATAGACGGTGGCCTCCTTGCCCGCCAGCTCATTCTCGTTCGGGATATCGACGGTCGCGTAGACCACGGCGAACAGCCCGGCCAGGCCGATGATGCCGAGCGAGAGGGTGCCGAGCCACTGGCGCCATGACGGCAGCCAGCGGCGCGGACCCTCCCGTCCCTGGCGTGGGTAGTCGATGAACCGGCGACGCTCCTTCGTGCCCTTCATGCCCAGGTAGAGGTGACGGCCCTGGTTCCGGTTGCCGAGGTAACAGAACGCTCACAAACGGCGGGCGGCGGGGGCGAAGGGGCGTCGCGGTACGTCTTCTAGAAGTCGTCGTCGAAGGAGACCGAACCCTCGACGGCGACCTGGTAGGCGGATGCCCGGCGCTCGAAGAAGTTGGTCAGCTCCTGGACGTTCTGGAGCTCCATGAAGGAGAACGGGTTCTCCGAGCCGTAGACCGGCGCGAAGCCGAGCCGCTGCAACCGCTGGTCGGCGACGCACTGGAGGTATTCGCGCATCGAGTCGGTGTTCATGCCCGGCAGGCCGTCACCGCACAGGTCGCGGCCGAACTGGAGCTCCGCCTCGACGGCCTCCTTGAGCATGTCGGTGACCTGCTGCTCCAGCTTGTCGTCGAAGAGCTCGGGCTCCTCCTCGCGGACGGTGTCCACCACGGAGAACGCGAACTCCATGTGCATGGACTCGTCGCGGAAGACCCAGTTGGTGCCGGTGGCCAGGCCGTGCAGCAGGCCCCGCGAGCGGAACCAGTAGACGTAGGCGAAGGCGCCGTAGAAGAACAGCCCCTCGATACAGGCCGCGAAGCAGATCAGGTTCAGCAGGAAGCGGCGCCGGTCGGACGTGGACTCCAGCCGGTCGATCTTCTCGACCGAGTCCATCCACTTGAAGCAGAACTGGGCCTTCTCCCGGATGGACGGGATGTTCTCCACGGCTGCGAAGGCGGCGGCGCGGTCGTCCGGGTCGGGGAGGTAGGTGTCCAGCAGCGTCAAGTAGAACTGGACGTGCACGGCCTCCTCGAAGAGCTGACGGCTCAGGTACAGCCGCGCCTCGGGGGAGTTGATGTGCTTGTAGAGCGTCAGCACGAGGTTGTTGGAGACGATCGAGTCACCGGTCGCGAAGAACGCGACCAGCCGGCCGATCATGTGCTGCTCGCCCGGCGAGAGCTTGGCGAGGTCGGCGACGTCGGAGTGGAGGTCGACCTCCTCCACGGTCCAGGTGTTCTTGATCGCGTCGCGGTAGCGGTCGTAGAACTCCGGGTACCGCATGGGGCGCAGCGTGAGTTCGAAGCCCGGGTCCAGGAGGTTCTTCGTGCCGGTGGTGGCCGTGTGGGCGGCGGCGTTCGTCTCGGGTGCGTTGGGGCCTTCGGCGCGCAGCGCCGTCGTTGAGGGGCGGTGGTCGGGTGACGGGTGGGGCATTACTGGCAGGCCTCGCAGGACTCGGGGTTTTCCAGGGAGCAGGCGACCGCCTCGGGGTCGGTGGCCTGCTGCGGTACGGGCACGGGGGTGGCGGCGGCTCCGCCGCGCGCCGACTGCGCGATCCGGGTCGCCGGACGGGAGCGCAGGTAGTACGTCGTCTTGATGCCGCGCTTCCAGGCGTAGGCGTACATCGAGCTGAGCTTGCCGATGGTCGGCGCGGCCATGAAGAGGTTCAGCGACTGGCTCTGGTCGAGGTAGGGCGTACGGGCCGCGGCCATGTCGATCAGGGCGCGCTGCGGGATCTCCCAGGCGGTGCGGTACAGCGCCCGGATCTCCTTGGGGATCCACTCGACGTCCTGCACCGAGCCGTTGGCCTCGCGCAGCGCGTCACGGGTCCGCCCGTCCCACATCCCCAGGGCCTTGAGCTCCTCGATCAGATAGGCGTTGACCTGGAGGAACTCACCGGACAGCGTCTCGCGCTTGAAGAGGTTGGAGACCTGCGGCTCGATGCACTCGTACACGCCGGCGATGGAGGCGATGGTCGCGGTCGGCGCGATCGCCAGCAGCAGGGAGTTGCGCATACCGGTCGCGGCGATACGGGTGCGCAGCGCCGCCCAGCGGTCGGCCCAGCGCGGCTCCGCGTTCGGGTAGTGGTCCGGGTGCAGCACACCGCGGGCGGTGCGGGTCGCGGACCACGCCTGGTGCGGGCCGTGCCGCTCGGCGAGGTCGGCGGACGCCTCGTAGGCGGCGAGCATGATGCGCTCGGAGATCCGGGTCGACAGCTCCCGCGCCTCGGGCGAGTCGAAGGGCAGCCGCAGCCGGAAGAAGACGTCCTGAAGGCCCATCAGGCCCAGACCCACCGGGCGCCAGCGGGAGTTGGAGGCCCCGGCCTGCTCGGTCGGGTAGAAGTTGATGTCCACCACGCGGTCGAGGAAGGTGACGGCGGTGCGGACCGTGGCGTCCAGCCGCGCCCAGTCCATCTCACCGTTCTCGCCGAGGTGCGCCGCGAGGTTGACCGAGCCCAGGTTGCAGACGGCGGTCTCCCCGTCGTTCGTCACCTCCAGGATCTCGGTGCACAGGTTGGAGGAGTGCACGACCTGGCCGGGCTCGGCGGTCTGGTTGGCGGTCCGGTTGGCGGCGTCCTTGAACGTCATCCAGCCGTTGCCGGTCTGCGCCAGGGTGCGCATCATGCGGGAGTACAGCACCCGCGCCGGGATCTGCTTGAGCGCCCGGCCCTCGGCCTCCAGCTTGCGGTAGGCGGCGTCGAATTCGTCGCCCCACAGGTCCACCAGTTCCGGGGCGTCCGACGGCGAGAACAGCGACCAGTCGGCGTCCGCCTCCACCCGGCGCATGAACTCGTCCGGGATCCAGTGCGCGATGTTCAGGTTGTGCGTACGGCGGGCCTCCTCACCGGTGTTGTCGCGCAGCTCCAGGAACTCCTCGATGTCCGCGTGCCAGGTCTCCAGGTAGACACAGGCGGCGCCCTTGCGCCGGCCGCCCTGGTTCACGGCCGCGACCGAGGCGTCCAGGGTGCGCAGGAACGGCACGATGCCGTTGGAGTGCCCGTTGGTGCCGCGGATCAGCGAACCGCGGGCGCGGATACGGGAGTACGAGAGGCCGATGCCGCCCGCGTGCTTGGAGAGCCGCGCGACCTGGTGGTACCGGTCGTAGATCGAGTCCAGCTCGTCCAGCGGCGAGTCCAGCAGGTAGCAGGACGACATCTGCGGGTGGCGGGTACCGGAGTTGAACAGGGTGGGGGAGGAGGGCAGGTAGGACAGCGAGCTGGTGAGGCGGTAGAGCTCGGCGACATCGTCCAGGGCGCGGTCGCTGTGGTCCTCGGCGAGGCCACAGGCCACCCGCAGCAGGAAGTGCTGGGGGGTCTCGACGACCTGACGGGTGGTGGGGTGCCGCAGGAGGTAGCGCGAGTGCAGGGTGCGCAGGCCGAAGTAGCCGAACCGGTCGTCGGCGCCGTCGGCCAGCGCCTTGTCGACCAGCGCGTCCAGACGGGCCGCGTGGGTCCGCACGAACTCCGCGGTCTCGTCGGCGATCAGGCCCTCCCGGTGGCCGACCTCGACGGAGGCGGAGAAGGCGACCGCCCCCTGTCCGGCCGCCTCCTCCGCGATGGCGAGCGTGAGCAGACGCGCGGCGAGCTTGGAGTACTGCGGCTCGTCACCGATCAGACCGGCCGCGGCATCGGTGGCCAGCGACCGCAGTTCGGCCTCGTCGGAGCCCGCATGCCGGCCGCGCAGGGCGGCGGCGGCCACCTTGCCGGGGTCGGTCGCGGTCAGATCCTCGGTCAGCTCGGTCAGGGTGCGCAGCAGGGCGACACCCGGACCGTCCTGGCCCGGTCCGCCGTCGGCGGTGCCGGCAGGCGTGGCTACCGCGGGCGGCACGACCTCGGCGTCTGACGCGGGCTCCGTTGGCGCGATGGTCACGTGCTGCTCTCCCTCACTCGGCGGGGGCCGGGAGGGGCGGGACGCGACGGGCGCACGCGGGCATGCGGCACCCCGTGACGGTCAGGGGTGCGCGGGCACACCGCGCGGCGTCCACCGGCCCAACCCTCGGGGCCCGGACGTATCGACGTCCGCACCCATGGCGGTGCGGGCGTACCGTCGGCAGGTCTTCGGACTTCACGGGCGGCGTGCCGGGGCCGTTGTCCGGCCGGCCGAGCCCGCTCCAACACCGTTGCGGGACAGTTCCGGATTCCCACCGGATTCCCCTGCGGCGACAGCGAGGACGAGCATACATGTGGGGGTGGCCCTTCGCGTGCACCCCCATATCTAGTGTGTCGTGAGTGATCACGCAGTGCCTGTCAGTGGCCTCGGCCATGGTCGGATTTACGTGGGTGAACTGAACCTGAGCGGTGTGCGACCCGGGGTCTGAAACGACGACGGGCCGTCGCGCCCCTCAAGGGACGTGACGGCCCGTGGCCGTGTGCGGGCCGGCGGTTCAGTGCCCCGCCGGTGCCTCCGCCGCCGTCGGCGGCAGTTCGACGGAGACGCCCTTGTCGCCGGCGTCCGCCGTGTAGTCGGCGGGGCTGGTCTCGTCGGTTCCTTCGGGGGCCCCTACGGCCTTCAGGACGATGGTCAGGACCACCGTCACCACGACGTTCAGGACGAAGGCGGTCAGGCCGATGTAGCCGATTTCGCCGATGCCGGGGATCTCCTTGCTGGAGCCGCCGAAGTGGGCCTGGGTCGGGCTGGCGACGCCGTACGCCGCGAGCGTGCCGTAGAGCATGCCGACCGCCCAGCCGCCCAGCAGTGCCCAGCGGTGGAACCAGCGGGTGAACAGGCCGCCGACCAGGGACGGCATGGTCTGAAGGATCCAGATGCCGCCCAGCAGCTGGAAGTTGATCGCGATCGTCTTGTCCATGGTGAGGACGAAGACCAGCGCGCCGACCTTCACCAGCAGCGAGACGAGCTTGGCGACCTTGTGTTCCTGCTCGGGCGTGGCGCCCGGCTTGAGGAAGTCCTTGTAGACGTTGCGGGTGAAGAGGTTGGCCGCGGCGATCGACATGATGGCCGCGGGCACCAGCGCGCCGATGCCGATCGCGGCGAACGCCACGCCGGAGAACCAGCTCGGGAACATGTCCTCGAACAGCTGCGGGATGGCCAGCTGCGGGTTGCCTTGGATGTCCGTACCGGCCTTGATCGCCATGAAGCCCAGCAGCGCCAGCAGGCCCAGCATGAGGGAGTACAGCGGCAGGATGGTGGTGTTGCGGCGGATCACGTTGCGGCTGCGCGAGGACAGCGTCGCGGTGATCGAGTGCGGGTACATGAAGAGCGCCAGCGCCGAGCCGAGCGCCAAGGTCGCGTACGCCCACTGGGCGTTCGGGCCGCTGACCAGCTCGCCGCGCGGCTTGCCGGGGACGGCGCCGGGCTGGGCGAGCGCCTTGCCGGCCGTGTCGAAGATTTCGCCGAAGCCGCCCAGCTTGATCGGGATGTAGATGATCGCCACGGTGATGACGAGATAGATCAGGCCGTCCTTGACGAACGCGATCAGCGCCGGGGCGCGCAGCCCCGAGGAGTAGGTGTATGCGGCCAGCACGGCGAACGCGATCAGCAGCGGCAGGTCCTTGACGAACCAGTTGGTGTGCTCGCCGCCGCCGATGCCCATCACGTCCAGGACGGCCTGGATGCCGACCAGTTGGAGGGCGATGTACGGCATCGTGGCGAGGATGCCGGTGAGCGCCACGGCCAGCGACAGTCCCTTGGACCCGAAGCGGCCGCGGACGAAGTCGGAGGTGGTGACGTAGCCGTGCTTGTGCGAGACCGACCAGAGGCGGGGCAGGAAGGTGAAGATGAGCGGGTAGACCAGGATCGTGTACGGCACGGCGAAGAAGCCGGACGCGCCCGCCGCGTAGATCGCCGCCGGTACGGCCACGAAGGTGTACGCGGTGTAGAGGTCACCGCCCAGCAGGAACCACGTCACCCAGGTGCCGAAGCTGCGGCCGCCCAGCCCCCATTCGTCGAGGTTGGCGGACTGCTCGGCCTTGCGCCAGCGGGCGGCCAGGAAGCCCATGACCGTCACGGCCAGGAAGAAGAAGACGAAGACGGCGAGGGCCACGCCGTTGACGCCCTTGGCCGAGGAAGCGGCGAGTGCCTCGGAGGTGCTCGCCGCGGTCGTGGTGAGAGTCACTGGGCCGCACCTCCCTTGCGGGCGCGCAGCTCACGCTGGACCAGCTTGTACGCGATCATCGTGAGCACGGTCGAGATCGGCACCCACGCCATCTGGTACCAGTAGAAGAACGGGATCCCGATGAACCTCGGCTCGACCCTGGCGTAGGAACTCACCCACAGCATCGCCACGAAGGGGACGATCAGGCAGATCCCGGTCACCACACGCGAGGGTGTGACCACCTGTCTGCGACCCGGTGATTCGGCTGACTGTGTCATGACCGCGGCTCCGTCCCCTGGCTGTCTCCTGCGTAATCGGCTGGAAATCTATGGCAGCGGCGTGGCGCGCGTCACTAGCTGTCCGCATATCGGTATGGAGAATCCACACGAGGGACACTTCCGCGGTACCGCCGACTGACTGATTCATCCCGTTTGGGGTGGATGTGGTGGAAATGCGCAGGGGTTGCTGAGGGGTGCGCCGGGCCCCGGGGCGGACCCCGGGGCGGCGGGTCAGTCCGTGGGGCGGCGCAGCCTGGCGACGAACTTGTAGCGGTCGCCCCGGTAGACCGAGCGCACCCACTCCACCGGCTGCCCCTGGGCGTCGAGCGAGTGCCGGGAGAGCATCAGCATCGGCAGGCCGACATCCGTGCCCAGCAGACCGGCCTCGCGCGGGGTGGCCAGCGAGGTCTCGATGGTCTCCTCGGCCTCCGCCAGCCGGACGTCGTACACCTCGGCCAGTGCGGTGTAGAGGGAGGTGTACTTGACGAGGTTCCGGCGGAGCGCGGGGAAGCGTTTCGCCGACAGATGGGTGATCTCGATGGCCATCGGCTCGCCGCTGGCCAGCCGCAGCCGCTCGATGCGCAGCACCCGGCCGCCGGTGGAGATGTCCAGCAGGCCGGCCAGCCGGTCGTCGGCGGTGACATAGCCGATGTCCAGCAGTTGGGAGGCCGGCTCCAGGCCCTGGGCCCGCATGTCCTCCGTATAGGACGTCAGTTGCAGCGCCTGGGAAACCTTGGGCTTGGCGACAAAGGTGCCCTTGCCCTGGATGCGCTCCAGCCGCCCCTCGACGACCAGCTCCTGGAGGGCCTGACGCACCGTCGTGCGCGAGGTGTCGAACTCCGCGGCGAGGGTGCGCTCGGGTGGGACCGGGGTGCCGGGCGGCAAGGTCTCGGTGATCTCCAGCAAGTGCCGCTTGAGGCGGTAGTACTTGGGTACCCGCGCGGTCCGCGTGCCGGTGCCACCGCCGCTCTCGGCGCCGTTGCCCCCGTCCGTCTCCATGACCCGCCTCTCCGACTCCTGTCGCGCTGCCGTCACCGGCTCCTCCGTACGTAGCGGCTCACATCGTGGCACGGGTGCGTTTCCCGCGCTTCCTTGCAGGTCCCGGCTTGCCAGGTGTCGGTCCGGTAACGGACCTGACAGCGACTCTTATACACCCTTGACACCCCAAAAGGTCTAGGCCAAGCTGCGGGCACTGGTCTAAACCATTAAAGACCACACCCGGCCTTTGGGGGAGAGCGCAATGAAGCGTGGGCTCATAGCGGCGACGGCGGTCGCGGGAATGCTGGTGAGTGTCGCTGCCTGTGGGGCCGGCGACGGCAACAAGGCGGGCGCGGATGGCTTCAAGGGCCAGAAGCTGACCGTTTGGGTGATGAGCGGTTCGAATCCGGCGCAGTGGACCAAACAGGTCTCCGAGCAGTTCAAGAAGGAGACCGGGGCCACCGTCGAGTTCAAGGTCCAGCAGTGGAACGGCATTCAGCAGAAGCTGAGCACCGCCCTTTCCGAGGACGCCCCGCCGGACGTCGTCGAAATCGGCAACACCCAGACCGCCGCCTACGCCAAGGCGGGTGCCCTGGCCGAACTCGGTGATCTGAAGAAGGAGATCGGCTCCGACTGGAACGATGCTTTCAACAAGGCCTCGCTCGTGGACGGAAAGCAGTACGCACTGCCGTGGTTCGCCGGAAACCGCGTGGTGATGTACAACAAGAAGATCTGGGCCGAGGCCGGCCTCAAGGGCACCCCCAAGACGCGCAATGAGCTCTTCAAGGCCTTTGACACCATCAAGAAGAAGACCGACGCCGAGCCGCTGTACCTCCCCGGCCAGAACTGGTACTTCCTCGACGGCCTGACCATCGGCACCGGCGCCGACCTGGTGAAGAAGCAGGGCGGCAAGTGGGTCTCCAACCTCGGTGACCCCAAGGTCTCCAAGGCCATGGACATCTACAAGCAGTACCAGGCCTTCAGTACCGCTCCCAAGAACAAGGACGAGGCCACCCCGCAGCAGGGTGAGGTCTTCGCCAAGGGCAGGACCGGCGCCCTCGTCGCCATGGGCTACGAGGCCGCCACCGCCGTCAAGGCCAACCCGGAAATCAAGAAGGACATCGGCTTCTTCACCATCCCCGGTGAGACCGCGGCCAAGCCCGAGGGCGTTTTCCTCGGCGGCTCGAACTTCGCCGTCGCCGGTATGGGCAAGAACCAGGAACTTGCCAAGGAATTCCTGAAGGTCGCCCTGTCGAAGCAGAACGACGGACAGATGGTCAAGGAGTCCGGCTGGACCCCGAAGTCCGCCGATCTGGCCGGTGCCGCTCAGCAGAATCCGGCCGCCGCGGCCGCCGCGCCCGCCGCGGAGAAGTCCGGCGGCACCACTCCGCTGATTCCGCAGTGGGCCGCGGTGGAGAACCTGCCGAACCCCATCAAGAGCTATATGACGGCCGTCCTCGGCGGTAAGTCCCCGGCCGATGCCGCCAAGGACGTCGAATCCGAGATCAACGCACGGCTCGCCAAGCAGTAACCGGCGGCTGCTTGCGGGGCCGGCCGTTTCCCGGCCCCGCAGGCGTGCGGCGTTCCCGCAGGAGCACCGAGGATTCACGGCAGCAAGGGGGAGCAGGGCCCATGGCAGTGCAGCTCGACGACGCGGTGGACAAGACCGCGCCGCAGACCGGCAAGGAAGGCGCACCGCCCACGCGGCGCGGAGGCGGCCGGCGGGCCGGGCGGGGTGCTCCGCGTCCTCCCGCCCGTAACAGTCCTCATCCGTCCGCCCGCCGTGCCCCGTACCTCCTGCTGCTGCCGGCTCTGCTCGCGACCGCGGTCTTCCTGGGCTGGCCCATGGTCCGCAACCTCCTGCTCTCCTTCCAGAACCTCAATATGAAGGAGCTGATCCAGCACCTCACCGACTGGCGCGGGACGGGGAACTACCAAGAGATCCTGGGCAGCGAGCAGTTCTGGCGGGTCACCGTCCGCACCCTCGTCTTCACCGCGGTCAATGTCGTCCTGATCATGGTCCTCGGCGTGCTGATCGGACTGCTGCTGGCCCGGCTCGGCAAGAAGATGCGCCTCACGCTGTCCCTGGCGCTGGTGCTGGCCTGGGCCATGCCGGTGATCGCCGCCACCACCGTCTTCCAGTGGCTCTTCGACTCCCGCTACGGCGTCGTCAACTGGCTGCTGGACCAGGCCGGCTGGCACGCCATGGCCCACTACGACTGGGTCGGCACCCAGCTGTCCACCTTCTTCGTCATCACCGTACTGATCGTGTGGCAGTCGCTGCCCTTCGTGGCCCTGAACCTCTACGCCGCCACCACGACCATCCCCAGGGAGCTCTACGAAGCGGCCCGGATGGACGGCGCCGGCACCTGGAAGGTCTTCACCTCTGTCACCTTCCCGTTCCTCAAGCCCTTCTTCCTGGCCACGACGTTCCTGGAGATCATCTGGGTCTTCAAGGCGTTCCCGCAGATCTTTGCGATCAACGAGGGCGGTCCCGACCGGCTCACCGAGACGCTGCCCATCTACGCCTTCACCGAGGGCGTCGGAAACCTCCACTTCGGCATGGGGGCCGCGATCTCGCTGCTGACGATCGTGGTGCTGCTGGTGATGACCGCGTACTACCTGCGTCTGACCCTCAAGCAGGAGGAGGAGCTGTGAAGCGCTCGCTCGCCGGCCGCATCTGGCCCAACGCCACGGCGATCGTGCTCGCCCTCGGCTTCGCCTTCCCCGTCTACTGGATGTTCAGCACGGCCTTCAAGCCGACCCGGGACATCATCACCGAAGACCCCGTATGGTTCCCCTTCCACGGCACCGTCGAGCACTTCGCGACGGCCGTGAACGCCCCGCACTTCTGGACCCTGGCGGGGAACTCGGTCCTGGTGACCGTGCTCGCCGTCGGTCTGTCGCTGGTCATCGCGCTCTGCGGGGCCTTCGCCCTGACCCGTATGCGCTTCAAGGGCCGCAAGGGCGTCCTGCTGACCTTCATGATCGCCCAGATGGCCCCCTGGGAGGTCATGGTGATCTCGGTCTACCTGATCGTCCGGGACGCGGACCTGCTCAACAGCCTCGTGCCGCTCACCTGCTTCTACATGCTGATGGTGCTGCCCTTCACCCTTCTGACGCTTCGTGGCTATGTCGCCGCGGTGCCCAAGGAGCTGGAGGAGTCCGCGATGGTCGACGGCTGCTCGCGCCGGCAGGCGTTCCTCAAGGTGGTCTTCCCGCTGCTGGCCCCCGGCCTGATGGCCACGTCGCTCTTCGGTTTCATCACCGCCTGGAACGAATTCCCGCTCGTACTGGTCCTCAACAAGGAGCCGGCCATGGGCACCCTGCCGTTGTGGCTCTCCCAGTTCCAGAGCCAGTTCGGCGACGACTGGGGTGCCACCATGGCTGCCGCTTCGATCTTCGCCGTTCCGATCCTGGTCCTTTTCCTGTTCCTGCAACGCAAGGCGGTCGGCGGTCTCACCTCCGGCGCAGTGAAGGGATAACGCAGCCCATGACGCCTCTCGTACGCTCCGTACGCTCCGCCGACACCCTCACCCGCGACGCGCTGGCCGTCCTCCAGCCCGGCTTCACCGGCACCACCGCCCCCGACTGGCTGCTGCGCCGGCTCGGCGAGGGACTGGCCTCGGTCGGCCTCTTCGGACGTAATGTCGCCGACCCCGCCCAACTCGCCGCGCTGACCGAGCAGTTGCGTGCCGAACGGGAGGACGTCCTCGTCGCCGTCGACGAGGAAGGCGGCGATGTCACCCGGCTCGAAGTGCGCGGCGGCTCCTCCTTCCCCGGCAACCATGCGCTCGGCGCCGTCGACGACATTGCACTGACCCGCGAGGTCGCCCGTGAACTCGGCCGCCGGCTGGCCGACTGCGGCATCAGCCTCAACTGGGCGCCCTCCGCCGACGTCAACTCCAACCCCGCCAACCCGGTCATCGGCGTCCGCTCCTTCGGCGCCGATCCGCAGCTGGTCGCCCGGCACACCGCCGCCTACGTCGACGGCCTCCAGTCCGCCGGCGTCGCCGCCTGCACCAAGCACTTCCCCGGCCACGGCGACACCGCCGTCGACTCCCACCACGATCTGCCGCACATCGCCGCCGATCTGGCCACCCTCCAGGAACGGGAACTGGTGCCGTTCCGCGCCGCCGTCGCCGCCGGCACCCGGGCCGTGATGAGCGCACACATCCTGCTGCCGGCCCTGGACGGCGACCGCCCCGCCACGCTCAGCCCGGCCGCGCTGCACGGTCTGCTGCGCGCCCCCGCCGCCGAGGGCGGCCTCGGCTTCGACGGGCTGATCGTCACCGACGGGATGGAGATGCAGGCCATCTCCGCCACCTACGGCATCGAACGCGGCAGTGTGCTGGCCATCGCGGCCGGTGCCGACGCCATTTGTGTGGGCGGCGGACTGGCGGACGAGGACACCGTGCTGCGGTTGCGTGACGCATTGGTGAGGGCGGTGCACGACGGCGAGCTGCCGGAGAGCCGGCTCGCCGACGCCGCGGCACGGGTGCACGCCCTGGCGCGCTGGACCCGGAGCGCGAGCGCGGGGGAGGGGGCCGCGCCCGCGCCCGGTATCGGCCTCACCGCGGCCCGGCGTGCCCTGCGTCTCACCGCCGACGGCCCGTACGAGCCCCTGACCGCGCCCGCATACATCGCCGCCTTCACCCCCCTTGCCAACATCGCCGTGGGGGACGACACCCCCTGGGGCGTCGCCGCCGAACTGGCCCGCCTTCTCCCGGGCACCGAGACCGCCACCTGCACCGCCGAGTCCGCCGCCGCGGCCGGTCCCGCCGCGCTGATCGACGACCTGCTCACGGCGGCCGGTGACCGCCGCGTCGTCGCCGTGGTCCGCGATGTCCACCGCCACCCCTGGATGGCCGACGCGCTGCGCACCCTCCTCGCCGCCCGCCCCGACACCGCGGTCGTCGAAATGGGCGTCCCCCAGTCGCCGCCCCGGGGCGCACCCCATATCGCCACCCATGGCGCCGCCCGCGTCTGCGGCCGAGCCGCCGCCGAAGCCCTCACGGGCCTCAGCCCCACGAACGGGGGCGAGCACCACCACACTCCGTAGAAACCGACGCGGAACGCCGTCGCCCCGGCAGGGACACCCGGCGAGACCTGCCGCTCGTCCCTGCGGACCCCGCCGCTCGTCCCTGCGGAAACTGCCGCTCGCTCAGCGCTCACAACCGGTACGCGCAGACCACGCGGCCGGACGTCCCACCGGACCTCCTTGGGTCGTGTCCCGACTGCACCCCGGCCCCGTGTCCCGGCTGCACTCCGGCCGCGCACCGTCCGCGCCCCGGCGGGATGCCCTGCCCCAGGACGCGCCGAAAGACCCGTCCCCGCCCTAGATGCCCTGCCAGCCCGGCTTCGCGGCGTAAGTGGCGCGGAAGTAGTCGGCGAGCTTCAGCTTGGCGGCCGCGGCCTCGTCCACGACGACCGTGGCATGCGGATGGAGTTGCAGTGCCGACGCCGGGACCAGCGCGGCGACCGGGCCCTCGACGGCGTGGGCCACGGCATCGGCCTTGCCCTCGCCGGTGGCGAGCAGCACCAGGTGGCGGGCCTCCAGGATGGTGCCGATGCCCTGGGTGATGACGTGGTGCGGCACCTCGTCGAGGCTGTCGAAGAACCGGGCGTTGTCCTCCCGGGTCTGCCGGGTCAGCGTCTTGATACGGGTACGCGAAGCCAGCGACGAGCAGGGTTCGTTGAAACCGATGTGGCCGTCCGTGCCGATGCCGAGCAGCTGGAGGTCCACCCCGCCGGCCTCGCTCAGCGCACGGTCGTACGCTTCGCAGGCGGCCTGGACGTCCTCGGCCGAACCGTCGGGCCCCATGAACGAGTCCTCGCCGAGGCCGAGCGGCTCGACCACCTCGCGCAGCACCACCGAACGGTAGGACTCGGGGTGCCCGGCGGGCAGGCCGACGTACTCGTCGAGCTGGCAGATGCGCGCCCGTGCGGCGTCCACCGCGCCGGCCCGGACCTTCGCTGCCAGTGCCTCGTAGATGGGCAACGGGGTAGAGCCGGTGGCCACACCGAGCAGCGCGTCGGGCTTACGGCCCAGCAGGGTGGCGAGGGCCCCCGCGATCAGCTCGCCGCCTGCCGTGGCGTCCGGAACGATGACAACTTCCACGCTTGGCCTGCCGTTCTGGAGAATGGTCTCATGTGGTATAGACCAATCTAGCAGAGGGTGACCTCCGGAACCCGTCGGCGCATCCGAACGGCCGGGCACGTTTTCCCGGCGATCCGGTGACCGTCCGGCCACCCGGCCGTACGCCCGGACGGCGGCCCGTCAGAGCAGCGCACCCCCCGTCGCGTCGATCCACTGGCCCGTCACCCAGCGGCTGTCGTCCGACGCCAGAAAGGCCACGACGTCGCCGATCTCGGTGGGGCCCGCGATCCGGCCCAGCGGCGATATCCCCTTGACCCGCTCCTGCGCCTCGGCATTGGCCTCGCCGCGCAGCCAGGCGGCGTTCATATCGGTGTTCACCGCCCCCGGCGCCACCGCGTTGACCGTGATCCCGCGCGGGCCCACGATCTTGGCGAGGGTCGAGGTGAACACATTGACCGCCCCCTTGGACATGGCGTAGGCGATCAGCTCGGGCTTGGCCGCGCCATGCGTCTGTCCCGTCGAGATGTTGATGATCCGCCCGCCGTCCCGCAGACGGGTCAGCCCCTCCTGGACGATGAAGAACGGCGCCTTGGTGTTGACCGCGAAGAGGTGGTCGAAATCCGGGGCCGTCATTTCGCCGATGCCCTTGAGTGTTCCGTCGACCGCCTTGTTGATTCCGGCGTTGTTGACCAGGATGTCCACGCCCTCGGCCTGTGCGTCGAACGCGGTCCACAGTGCCTCGGCGTCTCCTGCCGCCCCCAGCTCGGCCTGGATCGTGAAGGCCTGGCCCCCCGCGGCCTCGATCGCCGAGACCGTGTCCTTGGCCGCCGCCTCGTCGTGCCCGTAATGCACGGCCACCCGCGCGCCGTCCCTCCCCAGCCGCTCCGAGATCGCCCGGCCGATCCCCCTGCCGCCGCCGGTCACCAATGCCGTCCTGCCGCTGAGCGCACCCATGGCGTGCCCCTCCCCGGTCCGAATGTGAACGCGCCCCCCACGGGAACACGCAGCTCCTTGCGCCGAGCGCTTTATGTATCGCTCGCTACAGAAAAACCGTAGCACGCCTTCCGTACCGACCGCTATAGAATTCCGTCATGGCGACCAAGGAGAGCAAGCAGCGCGGCCGGCCCCGGTCCTTCGACCGGGATACGGCGCTGGAACAGGCGGTCCGGTCCTTCTGGGAGCGGGGCTATGAGGCCACCTCGATCTCCGACCTCACCCGCGCCATGGGCATCGGTGCCCCCAGCCTCTACGCCGCCTTCGGCGACAAGCGGGCACTGTTCGACGAGGTCGTGGCCGAGTACGGACGGCACTACGGAGGCTTTCTCTCCCGCGCTGTCGCCGAGGAGCCGACCGCCCGCCGGGGTGTCGAACGGGGGCTGCGCGAGGCCGCGGTCGAATACACCCTGCCCGGCCGCCCCCGCGGCTGCCTCGTCATCAGCGCCGCCCTGAATATTTCGCCCGCGTCATCCGAAGTCGCTGCCTCCCTGCGGGAGAAGAGGCTGTCGAACGTCCGGGAGATCGCCGACGCCATCCGGGCGGACATCGCCTCCGGCGAGCTTCCTCCCGACACGGACGCGGGCGCGCTGGCCGCCTTCGTCGGTGCCGTTATCCAGGGCATGTCCCAGGGGGCACGGGACGGCGCGGAGCGTACGGAACTGGAGGCGATCGCCGAGCTGGCGCTGAAGGCCTGGCCGGAGAGTGCGAGCGAGCCGACTGGCTGAAGGCCTGGTCGGAGAGGGTGAGCTGGAAGGCCGCTGAATGCCCGGCGTGTGAGGGGTGGGCGGGAAGGCCCGCCGAAGGCCCCGCAAGCACCCGCGGGCCGCGGCGCCGGGACAGGACCCTCAACCTGTCCGGCACCGCAGCCCGGAGCTGACATCGGCCGGCCCCGCCTTGCGGGCGGAAGGCACCCCTGTGTGCGGTAGGGGTGCGGTCCCGTCCAGGGACCGGTCGATCGGAGGCCTCGGCGCAGTCAGGGCAGAGAGCGCTTTCGGCCTCGTTCCGCCCTCCTGTGCGGGGAGAGCGGAGGTCTGTGCTGAATTCTGGACTAGACCATTCTCACTTGTCCATGCCCGTGCAGACACAACAGATACACCGTACGCCGGTAGGCTCCAAGACGTGCCCTCCATGAACGATCTCGTACGCCAGCACACCGCTCTGAGCGACACCGACCTCGAGTGGCTCCATCTGCTGGTCTCGGAGTGGCAGCTGCTCTCCGACCTCTCCTTCGCCGACCTCGTGCTGTGGGTCCCCACCCTCGACGGCACCCGCTATGTATCGGTCGCCCAGATGAGGCCCAATACGGGCCCGACCTCCTATCAGGACGACATGGTCGGCCATCTCGTTCCCCGCGGCCGCCGCCCGATGCTGGACTCCGCCCTGGACGAGGGCCGCATCGTGCGGGAGGGCGACCCGGAGTGGCGGGAGGAGGTTCCGGTACGCGTCGAGTCCATCCCGGTACGCCGCGAGGGCCGGGTGCTCGGTGTGATCGCCCGCAACACCAATCTGCTGACCGTGCGCACCCCCAGCCGGCTGGAGCTCACCTACCTCCAGAGCGCGTCCGACCTCGCCCAGATGATCGCTGCCGGAACGTTTCCCTTCCCCGGCCAGCAGGTCGACATGGATGCCTCGCCGCGGGCCGGCGACGGACTGATCCGGCTCGATGCGGACGGTGTCGTCCAGTACGCCAGCCCCAATGCGCTCTCCGCCTACCACCGGCTCGGCCTCGCCGCCGACCTCGTGGGCCATCACCTCGGCCAGACCACCGCCGAACTGGCGCCCGCCCGCGGCCCGGTGGACGAGGCACTGGTCAAGCTCGCCAGCGGCTGGGCTCCCCGGGAATTCGAGGTCGAGGGCGAAGAAGGCGTCATTCAATTGCGCGCCATTCCGCTCAAACCCAAGGGGATGCACAGCGGTTCACTGGTTCTGCTGCGTGATGTGACCGAACTGAGACGTCGCGAGCGGGAGCTGATCACGAAGGACGCCACCATCCGGGAAATCCACCACCGGGTGAAGAACAATTTGCAGACGGTTGCCGCGCTGCTGCGGTTGCAGTCCCGCCGAATGGATTCCGAACAGGGCCGCGACGCGCTCAACGAGGCCGTACGCAGGGTCGGTTCGATCGCGATCGTGCACGAGACGCTGTCCCAGACCCTCGATGAACGGGTCGAGTTCGACGAGATCGCGGACCGGGTGCTGGCCATGGTCGCGGAGATCTCCCCGGGCAAGGTGACCGCCCGGCGCACCGGCCGCTTCGGGATCCTGGATGCCGAGGTGGCCACACCGCTGTCGATGGTGCTCACGGAGGTGCTCCAGAACGCCCTGGAGCACGCCTTCGACCAGGCGGAGCAGGGCACGGTCGAGGTCGCCGCGGTGCGCGGCGGCAGCCGAACCGAGCCGCGACTGCTGGTCACCGTCCAGGACAACGGCCGCGGCCTGCCCGAGGGATTCGATCCGCATCGCGCCGGCAACCTGGGGCTCCAGATCGTACGGACCCTGGTGGAGGGGGAGTTGGGCGGAAAGTTCGACATGGTGCCCGCGCCCGAGCGCGGTACGCAGGTCATCTTCGACGTGCCCGTGCGCGCCGAGAAGCCGCACTGACAACCGGGCCGGCCCACGGGTGCCGCCCGCGGACCGGCCCTGAACAGCAGGAAGCCCCGGACCCATCTGGTCCGGGGCTCAAAGCTGTTGCGATGCGATAACGACCGGGCCTGTCAGCTCCGGGGGTGCATCGGGTGTACTGCGCGCTGCGGCTCGGGGGCCACGGGGCTACTGGCTCAGGCGCTGGCGTTGCGCGCCCGGTTGCGAGCTGCACGGCGCTTCATCGCGCGGCGCTCGTCCTCGCTCAGACCACCCCAGACGCCGGAGTCCTGGCCGGACTCGAGCGCCCACTGCAGGCACTGCTCCATGACGGGGCAGCGGCGGCAGACGGCCTTGGCTTCCTCGATCTGCAGCAGCGCAGGACCGGTGTTGCCGATAGGGAAGAAGAGCTCGGGGTCTTCCTCGCGGCAAACGGCGCGGTGACGCCAGTCCATGGCTGCTCCATCTCCTCGTGTGACGGGATCGTTGCTTGTGAATGTGAACGCTTTCACGAATCCCTCCACAAGGGAAGGGCCGAATTCCAGTTGAGAACTGGTGCGGTCCTGTGGAATGAGGAGGAGGATTCGGGCTCTCAAGGGGGCCGGTAAAGCGGCCGTCCCGATCGCCATGAAGAGACTCGCAAACCTCGGCGGCGGATACAACCCCTTCCGGAAACTTTTTTTTGATTCCTTGGTGTCGCCTAGCTCACAGCCGTCATTCCAGGGGGTGGGAACCAGCCTAAACGTTCGAGTGAAAGGACTTTAGGCCCTACTGCTCACACAATCACACGCAGTGCACGGCGAACGCCTGTGAACGTCACACTCGTACGCAGCCCCAGGTGGTCACCGTCCATCTGGAAGGGGAGTGGGACCTGCGAATGCAAGGTGAAGTTCGTGAGGTCGTGAAGTGAGAGTGCGTGCTTGCCGCGGGGCCCGCGCTGTGGTGTTGACGTCAGCAGCTGGGTGGCGTATCGGGTCACCGCGGGCGGGGAGAGCTTGCTCAGTGCGAACAGATCCAGGGCCGTGTCGAACGAGGCGTCCGGGGACGGGTAGATCGGCCGATTGCCCAGGTAGGACCACGGGGCGGTGTTGCAGATTATGGCCAGCGCGAGGTCCTCGACACGCTCCGCCGCACCCTCGGCCCCGCCAGGGCGTTCGAGGGTGATGACGTTCCGCCGGCGGTTCGCCTCGGCCAGGAACTGTCGTACGACCTGTCGCACGTACAGGGCGTGGGTCGAACGCTTGCCGCGTTCGCGCTGCTGCTCGACCCGGCCGACCACACCGGCGTCAAATCCGAAGCCCGCGCAGAAGGTGAACCAGCGCTCCGGTACGCCCTCGTCCTCGCTGCCCGGTGTGCCCGCGGCGAGCCCCAGGCCGATCGTGCGCTCGCTGCCGTCGCGCAGTGCGTCCAGCAGGGCGCCGGTCGCCTCCACCACGTCGTTGGGGAGTCCGAGCGCGCGGGCGAAGACATTGGTGGAGCCACCGGGGACGACGGCGAGCCGGGGGTGCGAGTCCGGATCGGGGCCGTTCGCCAGCAGACCGTTGACGACCTCGTTGACCGTGCCGTCGCCGCCGAGCGCCACCACCAGGTCGGTCTCCCCGCCCTCCGTGGCCTGCCGGGCAAGATCACGGGCATGCCCGCGGTACTGCGTCTGTGCGACCTCCAGCTTGAGGTCACTGGCGAGCGCGTGGGTGAGTACCTCACGGGTGCGGGCACTGGTGGTGGTTGCTGCGGGATTGACCACAAGAAGTGCGCGCATATGGAGCAGCGTACCTACCTGCTGGTACCGGCCCTACGTCCCGTCCGGGTCCGGGGCGGCCCCGCAGGCCGGAGCGCCGGCGCTACCCTGCTGGGGTGAGCAGTCAGCAGAAACAGTCCGCTTCCCGAGCCGCCGGCGCCCCCACCGCGCCCGAGCCGACCGGTCCGCGGCCCGCCCGGCTGAGCGCCGCGGCGGCGCTGACCGCGGTCGAAGGGCTCGCGCTGGCCGCCCTCGGCGCGTACATGCTGATCATGGGTCTCGCCGGTTCGCCGGACAGTCCGCAGCAGGCGGTGATGGGCGGGCTGACCGTCCTGGCGCTCGCGGTGCTGCCGCTGGTGGCCGCGCGGGGGCTGTGGCTGCGCCGCCGCTGGAGCCGGGGCCCCTCGCTGATCACCCAGATCGTGGCGCTGCCGGTGGCCTGGACGCTCGTCAACGGTGGCGGCGCGCTGATCGCGGCCGGCGTCGGGCTGGCCGTGGCCGCGCTGGTCGTGCTCGTCCTGCTGGTCAATCCGACGGCCACCGAGGCGCTGGGCATCGGGCCGCGGGAGACGCCCTGAGGGCCGTCCCGTGTGCTGCCCGTCCGGACGGCCGGGCCTGACGGGAGGGACCGGGCCCGCAACGCACGAGGGGCGGAGCCCGTAAGACCCCGCCCGCCCCGTTCATTCGTCGCTCACTCCTCGACGAGGAGCTTGTCGCGTAGCTGGGCGAGGGTGCGCGCCAGCAGGCGGGAGACGTGCATCTGGGAGATGCCGACCTCCTGGGCGATCTGCGACTGGGTCATGTTGCCGAAGAAGCGCAGCAGCAGGATCTTCTTCTCGCGCGGTGGGAGGTCCTCCAGCAACGGTTTGAGGGACTCGCGGTACTCCACGCCCTCCAGCGCCTCGTCCTCGGCGCCGAGGGTGTCGGCGACGGCCGGGGACTCGTCGTCGGTGTCCGGGACGTCCAGGGAGAGGGTGCTGTAGGCGTTGGCGGACTCCAGCCCCTCCAGGACCTCCTCCTCGGAGATCGCCAGATGCTCGGCCAGCTCATGGACCGTGGGTGCCCGCCCGTGCCGCTGGGACAGCTCGGCGGTCGCGGTGGTCAGCGACAGCCGCAGCTCCTGGAGGCGGCGCGGGACGCGGACCGCCCAGCCCTTGTCGCGGAAGTGCCGCTTGATCTCGCCGACGACGGTGGGGGTGGCGTATGTGGAGAACTCCACGCCGCGGTCCGGGTCGAAGCGGTCCACGGACTTGATCAGGCCGATGGTGGCGACCTGGGTCAGATCGTCCAGCGGCTCACCACGGTTGCGGAACCGCCGGGCGAGATGCTCGACGAGCGGGAGGTGCATACGGACGAGGGTGTTGCGCAGCTCCGCGCGCTCCGGGGAGCCGTCGGGGAGCTTGCGCAGCTCGTAGAACATCGCCCGGGCGCCGCTGCGGTCGTGCGGCTGCGCCTGGGGATGCTGTGGTTCCTGCACCTGGTGTTCGGGGGCCGGCGCATCGTGCTGATGCGCCTGCTGTCCCGGCTGCTCGCTCTGCTCCATGTGGTCCGCCCGCTCTGCCTGCTCCGCCGCGTCCAACCGGCCGCCGTGGTCGTCCACTCCCACCGGATGCGGCCGGGCCTGCTGCTCGGGGATGGTCGCACTGGACGCCATCCGCCCGCCGCGTTCGAGATCTTTCACGGGGCCCCCTGTTCGGTCATGACGGTCCGGGACCGGCGCCGCGCTCCTTGTACAGACTGATGGTGACCGTACGGTCCTCGGCGACGGTGGAATCGACCTTGCCGGCCAGTGCGGAGAGCACCGTCCAGGCGAAGGTGTCGCGCTCGGGGGCACGGCCGTCGGTCGTCGGGGCGGACACGGTCACTTGCAGTGCGTCGTCGATGAGACGGAAGACGCAGCTCAGCACACTGCCGGGGACGGCCTGTTGCAGCAGGATCGCGCAGGCCTCGTCGACCGCGATGCGCAGATCCTCGATCTCGTCGAGGGTGAAGTCCAAGCGGGCTGCGAGGCCGGCCGTGGCCGTTCGCAGCACGGACAGGTAGGCACCCGCAGCGGGCAGACGGACTTCCACGAAGTCCTGAGTCCCGGGCTCGCCTGCGATCTGGGACACCCTCACCTCCAAGGTGGCACAAGCTGGTTGAGCTGGAATGCGCGATTTTCGCGTTGTTCGGGATATTTCGCGCCGGTCTTCTCTCCCCTCGGATGAAAGGAGAACGATCCGGCGCTGCACATGGTTCGGCTGAGACGCTATCGCGATCTGCGGGCCGGTGTCGCCCGGAAGGCGCACGGCTGCCGTCCGGCGGCGATCCGGCCCCGGGTCGCCCGGCGCCGTCGCTGTCACTGATTGTAAAGCCACGGGTACGGACAGTGGCTAGGGGTGTGCACTGTCAAATCGATGCCGATTACGCTCCGTTGACCCGCGAGCCGCCCGCAAGGTTGTGCAGTGCCTCTCCAGTGAGCCGGAAGACCGTCCATTCGTCCATGGGCTGGGCACCGACGGACCGGTAAAAACCGATGGACGGTTCATTCCAATCCAGGACTGGCCACTCGAAACGCTTGTATCCGCGGGCCACGCAGATCTCCGCGAGGGCCGCGAGCAGCGCCTTGCCGTGGCCGCCGCCGCGCGCCTCGGGACGGACGTACAGATCCTCCAGATAGACACCGTGCGTGCCGGTCCACGTCGAGAAGTTCCGGAACCACAGGGCAAAGCCCACCGGGGCGCCGTCGGCCTCCGCGATCAGTGCGAAGGCGGCCGGGTGCGGTCCGAAGAGGGCTTCGTCGAGCTGCGGCTCGGTGGCCTGCGCGGCCTCGGAGGCGTGCTCGTACGCCGCCAGCTCGCCGATCATGGCCAGGATGACGGGGACGTCGTCGGGGGTCGCTTCGCGGATCATAGGTGCAGGCTAAACGGGTGCCCGGAGATGCTTCACACCAGTTTCTGGTCGGTGAAGCACCAGCACCAGGACTCGCCCGGTTCGTGCGTCCGCATCACGGGATGGCCGGTCTCCTCGAAATGCCGGGTCGCATGCCGGTACGGCGACGAATCGCAGCAGCCGACATGGCCGCAGACCAGGCACTTCCGCAGCTGTACGGGGTGGCTGCCGACAGCCAGGCACTCCAGGCAGGTGGCGCTCAGGGGGGCCGGTTCGGGGCGCGGCAGCTCGGCAACGTGGGTGCACTCGCTCATGATGGCCAGGTTAGATCGCCGGGACGGGCGGCGAAGGGTACGGGGACGGGACGGGACCGATGGCTGTGATGCCGCTGTTTTTTCTGGTCGCGGGAAGCACGGGGATCGCCGGGCTGGCGCGCCGCACACCCGTCCCGGCGCCGTTGGTTCTGGTCACCGCGGGGCTCGTGGCGTCCTACATCCCGGGAATCCCGGACTACACCCTCGATCCGCACATCGTGCTGCCGCTGGTGCTGCCCCCGTTGCTGCACAGTGCGGCGCTGGACGCCTCCTATCTGGATCTGCGGGCCAATCTGCGGCCGGTGGCGCTGCTGTCGGTCGGCTATGTCCTGGTCGCGACGTTCCTGGTCGGCTATGTCGCCTACCTCGTCATCCCGGGTCTGCCGCTGGCCGCGGCACTGGTCCTGGGGGCCGTCGTCGCTCCGCCGGACGCCGTCGCGGCCACCGCCATCGCCCGCAGGCTCGGGCTGCCGCACCGGGTCACCACGATCCTCCAGGGCGAATCGCTGTTCAACGACGCCACCGCGATCACCGTGTACAAGGTCCTGCTGGCGGCGGCCCTCGGGGCCGGCGCCGGCTGGGGCGAGGGGATCAAGGAGTTCGCCGTCGCCTCGCTGGGCGGTATCGGCATCGGTGTCGTCCTGATGGTGCCGCTGCACTGGCTGCGCGTCCGGCTGCGCGAGTCGGCGCTGCTGGAGAACACCCTCTCGCTGCTCATCCCGTTCTTCGCCTATGCGGCGGCCGAGCAGCTCCACGCCTCCGGGGTGCTCGCCGTCGTCGTGGTCGGCCTCTACCTGGGGCACCGCTCCTGGCAGGTCGACTTCGAGACCCGGCTCCAGGAGGACGCCGTCTGGAAGGTGGTCTCCTTCGTCCTGGAGTCCGCGGTCTTCGCGCTGATCGGGCTCCAGCTGCGGGTGGTGCTGCGCGGACTGGGGGAGTTCGGCGCGGCGCAGGCCGTCTGGTACGCGGTCGTGGTGTTCGTCGTCGTGGTCGTGTCGCGCTTCGTGTGGGTCCTTCCCACGACGTATCTGCCCCGCGCCCTGTCGGCCCGGATCCGTGCCCGCGAGCCGGACGCGACCTGGAAGGGACCGGTCATCGTCGCCTGGGCGGGGATGCGTGGTGTGGTGTCGCTGGCCATCGCGTTCTCCATCCCGCCGACCGTGCCCGGCGACGGTTCCTTCCCGGCCCGCAACCTCGTGCTCTTCCTGGCCTTCACCACCGTCATCGCCACCCTCGTGATCCAGGGACTGACGCTGCCGCCGCTGATCCGCGTGCTGAAGCTGCCCGGTCCGGACCTCCAGGCCGAGACGCTCGCCGAGGCGCAGGCGCAGAACGAGGCCTCACGCGCCGCCGAGGAGCGCCTGGAGGAGCTCCTCCAGAACGAGCGCAACGCGCTGCCAGGACCGCTCGCCGACCGGTTGCGCACGATCATGGAGCGGCGCCGCAACTCCGTGTGGGAGCGGCTCGGCGCGGTCAACGAGGTGACCGGGGAGTCCGCCGACGAGACCTACCGACGGCTGGCCCGGGAGATCATCGACACCGAGCGGCGGGTGTTCGTCCAGCTGCGGGACGCCCGCCGGATCGACGACGAGATGCTGCGGACGCTGCTGCGCAGGCTGGATCTGGAGGAGGCGACGGCCTACCGGGAGGGCGCCTCGTAGCCGCGAGGGCGGCCGGGACGGGACGCCGCGGACAGGCCGCCGACAGGCCGCGGGCGGGGCGCGGTCCCGGCCGGGAACTCCGGTTCAGGGCGTGCCGGTGATCACGGCGGCCACCGTGCTACCGGGGGCGAAGGCGCCCTCCTCGGCCAGCGTCGTCAGCCCGTACAGCAGCTTGGCGACGTAGACCCGCTCCACGGGCAGCCCGTGCCGGTCCTCGAAGGCGTCCGCGAAGGCGTCCAGTTCCGGGGT
Source organism: Streptomyces sp. NRRL S-1813 (assembly GCF_000719605.1). Taxonomy (NCBI): domain Bacteria; kingdom Bacillati; phylum Actinomycetota; class Actinomycetes; order Kitasatosporales; family Streptomycetaceae; genus Streptomyces; species Streptomyces sp. NRRL S-1813. Next base: position 612,548 of record NZ_JOHB01000001.1, read on the forward strand.
GCGGCGGGCGTAGCCGCCGCAGTGGAAGCGGTCGTCCAGCCGCCAGTCGCCGCGCGGTCCGCCGAACGCCGCGCGCTGTAGCTCCTCGACCGTCTCCTGGAGGAAGTGCGGGCGGCCGCCCTTGAGTACGGGAAGCCCCAGCGCGCGCTGCCCCGGACCCAGCCCCGCGGCGAGCCCGGCCAGTGTGCCGCCCGTTCCGCAGGCCACCGCCGCCGTGTCCGCGACCCCGCGCAGCTCCCGGCCCAGCTCCGCACAGCCTTGTGCGGCAAGGGAGTTGCTGCCGCCCTCCGGTATGACCCGGAAGTCGCCGAAGCGGTCGTGCAGGGTGGCGAGCACGTCCGGATCGCCGGTGCGGCGGTAGCGGGCGCGGTCGAGGAAGTACAGCCGCATACCGTCGGCGGCGCAGCGGGCCAGCGAAGGATTGAGTGGTGCGCCGGCCAGTTCGTCGCCGCGGACCACACCGATGGTGGTGAAGCCGAGCAGCCGGCCGGCCGCCGCGGTGGCCCGCAGATGGTTGGAGTACGCGCCGCCGAAGGTCAGCAGCGCGCGGTCGCCCGCCGCGGCCGCGGCCCGCAGGTTCGGTGCCAGCTTGCGCCATTTGTTGCCCGGCAGATCCGGGTGGATCAGATCGTCCCGCTTGAGCAGCAGCCGTACGCCGCGGCACGCGAACGGCTCGTCCTCGATCTCCTGGACGGGCGAGGGCAGACGGGGGCGCAGGGCGTGCGGGTCCGGCAGCGGGCCGGGGGCGGTGCTGGTCACGCTGCCCATTGTCCGGGCCCTGCGCTACCCGTTCGAGTGCAGGAACGCGTCCCCGTGCGCGTTGACATGCGCCTCGAGGGTGTTGAGCGCGTCCCGGGTCGCCTCGGGCGAGCCGCTGCCGCGCCGCTCGGCGAAGTACGCGGCGCCCAGCTTTCTCAGCAGCTCGTTGCCGGCGCGGTTCTGCTGCACCTCGTCGACCTTCTGCTTGCCCTGCTCCAGTCCGTGCCGTGCCTGCTCCTTGGCGCGGTCGAGAAACCCTGCCATGTGCCACCTCCGGTGCGGTCCGTGTCGTAAGGGATCAACGGCGCGGACGGCCGTGGGGTTCCCGTGCCAGGCTGGGGGATGTGGGCGAAGAGCGCGACACGGACGAGCCATTCGGCGTATCGGGCGGATACCGGGAGCGGGCGGCCCGGCCGGCCGGCGCGGTGCTGTGGACCCGCACCACCCTGCCGGCCCGCCCGGTGCTGCCCGACGGTTGTACGGATCTGATCTGGAGCGGGGGCCGGCTGCTGGTGGCGGGACCCGACACCGGGCCGCACCTCCCGGGGGACGTCGTGCCCGGCGCCCTCCCCGGTGTCCCCGAGGTCAGGGGAGGCACCCCCATCGTGGGGCTGCGCTTCGCGCCGGGCCAGGGCCCTGCCGTCTTCGGCGTACCGGCCCACGAACTGCGCGATCAACGGGTGCCGTTGGCGGACCTGTGGCCTGCCGGCCGGGTACGGGGGCTGGCCGGGCGGCTGGCGGAGGCGGGGGCGGCCGACAGCGGGAGCGGTGTGGGCCGCCTTCTGGAGGAGACCGCCGCGGCCCGCCTCCGGGATGCCACCACGACAGGGGGCCGTACCTCCGCCGTCGCCGCGGCGCTCGCCCGCGGCCGCCCCGTCGCCGAGGTGGCCCGCGCCGTGGCTCTCAGCGAACGCCAGCTGCACCGGCTGAGCCTGGACGCGTTCGGCTACGGCCCCAAGACCCTGACCCGGGTGCTCCGGCTCGTCCGCGCGCTCGACCTGGCGCGCTCCGGGATGCCGTACGCACAGGTAGCGGTGCGCGCCGGATACGCGGACCAGGCGCACCTCGCCCGCGAGGTGAAGTCGCTGGCGGGGGCCCCGATGGGGGTGCTGCTCGCCCCGGGTTAGCGTGTCCGTCATGGACTACCAGGCCGTTCTCGAGGAGGTAGCTGCCCACGCCAGGCCGTACGTGCGGCAGGGCCGGGTCGCCGACTACATACCGGCGCTGGAGCGGGTGTCCGCGGACCGTTTCGGGATCGCGGTGGCCGATATCAACGGCGACGTGTACGGGGTCGGCGACTGGGAGACCCCGTTCTCCGTGCAGTCCATCTCCAAGACGTTCTCGCTGGCGCTGGTGATGGCCCAGAGTCATGGCGGCCACGACAGCATCTGGCAGCGGGTGGGCCGCGAGCCGTCCGGTACGCCGTTCAACTCGCTCGTCCAGCTGGAGGCGGAGAACGGCATCCCCCGTAACCCGTTCATCAACGCGGGAGCCCTGGTGGTCACCGACCGGCTCCAGACCCTCACCGGCGACGCCAGCACCTCGATGCTGCACTTCCTGCGCGAGGAGAGCGGCAACGAGGACCTCGCCTTCGACCAGGCGGTGGCCGATTCCGAGGCCGAACACGGCGACCGTAATGCCGCGCTGGCGCATTTCATGGCGTCCTTCGGCAATCTGGAGAACCCCGTCCCCAGCGTCATCGAGCACTACTTCTGGCAGTGCTCGATCGAGATGAGCTGCCGGGATCTGGCCGTCGCCGGCGGATTCCTGGCCCGTCACGGGCTGCGCGCCGACGGCAGCCGCCTGCTGGAGGCCCGCGAGGCCAAGCGGATCAACGCGGTGATGCTGACCTGCGGGACGTATGACGCGGCCGGGGAGTTCGCCTACCGGGTCGGGCTGCCCGCGAAGAGCGGTGTCGGCGGCGGCATCATCGCCGTGATCCCCGGCCGCTGCACGCTGTGCGTATGGAGCCCCGGACTCGACGCCCGCGGCAACTCCGTGGCGGGCGCCGCGGCCCTGGACCACTTCACGACGCTGACCGGATGGTCCGTGTTCTGACGCGCCTGCGCGGGTTCACCGGCCGGGGGTCGGGCCCCGACTGCCGTTGTGGGCGCCGACCGGCTGGCGCATCGTGGGCGTAGGAGGTGCACCGCCATGGAGCACGAGATGCGCGCCGAGTACGAGGAAGGCGTTCTGCCGCATGCGGACACGCCGGTGAAGATCTGGCACATGGTGCGGCTGGAAGGCACCACCGCGATGTGCGGGCGGGAGCTGGCACCGGCCGCGGCCACCCAAACGGCCGAGGTCTGGGGCACGCGCAGGGGCGAGCCGTTCTGCCACAGCTGCGGCGCGCTGTACCTGCGCGAGCACCCCGGGGACATCGGCTGAGGACTGTCTTACGGAGGTACCCGGCTTACGGGTGCACCCCGCCCGCCCCCTGGGGAAGCGGCGCGAACAGATCGACCCCATGGCCGTCCGGGTCCTGTACGACGGCGTAACGCTGTCCCCAGAACGCATCCCACGGCGGCTTCTCGCCCGTATAGCCGGCGGCGGTGAGCTCCGCGTAGACCGCGTCGACCCCGTCGGGTCCTGCGCACTCGAACGCGAGCCCCGTAGGGGTGCCGTCCTGCGGCGGCGTCCAGTCCGGGTCGATGGCACGCGCGGTGTCCTGGGTGTCCCACATCAGCCGCAGACCGCCGGGGAGCTGTGCCTCGGCGTGCGGGGCGCCGTCCGCTTCGGCGGGGACGTCCAGGCCGAGGCGGCGGTAGAAGGCGAGGGCCGCGGCCATGTCGGCCACGACCATGCCGACGGCTGCGAACCGAGGTGTGGACGGTGTGGTGGAGGAAGAAGTGGTGGTCATACGGCGAGCGTAGGCGGCCCGCCGGGCCACGGTCTTGAACGAATCGGACGCGGCACCGCCCGCCTCACGGGCAGCGGATGACCTGCCCCGCGTACGAGAGGTTGCCGCCGAAGGCGAACAGCAGCACCGGGGCACCGGAGCTGATCTCGCGCCGCTCGACCAGCTTGGACAGGGCGAGCGGCACGGATGCCGCGGAGGTGTTCCCGGATTCGACGACATCCTTGGCGACCACCGCGTTGACCGCGCCGAGCCGCTCCGCGACCGGCTCGATGATCCGCAGGTTGGCCTGGTGCAGCACCACGCCGGCGAGATCGGCGGGCGCGATCCCGGAGCGCTCGCACACCTTGCGGGCGATGGCCGGCAGCTGGGTGGTCGCCCAGCGGTAGACGGTCTGGCCCTCCTGGGCGAACCGGGCGGGCTCGCCCTCGATACGGATCGCGCCGCCCATCTGCGGCACCGATCCCCACAGCACCGGACCGATCTCCTGCTCCGGGGAGGCGCTGACCACCGCGGCGCCCGCTCCGTCGCCGACCAGCACACAGGTCGAGCGGTCCGTCCAGTCGACGACCCCGGTGAACTTCTCCGCCCCGATGACCAGCGCATGGGTCGCGGAACCGGCGCGGATGGCGTGGTCGGCGGTGGCCAGCGCATGGGTGAAGCCGGCGCAGACGACGTTGAGGTCCATCGTGGCGGGGGCGTCCAGCCCGAGCCGGGCGGCGACCCGGGCCGCGGTGTTCGGGCTGCGGTCGGTGGCCGTGCAGGTGGCGACCAGCACCAGGTCGATGTCCTGCGGGGCCAGGCCGCTGTTGGCCAGGGCCTTGGCCGCGGCGGCGGCCGCCATGGAGTCCACCGTCTCGTCCGGGGCGGCGACATGGCGGGTACGGATGCCGACCCGGCTGCGGATCCAGGCGTCGTCGGTGTCGACCATCTTGGCGAGGTCGTCGTTGGTGAGCACGCCGGAGGGCTGGTAATGGCCGAGAGCCAGGACGCGTGACCCGGTCATGAATTCCCCTGTACGTGGGTGGGCGGTATGTCACCAGTCTCACCCCTCGGTGCCGGCCGGCGGCTGCGTGAACTGCCAATCTTCGGTCGCCAGAACTGGAGACAGTTGTCAGAACCGGGGGGATCGGCCTGCGGTGCCGGGTCCGTGGTGCCGGGTCCGCGGGGCGCCCCGTACGGGTGAGGGGCGCCCCGCGGACGGCGGGGCGGGATCACGCAGGGGCAGCAGCCCGCCCGATCCAACGGGAGAGCCACGGCCTCCCCGGGGTATTGCTCCGCTCGCGGGCGCGTCCCGGAGGCTCTCCGCCACCGGGACAGCGCCCGCGCGCTCTCCGCCACCGGGACAGCGCGCGGAAGCTCCCCGCTACCGGGACAGCGCCCGGAAGCGTCGCAGCCGCAGGCTGTTGCCGACGACGAAGACCGAGGAGAACGCCATCGCGGCCCCGGCGATCATCGGGTTGAGGAGCCCGGCCGCGGCCAGCGGCAGCGCCGCCACGTTGTAGCCGAACGCCCAGAACAGATTGGTCCGGATGGTGCCGAGCGTCGCGCGGGCCAGCCGGATGGCGTCCGCGGCGGCGCGCAGGTCGCCCCGTACGAGGGTGAGGTCACCGGCCTCGATGGCGGCGTCGGTGCCGGTGCCCATCGCCAGTCCCAGGTCGGCGCGGGCCAGCGCCGCCGCGTCGTTGACGCCGTCGCCGACCATGGCCACCGAGCGGCCCTCGGACTGCAACCGTTCGACGACCGCCACCTTGTCCTCGGGGAGCACCTCGGCGATCACCTCGTCGATCCCGACCTCGGCGGCGACCGCCGCCGCGACGGCCTGGTTGTCGCCGGTCAGCAGCACCGGCGTCAGCCCCAGGTCCCGCAGCCGGCGCACCGCCTCGGCGCTGGTGGGCTTCACCGCGTCGGAGACGACCAGCACCGCGCGCGCCGCGCCGTCCCAGCCGACGGTGACCGCCGTACGGCCCTCGGCCTCGGCCGCGGCCTTGGCGGCCGCCAGCTCGGGCGTCAGGAACTGGGACCCCTGGTTCAGCAGCTGCTCACGGCCCACCAGGACGGCGTGTCCCTCGACCACGCCCCGGACGCCCAGGCCCGGGACGTTCGTGAAGTCCTCGGGGGTGGGCAGGGTGCCCGCCGCAGCGTCGCCCTCCGCGGTCCGCTGCTCGGCGCCGGCGGCGATGGCGCGGGCGATGGGGTGCTCGGAGGCGTGCTCCAGCGCGCCGGCCAGCCGCAGCACCTCCGGCTCGGTGGTGCCCTCGGCGAGGTGGACCCCGGTCAGTGTCATCACACCGGTGGTGACCGTGCCGGTCTTGTCCAGGACGACGGTGTCCACCCGCCGGGTCGACTCCAGCACCTCGGGCCCCTTGAGCAGGATGCCGAGCTGGGCGCCGCGGCCGGTACCGACCATCAGCGCGGTCGGCGTGGCAAGCCCCAGCGCGCACGGGCACGCGATGATCAGGACGGCGACGGCCGCGGTGAAGGCGGCCACCGCGCCCCCGCCGGTGGCGAGCCAGTAGCCGAGGGTGCCGAGGGCGAGCACGATCACGACCGGGACGAAGACCGCGGAGATCCGGTCGGCCAGCCGCTGGGCCGCGGCCTTGCCGTTCTGGGCGTCCTCGACCAGCCGCGCCATCCGGGCGAGCTGGGTGTCCGTGCCGACCCGGGTGGCCTCGACGACCAGCCGGCCGCCCGCGTTGACGGTGGCGCCGGTGACGGTGTCGCCGGGGGAGACCTCGACCGGGACGGACTCGCCGGTGAGCATCGACGCATCCACGGCGGAGGAGCCCTCCACCACCGTCCCGTCGGTGGCGATCTTCTCCCCGGGCCGTACGGTGAAACGGTCGCCGGCCCTCAAGCCGGCGGTGGGGATGCGCACTTCGCGGCCGTCGCGCAGCACGGCGACATCCTTGGCGCCCAGCTCCAGGAGCGCCCGCAGCGCCGCACCCGCCTTCCGCTTCGAGCGCGCCTCGAAGTAGCGGCCGGCCAGGATGAAGGTGGTGACCCCGGCCGCGGCCTCCAGGTAGATGCTGCCGCTGCCGTCGGTGCGGGCGATGGTCAGCTCGAAGGGGTGCGTCATCCCGGGCATGCCCGCGGTGCCGAAGAACAGCGCCCACACCGACCAGCCCAGTGCGGCGAGGGTGCCCATCGAGATGAGGGTGTCCATCGTGGCGCTGCCGTGCCGCAGATTCGTCCAGGCGGCCCGGTGGAACGGCCAGGCGCCGTACGCCACCACCGGCGCGGCCAGGGTCAGCGAAAGCCACTGCCAGTTGGTGAACTGGAGGGGCGGCACCATCGCCATCAGCACCACCGGGACGGACAGCGCGAGGGAGATCAGCAGACGCCGGCGGAGCGGGGCGGGCCCGTCGCCGTCGGCCCGGCCGTCCGTCCCGCTCCGGCCTTCGCCGCCGGTGGGCCCTGCGGCCTCCGGCGCCGCGGCGGGCGGCTCCGGGAGGACCGCGGTGTAGCCGGTCCGCTCCACGGTGGCGATCAGGTCGGCGGCCGCCACACCGCTGCCCGCCGCGACGGTCACCTTGGCCTTCTCGGTGGCGTAGTTGACGGTGGCGGTGACCCCCTCCATGCGATTGAGCTTCTTCTCGATACGGGCGGCGCACGAGGCGCACGTCATCCCGCCGATCTCCAATTCGACGCCGTGCTCTTCGACCGCGGTGGTCATGCCTGCTCCTCGGTGTGCTGCGGGTGCGCGTTACCCGAGTCAACCATATACCCCCCTAGGGTATTCCTTCGGATGCGTCACCCTGTCCCTTCCGCCTGCCCGCCCTCCTCGCCGCCGACCTCCGCCGCCTCCGCCGCCCCCGCCGCACGGCTCACCCGGCCGCCCATCGCCCGCAGATACGCGGCCAGCTCCGGCGGTTCGTGGACGGTGAACTCGTACCCCAGCAGGGCCAGCCGGAGCGCCAGCCACTCCAGCGAGTCGGCGCTGCTGTGCCAGCGGCAGGACGCCTCGCCGACCGCGACGACCTCGCCCGCCGCCGGGCCGCCCAGCCGGGCGGTCACCTCCGCGGCCGGTGCCCACACGGTCGCCACCGCCCGGTGGGACGCACTCATCCCCTGCATCCGCTCCCGGACATAGGCGCCCGCGTCGGCGGCGGGCAGCTCGCGCGGCGGGGTCCGTACACCGGTGGGGAACGGCTCGCTCAGCCGGTCCACCCGGAAGATCCGCCAGTCCTCGCGGTCGTTGTCGTACGCCACGAGATACCAGCGGCGCCCCGAGGCGACCAGGCGGTGCGGCTCCACCAGGCGCCTGCTGTGCCGTCCTGCGCCCGCCCGGTAGCGGAAGCGCAGCCGCTCGTGGTTGGTGATGGCCGCGGCGAGCACCGTCAGATGCTCCGGATCGACGGTCGGGCCGCCGCCGGCCGGCATCGGGACGGTGGCCGTGCCGAGCGTGCCCACCCGTCGCCGCAGCCGGGCCGGCAGGACCTGTTCGAGCTTGGCCAGCGCCCGTACGGACGCCTCCTCGATGCCCTCGATGGTGTGGCCCGCGGCCGAGCGCAGGCCGACCGCGATGGCCACCGCCTCCTCGTCGTCCAGCAGCAGCGGCGGCATGGCGGTGCCCGCGGCCAGCCGGTAGCCGCCCTCCGCGCCCATCGTGGCGTGCACGGGATAGCCCAGCTCGCGCAGCCGTTCGATATCGCGGCGGATCGTCCGGGAGGTGACCCCCAGCCGCCCGGCCAGCTCGCTGCCCGGCCATTCACGCGGGGTCTGGAGCAGGGACAGCAGATTCAGCAGCCGCGCAGATGTCTCACTCATGGGACCGATGATGCCGGTCCCTGTAGGACCGGAGCTGTCCTATATCCCGCCTAGTGTCGAGGACGACGCCGACGGCCGGCCACCGCCCGGCGCCATCGGCTCCGGTATCCGCAGCACCCACGGCTTCGGCACCGGCTTCCGCTCCCTTCCGCACGGTTCCCCTGGAGAACGTCATGACCACGTCCGTCCCCGCTGCCCCCGAGACGGCCGCCGCGGCCGCGCGAGCGGCCGGCCGCAGACGCCGGATCGCGCTCGCCGTCGTCCTGACGGCCGCCTTCATGGACCTGGTCGACGCGACCATCGTCAATATCGCGATCCCGAGCATCCAGCGGGACACCGGCGCGACCTTCAGCGCCGTCCAGTGGGTCACCGCCGGCTACGCCCTCGCCTTCGCCCTCGGCCTGATCACCGGCGGCCGGCTCGGCGACATCCACGGCCGCAAGAAGCTGTTCCTGCTCGGCATGGGCGGCTTCACCCTCGCCTCCGCCCTGTGCGGTTTCGCGGCGGGCCCGGGGATGCTGGTCGGCGCGCGGGTGCTCCAGGGCGCGATGGCCGCACTGATGGTGCCGCAGGTGCTGGCGATCATCCACGTCACCTTTCCGGCGCACGAGCGCGGCAAGGTCTTCGGGATGTTCGGCGCGGTGATCGGCCTCGGCGCGGTCTGCGGTCCGCTGATCGGCGCCCTGCTCACCGAGGGCAACCTCTTCGGTCTGGAATGGCGCCCAATCTTCCTGATCAATCTGCCGGTCGGGATCGCCGGCATCCTGCTCGGCCGCCGCTTCCTCACCGAGTCCAGGGCCCCGCGTGCCCTGCGCGTCGACCTGATCGGCACCGTGCTGGCCACCGCGGGCCTGCTGATGCTGCTCTACCCGCTCACCCAGGGACGGGAGTCCGGCTGGCCGCTGTGGGGCTTCGTCTCGATGGCCGCGAGCCCGCTCGTCCTGGCGGTGTTCGTCCGCTACGAGCGCGCCAAGGCCCGCAAGAACGGCTCACCCCTCGTCGAACTCCCGCTCTTCAAGGTCAGGACCTTCGCGGCCGGCGCCGGCGTCCAGCTGGCCTTCGGTGTCGTCAGCGGCCTCTTCTTCCTGGTCTGGACGCTCCATATGCAACTGGGGCTGGGCTGGGGCCCGCTGCACGCCGGACTGACCGGGGTGCCGTTCTCGCTCGCCTGCTCCACCGCGGCCGGGGTGTCCGTGCAGCGGCTGGTGCCGCGCTTCGGCCGCAAGGTCCTCCAGGCCGGTGCGCTGATCATGCTGTCCGGTGCGCTGGTCTACCTCTGGGAGGCCGGGCGTTACGGCACGGCGCTGGAGTCCTGGCAGCTGGCCCCGGCGATGCTCCTGATGGGCGCCGGGATGGGGCTGATCGTCGCCCCGATCACCGACACGGTGATCTCCGAGGTGCCGGCCGAGCACTCCGGCTCGGCTTCGGGCATCTTCAATACCACCGGCCAGCTGGGGATGGCGCTGGGCCTCGGCCTGTCGTCGGTGGCCTTCTTCGGGGGCGTCGGCGATACGGGACAGCCGGGCGGCGCAGGCACCGGCGCCGGGGCCGCGGACGCGCTGCGGGCCTCCTTCGTCGACGGCACCACCCACGCCCTGTGGTGGGTCTGCGGCGGCCTGGTCCTCGTCTTCGGCCTGCTGTTCCTGCTGCCGCGGCGGGTCCGCGCCCAGGAGGCGGCGGAGCGGGCGGAGCCGGCGGCACCGGAGGGCGGCGCGGGTCCGGAGCAGCGGCAGCCGGCCCTGGTCTCCTGAAGGCCCGTACCCGTCTCCCGAAGGCCCGTACCCCAGGCCTTGTTGTGCGGAGCGGGGGTGGAGCGGCGGCCCGGACCGGGGCGGACGACCCGGTGCCGGGGCTCCGCCCGACGCCGGAAGGCGCTCGGCAACCGAGCGTTCCCGCTCCGCGCCGCTGCGTAAAAACAGCCCCTTTGCCGTACCGTTCACGACCCCCCGCGGGCCATACTGGCCGGGTGTCGATGATCAGCAATCTCCGCAAGGCCGTCCGGCTGCCGCAGCCGCGCACCCGGGGGGTCGACCTCAGCCACCCGGCGCGCTCGCCGCTCGGCACCGCCGTGGTGAACTGCGCGGTGTACGTGGACGGCGTGCGGCAGGACGGCAACCACCCGGCCGATGTGGCGATCCGCCGGGTCCGGGAATCCGGCAGTGGATTTGTCTGGATCGGGCTGCATGAGCCGTCCGAGAAGGAATTCGCCGGAATTGTCGAGTTGTTCGGGCTGCATCCGCTCGCCGTCGAGGACGCGGTCCACGCCCACCAACGGCCCAAACTGGAGCGCTACGACGACTCGCTGTTCACCGTCTTCAAGACGGTCCGCTATGTCGATCACGACCGGCTCACCGACACCAGCGAGGTCGTGGAGACCGGCGAGATCATGGTCTTCACCGGCACCGACTTCGTGATCACGGTACGGCACGGCGGACATGGCTCACTGGGCCCGCTCCGTGAGCAACTGGAGTGCGTGCCCGAGCAGTTGGCGCTCGGCCCGTCCGCCGTGCTGCATGCCGTCGCCGACCTCGTCGTGGACGACTACCTCGATGTCACGGCCGCGGTCCAGGTCGATATCGACGACGTCGAGAGCGAGGTCTTCTCCGTGCGCGGCAGCGGCGGGGCGGGGCGGATCTACCAGCTCAAGCGTGAGCTGCTGGAACTCAAGCGCGCGGTGGCGCCGTTGGACCGGCCGATGCAGGAGCTGGCCACCCAGCCGACGGCGCAGGTCGACCCCCGGATCAAGACGTACTTCCGGGACGTCGCCGACCACCTCGACCGGGTCACCGAGCAGATCACCGCCTTCGACGAACTCCTCAACTCCATACTTCAGGCCCATCTCGCCCAGGTCACCATCGCCCAGAACGAGGACATGCGCCGGATCAGTGCCTGGGTCGCGATCCTGGCCGTGCCGACCATGGCCTGCGGCGTGTACGGCATGAACTTCGACTACATGCCGGAAAGGCACTGGACGTTCGGCTATCCGCTGGTGATGACGGTGATCGTGGCCCTCTGCTGGGTGATCCACCGAGGCTTCAAGCGGAACGGCTGGCTCTAGGGACTGTCCCAAGAGAAAGCCATGGAAGGTCATGGCGTGTTAAAGGCATTTTGCCGATACGCCGGATAAATATGCCGTGACCAGTTCCCCAGCGGCCGGGTGGCCGCGGCGCCGGGATCTTCGGCGTGCTCCCGGGCACGCCCCGGACGCCGGACCGCGGTCCCCGCCGGTTCTGTGAGGAGAGCACATTCACGCGGACGGCAAGCTGCTGCTGCCGCTGGAGGAGTACCTGGAGAAGCTGAATCTGGTGCCGGCCGCCCGTGGCGATCTGCTCGTCGTGGCCCGTACGGACGCCACGGAGTAGGACGACATCCTGCGGCGGGCGGCGGCGCTGGCCGAGACCGACGCGGACGTGGTGCTGGTCGACGGGGTGCGCAGCGTCGACCGGATCCGCCGCATCCGCCAGGTCACCGGCGCCAAGCCGCTGCTGTTCAACCAGATCGCTGGCGGGAAGTCGCCGCGGCTCTCGCTGACCGAACTGACCGCACTGGGCATCGACGTGGCCATCTACAGCACCCCCTGTCTGTTCGCCGCGCACCGCGCGATGGAGACCGCGATGGCCGAGCTGAAGTACGCGGACGGACGGCTGCCGGCCACCGGGGACAGCGGCGGCGAGATCGGGGTCGAGGAGGCCACCGAGCTGCTGGCCCGGAACATCAGCCGGCCCCGCCCCGTACCGGAGCCCGTCCTGGCATGACCCTCGGGAGGGGCGCCCGCCGGATGCCCGCCCCACCGCCGGAAGAAGCCCGGCGCAGGTCCGGCGGTTCCCCGTTCCTCGCTTCACGGGGATCCGCCGGTCCCGGGCCCCGCTTCACGGGAGCCGCCGGACCCCGCTACCGCCCCGCCACCTGCCGGGGCCGGGCCGCGCACCACCCCGCCGCGATCTGCGGCAGCAGCAGCGCCAGCAGGACCGCGAGCGGAACCGTCCAGCCGCCGGAGAGATCGTGCACGGCGCCCAGGACGGCCGGGCCGGTGGCGGCCAGGACGTAGCCGAAGCACTGGGCCATGCTGGAGAGTTGGGCGGCGTGCCGGGCGTCCGGCGCACGCTGCACGATGAACAGCAGCGCGAGGCTGATCGCCGCGCCCTGGCCCAGGCCCAGCAGCACCATCCACAGGTAGGCGCCGGCGGCCGGTACGAGAAGCACCCCCGTGAAACCGGCCGCGCACAGCAGCGCGCCGACGGTGGCCAGGACGCCGGCCCGCAGCCGGCGGCCGACGAGCACCGGCGCGAGGAACGAACCCGTGATGCCCAGCAGCGAGGAGAAGGAGAGCATCCAGCCGGCGTCGCCCGCGCTCAGGCCGGCCTCCGTGAGCATCGTCGGCAGCCAGGCGGCGGCCGCGTAGTAACTCAGCGACTGCAAGCCCATATAGCCGGTGACCTGCCAGGCCAGCGGATCGCGCCACAGTCCGCGTACGGGGTGTGCCGCCGCGCGGGCAGCGGCCGCCGGCACCCGCGTACGGGTACGGATCTGCGGCAGCCAGCAGACCAGCGCAAGCACCGCGAGGGCGCCCCAGCAGGCCAGCGTGGCACGCCAGTTCAGGCCGACGGCCTGCTGGAAGGGAACCGTGATCCCGGCCGCGAGCGCGGCGCCGCCGAACAGCGACATCGAGTACAGGCCGGTCATCAGCCCGGCCCTGGCCGGGAAGTCCCGCTTGATCAGGCCGGGCAGCAGCACATTGGCGACGGCGATCCCCGCGCCGATCACGACCGTTCCGGCGAACAGCGCCACGGCCGAGTCCAGCAGCCGCAGCGCGGTGCCCCCGCAGATCAGCGCCATCGTGCCGAGCAGCGACCGCTCCATGCCGAACCGCCGTCCCAGCCGCGGCGCGACCGGCGCCAGCAGGCCGAAGCAGAGCAGCGGCAGCGCGGTGAGCAGGCTGGTGGCGGCGGCCGACATCCCGCTGTCGTCGCGGATGGTGCCGACGAGCGGGGAGACGGCGACCAGGGCCGGGCGCAGGTTCAGGGCCAGCAGGACGACGCCGAGGCCGAGGTACAGGGCGCGGCGCCCGGCGACGCCGCGGGAGGCTTCGGCGGGTGCGGCCGCCGCGGCGAGGCGCCCCTCGGGTATGCCGGTACCGGGCGCCGCCGCCCCGGACCCTTCGGGCATGCCGGCGGCGGGCTCTTCCGCCACGGCTGCCGGTCCTCCTGCGTCCGCCACGGCTGCCGGTCCTCCTGCGTCCGCCACGGCTGCCGGTCCTCCTGCGTCACGCATGCGCGTCGTCTCCGTGGTGGGTGGTGCGGGTGCGGCCCCGGTCCTTCGCGGGCGGCTCGCGCAGGGCGTTCATCGCCTCGGTGAGGTGCGCCAGTGCGGCCCGTTCGGCGGCATCGGCGTCCCGTGCCTCGATGGCGTCGACGATGGCGGTGTGCTCATCGAGCTGATGGCGTACCGCCTCGGGCAGCGGGGTGCCCAGCACGGCCTCCAGCGTGCCGCGCAGCGCGTCGCTGAGGTGCTCGTACAGCTCGGCCAGCACGCTGTTGTGCGCGGCAGCCGCCACCGTGCGGTGGAAGCGCACGTCCGCGTCGATGAAGGCGGCCACATCGCCGCTCTCCCAGGCCCGCCCGCGCTCGGCCAGCGCGCCGCGCAGCGCGGCGAGGTCCTCGTCGGTGCGGCGCTCGGCGGCATAGCGCGCGGCATCCCGCTCCAGGCAGGCGCGCACCTCGTACGCCTCCAGGTTCTCGGCCCGCCGCAGCCGCCGCTGTACGGCCGCGCCGAAATCGCTGTTGGCGCGGACATAGGTCCCGTCGCCCTGCCGCGGTTCCAGCATCCCGGTGTGCACCAGTGCGCGGACCGCCTCGCGGACGGTGTTGCGCCCGACGTCGAGCTGCTCCACCAGCACGGGCTCGGCGGGGATCTTCGCCCCGACCTCCCACTCGCCCTCGGCGATCAGCCGCTCCATCTGCTCGATGACCAGATCGACCAGGCTGGTGCGGGCGGTGCTGCGCAGCGGCATCGACGCCGTCCTCCCTCTTCGCGGAAGCCTTCTTCCGGAGTTTCCGTCGGCCTGTTCCCATCACCGGCGATTCCACCGGTGATGGGAACATCCCATGTTTAGCGGTGTCAAACGCGCAGGGTTAGCCTGAAGACGGCGATGATTTCGGGAGACACATGGACGAGCGAGGCCGCCGGGCGGCGCCCTGGCAGGGGCAGTGGCCGGTGATCGGCGTGGTGGCCGTGGGCGGCGCGATCGGCGCCCTGGCCCGTTACGGCGCCGCGCTCCTGTGGCCCACCGGGAAGGGCGCCTTCCCCTGGACGACCCTGACCGTCAACGCCGTCGGCTGTGCGCTGATGGGCATCCTGATGGTCGTGATCACCGAGGTCCGGCCGGCCCACCGGCTGGTGCGCCCCTTCCTCGGCACCGGCATCCTCGGCGGCTTCACCACCTTCTCCACCTACGCCGTCGATATCCAGCGGCTGGTCGGCGCCGGCCGGCCGGCCGAGGCCCTGGCCTGTCTGGCGGGCACCGTGCTCGCCGCGCTCGCCGCCGTAGAGGCCGCGGTGACCGGCACCCGTGCACTTCTCCAACTGAGGCGGCGGACGGCATGACACTCGGCACGGCACACCCGGGCGGCACCCCGGCGCTACGGCTCACGGTCCTCGTCAGCGAAGAGGACGTGTGGCACCACAAGCCGCTCTACGCGGAGATCGTGCACCGCGCATACGACGCGGGTCTGGCCGGGGCCAGCGTCTTCCGGGGCGTCGAGGGCTTCGGCTCCTCCGGCATCGTCCACACCCAGCGCCTGCTGTCCCTGAGCGAGGAGCTGCCGGTGGCGATCGTCGTCGTCGACACGGAGGAGCGGGTGCGGGGCTTCCTGCCGCGGCTGGAGGAACTCCTCGCGGACGGCGGGCTGGTGACGCTCGACCCGTGCGAGACGCTCTCCTACCGGCGCACGGATGGCACGGGCCCCGGTGAGGGCGGGCGCGGGTGAACTGGCTGCTGGTGGTGGCCGGTGCCATGGTCGGGGCGCCGCTGCGCTTCCTCACCGACCGCTATGTGCAGTCCCGGCACGACGCGCTCTTCCCCTGGGGGACCTTCACCGTCAATGTCGTCGGCTCCCTGGTCCTCGGCCTGCTGACCGGCGCCGCCACCGTCGGCGCCACCTCCTCGCACCTCCAGCTGCTGATCGGCACGGGCCTGTGCGGTGCCCTGACGACGTATTCGACCTTCTCCTACGAGACGCTCCGGCTGGCCGCGGACCGGGCACGGGGGAGTGCGGCGGCCAATGTCGTGGGGACCGTGCTGGCCGGACTGGCGGCGGCCTTCGCCGGGGTGGCCGCCGGGCAGGCGCTCTGGGGCTGACTCCTGCCGCACGGCCCCAATGGGCAGACGAAAGCGGTGGGGCTCCCGGGAGAGCCCCACCGCACGGGCGGTGCAGGAGGTGCGAGGGCTGGTGGGGTACGAGCGCCGGCCGCCAGGTCCCGGCTCTCGACAGCCCCCGGCCGTTGCGCGGCTCCGACCACCGTGAGCACGGTCGGATCCGCCGGCCACCGCCGAACTTCGTTACCTCACAGGGCCTGTGAGGTAACCAGGCCCTGTGAGGTACGTCAGGAGGCCTTGCCGAAGTGAACGCCCGCCAGGCCGTTGGCCCAGAGCTGGTTCACCTGGGCGCGCTCGTTCGCGTCCGGCTGGGAGTTCTGGCAGGACGTGCCGGGGCCGCCGCCGGACATCAGCTCGCTGCACGGGCCCTCGTAGTGGTCCGGCAGGCCCAGCACATGGCCGGTCTCGTGCGCGGTCACGCGGGTGGAGTTGTACTCCTGGTTCTGCGCGTAGTCCAGGAAGACATAGCCCTTCCCGTGACCGTCGGTGCTGGCGTACGAGCCGCGCGCGTCATTGCCCTCGCGGTACTGGAAGTCGCCGCCGCTGCCTTCCTGGAGCTTCACGTTCGAGACGGCGCTGTTCCAGATCGACGCGCTCTGGGCTATCTGGTTCGCGAACGTCGGGGCCGCACTGGCGTCATAGGTGACGGTCACCGAGGCGGCGTCCGGGTGGGCCTTCATCTTGGCCTTGGCCGACTTCAGTACGGCCTCGAAGAATGCCTTGGTGTCGGCCTTCTCGGCCGCCGAGCCGTTATAGGCCGCGATCGAAGCGGAGGTGCTGCGGGGGGAGTTGGTGGGGGAGGAGGGGGAGGCTGCCGAAACCGGCGCCGCGGCTGCGAGCGCGGCGACGAGGCCCAGACCGAGCGCCGCCGACAGCGCCGTCTTGGGAGATCTCATGTGGGGGCTCCTTTATTTCCGAGGGCCGTACGGTCGCCGTGTGGGGCGGCGACCGGGGCCCTGCGGATTTCTTGGTGCCGTTGAGTCTGGACGGAGTTCACCTGGAAGACAGAGATGCCAGGTGGCGATAGCACCAGCCAATACCCCGGAAAAAAGAGCGCGTTCCGACAGGTTTGAGAGTCTGGTGTGACGTATGCCTACGTCGTTATGCTCCGGACGTGGAGCTCGAGGTAAGGCATCTTCGCGCATTGTGCGCCATCGCGGACTCCGGCAGCGTACGCAAGGCGGCCCGGCAGCTCGGCATGACCCAGCCTTCCCTGACGACCCAGCTGCACCGCATCGAGAAGGCCCTCGGCGGCCAGCTCTTCTTCCGGGAGCCGACCGGCAGCCGGCCCACGCCACTGGGGCATTCTGTCCTGTGCCGGGCCCGGCCGATAGTGGCCGAAATGCGAGCACTTATTGACGAGGTTGCGTCGGCCTCGCACCGCGACCAGGGGGCACGGCTGCACATCGGCAGCACCAACAGCCCTGCCGTCGCCGGATGGCTGCGCCGGCTCCGGCGCCGGCTGCCGGAGACCGACACCACGATAAGAACCGATGTGTCCGCCAATGCGCTGCTCCACATGGTCGCGACGGGACAGCTCGACGCCGCCTTCGTCCACGAGGTCGAGGGCGCTCCCCTACGGGTCCCCGAGGGCCTGGTGGAGCACGAACTCATCGCCAGGGAACCGCAGTTCATCGCCGTGGCGGACACCCATCCCGCGGCCGCCAGGACGGTCATCAGGGTGGCGGACCTCGCCGACGACCAGTGGATGGTCGACCCGACTGTGGACGGTGAATGGGCGGGACTGCGCCGCATCTGGACCGCGGCCGGTATCAACCCCCGTGTCGTGCACGGCGACTACCTCACCACCGTGGACCTCGTCACGGCCGGCGAGGTGGTCACCCCCTGCCAGCCGACCGCCCGCCCCCGGCACGGCATGGCGATCCGCCCCCTGTACGGCGACCCGCTGGCCGTCCGCCTCTTCATGGCCTGCCGCCAGGACGACACCCTGGCCGCCTCGTCCGACGACCTGTTCGCCGATCTGACCGCCTCGTACATGGAGACCGCCTGGGCGAGCGAGGCCTACCGGACGTGGCTCGTGCGGCACAACGGAAGGCTGCCGGTGGGGAGCTAGGGCCTGTCGTCAAAGTCTGGTCGTTCGCTTGTAGGGCGTGCCAGGCGTCGCGAGGCGGACGGGACTTTTGAGACAGGCCCCAGGGGGCTTCCGAGCCCGCCCGCTCACGGGACCGACGGGTCGGTGCGGCGGGCGTGCGGGCAGCGGCGGCCGGGTCCTCCACCAACCGTGTGAAAGCCGCCGTCGTGCCCCTCGGGGACCGGTCGGCCGAGGGGCCGAGGGCCGAGAGTGGGGGTGCCCGAAAGCCGGTGCGGCCGAGCCCCTGGAGACCCGTGTGGATGGCACCTTTTCCCTGGTCCTGCTCCTGCTGTTCCTGTGGTGCCTGTGTTCACGGCGGATGGAGCGCTTCGAGCTGACCGCTCCGGCCGCGTTCGTCCTGCTGGGGCTGCTGCTGGGCGAGGGCACCGGCGTCCTCGACCTGCCGCTCCCGCACGAGACCGTGAAGGTACTCGCGGAGATCACCCTGGTCTGGGTGCTCTTCACCGATGCCTCCCGGCTCTCCTTCCGCGCCCTGCGCCCGGAACTCGGCCTCTACCTGCGGCTGCTGGGAATCGGGCTGCCCCTGTGCGTGTGCCTGGGCACGCTGCTGGCGGCCGTTCTGCTCCCCGGCGTCTCGGGATGGGCCGCGCTGTACGTCGGGGCCGCGCTCGCCCCGACGGACGCCGCGCTCGGCGCCACGATGATGGTCAACCCCGTGGTGCCCGCGAGGATCCGCCGGCTCATCAACGTGGAGAGCGGCCTCAACGACGGCATCGCCACACCCCTGGTGGTGCTCGCCCTGGCCGGAGTGTCCGCGGCCGAGGGTGCCGCCGGACCGGATGCCACCGGCCATGCCTTGGTGCAGCTCGCCGTCGGTGCGGCATACGGGGCGGTGGTCGGACTGGCCGCCGGATGGCTGCTGCGGACCACCCTCCGCAACGGCTGGGCGGCCGAGGACTTCGCCGGCGCGGGCGTACTGGCCCTGGCCCTCCTCGGCTACACCTCCGCCCTCGCGATCGGCGGCAACGGCTTTGTCGCCGCCTTCGTCGCCGGCCTGGCCTTCGGATCGACGCACGGTGCCTCCCAGCGGGTGCTGCTCTACGTCGAGCAGACTGCCTCGCTGTTCTCCGTGCTGGTCTGGCTGGTCTTCGGCGCCCTCCTGCTTCCGGAGGCATTCGGCCACTTCACCTGGCATACCGTGGTCTACGCCGTACTGAGCCTCACGGTGATCCGCATGCTGCCCGTCGCGCTGTGTCTGATCGGAAGCGGTCTGGACGCCAGAACGGTGCTGTTCGTGGGCTGGTTCGGCCCCCGCGGCCTGGCCTCGATCATCTTCGGCCTGCTGGCGGTCGAGGAACTCAAGACCCCCGACACCCAGGCGGTGGTCCCGGTAGTCGCCTGCACCGTCCTGCTCAGCGTCCTCGCCCACGGCCTCACCTCCGCCCCCCTGGCGAACCGCTACGGCAAAGCAACGGCAACCAAGGGCGTCGGCCCGGCCGGCACCACGGCGGACGAGCTGCCAGTGAGGGGGATGGCGGCGGGGGGTCTGCACCGGGGGTGGCGACGGGGCGGCGGCCCGGCGCCGTCGTGAGCGTTCCCCACCCGCTGCTCCCTCTGCTCCCGCCCGTTTGCGGGCGGAGGAAGACCGCACCGCTCCGCCGCCCACCCGCCAGAAGTGTCAGAGAGGCTCGGCCATACCGTCCAGCACGGATCGCAGCCGACGCAGTTCGACTTCGGCCGTCATCATCCCCAGTCCCGCCCCGTCCGCTTCCTGGCGGCTGAGGGGGTGAGCCACGGACTCCTCTCGGGCACGGTCTGCGAGACGCTCCGTGACCGTCCGAAGCGCGGATACCTCCTCGACCAGGAGCCTGACCTTCTGCTCGAGTTCCTCGGTCAATGCAGGAAGGCCCGAGACGCCGTCGCCCTGGGGAGCGGAACCGTGCGCGCCAGGGCTCTCCGCAGAAGGGGCATCCCCGGACGGGTGGTCGGCAGCGGCGAGGTCAATCGACCCCCCGGACGTGTGGGGTCCGCTGCCCTTCCCCGTGACCGAGGCATTCTGGCCCGCTGTTTCGTGGCCCCCCCCGCCCCGTCTCTCCCGGCGCCGGCAGATGTCCCAGACGACGGCGAGCTGCCGGTCGACGCTGTGGGCGCAGGGCCGCCCGAGCCGCTGCCCCGTGTGCGCGGCACGGAGGATCCTCGGGTTCGTGCGCCCGATTCCTTCGGGAACTCGCGGTTGAACCAGGCGCGGTTCATCGGCTCGACGAGAGGCTCCCCGGACTCCGCTACCTTTCGCGGCCTCCGGTCGCCCTCGTCCATCGCGGATGCCAGCTCCCGCAGTACGCCGACGGCCTTCCGCCGGTGGTTCCGCATGGCCATCAGGTTGTTTTTGACCGTTCGCCGCACTCGGGCGGCCTGCGTCCCCTCGTCGTCGGTCTTCTGACCGGTCAAAGACCCCCGGTCCGCGTCGATGATGTCGAAGGCGGCGAGCCAGTGTGCCGCGCGGAAAGCGATCAGCTCTTCAAACGCTCCGTCATCATCCTCTGCCGCGGCAAGCAGTTCCGGCAGCCGCCTCGGCCCCGAGTCGCCGTTCGAGGAACCGCCAGGCCCGAGTACCTCGCCTTCGCACCCATGCCGCAAAAGAAGACCGCACCCGCTCCACCACGGACGCCCTGTGGGGCGGCGTGCGGACCGGGTGCGGACAGGTAGGCGGCGTGACCGGCGAAATCGCAGGTCGTACGGCCTAGCCGGAGATCAGGCCTTCTTGGTCTCCCAGAAGATCTTGTCGATCTGGGCGATGTAGTCCAGGGCCTTCTGGCCGGTCGCCGGGTCGTGGGAACCCTTGGCGGCGCTGAGGGCCTTGAGGGTGTCGTTGATCAGCTGGTGCAGCTCCGGGTACTTCTCGAAGTGCGGGGGCTTGAAGTAGTCGCTCCACAGCACCGAGACGTGGTGCTTGGCCAGCTCGGCGCGCTGCTCCTTGATCAGGACGGCGCGGGTGCGGAAGTCCGCGTCCTCGTTGGCCTGGTACTTCTCCTGGACGGCCTTGACGGACTCGGCCTCGATGCGGGCCTGGGCAGGGTCGTACACGCCGCAGGGCAGGTCGCAGTGGGCGCTGACCTTCACCTTGGGGGCGAACAGGCGGGAAAGCATGTTCAGTCCTTCCTCGTGATCGTCTTCTCAGGTGCGAGATTACTCGGTGCGGGAAGGCTTTTCGTGGTCGGCCCGGGGGTCTTAGGGCAAAAGTCCGGGGCCGGAGCGGGACTGATGGAGGATGGACCGGTGAGCGGGTCGGACCGGGGCTGGGCCGGGAGGTACGGGATGCCGGAGCGGGTACATGAGCGTGGGCCGGAGCGGGGCGAGGACCCGGAGACGGGGCACGAGCGGGGCGGGCTCCTTCGCGCCTTCGGGCTGGCCGAGGTCTACAACCCGTCGATGGTGCCGACACTGCGGCCCGGCGATCAGCTGGTGGTGCAGTACGGGGCGGCGGTGCGGCCCGGTGCCGTGGTCGTGCTGCGGCATCCGTTCCGGCAGGATCTGCTGATCGTCAAGCGGGCCGTGCAGCGGTGCGACGGCGGCTGGTGGGTGCAGGGGGACAATCCGTTCGTCGAGAACGACAGCCGGGAATTCGGGGTGGTTCCGGACGAACTGGTCCTCGCCCGCGCCTGGGTGCGGGTGCGGCCGCCGCGGGGGATTCAGCGGTCGGTCGCCGGGGTGCTGTCCTGGGTGGTGTCGGCGGTCCGGCCGGTGAGGGCCGAGCGCTCGCTCTCCAGGCGCTTGCGGGCGCGGTAGGCGGCGACATTGGCGCGGGTCGCGCAGCGGTCGGAGCAGTAGCGCCGGGAGCGGTTGGTCGAGGTGTCCAGGTAGACGTTGCGGCACGGCCGTGCCTCGCAGATGCCCAGCCGGTCCACGCCCAGCTCGGTGAGGTGGAAGGCCAGGCCCATGCAGGCGGTCGCGGTGAAGCCGGCGGTCGCGTTGGCGGCGTGGTCGGCGATGTGCATGTGCCAGTCGGGGCGGCCGTTGTCGTCCCGGTATTCATGGCCGGAAATCTGCGGGCTGACGGGGAACTCCATCATCAGGGCGTTGAGCAGGTCCACGGCCAGCACCTCGTCGCCGGCGTCGGCGGCCTCGAAGACGGCGCGCAGCCGGGCGCGGACCGTGCGCAGCCGGGTCACGTCGCTCTCGGTCGCGCGCCGGGCGGCCTGCTGGGCGGGGCCGAAGAGTTCCCGTACGACCTCGACCGAGGTGAGGCTGTCGGTGCCGCGCTCGGGCTGCTCGGTGTTGACCAGTCGCACGGCATAGTCCGAGTAATAGGCCAGTTCCACTTGTAGTCCTTACGGGCGGGGGCTAAGGTGCGGGTACTTGCTCGTAGTAAGGGGTGTCCTTAGTGCGAGGGTATTACGGCCTGAAGGGGAAGCGATGACCGAGACCGTCGTCGGCGCCGATTGGCAGGCGTGGCAGAACAGTTGGGACCGCCAGCAGGAGTGGTATCTCCCCGACCGCGAGGAGCGGTTCCGGGTGATGCTGGACATGGTCGAGGCGCTGGTGGGCTCCGAGCCCCGGGTTCTGGACCTCGCGTGCGGTACGGGAAGTATCTCCGACCGGCTGCTGAAGCGGTTCCCCAAGGCCGAGAGTGTGGGCGTCGATCTGGATCCCGCGCTGCTGGCCATCGCGGAAGGGTACTTCGAAGGCGAGTCCCGGGTCCGCTTCGTACGGGCCGATCTCAAGGACCCCCGGTGGACGGAGAAGCTGCCGCACGACTCGTACGACGCGGTGCTCACCGCCACCGCGCTGCACTGGCTGTACACCGAGGACCTCCGGGGGCTGTACGGGCAGCTCGGCACCCTGGTGCGGGACGGCGGGGTCTTCATGAACGCCGACCACATGCCCGAGGAGGGCACCCCGCGGATCAACGCCGCCGAGCGGGCCTTCCGGCATGCGCGCATGGAAGAGGCGAAGGCGTCCGGCGCCGTCGACTGGGCCGAGTGGTGGCAGCTGGCCGCTGCCGACCCGCGGCTGGCCGCGCCGACCGCCGAGCGCTTCGAGATCTACGGCGAGCACGCGGACGGCGACACCCCCTCGGCGGCATGGCACGCGGCCGTCCTGCGCGAATCCGGCTTCGCGGAGGCCCGGCCGGTATGGGCCTCGCCCACGGATGCGCTGGTGCTGGGCCTGAAGTAGGGCCTGACGCGCCGCAGCGGCGTCGGGGCGGAACGGGAAACGACGAACCGCGGCGGGACGCTCTCCGGAAGGAGAAGGTCCCGCCGCGGGAGGAAGAATCCGCCGCGAGGGCGGGTGCCCCCGCGGCGGCGGCCGGCGGTGCCGCACCGGCCGAAGCCGCCGCGGCCCGCGCCGGGCCGTCGCGTCCCGGGGCCGTCGTGTTGCTACAGCACCTTCGACAGGAACGACTTCGTCCGGTCGTGCTGCGGATTGCCGAGGACCTCGCGCGGGTGGCCGGATTCGACGACCACACCGTCGTCCATGAAGACCAGCGAGTCGCCGACCTCACGGGCGAAGCCCATCTCATGGGTCACGACGATCATCGTCATACCGTCCGCGGCCAGATCCTTCATGACGTCCAGGACGTCACCGACCAGCTCCGGGTCGAGGGCCGAGGTCGGCTCGTCGAAGAGCATCAGCTTGGGCTCCATCGCCAGCGCACGGGCGATGGCGACGCGCTGCTGCTGGCCGCCGGAGAGCTGCGAGGGGTAGTTCGCGGCCTTGTCGGACAGTCCGACGCGGTCCAGGAGCTTGACCGCCCGCTCCCGGGCGGCGGACTTCGACTCGCCCTTGACCTGGATCGGCGCCTCCATGATGTTCTCCACCGCGGTCATGTGCGGGAAGAGGTTGAAGCGCTGGAAGACCATGCCGATATCGCGGCGGCGGGCGGCGACCTCCCTGTCGCGCAGCTCGTAGAGCTTGCCGTGGTGCTCGCGGTAGCCGACCAGTTCGCCGTCGACGGACAGCCGGCCGGCGTTGACCTTCTCCAGGTGGTTGATGCAGCGCAGGAACGTCGACTTGCCGGAGCCGGACGGGCCGATCAGGCAGAAGACCTCCCGCGGTGCGACCTCCAGGTCGATGCCCTTGAGGATGTGGGCCGCGCCGAAGGACTTGTGGACGCCCTCGGCCTTGACCATCGGACCGCCGCTCGTGCCGGCGGCCTTGCTCGTCGTGATCTTGCTGGTCATCCGACACCTCCGGGGCGGTTGAAGCCGCCGGACAGCTTCGCCTTGGCTTTCTGGAGCGGGGTGAGCGGGAGCTGGCGGCTGGAGCCGCGGGCGTAGTAGCGCTCGAGGTAGTACTGGCCGATGCTCAGCACCGTGGTGGCGATCAGGTACCAGACGGCGGCGAGGATCAGCATCTCCACGACGACGCCGGAGTCCCGTCCGACGTTCTGCGCGGCCTGTAGCAAATCGTAGTACTGGACGGCGATGACCAGCGAGGACGTCTTGAGCATGTTGATGACCTCGTTGCCGGTCGGCGGCACGATCACCCGCATCGCCTGCGGCACCACGATCCGGCGCAGCGTCTTGGCATGGCTCATGCCCAGCGCGTGCGCCGCCTCGGTCTGGCCCTCGTCGACGGCGTTGAGACCGGCCCGGCAGATCTCCGCCATGTACGCCGCCTCGTTGAGGCCGAGGCCCAGCAGCGCGCACAGGAACGGGGTCATGAAGTCCGACCACTCGTCCTTGTAGATCGGCATGATGTCGATGTACTGGAAGACGAGGCCCAGGTTGAACCACAGGAACAGCTGGACATAGACCGGCGTACCGCGGAAGAACCAGACGTAGAACCAGGCGACGGTCGAGGTCACCGGGTTCTTGGACTGGCGCATCACGGCCAGGATCACACCGAGGACGACACCGATGATCATCGACAGCACGGTGATCAGCAGGGTGTTGCGCAGGCCCTTGAGGATGTCCGCATTGAACATGTACTCGGGGATGGCGTCCCAGTTGACGTTCCCGGAGGCGAAGGCCCGGCCGAGCAGGGCGACCAGCCCGATGACGACGATCGCCGCCACCCACCGGCCGTAATGGCGGACGGGGATGGCTTTGATCGGCTCGGGCTGGGGCGGCGGAGCGTCCGCCGGCGACTTGTCGACGTCAACTGACACGGGTGTTGCCTTTCAGCATTCGGCGGGAGGGGCGCGGAGGGGACGGGACGACTTCCGGCGGCTCAGGAGCCGCCATTGAGCTCCACCTTCTTGACCGCGGCATCCTTGACGTCCCACTTGTCCAGGACCTTGGCGTACGAGCCGTTCTTGATCGCGAGTTCCAGCGCGGCCTGGAGCGCATCACGCAGCTGCTGCTTGCCCTTGGGAACCGCGATGCCGTAGGGGGCCGCCTTGAGCGGCGCGCCGCCGACCATCTCGAAATCCTTGCCGCCACCGGAGACCTTCACCGCGTACGCCGCGACCGGGTAGTCGCTGGAGACGGCGTCCACACCGGCGGTGCGCAGCCGGGTCTGGGCCTCGGAGTCGTTGTCGAACGCCTCGATCGAGATCGGCTGCTCGCCGTTCTTCTCACAGGCCTTCGACTTGTCCTTGGCCAGGTCGTGCGAGACGGTGCCGCGCTGCACCGCGATCTTCTTGCCGCACAGGGTTTCCCAGCCGTCGACGCCGTTGGCCTTGCCCTTCTGGACGTAGAGCGAGACGCCGACGTTGAGGTAGTCGATGAAGTCGACGCCCTGGCCGATCTTCTTGCCGGTGTTGCTGTCGATGCCCTCCTGGCGCTCCTTGGTGTCCGTCATCGCCGACATCGCGATGTCGTAGCGCTTGGACTTCAGGCCGCCCATGAGGGTGTCGAAGGTGGCGTTGTTGAAGTTGAGCTTGATGCCCAGCTCCTTGCTCATCGCCTCGGCGAGATCCGGATCGATGCCCTCGACCTTGCCGTTGGAGCGGAATTCCACCGGCTTATACGTGATGTCCGAACCGACCTGGAGCATGGCCTTTTCCTGGACGTCCTTGGGCAGCTTCTTGAACAGCGGCGCATTGACGTTGCGGTTCTTCTTCGCTTCACGTTTGGCGATGGCCGCGTCCGTCTGGTCGCCGCAGGCGCTGAGCAACAGCAGCGAGGCGGCGACCGCGGTCGCCGCGGCCACGGCTGTGCGAGACCTGCCGACGGCCGAGCGACGGGTGGTGCTTGCGGTCATGCTGATCCTCCTGCGGATGGAGAAGCCGACGTGACAAAGACGCGACAAAAGGGCCGGAGGCACACCTTCGAGCGTCGTGACCTCGGTTGGTGACGGAATCCTGCCATCCGTACTCCGGAATGCGGACTGTCGTAATGGTCAAAATCGGATAACGGACGGAGCGGCGGGGGCGGCGGCCTTGTGCCGCAAGGGGAGCCCCCGTGCCGCGGTATGTCCCGGGCCGCCCGGCGGCTCCGGGTGTCTCGAAGTCCGGACTGGTGAGGGATAGCTCTTCTGAGTTTTTTGCGCATTTCGCGGTTATTGTCGGAACTCTGAAGCCGAGGGTGGGGAATCTGACTCGTCGGGTCCCGCGCCCGTCCGGTAGAAAGGTGCGTTACACCCCTCATCCGGGGCTCAGGGCGCGTGTGCGGCGCGCCCGGCGTCCGTACCTCCCCGCGCGCGGCGGTCATCTGCTGCGCACGGCGCGGACGCGGTGCCCGCCCACCCCTCAACCAGGGAGTGGCCACCCTCAGCAGATTTACGATTAAAGGGGTAAGACAAGTGGCAGCGGAGATCGTCAATCCTCGCAGCGACAGCAATACCGGTGCGGGTGCGGGCAGTGCGCCCGACGCCTTCGATCCGGCTTTCGCGCTGCATCGCGGCGGCAAGATGGCCATCCAGGCGACGGTGCCGGTCCGCGACAAGGACGACCTGTCCCTCGCGTACACACCGGGCGTCGCCAAGGTGTGCAGCGCCATCGCCGAACAGCCCGAGCTGGTCTACGACTACACCTGGAAGTCCCAGGTCGTCGCCGTGGTCACGGACGGCACCGCGGTGCTGGGCCTGGGTGACATCGGCCCGGAGGCCTCCCTCCCCGTGATGGAGGGCAAGGCCATTCTCTTCAAGCAGTTCGGTGGTGTGGACGCCGTGCCGATCGCGCTCGGCACCACCGACACCGACGAGATCATCGAGACCGTGGTCCGGATGGCCCCGTCCTTCGGCGGAGTCAATCTGGAGGACATCTCGGCGCCCCGGTGCTTCGAGATCGAGCGCCGGCTCCAGGAGCAGCTGGACATCCCGGTCTTCCACGACGACCAGCACGGCACCGCCGTGGTCACGCTGGCCGCGCTGCGCAACGCGGCCAAGCTCACCGACCGGTCGCTCGGCCAGCTGCGGGCGGTCATCTCGGGTGCCGGCGCGGCCGGGGTCGCCATCGCCAAGATCCTCATCGAGGCGGGCATCGGAGATGTCGCGGTCTGCGACCGCAAGGGCGTCGTCTCCGCCGACCGCAGCGACCTCACGGACGTCAAGCGCGAGGTGGCCGGCTTCACCAACAAGGGCCGGCTGACCGGCTCGCTGGAGGAGGCACTGGAGGGCGCCGATGTCTTCATCGGTGTCTCCGGCGGCACGGTGCCGGAGGAGGCGGTGGCGAAGATGGCGAAGGACTCGCTGATCTTCGCGATGGCCAACCCGACCCCGGAGATCCACCCGGATGTCGCGCACAAGTACGCGGCCGTGGTCGCCACCGGGCGCAGCGACTACCCGAACCAGATCAACAACGTGCTGGCCTTCCCGGGCATCTTCGCCGGCGCCATGCAGGTGCGGGCCACGCGGATCACGGAGGGCATGAAGCTCGCCGCCGCCGAGGCGCTGGCCGCCGTCGTCGCCGATGAACTCAGCGCCGACCGGGTCATCCCCTCGCCGTTCGACGAGCGGGTCGCCCCGGCCGTCACCGCCGCCGTCGCGGCCGCCGCCCGTGCGGAGGGCGTGGCGCGCCGCTGACCGCGGCGCCAGGTGTCGTACGCCAACGGGCCGGGCCCGCACCCTCACCGGTGCGGGCCCGGCCCGTTTGGGGTGCCGGGTGCCGGGTGCCGGGTGCCGGGTGCCGGGTGCCGGGTGCCGGGTGCCGGTGGCCGAGGGCGCGGTGCGTGTCACACCCGTACGCGGTACCGCAGCGCCCGTCCGCGGCCTACGTTGGGATCATGTTTGCTGCCTATGCCGCCCGCATCGACCCTGACCAGCCGCTGAACGGCCTCGAATTGGGGGAGCGCCCCGCCCCCGACGTACGCCCCGGCTGGACGACCGTCAACGTCAAGGCCGCCTCCCTCAACCACCACGACCTGTGGTCGCTGCGCGGAGTGGGGATCACCGAGGACAGCCTGCCGATGATCCTCGGCTGCGATGCCGCCGGGGTGGACGCGGACGGCAACGAGGTCGTCCTGCACTCCGTCATCGGGCAGACCGGCCACGGCGTCGGCCCCAAGGAGAAGCCCTCCATCCTCACCGAGCGCTACCAGGGCACCTTCGCGGAGCAGGTCACCGTCCCGGCCTGGAATGTGCTGCCCAAGCCGAAGGAGCTGTCCTTCGAGGAGGCCGCCTGTCTGCCGACCGCCTGGCTGACCGCGTACCGGATGCTGTTCACCAACGCGGGCGTACGGCCCGGGGACAGCGTGCTGGTGCAGGGCGCCGGCGGCGGCGTTGCGACCGCCGCCATCGTGCTGGGCGCGGCCGCGGGGCTGCGGATCTTCGCCACCAGCCGGGACGAGGCCAAGCGCAAGCGGGCGCTGGAGCTGGGCGCCGAGGCGGTGTTCGCGACCGGCGAGCGGCTGCCGCAGCGGGTGGACGCGGTGATCGAGACGGTCGGTGCCGCCACCTGGTCGCACTCCATCAAGTCGTTGCGCCCCGGCGGCACTCTGGTCATCTCGGGCGCCACCAGCGGCTTCACCCCGAAGAGCGGGGAGCTCAACCGGATCTTCTTCCTGGAGCTGAAGATCGTCGGCTCCACGATGGGCAGCAAGGAGGAGCTGGCGTCGCTGCTCAGCTTCTGCGCGGCCAAGGGCATCCGGCCGGTCATCGACTCGACGCTGCCGCTGGACCGGGCGCGAGAGGGCTTCACGAAGATGGCGGCGGGCGAGCTGTTCGGCAAGGTCGTACTGACGGTCTGACGACTGGCGGGTGACGGCCGGCGACTGACGGTTCGTCAATTCTTGAGGGGGCGGAACGGTGCGGATCCTGCGGGCGGAAGGGCGCTCCGCCATGCCATGGAGCAACGGTGGCGGGGTGACCCGCGAGATCGCCGTCCATCCGCCGGGCGCCGGCTGGGACGACTTCGCCTGGCGGGTCAGTCTGGCGGACGTCACCCGGGACGGGCCGTACTCGCCGCTGCCCGGCGTCCGCCGGATCCTCACCGTCGTCGACGGCGCCGGGCTGGAGCTGACGGTGGACGGCGCCCCGTGGCTGCTCCCGGACCGCTGCCGGCCGTTCGCCTTCCCCGGCGCTGCCGCCACCGACTCCCGTCTGCTGGACGGCCCCGTGGTCAACCTCAATGTGATGCTCCGGGAGGGGCGGGCGGCGGCGACCGTGGAGATGGTGCGGGGAAGCCGGGTGGTGTGGTCGCGGCGGCAGCCGGCTGACGGCGGTGCCGAGGGCGCCGACGGTCCGCAGGACGTCCTGGTGGTGGCGGCCGAGGGGCGT
Organism: Streptomyces sp. NRRL S-1813; assembly: GCF_000719605.1. NCBI lineage: Bacteria > Bacillati > Actinomycetota > Actinomycetes > Kitasatosporales > Streptomycetaceae > Streptomyces > Streptomyces sp. NRRL S-1813. Next base: position 641,963 of record NZ_JOHB01000001.1, read on the forward strand.
ACCCGGCTCGCGGAGGACGGTGCACACCGGGCGCAGCTGGAGCGGTTCGACGCGGCGCTGCTGACGGGGCCGGACGCGGCCGCCGCCGACCTGTGGACGGACGGCACCGCGGCGGTGATCGCCTTGTCGGCCGCCGGTCCAGACCCCCTCTAGGGGGAGGCGCCTCCAGCCCTGAGGGGAGGGGCGCCCCTCTAGGGCTGCTGCCCGTCTGCGGCTGCGGTCCCGGCGGCCGCTGCGGGGATGTTGAGCAGGGAGGCGTGCAGGCGATACTGCGGTACGTCGGGCACGTCGCGCGCCTCGGGCGCGTCAGGGTGTTCGCCCGTTGGAGGATCCGCCGCCGCGGGCGCAGCGCATACGGCCGGAGTGGGCGATACGCCCTCCAGAGCCTCGATCGTCGCGCTCAGGCGCGCGGACGCTCCATGGCCGGTGGACTCCCGCCACGCCGAAGTGCCGGCCCACTCCTGGTGGAGGAGCACCCGTGCACCGTCCTGGCTCAGGTGCACATGGACGCCGAGCAGCCCCGCCGGCGGGCGTCGGGGAAGTCGGTGGTGCGGGGCATCGGGGCTCCGTTCCGTGCGGGGAGGGCGGTGTGCGGGAGTCTGCGTCGTCAAGTGCGGTTGTGGCGCGGGTGGAGGAGGCGCACGGGGAGGGCGCGCTGGCCGACGACGGGCGGGCCGGGCGCCGGAAGCGGACGCGTCGGCCGTTCACCGCGGAGGCGAAGTCGGTGCTGGAGCGTGCCCTGCGGATCGCGGTCGGCCGCAGCGAGCGCTGCATCGGCGCTGAGCATCTGCTGATGGCGCTGACCGCCAGGCCCGGACCGGCCGCCGCGGTGCTCGCCGATCACGGGGTGACGTACGGCGACGTGGTGCGGGTGCTCGACGAGGCCCGGGGCAGGCGCGCGAGTTGAGGCGGCCGGGGGCGGGCCGTAGGCAAGGGCGCGCCCGGCCTGTCCGGCAGTGTCCCCCTGAGGCAGGCCTGTCCGGTAGGTGCCCCCTGCGGCCGCCCCGGCAGCGTGTGCCCCTACGGCTGTCCCGGCAAGGCGCGCCCCTACGGGTAGCCGACCTTCACCGTCCCGATTCCCAGCGTGCCGTGCCGGGGCAGATATCCGGCCTCGAAGACCGCGCCGAGGACGGGGTGGAGCAGCTGCGCCAGCCGTTCGGCGCGGGAGTGGCCCAGTGCCCGCCACGGGCCGGCCGCCAGCCGGTCCGTCGTCCGCTCGATCGCCTCGCGTTCCTTGCGGGCGCGCTCGGTGGCGGTGCCGTCCGGAGCGATCCAGCCGCGGGCGGCGAGGCGGTGCCGGGCGTCGCTCCACTCCTGAGCGCTCCAGCCGCGCCCCACGAAGTCGGCGGCCGGCGCGGCGCCGATCGCGGCGAACGACACCAGGGCCTCACAGGGGTCGAGTTCGCAGGTCAGCAGGGCCGCCAGATGACCGTCGCCGCGGTGTTCGCGGAGGACCGTCGCGGCCTGCCAGAGCACCAGATGCGGTGCGTCCGGCCAGGGCAGATCGCGATTGGCGGCGGCCAGCGGGCGGGCGGCCGTCCCGGCGTTCTCGGCGGCCTGGCGGGCGAGCCGGGCGGCCTCGGCGAGCTGCGCGGCGCTCAGCCGGCCGTCGGTCAGGGCGGTCAGCGCACGGTCCATGGCCAGCAGCCGCGCGTCCAGCACCTTGGCCGGGTCCGCGACGGTCCAGATCCGCGGGAGGTGGCGGGCGATCATCCGCGGGCTGAAGGTGTAGTACGTCGCGGCCACCAGCTCGGGCCCGGCGGCGCCCAGCGGAGCCGTACGCCAGGCGAAATAGCTGGGCCAGCGGGAGGACACGTCATGGCCGAGGTCGGCGGCGACCTGACGGGCCTCGGGGGCGAAGTACAGCGTGGCGTGCAGTGGCTCCAGCAGGTGCCACATCCGGCGGGCGACCGAAAGGTATTCCGACATCGCTTTACCTCATGGCCTTCACGATGCGTGCGCAGACAGAGGGGAGACCGGGGTCGGGAACACGGCTGTCGGTCCGCGGAATCGGGCAGTCGGGGCTCCCTGGAACCCGGCGCCGGGCGAAAAGCCGTGCGAAGTAGTGACTTCCCCGATTACGCCGCGTGAATCCAGGCCGCGGATGCCAACTGTGCGTAGCCGGGGCCGGGTTGGGGCCGCACCGCTTTCGGCCGTCGCGGCCCGGTGGCCGGATTCCTCCGGGCCCCGGATTCGATCGTGTCCGGGTGGCCCCGTACGTAGGGTGACCCGGCCGACGGCCCACGGGGGGGGCGAGGTGACCATGGATAGGAAGCGCCGGATGACGTACCACGGATGGGCCGACGAGGGGTACGGAGCCTTCGCGGACGAATTCGCCCGCAACTTCACCGAGCGCGGTGAACTCGGCGCCGCCGCAGCCGTGTTCGTGGGCGGGTGCAAGGTCGTCGACCTGTGGGGCGGGATCGCCGACGACCGGACCGGGCGGGAGTGGCAGGAGGACACCGTCCTTCCCGTCATGTCCCTCGCCAAGGCCGTCGTCAGCTTCTCGGCCCATCTCCTCGCACAGCAGGGGAAGCTGGACCTCGACGCCCCCGTGGCCCGTTACTGGCCGGAGTTCGCCCGGCACGGCAAGGAGGGGATCACCACCCGGATGGTGCTCGCCCACACCGCCGGAATCCCGCTCGTCGAGCGGCAGTTGACGTTCGGGGAACTGACCGCCTGGACGCCGGTGATCCGTGCCCTGGAGGAGCTGAAGCCCCTCTGGGAGCCCGGGACCGCACACGAGTACCACGCCCACGTCTTCGGTTTCCTCGTCGGCGAGGTGATCCGGCGTCTGACCGGCCACACGCCCGGTGCCTACTTCCGTGCGGCCATCGGCGACGCCCTGGGGCTCCGGAGCTGGATCGGGATGCCGCAGGAGGAAGTGCCGCGGCTGGCCCGGCTCGTGGAGGCCGAGGGACGGGCCCCGATGACGAACCTCGACCTGCTGCCCATACGGGCCCTGACGATGAACGGCGTACTGCCCTTCCCCGGACTCGACGATCCGCACGGCTACAACTCACCTGCCCTGCTGACCGCCGAATTCCCCGGTGCGGGCGCGGTGTCGTCGGCGTGCGGGCTGGCGACCCTGTACGCGGCGGTCGCGACCGGCGTGGACGGCGGGCCGCGACTGCTGTCCGAGGACACCGTCACCGACGCGCTCGCCCCGCTGTCGGGCGGCCCCTCGTGGTCCGGCTTCCCGGACCTCGGCGCGCGCTGGGGTACCGGCGTCCTCCTCGACTCGGCGTTCCGCCGGCTGCTCGGCCCGCGCTCCTTCGCGCACAGCGGGTCGGGCGGCCAATTCGCCTTCGGGGACGACGAGTTCGGCGTCGGCTTCGCCTATACCGCCAACCGGATGGGCGTCAGTGGTGACCAGCGGGCCGAGCGGCTCATCGGGGCGCTGCGGAAGTGCGTCGGGGCCCCGGAGATCCCGGGCGCCGGGGGCTGAACGGGGCGGCCGTGCCGGGGCGGGCGCACATGCGGTGCACCCACCCCGGCACGGCCCCGGACCGCTCCGTTCGTCCCGGTCCGCGGGGGACGCGTACCGCTCAGTCGTCCCGGTCCGCGGAGGACGCGTACTGCTCCGGATGACGCAGCAGTGCGCCGATATGGGCGGCGGCCGTCGACAGCCTGCGGCGGGACTCCTTCAGCTGCTCGGCGGTGACGCCGTGGTCGCGTGCCGCGTCCCGCAGATCGTCGCGGAAACGATCCAGCAGCCGGTCGAAGTCGCGGGCCGGGTTGTCGCCGGCCGGTTCCTGTGCCCACTCCGGGGCCGGCGGAGCCCCGGCCGCCGGGCCCTCCTCGGCGCCCTCCTCGGTCAGGTCGACGCGCTCGACCGTGACCCGGGTCCCGTTCTCCGCGCCGCCGTGCCCGGAGCCGTCCGGTGCGCCGCCGTGCCCGGCCCCGGACTGGCCGCCGGTGAAGCGGCCGACCTCGCGGGACACCTCGGACAGTGCCTCGCGCACCGCGCCCGACCAGTCGCCCGACCGCACCGCCCCCTGGGTCTGCTCCTGTACGCGCTTGATGACCCGCTGGACCTCCTCGCGCGCGAACACCTGGGCGTCCCTGGCCTGCTTACGGGCCCGCTGGGCGTCCTGCCGGGCGCGCCGGCTCTCCTCCTTGGCCCGCCGGGCCTGCTCCTTCCACTCCTCCTTGGCGCGCCGGAACTCCTCCTTCGCCTGCCGCCAGGACTCCTTGTCGCCGAACGCGGCGTCGAAGTAGTCGGAGGCCTCCGGGAAGGGCCGCCCGGCCGCGTCGTCCTGGGCGTCCGTCGTCCCGGCGCCGCTCCGCCCGGTCTTCCCGCTTCCTCGCGCGTCCTTGCGGGCCTGCTGGGCGGCCTCCCGGATCTCGCGGCGCAGGTCCCGCGCCGAACCGCTCACGTCCTCCCGGATGTCGGAGGCGAGCGCGGCGACCGACTCCCGGATCTCCACTTCCAGGTCCGCCAACTCGCCGCCACGGTCGGCGAGTTCGGCCCGTCCGGCATCGGTGATGGAGTAGACCTTGCGGCCGCCCTCGGTCGCGTGGGTCACCAGGCCCTCGGCCTCCAGCTTGGCCAGCCGGGGGTAGACGGTGCCGGCGGAGGGGGCGTAGAGGCCCTGGAAGCGTTCCTCCAGGAGGCGGATGATCTCGTAGCCGTGCCGCGGGGCCTCGTCCAGCAGCTTGAGGAGGTAGAGACGCAGGCGGCCATGGGCGAAGACGGGGGGCATGCTCAGAGCACCTTCTTCTCGGCGGGCGGGTCGGTGGGGGAGTCCTCGTGCGGACCGGGGGCCGGGCCGCCGCCGGGGGCGCCGTGCCGACCGTCCTCGTCCCCGAAGGAGGGGCGGCGCAGCAGGGCCAGACCGCCGGAGACGGTGGTGACCTTGAGTCTGCCGGTGCCCGCGCCCAATGAGCCGGTGATCTTCTTCGCGCCCCACTGGCCGCTGACCCGCAGATCGTCGAAGGCGTTGGAGACCGTGCCGCTCGCGGTGTTGGCGTCGACCGTGGCGTCCGCCGGATCGGGCAGCCGGATGGCGACCTCCCCGGAGACCGTCGTCAAGGTGATGTCGGCGCCCTTCGCGGGGGCCAGGTCGAGGACCATGTCGCCACTGACGGAGTCGGCACGCACCGCGCCGCCCGCACCGTCGATGACCGTCAGATCCCCCGAGACGGAGTGGAAGCGCAGATCGCCGCTGACCGACTGCACCTCGACGTTGCCGGAAACGGTGTCGGCCCGCACCCCGCCGGTCAGGCCGACGAGCGTGCTGTCACCGGAGACGCCGCGGACGTCCGTACGCCCCGAGATGCCGGAGACCACCGCGCCGGCGCCGACCACGCCGACCTCTACGCGGGTGCCGGCCGGCACCGTCACCGACACCACCGCGCTGCGGTTCCACCCCTTGCGGTCGAGGAGCTTCAAGAAGCCCTTCCAGGGGAGGTCCTCGTAGGCGATCGAGAGTGTGCCGTCTGTGCATGAGACGGTCAGCGGCGGGCCGTGCAGCTCGCTGATCTCCAGGCGGGCCGGACCGCCGTCCGTGGTGCCGACGACGTTGACGGTGCCGTTGACCACGCGCACGTTCACGGCGCCGACGGGTTCGGTGACCTCCAGAGTGCGTGGTGAGGTCACCTGCGTCGGTTGGTGCGACCACTCGGTCCCGGCTGACATGCCTGCCTCCCCTGCCTTGCTGCAACGCAACATATCGCGTCTATTCCAGACACGATATATCGCGGATGGGTGAAGTCAAGTGCCTCGTTCGGGGAGCGTGTCCGGGGTGCGCCGTTCCTTTGCGTCCTCGGTCGTCTCAGGCGTGAAAAGGGGAACCGTCCAATGCCGTGGCGCAGTCTTCAGCGGTGTCATTTGACGTCGTGGCGCATGCCATGAAGGAGTCGAACACATGCGTAACACAACGGGGTTGCTCTCGGTTCTGGTGCTCGGTGCCGCAGTGGCCGGGCCGGTCGCGTCGGCACACGCCGCGCCCGCCACCGCTTCCGCCTCCGCGGCCTCCGCCTGTCATCGCCTGGTCGTCAAGGCGAACGCGTCGAACAACAAGGCACTGTCGGCCGACAACCGCCACAGCTACAAGAAGGCCATCGGCCACAACAAGGCGACCCAGAAGTACGTCGTCCAGGCGAAAGGGGCCTGCCGGCGCGCGCGGCACGCTGCGGAGATCCGGCACGCGCTCGATGGTGCGGGGGACGGAGTGGAGGCGGCCGAGCACCACAACAAGAGGGCCTACGCCGAGCACGACTCCCGGGCCGGGCGCGCGGCGGCCCACGCCGAACGCAACGTGAAGGCGCGGCTGCGCATCGCGCTCCACTACTCCTGATACTCCTGATCCAGGTCCCTCCGTGAACGGTCCGCCGCCCGCGCGGCGGGCCGTTCACGCTCCGGGAACGCCGCACGGACCGTGCGCCACCTGCCGCCCGGGGCCGGGGCCCGGGCCGGCCCCTGCCCCGCCGTATGCCGGGGCAGGCCCGGCCCGCTACTCGTCCTCGTCCTCGTCGTCCAGCCGGGCCAGCCAGGTGGCCAGCCGCTCCACCGGTACCTCGAAGTCCGGGTTGAGATCGACGAACGTACGCAGCTGCTCGGCCACCCACCCGAGGGTGACCTCCTCCTCGCCGCGTCGGTTCTCCAGCTCCTCGATGCCACGGTCAGTGAAATACACGCGCTCTCCACCAGGGGTCATGGGCTATTCCCGGCCAGGATAGGCAGGCTCACGGACCTCTCGCGCCACAGGCGCCCGAAGGCTAGCCTGATCACCTGTCAACGGTCCTGCGGCAATGGGGGAATTGCCGCCCACGGGGAGCAGGAGGCCGTGATGCAAGATCGCGCGCAGCGGATCGAGCTGCCCGACGGTACGGAAGTCTGGGCCCGGGTCTCCCGGCTCGACGCCCCGGGGCTCGACGGCCCGGACGACATGGACGGGACCGACGGCGAATTCGAGGACGTCGGCGCCTGGGACGCGCTCGGCGCCCGGGTCGAGGGGCTCCGCGAGGTGATCGGCGGGGTCGCCGCCAGCGTCCGCCGGGCGACCGAGCGGGTCGCCCCGCACGAGACGAGCGTGACCTTCGGCGTGGAGTTCTCGGCCAAGCCGGGCAAGGCCGTCGCCCTGCTCGCGGACGGCGAGGCCAAGGCCAACCTCTCCGTCACGCTCACCTGGCGGCGCGGGGACGGGACGTCGTTACCGGAGGAGGCGCACGGGGGATCCGCGGCCGTCCGCCCGGAGCCGGATGATGCGAGCCGCTGATGACGACATCCGAGGGCCGGTCCGCCGTCCGCGGTGACCGCGCCCACTACGCACAGCTCCTCGACCACGCCGGACGCACCACCGTCGGACTGCGCGCCGCACCGGGCGCGACCGCCACCCGGTCATGGGGCAGCGGGGTGCTGATCGCTCCGGGATGGGTGCTGACCTGCGCCCATGTGCTGGCGGCGAGCGATGGGCGACGCCGTGACACGGGCCCGGACGGTGTCTTCGGGGTCGTGTTCGGCGGCCGGGTGGTGCCCGCGCGGCTGGCATACGACCTGAGCCGCCCCGCCCCGGAAGCCGGCCCCGCCGCCGCCCGCGCGGACCTCGCACTGGTCCGGTTGCTCGACCCGGAGACCGACCACCCCTGCGCCTGGCTCAGCGATCAGCCGGCGACGCTCCTGGAGGACGCGTACATCTTCCGCGGGCACGATCAGGCGGGCGGGGGCGGGGGCGGGGGCGGGGAAGGACGCGAGGATGCGGACGCCGCCGGGCGGGGCGGCGGGAGCGGTGGTGGGGACGGGGGCGCGGACGCGGGCCGGTCCCGGGAACGCGTCATACGTGACGCAGGCGACACAGGCGACACAGGCGACACGGGTGACACGGGTGGCGCAGGAAAGCCACGCGACGGACGCCGCGGCCACGGGGCGGGCGAGGGCCGCGGTGTCCCTGAGGCGGACGGCGGGCCCGGCCGGAGCGGCTCGGACGGCGGGCACGGCCTGCACGGGCCCGACGGAGGCCGTGGTGTGCGCGGGCCGGGCGACGGGCACGGCACGCTCGCCGCCCCGCGCGCTCCCGTCACCCCCGTCGACACCTTCATCGCGGTCCGCTTCGGGGCCCGCGACGCCCGGGGACTTCAGTTCGGCAGCGATGTCCGGGTCATGCCCGGCGCCTCGGGCGGGCCGCTGATCGACTGTGACCGCGGCGAGGTGGTCGGCATCGTCAAGGGCCGCCACCAACAGGACCACGTCGGGCTCGCGGTGCCGGTCACCGCGCTGCGCGGGCTGGGCCCTGAACACCTGGTCCCGGGCGCCGAGGGCCTCGGCCCCGACCCGTATCACGCGCTGATGAGCCTGCACGACCGCTGGCACTGGGCCGGTCAGGACCTCGGCCGTGCCGTCGGGCCCACCTGGTTCGATGCCCAGCACGCGATCATGGCGGGCCGTGGCCGCCTGTGGGGCGTACAGGAGCGGCTACAGGCGCTGGACCTGCTCGCCCACCTGCCCGCACCGCGCGATCCGCTGGTCGTGGAGGCCGCGGTCGGCGAGGTGCTGGACCGTGGGGACCGGCCCGGGGCCTGGTCGCTGCGCACCTGGCGGGACGGCCATGGCGCGCTCTACCAGGGCAGCGACCCGTACACGGAGCTGCGCGCCTTTGTGCACTACCTGCGGATCGTGGCGCAGCTGACCGCCGACGAGGTGCGCGACGTACCGGGCGAACAGGCCGCTGCGGTACGCGAGCAGGCCACCCGCCTCGCGGAGTTCGTGCAGGCCAAGGCGGTGGTGCTGCTGCCGCAGGACCGCCGCAGGATAGGTCCGGTACGGCGCCGCCCGCGCTCCGTGCTCGTCGAGTTCGAGCCGCTGTTCTACGACGAGGGCGGACAGGAGCTGTTCAACTGGTCGGTCAGCGAGGGCTACGGCCAAGGGCAGTGGCTGCGGGTGGACGTCCAGGAGTCGGCCGGCGGGGTGCCCTTCGAGCAGGCGCGGGAGCAGGTGCTGCGACGGCTCGGCGGGCGGCTGCTGCGGGCCGACAGCGACGCCGGGCCGGGCGCCCGGGTACGGCTGGAGGTCGCCGTCCCCGAAGGCCACTGGCACACCGCCGCCGGCCAGTGGGAGGTCGCGGCCTCGACCCGGCGCACCGCCAGGCTGCGGCCGGTGGGCCCCGGGCGCGCCGTGATCCTGCGCGACCAGGGACGGCGCGAGCAGGTCGACCCGGCGTGGCTGCGCCGTTGGCAGGGCCTGGCCGCGGCCCGGGAACTCCGTGCGCTGCGCCTCGCGCCGCGCACGGGCGACGGCGCACGGCCCGGCTCCGTGGAGGCGATCTGGCGGCTGCTGGAGACGGCCGGCGAGGGCGTGCTGCCCGCGCTGTGCCATGCGGTCGCCGACGGGTTCGGCCGGGACGCGGTCGGCGTCGCCCTGGACACCGGCTTCCCGGCCGGTCTGTGGCCGGCTGCCGGCCACGGCGAGGAGCGGGACTGCGATGCCGGCTGCGAGGAGTTCCACCGCGGGGTGCGGGAGCTGCTCCAGGGTTCGGGCGGGGTGGCCCGGCTCCCCGAGCTGGTCCGGCAGCTGCGGGCCAAGGCCGCCGAGGCCGCGGAGGAGGGCGCGCACTGGGCCCGCGATCTGGTGCTTCTCTACGACGACCCGGAGGACCCGATTCCGCCCCTCTTCACGGACCGCCCGCAGCTCTCTCCGCGATGAGCGGACCGGGGAGCCGCCCCCGGAGCGGTCCGGGCGCCGCGCACGCCCCCTACACCTCGCACGCGCCCGGTGCCCGCCCCGGCCGTTTCCGCCCCTCGTGCGGCAAGTCGCGCCCCGGACAGGGCACTTGGCCGCCTGTGATGCCCTCAGGGGAGACCGGAAACCGCCCCGTGCGCTTCCGTCCGGCTGGGTACTGTCATAGCGTCGTGGAAGACGAGTTCGTGATTGCGCACGTGCGTGATCGTGGGTGGCGGACGTGGGGGAGGCCGGGGTGGACGATGCCGACGTCTCCGGCGATCCGCCATGACCATCGCTCCTGACCGAGGCCTGGCCGGCGACGAGGAGTTCCGACGTGAGCGACTGGCTCATCTACCGTGGCGCGGGGGCACCGCACGACGGAATTGAGCACCTTCCGCCGCCACCACCATGGCGTGATTTCGACGGCGGCCCCCTCGTGGCGCCGCCGGCCGCCCTCGACCCCTCCTCCGAGCGCAGGCTCGGTGTGCAGCACCGGGAAGCCAGCCACCACCGCCCCGGCGAGACCGAGCGCGAGCTGGTCAATGCCGCCCTCTATCTGCGCCGGCCGCTGCTGGTGACCGGCGCTCCGGGCAGCGGCAAGAGCACCCTGGCGCATTCGGTCGCCTATGAACTCGGCCTCGGCCGGGTGCTCGGCTGGCCGGTCGTCAGCCGCAGCACGCTCCGCGACGGCCTGTACGACTACGACGCCATCGGCCGCCTCCAGGACCTCCAGATCGCCCGCGCCGACCCGGCCGCCGGGGACGGCGCGACGGTGGCGGACGCGGATCCCACCGACGAACCCGGCGGCGGCATCGGCCGCTATATCCGCCTCGGCCCGCTCGGTACGGCCCTGCTGCCCGCCGCCCGGCCCCGCGTGCTGCTCGTCGACGAGCTCGACAAGAGCGATATCGATCTGCCCAACGACCTCCTGAACGTGCTGGAGGAAGGGGAGTTCCGGATTCCGGAGCTGGAGCGGCTGGCCGGATCCGCCCCCGAGGTGGAGGTGCTCAGCGACGACGGCGCGCGGGTGACGGTGCGCGACGGCCGGGTGCGCTGCCATGCCTTCCCCTTCATCGTGCTCACCAGCAACGGCGAGCGCGACTTCCCGGCACCCCTGTTGCGCCGCTGTATCCACCTGCACATCCCGGCTCCCGACAAGGAGCGGCTCGCGGCCATGGTGCGGGCCCACTTCGGTGAGGGGGCCGCCGAGCGCTACGAAGCGGTGATCGACCGCTTCCTGGACCGCGAGCCCGGCGATGTGCGCGCCGTCGACCAGCTGTTCAACGCCATCCACCTCACACAGAAGGCGGGCTGGACGGACGAGGACGAGGAGGAGACCCGACGTCGTCTGACGGCGGAGCTGATGCGGCCTCTTGATCGGACGAGGTGAGTGCGGTGCCCCTCGGGGAGCCCGGCCCAGGCCCCCTCGACGAACTCGTCGCCCGGCTGACGGCGGCGGGGCTGCCGGCCGATGCCCGCGGGATGGCCGATGCCCTCTGGCTCGCCCAGTGGATCACCCCGGGCGGGTCACGGGCGGAGGGCCCCGCGGACGCCGGGCCCCTCCGTGCGAAGGGCCACGACAGTACAGATCCGGCCACTTTCCGGGTGGGTTCGGCCGTATCCGTGGCTCCCGGTGGTGCACTGCCGGCGGGCAGCGGCGCCGGTCCCTCCGATGCCGACCCGTCCTCGTCCGCCCTCCGGGACAGCGCCCGGCGCCGCGTCGCGGAGCTGCTGCCCACCCGGGACGAGCGGCTCCCCGACCCGGACCGGCAGCGCCTGGGCGAGGTCGCCGTCCCGATCGCCTCCGCGTTCCCCGGGCTGCTGCCGCTCCAGCGCGCGCTGCGGCCCATCCAGCGCTACCGTCCCCCGGTCGCCCCGGTCCGGCGCACACTCGACGAGCCCGCCACCGCCGAGCTCTCCGCCCACGCCGAAATGATCATCCCGGTGCTGCGCGGGGTGCACCGCCGGGCGGCCGGGCTGCGGCTGCTGATGGACGGCTCGTCCTCGATGGCCGTCTGGGAGCAGATGCTGCACGACCTGCGCCAGGTCTGTGAACGGGTCGGCGCCTTCCGCGATGTGACGGTGCATTACCTCCACCCGCACGGCGCGGACATCGGCGTCGCGGCGGCCCCCGGCCCCGGCCGCCCGCTGCGCCCCGCCGACCAGCTGCACGACCCGACGGGCCACCACCTCACCCTCGTCGTCAGCGACTGCGCAGGCCCCCTGTGGCGGGACGGGCGGATGCAGCGGCTGCTCTACCGCTGGGCGGCCGACGCCCCGCTCGCCGTGGTCCAGCCGCTGCCGCAGCGGATGTGGGCGCGCACCCTGCTGCCCGCCGCCGCCGGCACCCTCGTCCGCCGCCAGGGCCCCTACCAGGCCCTCGACTTCCGGCCGGCCCGCCGGCGCCGGCGTCCCGCAGGGGCACCGGGCGCCCCGTCCGAAACGCCCCGCGAACGCGCCATTCCGGTCCTCTCCGCCACCCCCTCCGCCCTCGGCTCCTGGGCCCGGCTGGCCGCCGCCGACGCCGGTCTCTCGCTGCGCGGCGCGGCCTCCGTCGTCCGGGCCGACCACGGCGAAGGGCATCCGGCCGGACCGCCGCCGGTGCCCGGGCCCGCCGCACCGGCCCGTATGGTCCGCGAGTTCGACCAGCAGGCCTCCCCCGCCGCCCGGCTGCTCGCCGTCCACCTCTCGGCCGTCCCGCTCGCCCTCCCCGTCATCCAGCTCGTCCAGCGCGCGATGCTGCCGCAGACCGGCCCGGCCGAGCTGGCCGAGGTGCTGCTCAGCGGCCTGGTCGCCCAACTCCCCGTGGACGAACGGCCGTCGGGCGAGCAGGCCGGGGTGAGCGGCCCCTGGTACGACTTCGTGCCCGGCGTGCGCGACGAACTCCTCGGCCGGCTCAGTGCGGGCGAGGCCGCCCTGGTCCTCAAGCACTGCTCGCTCTACGTCGAGCGCACCTTCGGCCGCAGCGCCCGCAACTTCCCGGCCGTCGCGGTCGCCATGCTCTCCGGCAGCGGCCGTGAGCCGGAGACCGGCCAGCGCGCCGTCCCCGAACCCTTCGCCCGGGTCTCGGAACGTGTGCTGCGCCGCTTCGAACCGGCCCTGCGCCCGCCCGCCCGGCAGCCGTATGTGTCCGACGGCCCCGCCGCGGAGGGCGCGGCCCTCCTGGAGCGCTACGAACAGGACCGCGCCGTCCGGGACCTGATCGAGGCCGTCCGGCTGCTGCGCGCCGCCACCGAACGGCTGCCCGTGGCCGGTACGGACCTCGCCCGCGCCCTGCTGCACGCCTGGGCGAAGTGGCGCCAGCCGGACGCCCTGGAGGAGGCGGAGCGCGCGGGACGCGCCGCGGAACGGGCCACGGCCCAGGGCGCCGCCGACGACCAGGAGGCCGCCACCGGCCGGGAGGCCGAGCGCACCCGGGCGCTGATCGTGCTCGGCCGGGTCGGCCACGCCCGCGCCCAGGAACGCCGCAGCGCCGGCGCGCCCGCCGAGGAGCGCACCGCGCTCGCCGACGCCGCCCGCCATCTGCACGCCGCCTGCGGGCTGATGAGCCTGCTCGACCCCCGCGTCCTGGAGAGCATCGTGCTCCGCACCGAGGTCCTGCGCCGACTGGCCGCCCTGCCCGCCGCCGCCCCTCCGCAGGACGGCGACATGGCGGCCGACGACCCCCTGGACGAGGCGGAGCGCTCCCTCACCACGCTCCTCGACCAATGGCCCAGCGGCGAGCAGGTGCCCGGCGAGGTCTATGCGGCCCGGGGCGGCGTCCTGCTCGACCAGGCCCGCCGGGCCGCCAGTGGCCAGGGGGAAGGGCCGCGCCCCGTCGAGGCGCTCGCCGTCCGCGCCGCCGACGACCTCGACACCGCCACCGTCCTGCTGCGCCGCCGCGGCAGCACCGCCGACCGGCTGGTCTGCGAGACGCTGCTCGACCTCGCGGCGGCCCGCCAGCTGAACGGCGGCGCGGGACTGCCGTCCGTGCTGCCCACCCTCGAACGCGCCCGTGCGATGGCCCGTGAACTCGACGACCGGGCGCTGGAAGCGGCCGGTCTGCGCCGTACGGCCGCCGTGCAGCGCGCCGTGCACACCCGCACCGGTTCGCTGACCGCCCTGGACGCCGCCATTGCCGCGCTGGCCGCCGCGCTGCGTCTGACCACCCCCGATTCGCCCGAGCACAGCTCGCTGCTCGCCGAACGCGGCGCGGCGCTGCTGCTGCGTGCCCGGCTGGAACCGGCCGACGGACCGGGCAAACGGCTGGCCAACGAGGCGGTGCACGTCCTGCGCGAGGCACTGGGCCGGGTCGGGCCGCAGGACCCCGACCTCGGCAACCACCGCCTGCTGTTCGGCCGCGCCCTGCGGCTGCGCTACGAACGCCAGCCCTCGCTCGCCGATCTGCACGAGGCCGACTGGATCCTGGAGCTGGCCGCCCGCGGTGTGGACGTACCGGACGCGGTCTCGGCCGAGGCCTGGCTCGAAGTGGGCGATGTCCAGCTGCTGTTGGACCGCCGCTTCGACTCCCGTGAGCGCCACGACCGGGCCGCCGCCTGCTTCCGCCGCGCCGCCGCGGCCGCCCGGCGGGCCGACAGTCCGCTGCTGGCCGCCCGTGCCCACCATCGCCGCGGCGAGGTCCTGGAGGTCACCGCAGGCCCCCGTTCCGCGCTGCACGCCTACCGCGAGAGCTGGGAACAGTGGCAGCGCGCCGCCGAGGACACCGGCGACGAGGCCCAGCGCACCCGCGCCCGCATGCGCGCCCTCGAAACCACCACCTGACCGCCCCGCGCCCCCGTCCGGCTGCCTGGCAGTCCACACCGGAACGTGTTTCTGTGGACGGGAGTTCGGGAACACACACGTCCAGCCGGCCAGAGGAGAGCAGCGTGGCGACTACCCCCCGCACCGAACCGGTGGTCGCCGACCCGCCGGTGCCGTCGGCCGAGCGGCTGCCGGTCTTCGACGGGGTCGATGTGGCTGCGCTGGCCGAGAGGACGGGGCATCCGATGCTCCGGGAGGTGGCGGCGCTGCTGGTGCGCAATTGGGTGCCGGCGGGCGAAGCGGTGGCCTACTACGACGACGGACCGGGCATGTGGGTTTCCGCCGACCCGTCCTGAACGACTGAATTTGGGCAATAGGTTAATGAATTCGGCCAGCTGTCGACCGACTTCGGTTGCCTTGTCGAGGGGCGAGCCATGTATGGAGCAGCGGGCGTCGACCGGGTGTCCGGACGTCGACGGAGGCGGGGGGCGGCGTCGTGGTGTGCGAGACCGACCGGGCCACCGCGGTCCCCTTCCGGCAGTTCGTCCTGAAGCTGCACAGCCGCTGCAACCTCGCCTGCACCTACTGCTACATCTACACCAGCCCGGACCGCAGTTGGCGCCACCGCCCGCGGGCCGCCCCGCCGGGCACCGTACGCCAGACCGCCCTGCGCATCGCCGAACACGTCAGCGCCCACCGGCTCCATGAGATCCGCATCGACCTGCATGGCGGAGAGCCCCTGCTCACCGGGCCCGGCCCGCTTCTCGACCAGGCGCAGGCCATCCGGGCGGCGGTCCCCGCGCAGTGCGCGGTGCACTTCGGGGTGCAGACCAACGGCACCCTCCTCACCGCCGCGTCGCTCGGGGCGCTGGCCGACGCGGGGTTCCGGATCGGGCTGAGCCTGGACGGCGGCACCGCCGGGCTCAACCGCCGCCGGACCGATCACGCGGGCCGGTCCTCCTGGCCCGCGGCCTCCCGCGCCGCACGGCTGCTGGCCGGGCACCCCGGAACGTTCGCGGGCATCCTGTGCACCATCGATCTCACCGCCGATCCGGCACAGGTCTACCGGAGCCTGCGGGCGATGGGCCCTCCCATGCTCGACTTCCTCCTCCCGCACGCCAACTGGTCCAGCCCGCCCCCGGCCCTCGCCGGTGCGGCGAGCCCCGCCCCGTACGGAGACTGGCTGTGCACCGCGTTCGACCTCTGGTGGGACGGTCCGGGACAGGGGCTGCGGGTCCGGCTGTTCACCGAGATCATCGGCCTGCTCCTGGGGCGGCCCAGTTCCACGGAAGCGGTCGGGCTCTCACCCGTCGTCGCCCTGGTGGTGGACACCGACGGCGCCATCGAGCAGGTGGACTCGCTCAAGTCCGCCTACGACGGAGCGGCCGCAACCGGCCTGGACGTCTTCCGGCACAGCTTCGACGAAGCCCTCGCGCACCCGGGCATGGCCGCGCGCAGACAGGGCAGGGACGGGCTCGGCGACCGGTGCCGCGCCTGTGCGCTGGTGGAGGTCTGCGGCGGCGGGAACTACGCCCACCGCTACCGCGACGCCGGCAGCGGTTTCCGTAACCCGTCCGTGTACTGCGGGGATCTGGAGAGACTGATCCGGCACATCGCACGACGCCTGAAGGCGTCCCTGGGCCCAACCGGACGGCTCCCGAGATGACCTGACGCACTGTCGTCATATCGGGGCACACTTGGGTTATCGTGCCAGCCAGCCAGGCAGCTGAGCACGCTTGACCCACCGCATCGCAGGGAGACGGTCGCATGGCCGATCAGTCCAGTTCCGCCGGCGCCGCCGACCACATCACGATCAGCTATGCGGGCTTCGCCAGGCCGTGGGCGGCCTGGCTCTCCCATCAGCTGGAGCAGCTGGGGCACCACACGACGATGCTCCGCTGGGATCCGCAGGCGGACACCGCCCTGGCCGAGGAGCTGTCGGGACTCCTCACCGCCGAGGGCCGGCTGCTGATGGTGCTGGACGACTGGTATTTCCGGCTGGGCCCCAAGACGCAGGAGGAGTGGACGGCCGCACTGCGCGAGGTGGTCTCCCCGCACGCCGACCGGTTCGCGGCGGTGAGCGTGGCCACCCAGAGCCTGCCCGCCACGGCCTCCCTGCTGCGCCCCGCCGACCTGCGCGACCTGGACGCGACCGAAGCCAACCGCCGGGTGCTGAACCGGCTGGGCATCCCGGTGACCGGCCCGGCCGGGAACGAGGACGCGCCCGGCGCACCGCGCTTCCCCAACGATCCCCCCGAGATCTGGAACATCCCCCGCCGCAACAACCGCTTCACCGGCCGCGACGACGCACTGGAAGAGCTGTACGGCAATCTGGCGGGCTCCGGGGGGAACTCCGGTCCGCCCCTGGAGACCCGTCTGGCGCTGTACGGCATCTCCGGTGTCGGCAAGAGCCAGATCGCCGCCGAGTACGCCCACCGTTTCGGCAACGACTACGACGTGGTGTGGTGGATCAGTGCCACGAACCGCGGTGCGGCGCGCGAGCAGCTGGCGGAGCTGGCCTCCCGGCTCGGCCTGCCCGTGGGGCAGGAGATCGGCGACCGGATCCGGGCGGTGCACGAGGCGCTGCGTACCGGCCGCCCCTACCGCCGCTGGCTGCTGATCTTCGACAGCGCCGACGACATGGAGCAGATCGAGGACCTGGTCCCCGACGGCCGCGGCCATGTCCTCATCACCACCCTCACCCGCGACTGGTCGGGCTCCGGCAGCGCCCAGGAGATCGAGGTCCTCCCCTTCACCCGCATCGAGAGCGTCGCCTACGCGCGGCGGCGGGCCCCGCGGCTGACGTCGAGGGACGCGGACGACCTCTCCGACGCCGTGCAGGACCTGCCGCTGCTGCTGGCCCAGACCGCGGCCTGGCTGGACGCCAACCCGATGCCGCCGCGGGAGTACATCGAGTTGATCCGCCGGGGCGAGCCCAGCCTCGTCGGGATCCGCATCTCCACCGACTACCCGATGGCCTTCCAGACCAGTTGGGCCATAACCCTCAACACCCTGCGCGAGCGCAGCCCCGCCGCCGTCGAACTGCTCAAGCTGTTCGCCTTCTTCGCCCCCGACGCGATCCCCGTTCCCAAGCTGGCCAAAGCCCGCCGCGGTGACCTGCCCGAGCACCTCGCCGATCTCGCGGCCGAGCCGATCAGCTGGAATACGGCCCTGCGGCGGCTGACCGAATCCACCGCGGTACGCCTGGACTACCAGGTCTCCTCGGGACAGGACCCGGCCGTCGAAACCGCCCAGATGCACCGGCTCTACCACCGCTTCCTGCGCAGCGACATGACCGAGGAGGAGCGGGACGCGCTGTCCGCGGCGGCCTGCCGGGTGCTGGTCTCCGCCGATCCGCAGAACCCCTTCGACACCCGGGAGTGGGACCGCTACGCCGAGCTCATCCCGCATCTGGAGCCGGCCGGTGCGCTGGACAGCGCGGACCCGTCGGTGCAGGGGCTGGTCGTCAACTGCGTCGAGTACCTCCGGGTGCGCGGCGAGTACCGCATGGGGCTGCGGCTGTGCGAACAGTTCATGTTCCGGTGGAAGACCAGGCTGGCACCGACACAGCGCACGATGCTGGTGCTGACCCACCAGCACGCCAACATGCTGCGGCGGCTGGGCCGTTACCGCGAGGCGGAGGCGGTCGGCAGCGCCATCGTGGACGAGCTGGAGTCCGAGCGCGCCGAGCGCGCGGGGGACGGCGAGACGGGACGCGTCGAGGCCGACGCGGATCTGCTGCGGGCCAAGGACGGACTGGCCGGGACCCTGATGACGCTGGGGGCCTACCAACGGGCGTGTGACCTGTTCGAAGAGGTCGCCGCGCACTACACCGAACTGCTCGGCCCGGAAGCCCCGCGCACCGTGGCGTCACGCAACAACCTTGCCATCGCGCTGGGGCTGCTCGGACGGTACCCGCAAGCGCTGGCCCTGCTGCGCGAGGTGGTCACGATCCGGGAGCGGGAGCTGCGCGCCCGCCACCACCTGACTCTCGGCACCGGCACGGGCTACGCCCGGATGCTGCGGCTGACCGGCGAGTACCGCGACGCCCTCTCGCGCCAGGAGCTGAACGCGCGGCTGCACCGCCAGGTGATGGGCCTGCACACCCCGCAGACCCTGCGCGCCGAGCACAATCTCGCGCTGTGCATGCGCCGCATGGGCGACACCGCACAGGCGGGCGCGCTGATGGCGGATGTCGTCGAGCGCAGCAAGCGGGTGCTGGGGGTGCGGCACCCGGACACCTTCATGATGCAGGCCGACCACGCCACGTTCCTGCGCGAACACGGCGACCTCGGCCGCGCCCGCGAACTCGCCGAAGAGGTCGCCGAGCGCTACCGCACGCTGGTCGGGGAGAAGCATCCGTACGCCCTGGGGACGCTCGCCAACGCGGGCCTGGTGCGCTCGGAATTCGGCGAGCACGCACAGGCGCTGGCCCTGGCGACGCAGGCGCTCGAAGGGATGACCACGGCCGTGGGCGCCGGTCACCCCTGGACACTGGGCTGTGCGCTGAACGCCGCCGCGGCCCGCAACCGCGCCGACGACGAGGAAGGCGCCGTCGAACTGGGCCGGGAGACCATGCAGCGCGCCGCCGAGGTGCTGGGCGGCACGCATCCGCTGACCCTGTCGGCGAAGACCGCGCTCGCCGACGACCTGCGGGCGCTGCGCCGGGCCAGGGACGCCTCGAAGCTGGAGCAGGAGGCCGTACAGCAGCTCACCGACACCCTCGGAGCCGAGCATCCGCATACGGTCTCGGCCCGCCGCCGACGCCGCCCCTACTGGGACTTCGAGCCGCAACCCGTGTGAGCTGCCACCGGCACGGTGAAGGGCCTGTCCCCGCAGCCGCGGGAACAGGCCCTTCACTCAACTGCCCACCGGTGCTCCGGCGGCCCGGACGCCTACGCGTCGAAGGCCTCCGCGACCAGCTGTGCCTGCTCTGCCTGGTGACGCTTGGCGGAGCCGACGGCCGGCGACGAGGAGTGCGGCCGCGAGATGCGGCGCAGGCGCTCGCCGTGCGGGACATCGGCGCCGACGGCCAGGTCGAGGTGGTCGATCAGGTTGAGGCCGAGGAACGGCCACGCACCCTGGTTCGCCGGCTCTTCCTGGGTCCACAGGTACTTCTCGGCGTTCGGGAACTTGGCGATCTCCGCCTGGAGCTCCTTGCCGGGAAGGGGGTAGAGGCGCTCGATGCGGACAATCGCTGTGGCAGCAGCCGCAGCGTCGTTCGCGCCGCGCTTCTCGCGCTCGGCCTCCAGGTCGTAGTAGACCTTGCCGGAGCAGAAGATGACCTTGCGGACATCCTCGGCCTTGACCGTGGAGTCGCCGATGACGGGGCGGAAGCCGCCCGTCGTGAACTCTTCCGTCTTCGACGCCGCGGCCTTCAGACGCAGCATCGACTTCGGGGTGAAGACGACCAGCGGCTTGTGGTGCGGGTTGTGGACCTGCCAGCGCAGCAGGTGGAAGTAGTTCGACGGCAGGGTCGGCGCGGCGACCGTCATGTTGTTCTGCGCGCACAGCTGGAGGAAGCGCTCGATCCGGGCCGAGGAGTGGTCCGGGCCCTGGCCCTCGTAGCCGTGCGGGAGCAGCAGGGTGACGCCGGACGTCTGGCCCCACTTCTGCTCCGCCGAGGAGATGAACTCGTCGACGACCGTCTGGGCGCCGTTGACGAAGTCACCGAACTGCGCCTCCCACATGACCAGCGCCTCCGGGCGGGCCAGCGAGTAGCCGTACTCGAAGCCCATCGCCGCGTACTCGCTGAGCAGCGAGTCGTAGACGTTGAAGCGGGCCTGGTCCTCGGAGAGGTAGAGCAGCGGGGTGTAGTCGTCGCCGGTCGCGCGGTCGATGAGGACCGCGTGGCGCTGGCCGAACGTGCCGCGGCGGGAGTCCTGGCCGGCGAGCCGGACCGGGGTGCCCTCCATCAGCAGCGAGCCGACGGCGAGGGTCTCGCCCATGCCCCAGTCGATGGTGTTGTCCTCGACCTGGGCGGCGCGGCGCTGGAGCTGGGGCAGCAGCCGCGGGTGGACGGTGACCCGCTCGGGGATGTTGACCTGCGACTCGGCGATCCGCTTGACGACCTCCTGGGAGATCGCGGTGTCCACGTAGACCGGGAACTCGGCCTTGGGCTGCGGCACCTCGGGGGCCACCGGGGCCGTCGTGGCGTCGCGGACCTCGGTGAAGACCTTCTCCAGCTGGCCCTGGAAGTCCTGGAGCGCCTGCTCGGCCTCCTCCAGCGTGATGTCGCCGCGACCGATGAGGGACTCGGTGTAGAGCTTGCGCACCGAGCGCTTCTTGTCGATCAGGTCGTACATCAACGGCTGGGTGAAGGCCGGGTTGTCGGACTCGTTGTGACCGCGGCGGCGGTAGCAGATCAGGTCGATGACGACGTCCTTGTTGAACGCCTGGCGGAACTCGAAGGCCAGACGGGCAACGCGGACGACGGCCTCGGGGTCGTCGCCGTTCACGTGGAAGATCGGCGCCTCGATCATGCGGGCCACGTCGGTGGCGTACATGGACGAACGCGACGACTCCGGGGCGGCGGTGAAGCCGACCTGGTTGTTGATGACGACGTGCACCGTGCCGCCGGTGCGGTAGCCGCGCAGCTGGGACATGTTCAGCGTCTCCGCGACCACGCCCTGGCCGGCGAACGCCGCGTCACCGTGCAGCTGGATCGGCAGGACCGTGAAGTCCGTGCCGCCCTTGTTGATGATGTCCTGCTTGGCGCGCGCGATGCCCTCGACGATCGGGTCGACGGCCTCCAGGTGGGAGGGGTTCGCGGCCAGCGAGACCTTGATCTGCTCGCCGTCGAGACCGGTGAAGGTGCCCTCGGCGCCCAGGTGGTACTTCACGTCGCCGGAGCCGTGCATCGACTTCGGGTCGAGGTTGCCCTCGAACTCGCGGAAGATCTGCGCGTACGACTTGCCGACGATGTTGGCGAGGACGTTGAGGCGGCCGCGGTGGGCCATGCCGATGACGACCTCGTCCAGGCGCGACTCGGCCGCGGAGTCGATGACCGCGTCCAGCAGCGGGATGACGGACTCGCCGCCCTCCAGCGAGAAACGCTTCTGGCCGACGTACTTCGTCTGGAGGAACGTCTCGAACGCCTCGGCGGAGTTCAGCCGGCGCAGGATGCGCAGCTGCTCCTCGCGCTCGGGCGACTTGTGCGAGCGCTCGACCCGGTCCTGGATCCACTGGCGCTGCTTGGGGTCCTGGATGTGCATGAACTCGATGCCGGTGGTGCGGCAGTACGAGTCGCGCAGCACGCCCAGGATGTCGCGCAGCTTCATCATGGACTTGCCGGAGAAGCCGCCGACCGCGAACTCGCGCTCCAGGTCCCACAGGGTGAGCCCGTGCTCGGTGATGTCGAGGTCGGGGTGCTTGCGCTGGTGGTACTCCAGCGGGTCGGTGTCGGCCATGACGTGGCCGCGGACCCGGTAGGAGTGGATCAGCTCGAAGACCCGCGCGGCCTTGGTGACGTCGTCGTCGTGCGAGGCGTCGATGTCGCGCAGCCAGCGGACCGGCTCGTACGGAATCCGCAGCGACTTGAAGATGTCGTCGAAGAATTCGTTGCCGCCGAGCAGCAGCTGGCTCATGATGCGCAGGAACTCGCCGGAGGCGGCGCCCTGGATCACGCGGTGGTCGTAGGTGCTGGTCAGCGTCATGACCTTGGAGACACCCAGCTTGTTCAGGGCGTCCTGGGAGGTGCCCTGGAACTCCGCGGGGTAGTCCATCGCGCCGACGCCCATGATCATGGACTGGCCCGGCATCAGACGCGGCACGGAGTGCACGGTGCCGATGCCGCCCGGGTTCGTCAGCGACGCGGTGACTCCGGTGAAGTCGTCCATCGTCAGCTTGTTGTCGCGGGCCCGGCGGACGATGTCCTCGTAGGCCTGCCAGAACTCGAAGAAGGTCAGCGTCTCGGCCTTCTTGATGGCGGCGACGACGAGCTGGCGGTCGCCGTTCGGCTTCACCAGGTCGATGGCCAGACCGAGGTTGATGTGCTCGGGCTTGACCAGCGTCGGCTTGCCGTCCTTCTCCGCGAAGGAGTGGTTCATCGACGGCATGGCCTTGAGGGCCTGCACCATCGCGTACCCGATGAGGTGGGTGAAGGAGACCTTCCCGCCACGGGCCCGCTTGAGGTGGTTGTTGATCACGATGCGGTTGTCGAAGAGCAGCTTCACCGGCACCGCGCGGACGGACGTGGCCGTCGGCAGCTCCAGGGAGGCGTTCATGTTCTTCGCAACAGCGGCCGAGGGGCCGCGCAGGGTGACGAACTCAGGACCGGCAGTGACCTCGCCGTCGGCCTTCTGAGGGGCCTTGGCGGCCGGCTTGGCCGGCGCGGACTTCGCCGGCGCGGCCTTGGCCGGAGCCGGGGCGCTCGCGGCCGGCTTCGCCGGGGTGGCCGGCTCGGCGGCGGAGGACGGCTTCGGCTCGGCGGCGGCGGGCGCCGCCGGGGACGACTGTGCCGGCGCGGCCGGAGCGGGGGCGGAGCCCTCCGCCGGCTGGCTCGGCGCGGTGGCGCCGCCCGGCTTGTAGTCGGCGAAGAAGTCCCACCAGGCTCGGTCTACCGAGTTCGGGTCCTGGAGGTACTGCTGGTAGATCTCGTCGACGAGCCACTCATTGGGACCGAACGCGGCAGCAGGGTTCTTTCCCTGCCCCTCTTGGTCGGTCGAGATGCTCGAGCTGTTGGGGGACTGTAGCGACACGGCGGCAACCGCCCTCTTCCGCTTCCTAAGGTGGTGGACAGCGGGAATAAAGGCTACGCCTGTTGTGACCCCGGATGCAGGCCGGGAGGGGCACTCGTCGTGTACGTCACATTCCCGGAGGGGTTTCGGGGCATGACTTGGCGGGAAACACACGATGTTTGCCTGCACGCGGGTACGGGGCATCGCCGTGGCACCCGCGGAGTGAGTGCTTCCACTACCGACCCTACGTCAGCGGCCGTCAGCTTCGAGCTGACTCCAGCCCCGGAAGAGTGACCCGGATCCGGCAACCACGTGCAGATTCGGCCACGCCGATGCGTCCGCCGTGCAGATCCACCGCCCAGCGCGCGATGGCCAGGCCCAGACCCGTCCCGCCGTCGGAGCCAGGGCCCGAGGGGGCCGGGCCGCCGCGGTTGAACCGTTCGAAGACCCGGTAGCGCTCCGACTCGGGGATGCCGGGCCCCTCGTCCTGTACGTCCAGCTCCAGGCTCTCGGGACCCTCGCCGCGCCGCGCATGCACCGTGACCCGGCCGTGCCGCGGACTGTGCTTGATCGCGTTGTCGATGAGATTGGCCACGACCTGGTGCAGCCGCTCCGCGTCCGCGTGCGCGGTCAGCTCCGGCGGCGAGACGTCGAGGTGGAGGTGGACGTCCGTACGGGTGTGGGTGCCGGAGCCGGCCACCCCGGCCAGCGTGGAGGCGCCGCGGCTCATATTGGCCTCCTTGAGCACCCCGGACAGGTACGGCCAGACCTCGAAGCGCCGGGCGTGCAGCGGCACCACCCCGTTGTCCAGCCGGGACAGGTCCAGGAGATGCTCGACGAGCCGGCCCAGCCGCTCCGTCTGCTTCAGCGCCGTCCGCATCGTCTCCGGGTCCGGCTCGCTGACCCCGTCGACGACGTTCTCCAGGACGGCCCGGAGCGCCGCGATCGGGGTGCGCAGCTCGTGCGAGACATTGGCGACCAGCTCCTTGCGGTGGGTGTCCACCGCCTCCAGGTCGGCCGCCATCCGGTTGAAGGCGTTCGCCAGGTCACCGAACTCGTCACGGCGCTCCGAGCGGACCCGGCGGCTGTAGTTGCCGTGCGCCATCGAGCGGGTGACATCCGTCATCTCGTCGAGCGGAGCGGTCAGGCTGTTGGCCACGAACTGGGTGATCAGCAGCGAGGCGATGATCGAGAAGATCGTGATCACCCGCAGCTCGGTCGCCGAGTGCATGGCGACGAACACCAGCAGCGTGGTGATGATCACCGAGACGCTGACCAGCGCCCCGAGCGCGGCCTTCACCGAGCGGTACGGGTCCAGCGGGCGCAGGCCCTCCCAGACCCGCTGCCACAGTGCCTTCGCGGGCGTCCGCCACCACCGCCGCGTCATGCGGCCGGGGTCTCCAGGGCGTAGCCGACACCATGGACCGTACGGATGCGCTCGGCGCCGATCTTGCGGCGCAGCGCCTTGATGTGGCTGTCGACCGTACGGGTCCCGGAGGCGTCCGCCCAGTCCCACACCTCGGCCAGCAGCTGCTCACGGGAGAGCACCGCGCGCGGGGTGTTCGCCAGGCAGACCAGCAGATCGAACTCGGTGGGGGTCAGATGGACGTCCGAGCCGCGCACCCGCACCCGGCGCTGGGCGTGGTCGATCTCCAGCTCGCCCAGCCGCAGAATGCCGGTGCGCGGGGTGTGCGCGGCCAGCGCGGCGCGCTCGACCCGGCGCAGCAGCACATGCACCCGGGCGGCCAGCTCCCGCATCGAGAACGGCTTGGTCATGTAGTCGTCCGCGCCGACGCCGAGGCCGACCAGCATGTCGGTCTCGTCGTCCCGGGCGGTGAGCATCATCACCGGCACCGGCCGCTGGGCCTGGACCCGGCGGCACACCTCCAGGCCGTCGAAGCCCGGCAGCATCACATCGAGGACCAGCAGATCCGGCTGCCAGGCCTCGGCGGTCTCCACCGCGGCCGGGCCGTCGGTGGCCGTCTGCACCTGGAAGCCCTCGGCGCGTAGCCGGGCCGCGATGGCCTCGACGATCGTCGGGTCGTCCTCCACGACCAGTACCCGGCGCTGGGCGCCCGGCGTGGCGGCGGTGCCGCCCTGCGTTGTCTGAGTCTGGTCCATCGCCCGCCCCTGCATCCCCTGCGTGGTCGCGTATTGCTGGGCAGCAGCGTACGGGCATGGTGTGACTGTCGGCTACGCGCCCTTCCGCGCAAGATGGACCACGTCAGGGACGCCTCGGACAACGGGGATCTCTTCCGTATGTACCCCGTTGAAACCGGCATTTCGCAGTGCTTCCTCGAATGCCGGCGAGGGCTGCGCGGACCAGACGGCGAGCACTCCGCCGGGTGTCAGACGGTCACGGCAGGCGGCGAGTCCGGTGGGGGAGTAGAGGCTGTCGTTGTCCTCGGTGACGGTCCAGTCGGGGCCGTTGTCGATGTCCAGGCACAGGGCGTCGTAGGCGACTTGGCCCGCGTCCGTCCGCAGGTGCGCGACCAGGTCGGTGTGCAGGATCTCGCTGCGCGGATCGGCCAGCGCGGCCGCCGAGACCGCCGACAGCGGGCCCGTGCGGTGCCAGTCGATGACGGCTTCCTCGCGCTCGACGACGACGATCCGGCCCCAGCGCGGCTGCCCGGCCGCTCGGGCCAGCGAGAAGCCGACGCCGAGGCCCCCGATCAGTACGGAAGGCCGTGCGCGGCCGGGCGGCAGCGCGGCCAGCGCGGCGTCGACCAGCAGCCGTTCGGAGCGGCCGTCGGAGGTGTCCATCAGGAAGCAGCCGTTGGCGATGATCTCGTAGACCACGGGCGCGCCGGGGGTCCCGGAGCCGTCCGTTCCCGGGCCTTCGAGGGGTCCGCCCCGTTGTCGCAGCACCACCTCGCCGTACGGGCCCTCGCGGCGGTCGAGCGTGCGCGGGGCCTCGGAGAGCCCGGTCGTTGCCTGCGTCGGAGTAACGGGAGCCATGGCGTCATGGTGGCCAATACGGGCCGTGCCGGTCCAACGCTTTGGGCAGGATTCCGCTGCCGGTGGCACGGACGTGTCTCCTGTGACGACGGTTGCCTGGTGTGAGGGATGTCACTCACACAGCTTCTTCATGGGTTGAGCATGCAGGGTGGTCCGGAACGTAGGGCGAGGCAGAGGAATCACGGCCGGGGGGACGGGCGTGGCTGACCGGATGTGCCATGGACGGAAGGGGTCTCGGACAAGTGAGCTGGCTGGGAACCGCCGAGAAGGGACGGGCCGGCCGTGCGCCGTCCGTCATACCGGGGCCGGGTAACGGGACGGGCGCGGTGCCGGACCTGCTGCCGGGGATTCCGCGGCCGCGTGAGCCCCGGCAGGCCGGGGGTGTCGCGGCGGAGGCGGTGCCCAGAGGCCCTCGGATGTCCCCCCGGGTGCGGCCGTGGCGGCTGCTGCCCACTCCCGCCGGCACCCCCTTCACCTTCGGCTACGCCCTCCTTCTCGTGGCCACCTCGCTCGTCACCGAGTACGCCGACCCGGCACTGGTCTCCGAACTGCTCCAGGGCTCCAGTACGGACGTCGTCCATCTCGCCCAGGCCCCGCTGCTGGTGCTGGTCGCCAGCGCCCTGTGGATCGCGGGCGGCATGACCTCCGCGTACGCCATCGGCTTTCTCTTCGTCCTGACGGCGCTGGAACGGCGGATCGGCGGGCTGTGGACCGCCGCCGTCTTCTTCGGCGGCCATGCGCTGGCGACCCTCGCCACCGAACTGCCCGTCGCCTTCTCGGTCGCCGCAGGACGGCTGCCGGAGAGCTCGCTGCACCGCCTCGACTACGGCATCAGCTTCGGCGTGATGACCTGCATCGGAGCCCTTGCGGGCCTGCTGCCGGCCTGGTTGCGCTGGCCGCTGCTGGCCGGCGCCGGCTACCTGGCCGTGACCGATCTGCTCGCCTACGTCGACCCGGTGACCGACTGGGGCCATCTGCTCTCGCTCGCCCTGGGCGCGGCGAGCTGGCCGCTGCTGCGCCACTGGCGCGCCCGCCGTGCCCGCCCCGCCCCGCTCCTGGGCGACCTGGGCCACCCGGCGCTGCGGGGCGTGCGGACCTACTGAGCGTTCCGGGGCCGCGCGCCTACGGCCGGACGGTCGCCCGGTATGTATGGGCGACGGCGTAGGCGCAGCCGCCCAGCAGCGCCACACCGGACAGCACGCCGCTGACGAACGGCACCCAGGCCACGGCGGAGGTCGCCGCCATGCCCAGCCCGATCACGCCGAGCGCGGTCAGCGCGACGCCGGGGACGGCGATGCTGCGCCGCTTCCAGACCGCCATCAGTGCGACGAAGTGCAGGCCGACGATCAGCGCGATCCAGGCCACGGCGGTCTCCTGCGGGGCGCCCGCCGCCCGCAGCGCGAGATTGCCGCCGATCAGCAGCACCACCTCGGCCCCTACGACGAACGCGAACCGCCCCCGGAACCAGTCGGCTTGCGGACCCTCGGCGTCCGCCTCGGCGGGCCGGCCGTGGCGCCCGGCCCGCAGCGCGAGCGCCAGCAGCCCGGCGAAGGTGAGCACCGCGAGCACCCGCAGGGCGATACCGACGCCGGGATTCAGCGGGTCGTGCGCGTTGGCGACCACGAAGATCGTCCCGAAGAGAGCGCCGATGAAAACTCCGGACATCCGCTGCAACATGCCGTGAAGGTAGCAGTCATGACGAGGCGTGAGGGGGGAAGCGGCAGGGCTTTTCCGCCCGGCTCGCCGGACCGCGTCGCGCCGCTGTCCGAGCCATATCGGCACGCCGTCCCCCTCGTCCGCCGCCGCGCGGAAGAACGGCCGCAGCAGCTCGTCATGCCCGCTCACGCAGTCCAGGGGCTCGCCCCGCTCCCAGACGACCGTCGGGTGCACCTCCGCCTCGGCGAGGTCTTCCGGGCCGACGCTGCCGTCAGGCGTTCACCGGAGATCTCCGCCGGCGCCCCGCCAGGGATTACGGGACAGCCCTCAGGGGCGGGCACTGACAACTCCCGGCGCCCGACGGCCCGATGCCCTCCCGCGGCGAGCGGATCCGGCCAGGGGCGGGGGGGCCTCGGCCGCCTGGGAGAATGGGGGCTCGTTCCGAGTGCGGCCTGGTGCGGTGCTCGCCGGCCGCAGGAGTGCACGCATCTTGTCCTCAGACCGCAAGCAATCGATTCCGGACACCGTCGATCTCGGGCTCCAGTCCGACTGCGGCAGCTGTTTCGGGCTCTGCTGTGTCGCGCTGCCGTTCGCGGCCTCGGCGGACTTCGCGCTCGACAAGGATGCCGGGCGCCCCTGCCCGAACCTTCGGACGGACTTCCGCTGCGGCATCCACAGCGACCTCCGCACGCGGGGCTTCCCCGGCTGCACCGTCTTCGACTGCTTCGGCGCCGGACAGAAGGTCTCCCAGGTCACCTTCGGCGGACAGGACTGGCGGCAGGCCCCGGGGACCGCCCGGCAGATGTTCGACGTCTTTCCCGTCATGCGGCAGCTGCACGAACTCCTCTGGTACCTGGCCGAGGCGCTGACCCTGCCGGCGGCCCGCCCGGTGCACGCCGACCTGCGCACCGCGCTGGAGAAGACCGAGCGCTTCACCCGCGGCAGCGCCCAGGAGCTCACGGAACTCGACGTTCCGGCCCACCGGGGCGAGGTCAACGCCCTGCTGCTGCGCACCAGCGAACTCGTACGGGCCGCGGTGCCGGGCCGCAAGAAGGAGCGGCGGGGCGCCGATCTCATGGGGGCCCGCCTCAAGGGCGCCGGCCTCCGGGGCGCCAACCTCCGCGGGGCCTGCCTCATCGCCGCCGACCTCAAGGGCGCCGATCTGCGCACGGCGGACCTGATCGGTGCCGATCTGCGGGACGCGGACCTGCGCGGCGCCGACCTCACCGGCGCCCTCTTCCTCACCCAGTCACAGCTCAACGCGGCCAAGGGCGACGCCGCCACCAGGCTGCCGGAGGCCCTGTCCCGACCCGCCCACTGGTAGCGCCGCCTTCGCTCGCTGCCAGCCGATCGCTGACAGCGAACGCACGTGGGGGAACATCTTCCGGCCCGGCTGCATTGAGTGGGTAAAGCTCAACTTGTTTGCCGAAGGGGAGATCATGGCTTCGACGTCCACATCGCTCACTCTGCCCGTGCTGCCCCTCGATGACGAGGTCGTGCTCCCCGGCATGGTGGTGCCCCTGGACCTGTCCGACACGGACGTCCGGGCCGCGGTGGAGGCCGCGCAGGCCGCCGCCACCACGGGTAACAAGCCGCGGGTGCTGCTCGTTCCCCGCGTCGACGGGACGTACGCCGGTATCGGCACGCTAGGGCGGATCGAGCAGGTCGGGCGGCTGTCCGACGGCGACCCCGGGGCGCTGATCCGGGGCCTGGGCCGGGTACGGATCGGTTCCGGCACGACCGGGCCCGGTGCCGCGCTCTGGGTGGAGGGCACGACCGTCGAGGAGACGGTCCCCGATCCGCTGCCCGGCGCGGTGGCCGAACTCGTCACGGAGTACAAGGCGCTGGCCACCAGCTGGCTGCGCAAGCGGGGTGCCTGGCAGGTCGTCGACCGCGTCCAGCAGATCGAGGACGTACCGACGCTGGCCGACAACTCCGGCTACTCGCCGTTCCTGACCACCGAACAGAAGGTCCAGCTGCTGGAGACCGTCGACCCGGTCGCCCGGCTGAAGGCCGCCACCGAGGCGCTGCGCGAGCACCTCGCCGAGCAGGATGTCGCCGAATCCATCGCCAAGGACGTCCAGGAAGGCGTCGACAAGCAGCAGCGGGAGTTCCTGCTGCGGCGGCAGCTGGAGGCGGTCCGCAAGGAACTCGCCGGGCTCAACGGCGATCCGGAGGACGAGGGCGACGACTACCGCGCCCGGGTCGAGGCCGCCGATCTGCCCGAGGACGTCCGCAAGGCCGCCCTCAAGGAGGTCGACAAGCTGGAGCGGTCCAGCGACCAGAACCCCGAGGGCTCCTGGATCCGCACCTGGCTGGACACCGTCCTGGAACTGCCGTGGAACGAACGGACCGAGGACGCCTACGACATCGCCGGCGCCAAGGAGATCCTGGACGCCGACCACTCCGGCCTGGAGGACGTCAAGGAGCGGATCACCGAATACCTGGCCGTCCGCAAGCGGCGGGGCGAGCGCGGGCTCGGCCTGGTCGGCGGCCGCCGCGGGGGAGCCGTGCTGGCGCTCGTCGGACCGCCCGGTGTCGGCAAGACCTCGCTCGGTGAGTCCGTCGCGCGGGCCATGGGACGCAAGTTCGTCCGCGTCGCGCTCGGCGGCGTCCGGGACGAGGCGGAGATCCGCGGCCACCGCCGGACGTACGTCGGCGCGCTGCCCGGCCGGATCGTCCGGGCCGTCAAGGAGGCCGGGTCGATGAACCCGGTGGTGCTGCTCGACGAGATCGACAAGGTGGGCTCCGACTTCCGGGGCGACCCGGCCGCCGCCCTCCTGGAGGTCCTGGACCCGGCGCAGAACCACACCTTCCGCGACCACTACCTGGAGGTCGAACTCGACCTCAGCGATGTGGTCTTCCTGGCCACCGCCAACGTCCTCGAAGCCATCCCCGAGCCGCTGCTCGACCGGATGGAGCTGGTCCGGCTGGACGGCTACACCGAGGACGAGAAGGTCGTCATCGCCCGGGACCACCTGCTGCCGCGCCAGCTGGAGCGGGCCGGTCTGGAGCCCGGCGAGGTGACCCTGGAAGACGACGCGCTGCGCAGGCTGGCGGGCGAGTACACCCGCGAGGCGGGCGTACGGAATCTGGAGCGTGCGGTCGCCAGGCTGCTGCGCAAGGTCGCCGCACAGCACGAACTGGGGCAGCAGGAGCTGCCGTTCACGGTCGGTGCGGAGCAGCTGCGCCCGCTGATCGGGCGGCCGCACCACACCCCCGAGTCGGCGCAGGATCCGGCCGAGCGGCGCACCGCGGTGCCCGGTGTGGTCACCGGCCTCGCGGTCACCGGCGCCGGCGGCGATGTGCTCTACGTGGAGGCCTCGCTCGCCGATCCGGAGACCGGGGCGTCCGGGCTCCGGCTGACCGGCCAGCTCGGCGACGTCATGAAGGAGTCCGCACACATCGCGCTGTCCTTCCTGCGCTCGCACGGCGCGGAACTGGAACTTCCGGTCGCCGACCTGAAGGAGCGCGGAGTGCATCTGCACGTACCGGCGGGCGCCGTCCCCAAGGACGGGCCGAGCGCGGGCGTGACGATGACGACGGCACTGGCCTCGCTGCTGTCGGGCCGCCAGGTCCGGCCGGACGTGGCGATGACCGGCGAGGTCTCGCTGACCGGGCGGGTGCTGCCGATCGGCGGCGTCAAGCAGAAGCTGCTGGCGGCACACCGGGCGGGGATCACCACAGTGGTCATCCCCCAGCGCAATGAACCGGACCTGGACGATGTGCCGGCCGAGATCCTCGAAGCCCTGGAGGTCCACCCCGTCGCGGATGTCCGCCAGGTGCTGGAGCTGGCGCTGACCCCGGCGTCGAACGGGGCCGCTCCCGAGGTACCGGTCGCGGCGTGAGGGCAACGGCGGCCGGTCCGGCTCCCGCAGAGGGGCCGGGCCGGCCGCCGCGTGGCAGAGGCGACTTCGAAGACAGCCCCTAGCCGTTGGCGAGCGCCCGCAGGCGGTCCATCGCGCCGTTGAAGCGGTTGTGGTCACCGACCGTCGGGCCGGTCGAGGTGTACTGCCAGATGGTGTGGAAGCCCCAGCCGGCCGGGAGTTCGCCGGCCGAGGAGCCGTAGCGCGGTATCCACAGCGGGTTGACGGAGCCGAAGGCGGCGGAGTTGCCGGTGCACTGCTTCCACCAGCTCGTGGAGGTGTAGAGGACGGCATCCCGGCCGGTACGGGCCTTGTAGGTGGCGAACCAGTCCTTCATCCAGTTGACCAGCCCCGCCGCGCTCAGCCCGTAACAGGTCGCCCCGTAGGGGTTGTACTCCATGTCGAGTGCGCCGGGCAGGGTCCTGCCGTCCTTGGACCAGCCGCCGCCGTGGTCGACGAAGTACCTGGCCTGGGCGGCACCGCTGGAGGTGTTGGGCGTGGCGAAGTGGTACGCGCCGCGGATCATCCCTGCGCTGTACGAGCCGTTGTACTGCTGCGCGAAGTACGGGTTGGTGTAGCTGGTGGACTCCGTCGCCTTCACATAGGCGAAGCGGACGCCGCTGTTCCAGAGTGTCGGCCAGGCCACATTGCCGTTGTGACTGCTGACGTCCACGCCCTCGACGGACGCGGCGAGCGAGGACGCCGGCGGTGCGATGCCGGCCGCGGTGCCTTCGTGCCGGGCGATCTGGGAACCGGCCCAGTCCTGGCCGGGGTGGCTGGGCTCCGGTGCGTACCGCGTGGCCGCGGCGCCGGCGGTGCCCGCCAGCCCGAGGAGGAGGGAGAGGACCGCGAGAAGGACCCCGGCCACGCTCGCGAGTGAGCGTGCGGGTCGGTGGGGGGAGCCGGATCTGAGCACGGACATACGTGCCTCCGAAGATCTCGGTGGATGACCTGAGGGGGGAGGAGCTGACGGCATGACGCAGGCGTGTGGGCACGGAAGTGCGACGTGCATGACGCGCGGCGGAACTGCTGACAGCGGGGGCCGCTTGGTATGGCCATGCCAGAAATGACGATACGCGCGTAGAACGACGTGACAAAAGAGGGTCACGGGGCTGCCGTTGGTCTAATCCTGCGAAATACTGGCCGAGCTGCGGCTTCGGCCGCCGATGGCGGAAACTTTCAGGTGAGGGAAAGCGGGAATGGGCGCTGACGTGCACGACACCGGAGCCGACGGTTCGACGGCGGACGGCGAACCGATTGGTGTGGACCACGTATTTCTCGCCCTGGAACGCGAATTGGCGGTATTTCTCCGCCGGGCCCGTGCCTCTTCCGGCGAATTGGCACGAGAGGTGCATCCCGATCTGGAGCCCGCCGCATACGGCCTCCTCGTCCGGCTGGCCGACGCCGGCACCCAGCGGGCCACCGCCCTCGCCGGCTTCTTCGGCGTCGGCAAGGCCACGATGAGCCGTCAGCTGCACGCCCTGGAGAAGCTCGGACTCGTCGCCCGTGAGCCGGACCCGGCGGACGGCCGCGCGGTCCTGGTCCGCATCACCGACGAGGGCCGCGAGCGCTTCACCCGCGTCCGCACCGGCCGCCGCGCCCAGTACGCCCGCCGTCTCGCCTCCTGGGACCGCGCCGAGGTCGCCGAACTGGCCCGTCTGCTGCACCGGCTGAACGCGGAGCAGGAGGGGGACGAGGTGTAGGGGGTGTCCGGGCAGGGCGCAGCGGCCGGCGCCGTCATGGCCCCGGACCGCCGCCGTCGTGGTGCCGTTCCGTCGCGGCGGGAGAATTTCTCCGCCCGCCGGCGATTGTCACGGAGCCACAAAGATCACCGCCGCGTCATCCCGCGCCTTGCCGCGCGGATACTCCGCACCCTCCGGGTCCGCCGCCTCCGACGCCCGCACCCGGTCGATCAGCGCCTGGGGGCCCTGTGCGGTCACCAGGGCCACGCAGTCGGCCCAGGAGCCCTCGTGGAAGACCTCCGCCCAGCGGCCCGCCCCGTCGCTGAGCGCCGTCAGGGAGCGCAGACCGGAGCGCGGGGTGCTGCCGGACACCGCACGGGCGGCCACCGCCGGGTCGGCGGCCGCGGTGAAGAACCCGCCCTCCGCATTGCGCAGCGCCTCGACCGCGCGGACGTACTTCCGGACCGCGGCGGCCCGTTCCGCCGAGCCGCGCGGCAGCGCCCGTACGGCGGCGCGCCGTTCCCGGACCGCGGGGGGCATGTCGTCCAGCCGCGGGTCGAGCACCGGGTGCACCGAGCCGTCCGGCCGTTCCAGGAGCAGCACCGAATCGGACAGGACGAGGTGTTCGACCGTGGCCCCGGACCACCGTGCGGCGACCACGGTTGCCTGCGGAGTGCGAGGGTGAGAAAGGTCACAGGTGGCCCGATGGATATCAGCCGTCCGGGAGATGGCCGCGGCGAGAACCTCAGGGAGTGTCATATCCCGGTGTGAAACCGACAGTTCCAGCATTGCGCCCCCGAGCCGTGCGGTGAACCACGGCACCGAGTGGACGCAGCCGTAGTCCCCCTCGGGAGGCGTCACGCCGTCCAGCAGAACGAGGGCGCCGCCCTGGCCGGAGGCCGGCAGAGCGACCGATGCGTAGTCCTCGTTTGGGCGTTGGGGGTCGCCCGGCTCGGTGGCGAGTTCGATGCGCATGGCCGCAAGTCTGCCGGAGGCACCGCTCCCGCCCCCGGTGGAGGGAGGCCGCGGTGGCGCCGGAGGGTGGCCGGGCGGCGGCGTACCGGAGGTAAGGACCGCGGGGCCGACGGCATGCGGGCGCGCATCCTTCCAGGAGCCGTCCGCATCTCCAAACCCGTTCGGGGCTGCGCACGGTTGCGGCCGAAAACGTCGGCGCACGGAAGTTGATGGCCAAACTCCGATTGATGTTCACTCCTTCAGGTGGCCGGGCATGTGTTGCCGAGCCACTGCGCGGCGCCGGTGGAATGGTCGTTGCCCGGATCATGGGGTGAGGCCAGGACGTTCGTCGCGACGCGCAGAGCCGGGCTGTTTCCCCTCGCGGAAGTGTGTGCTGCTGCGGTCTTCGCGCAGGTCCGCCCCGTGAGCGGAGAGCGAGCCGGGTCCGCGACGCCAGATGGCGTGGACAGGCGAGACAGGAATGCGAGCAGCGGTGCGGAAGATGCGGCTTCGAGGCGGCGCAAGGAAGCCGGGATCACCGGCCGGTTCGGTCGCGGGACCGACCACGGGCTCGGGTCCTGGTAAGGGACCGGGCATGACGGAGGGCGGCGAGGACCGCCCGGGAGGGCGCCCCGCGCGGGTGCGCAACCGACTCGTCGGGGCGGTGGCCGTTGTCGCCGCCGCCGTGCTGGGTGCCGGTGCCCCCGGACTGATGGCCACGGCCGACAACGCCACCAACAGCCAGCAACTGGTCGGTCTCGCCGAGCTGAACGCCCGCGCCATCGCACTGGCGCACTCGCTCGCCGACGAACGCGACGGTATGACCGCATACGTCGCCACGGGGCGCGGCAGTCATACGGCCGCGGGGCTGGGCAACGCCGCCACCAACGCCGCGCGGGCCGACGACGCCACGGCCTCCAAGGCCCAGCGCGCCCGCGTGGACCGGCAGATCGACGAGCTGCACACCGAGGCCCGGGACGGCTCGGGCGGCACCACCGCGTACAAGGCCGCAGCCAAACTCCTGGACACCCTCCCGCAAACCCGTCAAAAGGCGCTGTCCGGGGCCGGATCGGCCGAGCAGATCCATAGCGCCTACACCCAGGCCCTCCAGGCACTCGGTGCGATCGGCGACGACATCGCCCGTGGACTGCCCGCCCGCGCGGAGTCCACCGGAGCCGACACCCGCGCGCTGCCCGCCCTCGGCCGCGCCATCGAACAGGCCGCCGGCACCCGCGCCCTGCTGCTCGCCGGGCTCAGGGCGGGCGGCAGCCAGCCCCGGCTGACGGCCCTCGCCCAGGTCTCCCATCTGCGCGAACAGGGCGCGCTGGGCGACTTCCAGCAGGCCGCGAGCCAGGGCGCCCGGGACCGTTATGTCCGCACCGTCAACGGCGCGGACGTCAACACCGCCGAGCGTTATCTGACCCGGCTGACCGACCAGCCCCGTCTGGACGCCACCGATCTGCGGCTCAACCGCCGGCGGGTCCAGGAAACCCTCACCAGCCGCATCTCGCTGATGCGCGGCGTCGAATCCGCCATGGCCACCGCCGACATCCAGCGCCTCGGCGTGCTGCGCGACGACGAGGTCACGGAGCTGGAGATCCGCATCGGCCTGGAGGGGCTGTGCCTGCTGCTGGCCGTCGGCGCCGGCATCTGGGCCGCCCGCTCCATGACCCAGCCGCTCGCCGCGCTGCGGATCGGCGCCAGGCGGCTGGCCGCCGACCCCGCGCACGAGGAGCCCATCACCTACAAGGGCCGCAACGACGAATTCGCCACCGCCGTGCAGTCGGTCAACGCACTGCACACCCAGGTCGGCGAGCTGGCGCGGCGCACCGCCGAACTGGAGGGCGAGCGCAAGCGGCTGGTCGGCGGCCGCCAGCGGCTGGTCGCCGAGCGCGAGGTGCTCCAGGAGCAGGGCGAGGCGCTCAAGGAGGAGATCGCCGATCTCACCGAGCGGCTGGCCGCCCTGCACGCCGGTGTGCACGGCCGGTTCGTCAACCTCTCGCTGCGCACCCTCGGCCTCGTGGAGCGGCAGCTCGGGGTCATCGAGTCGCTGGAGGAGAGCGAGCACGACCCGGAGCGGCTGGAAACCTTCTTCAAGCTGGACCACTTCGCCGCGCGGATGCGCCGCAACAGCGAGAACCTCCTCGTCCTGGCGGGCGCGGAACAGTACGGCACCAACCACCAGGGTCCGGTACCGCTGCTGGACGTGATGCGCGCCGCGATCAGTGAGATCGAGCGCTACGAGCGGGTGCGCATCCAGTCGCTGCCGCCGCACTCCCAGGTCGCCGGGTTCGCCGCCGACGACATCAGCCACCTCGTCGCCGAACTCCTGGAGAACGCCACCGCGTTCTCGCCGCCGGACGCCCATGTCGAGCTGTCCGGCTGGCTGCTGGAGAGCGGCGAGGTCATGCTCTCGGTCCAGGACGAGGGCATAGGAATGACCTCGGAGCGGATGGCCGAGCTCAACGAGCGGCTGACGGACGTCGAAGCCGCCTCCTTCTCCGAGACCGTCGACGAGGCGCTGGGGCTGGGGCTGTACGTGGTGGTGCGGCTGGCCGCCCGGCACGGTGTCCGGGTCCAGCTGCGGGACGCCAAGCAGGGCGGCGTCACCGCCGTCATCGTGCTGCCCGGCTCGATCCTGCCCACCCGCCCCGCCCCGACGGGCTCCCCGGCCAGTGCGCCCCAGAGCGCGGCGCACACCCCGGTCCTGCCCGGCTCGGTCGCCGAGGCGAACTCCAACGCACTGCCGACGCGGGCCGCCCGCAGGGACCCGGCAGCGGTGGGCGGCACCCCCGCCCCCGCCGCGATCCCGGCCCAGGAGACCGGCCAGGGCCCGTCCCAGGACACCCCCGCGCCCGCCGGGCCGCCCGCCGGCCACGGAGCCGCACCGGGTCCCGCACCCGACGGCACCCCGGACGCGGACGCGGACCCGGCACCCGCCGCCGACCCGCTCGTCGCCGCCGCGGAGCGCGCGATCGACGCGGCCGGCCTCGGCGTTCCGGCACCGGGCGACGCGCAGCCGGCCGGCCCCACCACGCACTCCGCGTCCGAACCGAGCCCGTACGGCCCGCAGTCGCCCGGCCCCTACGCCGCCACCACCAGCGGCACCGGCGAGCACCTCAGGACCGAGGACGACGTCCGCCCGGCCCCGGACCCGGCGCCCGCCGGCAGCGGCCGGCCTGCCGCTCCGGACCCCGAGCCCGCCGGCGCGTCCTCGTCCGACCCGTACGCCATCGGCCCGGACGCGCACACGCACGCCGGGACGGACGCGGCACCCACCGACGCGGCACCCACCGACGCGGCACCCACCGACGCGTCCCCGGCCGAGGCACCGGCCGACCCACAGACCGCCGCCGCCCCGTCCGCGGGGGAGCGGCGGACGACCTCCATGGGGCTGCCCAAGCGCACCCCCAAGGTCGTGGCGCAGCAAGAGGCGCCGGCCGCTCCGCGCAAGAGCGGTGCGGCCAACGCCGAGGCGCTGCGGCGCAGGCTCGGCGGATTTCAGTCGGGAGCGCGAGACGGCCGGCGCGAGGTCGAAGCCGAGATCGCGGAACGTACAGCGGAGCTGACCATCCCACAGACGGACACCGACGGAGCGGGGGCCCCGGGAGAGAGCCACGTTGTCGAGGAGGCACGCGATTGAAGGCGCAAGCGCCCACTGCTTACGGTCAAGGACTGAGCAGTCAGGCTCAAAATCTGCATTGGCTGCTGACCAACCTGGTCGAAGAGGTGCCCGGCATCCGCTCGGTCGCGGTGGTCTCCTCCGACGGCCTGCTGCTGCTGTCCTCCGACCCGGACCGGGCGGAAGAAGCGGCACGGGCGGGCGGGAGTGACGGTCCGCGCGGCTCCAGCGCCGACCTGGCCACCATCGTCTCCGGGCTGGGCAGCCTCACCAACGGTGCCGCGAAGCTGATGGACGGCGGAGCGGTCAAGCAGACGATGATCACGATGGACGAGGGCAGTCTGTTCGTCATGTCGATCAGCGACGGCTCGCTGCTCGGGGTGCATGCCACTCCGGATTGCGATATGAGCGTCATCGCCTACCACATGGCGCTGTTCGTCGGCCGGGCCGGCCACGTCCTCACCCCCGAACTCCGCAGTGAATTGCGCAAGTCGATGGAGAGCGCCCAGTGAACGAACGTAGTGAGCGAGCCCTTGAGAGGTGCGCGTCGCGCGCGTGCGAGGGCGGGCGAAGCGAGGTTTCGGCATGAGCAGCACCCGCAAACTCCCGGTACGCGGCGGGGACCGGAAACCCTCGCGCGTGCGGCCGTACTCGCTCACCGGCGGCCGCACGCGATTCGGCCATGTCCTGCTCGTCGAGACGTTCGTGGCCGCGCTGGAGGCGCCCGAGGAGCGGCGTGAGCTGACGTCCGGCGGCTGGGGCGACCGCGTGATGCCGGAGATGCGCGCGATCGTCGAGCTGTGCCGCCGGATGCGCTCGGTCGCGGAGATCTCCGCGCTCCTCAAGATGCCGCTGGGTGTGGTCCGCGTACTGCTCAGCGACCTCGCCGACCAGGGAAAGATTCGCGTCTACGGCACCGGGCACGGCTCCGGCCGGCCCGACCGCGCGCTGCTCGAAAGGGTGCTGAGTGGACTTCACAGGCTCTGACACGATATCGGCCGGGCCGACGGCGCCCCCTGGTTCCGTGAGCCCGTCCGACCCGGTGGCCACGGCCACCGACGCGGGGCTACAGAGCTGGCAGACCGACCGTTCGCGGGCGCCGATCGCCACCAAGATCGTGGTGGCGGGCGGCTTCGGCGTCGGCAAGACCACGTTCGTCGGATCGGTCTCGGAGATCACCCCGCTCCAGACCGAGGCGGTGATGACACAGGCCAGCGCGGACACGGACGATCTGACCGCCACCCCGGAGAAGACCACGACCACGGTCGCGATGGACTTCGGGCGGATCACCCTCGACCAGGAACTGGTGCTGTACCTGTTCGGCACGCCCGGACAGCAGCGCTTCTGGTTCATGTGGGACGACCTGGTGCGCGGTGCGATCGGCGCGATCGTGATGGCCGACACCCGGCGTCTGGAGGACTGTTTCCCGGCACTGGACTACTTCGAGAGCTGCGGGCTGCCGTATGTCGTCGCGGTCAACCACTTCGAGGGGACCGAGGCCTTCGCCGTCGAGCACGTCCGCGACGCGCTGACCGTGCCGCCGCACGTGCCCGTAGTGATCATGGACGCGCGGAAGCGGGTCACGGTGATCGAGTCGCTGCTCGCGCTGGTCGGCCACGCCCTGGAGACCACGCCCGAGTAACCGGCCCCTGTTGGGGGGTCCCGGCCCCCAGGGGCCGCCCCCTCACCCCCTCACAGGGGCTGCCCCGCACCCCCCACTTCACCCCGAACACCAGCAGTAGCAGTAGCAGAGAAGAGTGCCGCCATGCGGAAAATACTCATCGTGGGAGCCGGCCAGTCCGGTCTCCAGCTCGCCCTCGGCCTCCAGACCCAGGGCTATGAGGTCACCCTCATGTCCAACCGCACCGCCGACGAGATCCGCGCCGGCCGGGTCATGTCGACGCAGTGCATGTTCGACACCGCGCTCCAGCACGAGCGCGACCTCCAGATCAACTTCTGGGAGAACCAGGCCCCGCGCATCGAGGGCCTCGGCGTCTCGGTCGCCGCGCCCGGCAGCCACGAGGCGCCCGAGGGATCGCAGCGCGCCATCGACTGGGTCGGCAAGCTGGACGGCTACGCCCAGTCCGTCGACCAGCGGGTGAAGATGGCCGGCTGGATGGAGACCTTCGCGCAGCGCGGCGGCCAGCTCGTCATCCACGGCGTTGCCGTCTCCGACCTGGACTTCTTCGCGAGCCGCTACGACCTGACGCTGGTCTCGGCCGGCAAGGGCGAGCTGGTGTCGATGTTCGGCCGGGACGCCTCCCGTTCCCCGTACGACGCTCCGCAGCGCGCGCTCGCCGTCTCCTACGTGCACGGCATGGGCCCGCGCCCCGAGCACCCCGAGTTCGATGCGGTGCGCTGCAACCTGGTGCCCGGTGTCGGCGAGCTGTTCGTCATGCCGACCCTCACCAACTCCGGCCGCGCCGACATCCTCTTCTGGGAGGGCATCCCAGGCGGTCCGCTGGACGTCTTCCAGGGCGTCAAGGACCCCAACGAGCACCTCGCCCTGACGCTGGAGCTGATGGAGAAGTTCCTGCCCTGGGAGTACGCGCGCTCCACCAAGGTCGAACTGACCGACGCCAACGGCACGCTGGCCGGCCGCTACGCCCCCACCGTGCGCAACCCCATCGGCCGGCTGCCCTCCGGCGGTCTGGTCCTCGGCGTCGCCGATGTCGTGGTCGCCAACGACCCGATCACCGGCCAGGGCTCCAACTCGGCTTCCAAGTGCGCCGCCTCCTACCTGGCCTCCATCGTCGAGCGCGGTGACCAGCCCTTCGACGCGGACTGGATGCAGACCGCCTTCGACCGCTACTGGAACACCGCCCAGCACGTCACCAAGTGGACGAATGCGATGCTGGCGCCGCCGCCGGAGCACATCCTGAACCTCATCGGCGCGGCCGGCCAGCTCCAGCCCGTCGCCGACCGCTTCGCCAACGGCTTCAACGACCCGTCCGACTTCGAGAACTTCTTTTACGACCCGGAGAAGACGAACGCGTATCTGGCGTCGCTGACGGGCTGAAAACCGCTTGCGACGGGGGCTTTCCCTCCCACGTTTGTGGGTGCGGCACCCCTCCCCGCCTGCGGCGGGGAGGGGTGCTTTTGCGGGCTGCCGCCGCGGCGCGGGCTTCGTTGTGGTGGCGGGGGCCCGCCCCCTCACGTGGTTGCCGCGGCTGTCCCTGGTGGGGGATGGGGTGATGTGGTGGCGGCCGGTGAGTCTCTGCGGCTCTCCGGTGGTCAGCGGGGCTTTCGCCAGGGCCACTTGAGACCGGCGCCCGGTGTCTTCCCCTCGGGGTCGTATTCGTACTTCCAGCCGCTCGGCAGGCCCAGGCGTCCCACCCGTCCGGGGACGCGCCGGTAGACATGCACCGTCGGCGGCCGGTCGTCGTCGTGCGGTACCGGGACCTCGTACGTCTTGGGCGGCTGGCCGGTCATGCCGACCAGTACGGGCAGTACCCGGCCGTCCAGCGGGCCGCCGACGAAGAGGGTGTTCTCGCTTCTCACGCCCTCAGTGTCACACCACCACGGCCGGGCGGCCGGTCACAGCAGATGCGCGGCGTCGCTCACGACGGGCAGGATGCGGCGGGCCAGCTCGCCGGCCGGGCCGTCGGCGGTCTCCAGCTTCAGCGCCGCCCGGGTCACCCGCGCGGTCTGCGGGTCCGTGGCCGCGGTGGCGGTCAGCAGCGCGACGAAGTGGTCGACCAGCCAGTCCCGCAGCTCGTCGAGGGCCGGCTGCTTGTCCTCGTCGAGCCAGATCAGTGAGGCGGCCTCGACGGCGGTGATCCACATGCGGACGGTCATCCGCAGCCGCAGGCCCGGCTCCGGCTCGCCCAGATGCCGCAGGATCTGGTCGGCCGCGGCGCGCCGCACCTCGTCCACGATCGCGGACGTACGGGTGGTCTCCACGACGCTGCCGCCCTGGAGCAGCGCGCTGAACCCCGCGTCGTGCTCGTCGACGAAGGCCAGATAGCGGTCCAGCGCGCGCGACAGCCGCCGGGTGAGCGGTCCGGTCTCCGGCTCGGCGAAGCAGCGCTCCAGGATGTCGGCCGCGCTGCGCAGCGCGGCCTCGTACAACTGCTGCTTGCCGCCGGGGAAGTAGCGGTAGACCAGCGGCCGCGAGACCCCGGCGGCGAGGGCGACATCGTCCAGGGAGACATCCTCGGGCGCGCGCTGGGCGAACAGGTTCAGCGCGGCGGTGAGGAGTTGGCTGCGGCGCTGCTCGACGCTCAGCCTGCGGTAGGCGGGTCGGGGTACTGCTGGGGCGGTGCCGCTGCCGTTCATGAACAGCAGCGTAACCGCCCCGGGTTCCGCCTCGCACAGGTGCTCGGGGCGTAGGGGGTTCATGCCGGGGGCTTCAGGCCAGCAGTCCCGAGCTGCGCCACAACCTGCGGCCCATCCCGCGCAGTACGCCGATCTCGTCCAGGAAATCGGTCAGCTTCCGGGCGCCGGACTGCATCACCTCGCGGCGGTGGCCGCTGGCCTTGACCTGGGCGACGGCCTCGCGCCTGTCCAGGCCCACATTGGCGTAGACGTCCGGATTGACGAAGGCGACGGAGAAGACCCGGGCCGCTTCGCCGGAGCTGATACGGGTCAGCTCCTGCTCCCAGCGCGGCGCGGTGACCATCTGGCGGCGCAGCTCCTCGCGGGCGTAGCGCACATGCCGGGCCTCCTCGACGACGTGGATACGGGTCACCCCGCGCACGAGGGTCTGCACCCGCTCGTCCGGGAACGTCAGCCGCTGCATCCAGTCGAGGATCTCCTCGCCGAGCAGGGTGCAGGCGAACGAACCCGGAGTGGTGGAGATGGTCTTGAGGACGCGGGCGAGGCTGTGGTTGAGCCGGGAGACCGGGTAGGCCGGTGCGCCGCCCTTCTGGATCATGCGCGCGAACATCTTGGAGTGCCGGCACTCGTCGGCTATCTCGGTGAGGGCGTAGCGGACGTGCGCGCTGGTCACCGGCTTGTCGTAGATGTGCCGTACGAGCAGCTGCATCAGGATGATCTCGAACCAGATGCCCAGCGAGGCGAGCGAGGCGGCCTCGTGGCGGGAGAGGTCCTGCTGCTGCTCCGTCGACATCTTCCTCCACAGCGGGGTGTCGTAGAGCGAGACCAGCTCCGGCGGCCAGAACCACTTGCCCTCTTCGAGGGGCGCGTCCCAGTCGAGTTCGGCGTCGGGGTCGAAGGAGTGCTTGGCGGAGGAGTCGAGCAACCGCTCGGCGACCTGTTCCCGGTCCTTGAGCAGACCGAGGGCGTCCCGCAGGACTTCGGTGTCCGTCACGGTCATTGCGGTGGGCGCGCTCGTCATGGCTGTGGCTACCTCGCTAGTGGTCAGGGCCTGCCCGCGGTCATCTCTTATGAGACTGCGTGTCAGCAAGGACGTCAATCCCCTGTGCGCGACTTATTGACCCGTCGGTAAGAAGCGTGTGAGCCTGCCAACGACCGCCCATGACAAGGCGTTTGGCGAGCCGAGGAGGCGTCCGTGTCGATCCGAGATCTCTATGTGCAGGACCCAGGCGACCGCGTGTGGAAGGTGCCCGCGTCCGGTGCGGCACGCTTCAGCTGGGACTACGACGACGGACGCGACCGGCTGCTGGCCCTCTACCAGAAGGGCAAGGACAAGCAGTGGGACGCCACCCTGCGGATCGACTGGGGCCAGGAGGTCGACCCCCACGACCCGCTCGGCACCCCCGACGAGTCCATGTCCCTGTACGGCACCAAGTACTGGGACAAAATGACCGAGAAGGATCGCGGCGAACTGCGCCGGCACTACACCTCCTGGCAGTTCAGCCAGTTTCTGCACGGTGAACAGGGCGCCATGGTCTGTGCGGCACGGATCGTCGAATCGGTCCCCGACCTCGACGCGAAGTTCTACTCCGCCACCCAGACCATGGACGAGGCGCGGCACGCCGAGATATACAGCCGCTTCCTCCAGGAGAAGATCGGGATGCTCTACCCGGTCAACGACAATCTCCAGGCGCTGCTCTCCGACACCCTGGAGGATTCCCGCTGGGACATGCCGTACCTCGGCATGCAGGTGCTGATCGAGGGCCTGGCGCTGGCGGCCTTCGGCATGATCCGCGACACCACCACCAAGCCGCTGCCGAAGCAGATCCTCGCGTACGTCATGCAGGACGAGGCACGCCATGTCGCCTTCGGCCGCATGGCCCTGCGCGACTACTACAAGCAGCTCACCGATGCCGAACTGCGCGAACGCGAGGAGTTCGTCATCGAGGGCTGCTATTTGATGCGCGACCGGCTGCGCGGCCTGGAAGTCCTGGAGAACTTCGGCATACCGCATGACGAAGCCGCCGAATTCACCGAGAACTCCGAATTCCTGCACCTCTTCCGCAAGCTGCTCTTCAGCCGGATCGTGCCCTGTGTGAAGGACATCGGCCTGTGGGGCGAACGCCTCCAGCGCGCCTATGTGGACATGGGTGTCTTCGAGATGGGCGACTCCAACCTCGATCTGCTGATGGCCCAGGACGAGGAGCTCGCCGAACAGCTCGACGCGGAGCGCTTCGCGGCCGAGGAGGAGGCCCGTACGGCAGAGGTCGCGGCCGCCGTCGCGGAGGGCGCCGACGGGGACTGAGCGCCGGGGCGGACCACCGGGCCGCCGGGCGCCGCCGCATGGAGGGCCCCGGTCATGGACACAGGAAGCCGAGCACCTGGCGGCCGAGCTCGTCGGTGTGGCTGTACGGCATGGAGTGGTGGCCGACGCCCGGCACGGTCCCGGTCCGTACGCCCGGCGTCCGCGCGGCCCGCGCGGCGACCCGCCGCAGGTCGTGCGCCCGGCTGTGCTCCGCCAGCAGCACCAGGGCCGGCACCGCCGCTCCCGCCGTCCCCGTGGCGTCCGGGCGCGGCCCCGTGATCACTTTCGCGGCGCGGAACTCGGCGGCGCCCAGGCCCATCAGCCGCACCAGTTCCGGTGCGGGC
This sequence comes from Streptomyces sp. NRRL S-1813, assembly GCF_000719605.1. Lineage (NCBI taxonomy): Bacteria > Bacillati > Actinomycetota > Actinomycetes > Kitasatosporales > Streptomycetaceae > Streptomyces > Streptomyces sp. NRRL S-1813. The sequence goes on from NZ_JOHB01000001.1 coordinate 686,707, forward strand.
GGCGTACCCCGCGTCTCCCACGCCAGGAACCGCCGGGTGCTCCGCTCGCCGGGCCGTACGAACAGCGGCAGCGCGCGCAGCAGGTACGACGGCCGGTACCCGCCGAAACACTGGGTCGGATCGAGCAGCACCAGCCGCTCCACCCGCACCCGGGGCCGTCCGGAGGAGCGGGCGCTTCCACCGGCGGCATGCACCGCGTAACTCAGCGCGAGCCAGCCGCCGTACGAGTGCCCGAGCAGGGCGGCCGACTCCAGGCCGAGCCCCCCGAGCACACCGTCGAGCCAGGCGAACAGATCCTCCGGCCGCCGCAGCGGACGCCCGGCGTGCACGCTGAGCCCCGGCGCGCCGATCTGGTCCACGGCATGGACCCGGTGCGTACGGGCGAGCGCGGCAACATGGGCGTACCAGATGGCCGAGGTCGTGCCTCCGCCGTGCAGCAGTACCAGCGGCGGGGCGCCGGCAGGACCGCAGACGGTGACCCGGGTGCTGCCGAACTCCGATGCCAGATCGAGCCGTTCCACCGGAACCGGCCACAGCGCCATGGCCTGCTCATAGGCGTCACGAAAGGCGGCGGTGGGGCCGGGCCCGGGAGCGTGCGGAGAGAAGTCTGCTGTCATGGTGCACCTCCGGAACGGGAACAGGCGGTGAGCGAGGCGCGGTATCTCGCTCGTTCGGCAAGTATCTCGCTGGGCGAGGTAATAATGCGGGTGTCCGGGAAAGAACTGCATGAGCCCGGACAGAGAGTCCCGGAGAGAGGCGACGACGCATGGCGGATCGGCAGGAACCGGGCGAACCGGAGGGGATGGACCTGGTCCATCTGCTGCGTGAGGTGACCTTGCGACTCGACGTCGCGGGAGCGCAGTTCGCGGGCCGCAACGGCCTGCATCCCACCGACCTCCGGGCCCTGATCAGCCTGCTGGACGCGGCCCGCGCCGGCGACGAGTCGACCCCCGGCCGGCTCGGTGAGCGGCTGGGCCTGAACTCCGCCGGCACCACGGCACTCATCGACCGTCTGGAGCGGCTCGGCCTGATCCGGCGGGTCCGCGACACCCGCGACCGGCGCCGTGTCCTGCTGGAGGTCGACGCGCGTGCGGTCGCCCTGGGCCAGTCGTTCTTCGGCCCGCTGATCGACCGCACGCTCGCCCTGCTCGCCACCTTCGAGGCCGGGGAACAGGCGGCCGTCCGGCGGTTCCTGAACGGAGTGCGGGACGCGGTCGGGGAGGCGTAGCGTGCGCCCGCCGCGACCTCTGCGGCGGACGCCCCGAGAAGCAAGCCGGGTTCTGGGAGCCACCGCCTGCCGGACCGGCCCCCGGGAGCCACTGCCTGCCGGACCGGCCCCCGGGAGCTACCGCCTGCCGGACCGGGCCAGCCACCGTCCCTCGTGCCGGGACACCTCGATGGGGCGGCCGAAACAGGCGGTCATCCGCTCTCCGGTGAGCACCTCGTCCACGGGTCCGCGCGCCTGCACCCGGCCGTCGCGCAGCAGCAGGGCGTGGCCGATGGACGGGGACAGCTCCTCCAGATGGTGGGTGACCGTCACGGTCGCCAACTCCGGGCGGTCCAGGGCAAGCCGGTGCAGCGCATCGATCAGGTCCTCCCGGGAGGGCAGATCGAGCGCGTTGAACGGCTCGTCGAGGAGCAGCAGCCGGGGGTCGGCCATCAGCGCGCGGGCGATCAGGACCCTGGCCCGCTGGCCGCCCGAACACACCCCGAACGGCCGCTCCGCCAGCTCCTTGCAGTCCAGCTCGGCGAGCAGCTCATGGGCCCGCTCACGGGCCGCCTCGTCGTACTTGCGCCACAGCGGCTGCACGGTGCCGGTCGCGCCGGTCAGGACGACCGTGTGGCCCGTCGCGTCCTGCGGCACCTTCTGCGCGCCGGAGACCAGACCGATGACGGCGCGCAGTTCGCGGACGTCCACCGACCCCAGCCGGTGGCCGAGCACCTCGACGGTGCCGACGGTGGGGAACATCAGCGCCCCGATGAGACGCAGGACGGTGGTCTTGCCGGCGCCGTTCGCACCCAGCAGCGCCCAGTGCTCACCGGACCGTACGCTCCAGTCGACGGCGTCGAGGATGACCTGGCCGGTGGTGTACCGGCGGATGCCGATGCCCTCCAGGGCGGCGATCACGCCGGATGCTTCGGGGGCCGGCTGCGGTGCGGTCCGCGCGGGAGAGGGCGCGGACGGCGGGGGCTCCCAGGGCGGCGAAGGCTGCGTAGGGCTCATCGCCGCAGAGTAGCTGTGTACGACACCTTTCTGCGGAGGTGTCCGATGTGCGGACCCTGGGGGCGGGGCGCCGACGGACCGGGGCCCGGCGGCCGTTACGGCGTGGACAGCCCCAACAGCGCCCGCACCCGCGCGTACTTCGCCGTCAGCCGCTCCCGCGTCGGCACATCCAGTACGGCCAGCCGCTCCGGATCGGCGTTGTGCGCGAGATCGGACTCCTTGACCAGCAGCGCCCCGGGCGTGGCCAGAATGCGCGCCGTGTACTCCTCGACCGGTTCATCCGCCCGCTTGGTGACCGCAAGGATCATCGCCTTGGCCGCCTCGCTCAGCGCCGCACCCGCCAGCCACTCCCGGCTCAGCGCCCCGTCCTCGACCGCGTCGTGCAGCCAGGCCGCGGCAATCTGCTCGTCGCTGCCGCCGCGCTCGCGTACCCCCGACGCGACCGCGGCCAGATGCTCGGCATACGGGCGGCCCGCCTTGTCCGTCTGCCCCGAGTGTGCGCGCCGGGCCAGCGCCTCCACCTCGGCCAGGGACAACAACGGGGGCGGAGCAGGTTCCATGGACGGGATCGCATCAGCCATACGGCCATTGTGACCCCACGCCCGGACACAAGGCCAAGAGCTCAGCCCAGCGCCGCCGCCATCACCGCCCGCGCGATCGGCGCCGCACTCCCCCCACCGCTGATGTCCGCACGGTCGGCCGCCGCGTCCTCGACCACCACGGCCACCGCCACGGCCGGCTCATAGCTGTCCTTCGCCCTGGCCCAGGAGATGAACCAGGCATACGGCGTGCCCTCGTTGTGCACCCCGTGCTGCGCGGTGCCCGTCTTGCCGCCGACCGTGACGCCCTTGATCGCGGCGGGCCGCCCGCTGCCGTGCTCGACGACGTCGACCATCATCTCCTGGAGCCGCTGGGCCGTACCCGGACCGGTCACCTCGCGCGTGGGGCGGTGCGGGCCGCCCGCGACCATGACACCCCGGGCATCGGTCTCCTTGTCCACGAGCGACGGCGCGGTCAGCCGGCCCTCGTTGGCGACCACCGCCGCGACCATCGCCATCTGGAGCGGCGTGGCGGCGGTGTCGTACTGCCCGATGGCGGACAGTGCGACCTGTGAGACGTCCATCCGGGTATCGAAGTTGCTCGGCGCGACGGGCGAGGGGATGCGCAGCCGACGGTCGTTGAAGCCGAACCTCCGGGCCGTATCGGCCATGCCGTCGAGCCCGGTCTCGGCCCCCAGCCGCGCGAAGACGGTGTTGCACGAGGCCCGGAAGGCGTCCTTGAGCGGCGCGTCCTCGCAGCCCTTCGCGGCATTGCCGAGCAGGGTGTCGGTGCCGGGCAGGAGGTAGGGGTCGGGGGAGTCCGTGGGGGCCTCGATATCCGTGACCTTGCCGCTCTCCAGCGCGGCCGCCGCGGTGACCACCTTGAAGGTGGAGCCGGGCGGATAGGTCTGCCGCAGGGCCCGGTTGAGCATCGGCTGCCGCTCGGCGCCGTTCAGCCGGTGCCAGGCCTCGCCGACCGCGGCGCCGTTGCCGGACAGCTCACCCGGGTCGTACGAGGGTGTACTGACCAGCGCCAGGACCCGCCCCGTACGCGGCTCGATCGCGGCCACCGCGCCCTTCTTGTCCCCCAGCCCGTCGAACGCGGCGTGCTGCATCCGGGGGTTGATGGTGGTGTGGACGCTGCCGCCCCGCCGGTGGGCGCGGGTCAGCCGGTCCCACCAGGGGAAGGTGGCGAGCCGGTCGTCGGCGCCGGAGAGGATGCCGTCCTCGGCGCTCTCCAGCAGGGAGGTCCCGTAGGTCTGCGAGGAGTAGCCGGTGACCGGCGCGTACAGCGGCCCCTCGGTGTACGTGCGCTCGTAGCGCAGCCGTCCCCCGCTGTCCCGGGAGCCGGTGACCGGTTGGCCCGCCACGAGCACGGCACCGCGCGGCTGCGCGTAACGGACGATCGGCCCCCGGCGGTTGGCCGGACTGGCGCCGTAGCCCTCCGCCTCGAAGACCTGCACCCGGGCGGCGTTGACCAGCAGCGCCAGCAGGAGAAGGAAGGAGAAGGCGGCGGTCAGCCGAATGCAGCGGATCAACGGCCGGCCTCCGGGGCGGGGGCGTCATCGGCGGGGGCCGGCGGTGGGGCCCCCGGGGGGCGGGTCTGCGCCGGGGCCGGCGCGTTCTGCGCCCGTGGCCGGCCCTGCGTATCGGGGGCCTGGGGCGGGGCCGGCTTCATGAAGCCGACCACCCAGCTGCCTGCCCCGAGCCCGGTGCCGTGTGCGGGAAGATCCGCCGCACTGCTCCTGCCGTCGCCGGCGGCACCGCCCCCGGCCGCGCGCGCCGGACTGCCTCCGGTGCCGTGTGCCCGGTGGCCCGGACCGGCACTCCCCGCCGTACCGCTTCCCGCCGTACCGTTCCCCGCCGTACTGCTGCCCTCCGGCCGTGGCATCCGCGCCCGGTTGCTGATCCGCAGCAGCAGCGCGACGATGATCCAGTTCGTGACGACGGAGGAACCGCCCTGCGCGAGAAACGGCATCGCCATCCCCGTCAGCGGAATCAGCCCCATCACCCCGCCCGCGATCACAAAGACCTGGAGGGCGGGCAGCGCCGCGAGGCCCACGGCCAGCAGACTGCCGAACGGGTCCCGCAACGCGACCGCGGCACGATAGCCACAGGCCACCAGCAGTGCGTACAGCAGAAACAGCGCGGTCAGCCCGGCCAGCCCCAGCTCCTCGCCGTAGGTCGCCAGGATGAAGTCGGACTTCATGGCGAAGCCGATCAGATACGAGTGGCCCTGGCCGAGGCCGGTGCCGAACATCCCGCCGGCGGCGAACGCGAAGAGCGACTGGGCGAGCTGACCGGGCCCCTTGCCCGCCGCGATGCCGGCGAACGGATGCTGCCAGTCCTCGACCCGGCTGTGCACATGCGGCTCCAGGGTGCCGACGGCAGCCGCTCCGATGCCCGCCAGGACCAGCCCGATCGCGAGCCAGCCGGTCCGCCCGGTGGCCACGTACAACAGGACGACGAAGATCCCGAAGAAGAGCAGCGAGGTGCCCAGATCCCGTTCGAGCACCAGCACGGCGACGCTGATCAGCCAGATCGCGACGATCGGCCCGAGCACCCGGCCGGTCGGCAGCCGTAGCCGCCACATCCGGCGCCCGGTGTGCGCCAGCGCGGCGCGGTTCGCGGCAAGGTAGCCCGCGAAGAAGACGGTGATCAGAACCTTGGCGAACTCGCCCGGCTGAAGGGAGAAGCCGGCGAAACGGATCCAGATCTTCGCCCCGTTGATGGCGGGAAAGAGAATCGGCGCAGCCATCAGCACCAGCGCGAGGGCCGCACAGACATAGGCGTACCGCTGGAGCATGCGGTGGTCGCGCAGCAGCACCACCACCGCGGTGAACAGCGCGACGCCGACGGTCGACCACATCAGCTGAGTGGGTGCGGCGTGGTCGGCGGGGGTGTCCTGGTCGAGCCGGAAGATCAGCACCAGCCCGATCCCGTTGAGCAGCACCGCTGTGGGCAGCAGCAGCGGATCGGCGTACGGGGCGCGGAAGCGCACGGCAAGGTGCGCGAGCAGCGCCAGCCCGCCGAGCCCGGCGCCGTAGCGGACCGCACCACCCGGCAGGGCATGCCACCGGGCCAGCCCCACGACGACATACCCGCAGACGCTGATGAAGACGGCACCTACGAGGAGGGCCAGTTCGACGCCCCGTCGCTTGGGCAGTGGCGGCAAGGGTGGGGGAGTGTCCGCCGGGCGCGCGGCGGCCGTCGCCCTTGCCATTGCCGTCATGCCTGGCAACGTAGCAAGCGGCAGCCGGTATTTCCGTTATGTCGGATACGACGTTCGGGGCGTCGGGGTGCGTATCCCGTACCTGCAAAGACCTGTGAGTACGCCACCGGCGGCTGCGGGCCGAGTCACCGCGCCGCGCCGCATTCTCCCGGCATTCTTTTCGGGCGTAGATCCGGTATCGCCGCTCACGGCCCCGCCTGTCACCGTTCATCGGAATGATCTTCGTGGTGCCAAGAGCCCCTGGTGTGAGGGACCCGAACCGGCGCAGACCATGGAGCGAGAGTGACGCACAACAACGGCACGGCGGCATGAGCGGCGGAACTCATCCGCATGGCTCAGGCGGACCAGAAGACCTCCCCCGGTGCGAACAGTGAGAACCCTGCGGAACAATTGGCCTGGCGCCGCCTCACCGCCCAGCACGGCGACCGGCTTCACCGATCATGGACGAGTACGGCCGGCCGACGGCGGAGCTCGTCGGCGAGGACGCCGCGCGCGGCGCATGGCTGATCGCGCAGCACGCCGACCGGCAGCTCGATGTGCAGCGGCGTGCCCTCCGGCTCATGGAACAGGCGGTGGCGGCAGGCTCGGCCGCTCCGCGCGAGCTGGCCTTCCTGCGGGACCGGACGCTGGTCAACGAGGGCCGCAAGCAGGTCTATGGCACACAGATCGCCGGCATCAAGGAGGGTTCTCCTGTCCCGTGGCCCTGTGAAGACCCCGCGCGCAGGGACGACATGCGGGCGGAGGTGGGCATCGAGCCCTTCGACGAGTACGTCGCCAAGTTCGCGACGGGCTGAGGCGCGAGGGGGCTTGGCGCGGGGGCCCGAGGGCTCCGATGACCTGAGGGCCGATGAACCTGAGGCCGCGCTGACCCGAGCCCGCTGACCCGAGCCCGCTGACCCGAGGCGCTGACCCGAGGCGCTGACCCGAGGTGCGGCGTACGAGCCCCCGTGGCGAGCCTCCGCGGGCTCGTACGGCCCGCCTCAGCACCAGCGGGGCTCCTCCCCGTCGTTCACGATGTCGCGCACCGAGGACCAGGCGTACGAGGCATCGCCGAGCTTGTACCAGACCGGGTTGCCCTCGATGCTCTCCCCCTTGACCCGGCAGACGATCCCCACCACCGTCCCGTACTCCTCCGAACCGATCGCGCGGTACTGGGTGCTGGGCCCCGCTCGCAGCACCAGCCCCTCCTCGGCGACGACACGGGCCTCGTGTGCGGCGAAGGTTTCGCCCTCACCGTCGTCGGAGGCCAGAGCGGGGCCGGCCGTGACGGCCCCGGCCAGCACACCGGACAGAACACAAAGGGCGAACGAACCGAATTTGGCGGACTTCGACTGCGGAAACATGTGCTTCCTCCTGCGAAGGGGTGAGTCTCAGGGGAATCCCTGCGGGGTGAGGTGCCGGGCGTCACCTACGGACGGGTCGGGGCCTGTGCCCCGCCGGTGCGGTGCCTGTCGCACCCTTCCCCGGCTGCGAGTGCGGCTTCCGCAACCGTGCGCCGCTCTCTGGCGCCGCACCGTGCCGCTCGTCTCGCTCCCTTCTCACGCTAGAGAGGCCCCGGAGAGTCCGCAACTCAGCACAATCCGTGACGACGGTGGGCGGGCGGGGCCCGGCGGTCCGGGCCGGGGGAGGCCGCTACGGGACACCGGAACCACCCCGCCCCAACTCACCCCTCGCAAAGCGGCATTGACGCGCCGCCCCGTCGCCCCGCCGCCCCATCGGCCCGTCCGCCCGGCTGCGCCCATCGCTCCCTCGGGCTCGTCGACCCGCACGTCCGCACCTTCCGCGACGGCAGGGCGGCGCACAGGGAAGTGCGGGGTGTCGCGGGGCGGTCCGGGGCGATGCGGGGTAACGGGCGCCCGCGGTGGCGGCCATGCCTAAGGGGAAAATCAGGGGCGCCCCAGGGGCCGCTCAGGGTCGTTCCGGGTTGTTCTGTCAACGCGCCCAATGGCACTTTGTAAACTCGTCCAGACCGAATAGAAGAAGAAGGCCGAGGCCGAGCTCGTCACGCTGATGCGGACGACCGAAGACATCGGTCGATGGCATGGACCTGTGCCATGACCACCGTGAGCGAGGGGCTATGGCGTACATCACACCCGTGCACGCCGAGTGGAGGTTCCGTGCCGTCCCGGCCGACTTGGGCCGTGGAGCGCGGATGACCGACCCCCTCGACGAAAGGCAGTATTAGCGTCATGACGACTCTCCGTTCCCGGATCATCGCCTGGGCCGGCCGCATGTATCTGGCGAGAACACAGAAGAAAGGCTTCGACCTGTCTCGAATGTCTTTCTTGCCCGAGTCCGTCCTGATGCCGTTGCGGCGCGAGGGGCTCAACCCTGTGGGTGATCTGGCCGCCGTCAGGGAGCGGGAGCCCGTCAGCAAGCTCCCCGTGCCGATAGCCGCCAACGTCTGGCTGGTCACCGGCTACGACGAGGTCAAGGCGGTGCTGGGGAAGGCCAATGCCTTCAGTTCGGACTTCACCAACCTCGTCGGCAAGGCCGGTGCCGGTGCCGAACAGAACCCCGGTGGACTCGGGTTCTCCGACCCGCCCGTGCACACCCGCCTCCGTCGGCTGCTGACCCCCGAATTCACCATGCGGCGTCTCGGGCGGCTCACCCCCCGCATCCACGAGATCGTCGAGGAACGCCTCGACGCCATGGAAAAGGCGGGCAAAGACGGCGACCCGGTCGACATCGTCCACTCCTTCGCCCTCCCCATCCCGTCCCTCGTCATCTGCGAACTCCTCGGCGTCCCCTACGAGGACCGCGCCGACTTCGAACGACTCAGCGCCGCCCGCTTCGACCTTTTCAGCGGTGCAAACGCCTCCTTCGGCGCCATATCCGAATCGCTTTCCTATTTCCGGGACATCGTCAAGAGGCAGCGCGAAAACCCGGGCGACGGCTTGCTCGGCATGATCGTGAAGGAGCACGGCGACTCGGTCAGCGACGAAGAACTGGCGGGCCTCGCCGACGGCGTCCTCACCGGCGGTTTCGAAACCACCGCGAGCATGCTGGCCCTCGGCGCCCTGGTCCTCCTCCAGGACCCCAAGCACTTCGCGGCCCTCCAGGACGGTGAGGACGCCGTCGACGGCTATGTCGACGAACTCCTCCGCTACTTGACCGTCGTGCAGGTCGCCTTCCCGCGCTTCGCCCGCGAGGACCTGGAGATCGGCGGCGTCCAGATCGCCTCCGGAGATGTGGTGCTGTGCTCACTGAGCGGTGCGGACCGGGACGGCAAACTGGGCCCGGAAATGGAACAGTTCGACCCCACCCGCAACGTCCCCTCCCACCTCGCTTTCGGCTACGGAATCCACCGCTGCGTAGGCGCGGAACTCGCCCGCATGGAACTCCGCGCCGCCTACCCCGCCCTGGCACGCCGCTTCCCGAACATGCGCCTCGCCGCCAAGCCGGAGGACCTGGAATTCCGCAAACTCTCGATCGTCTACGGAATCGAATCCCTGCCGGTCCGGCTGGACAACTGACCACAACCCCTGCTCCACGCCCCCTCTGACCGGGCATTTGGCCGATGGGCCGGATGTCCGGTCTTTGGTGTCGCTGGTAGGAGAACTGCTGAAGCATGCGGTACGCGGTGGTTTTCATGGGCCGCACGACAAGGCGTATGCAGCGCCTTCCATGTCGTGAGACTGCCGTGCGGATTCGCCCCCGGCCGTGGGTCCAGCGACCGGCATCTCAGGTTTCCCTGACCGCAGCACGCAGGTACGAGATCATGGCGGTCAGCGGGACCACGTCGGGAGGGGACGCGCGTGCACGCGCAAGAGACCACATTCAGCAAACTTGTCCAGGGTGAGAAGCAGTTCCAGGTTCCGCTGTATCAGCGCACATACAGCTGGCAGCGCGAAGAGCTGAAGCAACTGTGGGACGACGTGCTGGAACTGGTCGAGGAGCAGCTGGACCGCAGCCCTCCGGCCGCGCATTTCGTGGGATCGGTGGTTCTTGCGCCGGGCCGGATCACCGCGGGCGGTATACAGCGCTGGCTCGTGGTGGACGGCCAACAGCGGCTCACCACGCTCATGCTCGCCTTCACCGCGCTGCGCGACCGGCACCGGCAGCGTGGAGCTGACAAGAAGGCCGCGCGCATCCACGACCTCCTGCTGGTCAACAGGTACGGGGACGGCGACGACCGTTACCGGCTGCTGCCTACCCAGGCGGACCGGGACGCGTTCACCGCCTGCGTCGAATCCTCCCCGAAGGCCGGCGGCCCCGGCAACGTGGGCGCCGCCTACCGCTTCTTCCTCGGAGCCCTGGCCGAAGGAGAGGTGAGCGGAGGTGAGGCCTGGACGGACGCCGTGGAGACGGTGCTCGGCGGGCTGCTGTCGATCGTCGAGATCACCGCGGCAGAAGGCGACAACGTCTACCGGATTTTCGAGTCGATCAACAACACCGGTGTGGGGCTCAGCCAGAGCGATCTGCTGCGTAACTACCTTTTCATGTGCCTGCCGACGCGTGGCGAATCGGTCTACCGGAATCTCTGGCTGCCCATGCAGGAGCTCCTCGGCCCGGAGAACCTGGAGTTGTTGGTCTGGCTCGACCTTGTCGTTGCCGGAAACAGCAGGGCCAAGCAGAGCGAGATCTACCGTGACCAGAAGAAGCGCCTGGAGCCGCTAAGCGCTGATGAGGACGTGCTCCAGGCCGAGATCGTCCAGCTGGCACAGCGGGCGGAGCGGCTCATGCGCATCCTCGAACCGTCACGTGAGACGGACGCGGAGCTGCGGGAGGCACTGGAGAGGTTGTCCCGCTGGGGCGGCCAGACCCACTACCCACTGGCACTCGGACTCCTCGACCTCCTCGACAGCGGACGGATCACGGCGCACGAGGCGGCCGACGCCCTGGCGTACGCGGAGAGCTACATGGTCCGGCGCCTGATCACAGGGTTGTCGACCACCGGCAGCAACCGGGTCTTCATGGAACTCCCCAAGGAACTGGAGAAGGGCGGCTCCCCGGGAGAGGCCGTACGCCGCTTCCTGTCCAAGAACAAGACAGGGGCCCGGGTCTGGCCGGGGGACGACGCCATGCGTGAAGCGATCCGCACCCGGCCCTTTTACAAGGCGGGCCGGAGCAATCAGCGGTTCCAGGTGCTGCGCCGTCTGGAAGAGAGCTACCGCCCCAGCGAGCCCGTGGACTACGGCAAGGCGCAGCTCACGGTGGAGCATGTCCTGCCACAGCGACCGGCGCAGCAGTGGTTCGACCTGCTCGCCGAGGAGGCCGAGGACGGCCAGAGCCCGGACGAGCTCCACGGACTGCTGGTGCACACGCTGGGCAATCTCACGCTCTCCGCGGACAACGCCAGGCTCTCGAATCACCCCTTCCGCCGCAAGCAGCAGATCCTCGACTCCAGCGCCCTGCGCATGAACCAGCAGATTGCGGCGCAGGAACGGTGGGGCCGGGCGGAGATCCTCACCCGGGCCGATGAACTGGCCGAGAAGGCCGTGCAGCTGTGGCCCGGGCCCCTCGAAGGCCTGGTCCACGCGGACGACGAATGGCAGGGCTGGCGCGAGCTGCGTGCCGCCCTGCTCGCCATGCCGAGCGGGACCTGGACGTCGTACGGCGATCTGGCCGCTCTCATCGGCACCCACGCCATCTCGGTCGCCGGTCATGTGGCGTCCAAGCCCGGTCTGCACTGTGCCTACCGCGTCATGACGGCCGACGGGCGTATCGCCGAGGGCTTCCAATGGGTCGACGACCAGCACACGGGCGCCCCGCAGGCGTTGCTGGAGGCGGAGGGCGTGCCCTTCGACGGCAAGCGCCGGGCCGATCGCACCCACCGCCTGACCACCGCAGACCTGGCGGCTCTGGTGGGAAAGGACGGCTCGGAAGAGGCACCACCGACGGCCCGGGCGGACGACGAGCAGCAGTCAGCGACACGGTTCGAGACGTTGCTGCGGGACAACCAGACCCCGGAGACCGTCGACGGGGTAATGACCGCCCTTCGGTTCTGGGAACGGCAGGGCGGGCACCGCGCGTACGGCAGGGCGAGCGAGACAAGCTGCTCCCCACTGATCACCGTGGGCAATGCACCCGGGGCACCGGCCCTGTGGCCGATCGCGATCTACCCGGTGACCGGCACCGTCGAGGTGGTCTTCCAGCATCTGAAGCGCCGCCCGCCGTTCGACGATGAGCCGCTGCGCCGCGAGCTGATGGCCCGGCTGAACGACATCGACGGCATCGACCTGGCCGAGGCGAAGCTCGACCTGCGCCCGTCCTTCCCGGTGGAGGTCTTCGCTGACCACGGGGACGAGATCTCCGCGGTGCTGGAGTGGTTCCTCCATGTGGTGGTCCTCGCGAGGCCAAACCGGGCACCGGACGGGGACGCCGCCCGCACCTGAAGTGGGCCGGGACGCCCTGCTTGCACGCCGGAAATCCAGGAATTCAGGAATCACCGTGAGTACTCGACCCGCGCACCACGCCCCTAGGGTGTCTTCCTTCACCGAAGAGGACCTCACCCGCCTGGCCGGAGCACGCTCCTTCGCCCGCGGCCAGGACTACCTTTCCGACGTGGCGGAACTCTCCGCCACCGACGACCGGATCACCGCCACCGTGTACGGCACCGAGCCTTACCACGTCCTCCTGCTCCTGGCCGGTCCCCGCCTCACCGGTTCCTGCGATTGCCCCTACGGCCAGGACGGACACTTCTGCAAGCACTGCGTGGCCGTCGGTCTCACTGCGCTCGCCCAGCGGGACGACCTCCAGCAGCTGAGCGCCGAGACGGCCCGGCGGGCGCAGACCCTGGACGACTGGCTGGACTCACTCGACCGTGACCAACTGCGCGACCTGCTGAGGGAACAACTGGCCACGGACCCGGACCTCCACCGCCGCCTGGAACTGCGCGCCGCCGCGGCCGGCTCCGACACCTCCGCCGTACGCGCCCAGATTCTCCGCCTCCTCGACACCCGCCCCTTCGAGCAGTACGGCGTCGTCGACCGACGGGACGCCGCCGGGTATGCGGCACAGCTCACCGAGGCGGCCCTCGCCATCCGTGCCCTCGCTACGACCGAGCCGGACGCCGAGGCGGTCATGCTGGCCGAAACCGCCATCAATGCGATCGGAGAGGCCGCCGAGCGGATCGACGACTCGGACGGTGACCTCTCCCACGCCGCCGAGGAAATGGCGCAGGCACACCTGGAGGCCTGCCGCCGCCTCCGCCCCGATCCGGTCCGTACCGCCGAGTGGCTCGCCGCCCACCTCCTCGGCGACTGGAGCCATCTGCCGGAACTCGACCCCGCCGAATACCGGGACATTCTCGGCGAGCCCGGCTGGGCGGAGCTGAGGCGTCTGACATACGAAGCCCACCGCAGCCATCCCTCGGGCTGGACCGAGCGCTACGTACTGGAGTCCGTGCTCAAGGCCGACGGCAGAGTGGACGAGCTGGTGACCGCCCTCTCCACCGACCTTGAGCCGAACGGCTCCACGCACCTGGCCATCGCCCTCGAACTGGACCGGGCGGGCCGCCGCGACGAAGCCGTGGCGTGGGCCGAACGCGGCCTGTCCGAGACCGAAACGGCCCCGCCACGCGACCGGCGCCTCATCGAATTCCTGGCACACCGCTACGAGGAGGCGGGCCGCCTCACCGACCTGGTACGCGTACGCCGCGACGACTTCCGCCACCACGGCACGCTCGCCACGTACCGCAGCCTGCGCACCGCCTGCCGGGCAGCCGACTGCTGGCCCGCCGAACGCCCCCGCGCCTTGGATCTCCTGCACTGCACCGCCCTTGAGGAACACACCGGTCAGCGCCCCCACACCGCCCCGGTCCTGATCGAGGCACTGCTCGACGACGGCGACGCCGAAGCCGCCTGGAAGACGGCACCGAGCGTTCCGACCGCCCCCGCTCAATGGGTGCGTCTGGCCGACGCCGTACGCGAGCAACATCCCGCCGAGGCCCTGCCCGTCTATCTCCGCGCCCTCACCCCGCTGAAGCAGCAGACCGGCGATCCCGCCTACGAACGCATGACAGAACTCCTGCTCTCGGTTCGCGCCTGCCATCGAGCCCTGGACACGGAGCCCGAGTTCACGCGCTACCTCGCAGATCTGCGCGCCGACCAGAAACGCAAGCGCAACCTGATGCGGATGCTCGACGAGCACGGCCTGTGAGCCCGGCGCGTGCCGGCGAGTGGGCGAGGGACCGGAGCACGAGTCAACCCATCGGTCCGCCCCCGAGGGCAATCTCGGCCCACACCGTCTTCCCGGACGGCGGCCGTGGTTCGGTGCCCCAACGGGTGGCGAGGGTCTCGATGATTAGCAGACCGCGTCCGTACTCGTCCGTCGACTGAGACCCGGGCGCCGGCGCGGGAAGGCGCTCGCCACGGCAGTCGGAGACCGCGATACGGAGTGCGGCGGGCGCGGTCGGGAGGGTGGTGGTCGTCGGGCTGACCGCCAGGGTCAACAGGAAATCCCGGCCGGCTACCCGCCCGTGGACAACGGCATTGGCAGCCAGCTCGGCGACGAGCAGGGCAGCGGTCTGCACGGCCTCACCGTCCCGCGCCCACCCCCAGTCGGCCAGCTGCTGCACGGCGAGCAACCGCGCGAGCCGGGCCCCGCGCCGGGTGGCACTGAGCTGCTGCCGGAAGTGTGCCGAGGGGATGAGTGGTTGCCGCTCGGTAGTTTCTGACTTCATGTGACAGAGCGTGGCCGGAGGGCCCTACCCTGACCAGGGAAGCGGTCGGTACGGAGAGTGTGTGTACCAGTACGGATGGTTGTCTGTCCTGGGTGGCGGGAGTAACCGGACGGGCGTAATGCGCGAGGCGGTGGTCGTGGTGACGGACGGGGTGCAACGGAACGAGGCCGGGCGGCGGCCCGACCCGCCCGAGGACGCGGACGGCGCGGCGGATCTGTACCGCGCGCTCGGCAAGCAGCTCAAGCTGCTGCGGGAGCGGGCCGGCTTGACCCAGAAGGACGTCGGCGACCGGCTTGGCTACGGCGAGGACTTGATCTCGTCACTGGAGCGTGGCCGCCGTACGCCGCAGCCTGAGTTCCTGGACGCGGCCGACGAACTGCTGGGCGCCGACGGCCTGTTGAAGGCGGCCAAGGAGGATGTGGCGCGGGCGAAGGCGAAGGCGCGGGTTCGGCATCCGGCTTGGTTCAGGGACTACGCAAGGCTGGAGGGGGATGCGGTGGAGGTCAATGACTACAGCAGCCACGACATCCCCGGCTTGTTCCAGACCGAGCAGCGGACCCGGGCCTTGTACGAGATGCGCAAGCCGCTGCTCGACGAGGAGACGATTGAGCAAAGGGTGGTCTCGCGGCTGGCCCGGCAGGAGATCCTGACTCGCTGGCCTCCGCCCATGGTGACTGCTGTCATCGAAGAGTCCGTGTTACGGCGGCCGATCGGCGGACGGAAGGTTCACAAGGAGCAGCTGGAGCAATTGCTCCAGCTTGGCCAACTGCGCAACGTCGAGCTTCAAGTGATGCCGATGGACCGAACCGAGCACGCTGGGATGGGCGGCCCGTTCATTCTGCTCACACCCAAGGGAAAACCGCAGGTCGGGTACGTGGAGGTCCAGAACATCACTCGCCTGGCCACGGATACCGAGGAGGTCCGTATCCTGGCCGCACGCTACGGCAGCATCAGGGCCCAGGCGCTCACTCCACGAGAGTCTCTGGCCCTGATCGAGAGGATGCAGGCAGAACGATGAGCACTGGAGAACCCGCGCGACTCGCCTGGTTCAAGAGCAGCTACAGCGGCAACGAGGGAGGTGCATGCGTCGAGGTTGCTATCGACAGCAGCGCGATGGTCCATATACGTGATTCCAAGGAGCCGGCCAAGGCACAACTGGCCTTCCAGCGGGCGCAGTGGGCCGCCTTCGTGGACTTCGCAGCCCAGGGGTGACGGGTGTGTCCCTTCTGCGGGGAGCGCCATCGACAACGTAACGATGGCGCCCACGGCTTGTCCGGAGATGAAGAAGCCTCAGCCCAGCACCTTGGCAATGGCCAGCGCGATCCGCTCGATCCAGTCGATCGCGTCAGTAACGTCGGCGTCCGTGATCGGACGCCGACGCTTGAGGTCCCCGTCCAAGAGGTCCGCGTCGTGGGCGATCCGGTTGCGGCGGTCGGTGATCGAGTTGTATTTCTGCTTCAGGGCCTGCGCGTTCATCGAGGTACGGCCGTGATTCCACTCGTTGAGCTGCACGGCGGCCTTGCCCCAGATGTCCTGCTCCGTGACCAGCTTGAGCGCCTCGCTGATCTTCCGGGGGTTCTGCAGCGCCGCGTTGCCCCACTTCGCCTTCACGTGGTCCGACACGGCGTCGGCGAGCGTGGCCTTACCGCGCCGGACCTCCTCGACCATCGCCAAAGGCAGTTCGAACTTCGTCAGCTGAAGCGGCATTCCGGCGCCGTCCTCGGAGGCCAGCTCCGCCACTCGCCGGTACAGCTCCTCGTGGAACCAGTGGTCGATGGCGCTGACGGCTTGCACCCACGCGGCGCGGTAGAAGTCGCCGATGTCGATGACCGGGGACTGGAAAGCCGCCAGGCTCTGACCCGCGACGATCATCTTCCGGGCATACTCAAGGTTGGTCAGGAACGCCCGGAACTCGCGCGTCTGCGGATGTGCGGCTTGCATGGAACTTCCCCCGTCTCGCTGGGCCTCGGGAGTCAGGATTCCGGTGGGAGCGGGGGAGGAGCAACCCGGTTGCGGATCAATCCGTTCCAGTTGGCTGGATCGCGTCGGTGTCAGCCGCGACCTCGCCACCGAGCGCCTCCGCGATGGCGGCGAACTCGCTGAGTGCGGCCTGGAGATCCTCGACGATCTCCTGTGCGATCACCTCGGGCGGAAGCAGGCTGTCGGCGTCGTCGAGCGCCGGGTCCTTCATCCAGGTGATATCGAGATTCACCTTGTCGCGGGCGATGAGCTCGTCATAGTCGAACGACTTGAATCGTTCGGTCTCCACGCGCTCGCTGATCGACTGGCCTGGCAGATACGCCTGGACGAAATCCTCCAGATCCGCACGGCGCAGCGGATGCTGCTTGAGCGTGAAGTGCTTGGCCGTACGGAAGTCGTAGACCCAGAGCTTCGAGGTGTTGTGCGCACCACCGGACCGGGGCGGCTTCTTCTCGAAGAACAGGACGTTCGCCTTGACGCCGCCCGCGTAGAAGATGCCGGTGGGCAGCCGCAGGATCGTGTGCAGATCGAAGTCTTCGAGCAGCCGCCGGCGCACCTTCTCACCGGCCCCGCCCTCGAAGAGCACGTTGTCCGGGAGGACGACGGCGGCACGCCCGTTCATCTCCATCAACGACATGATGTGCTGGAGGAAGTTGAGCTGCTTGTTAGTGGTGGTGGCGCGGAAGTCGCCCCGCTCGTAGGAGATGTCTTCCTTCTCGGCTTTTCCATCCGTGCCGATGACGGTGATCGCGGACTTCTTGCCGAAGGGCGGGTTGGCTAGCACGAGAGAGGCGTGCCGCCCCGGCTGCTCGGCGAGGGCGTCACCTTCAGTGATGAGGGATGGCCCGTCGGCGTCACCGATCCCATGAAGCAGCATGTTCATGGCGGCGAGCCGAGCCGTGCCCGTGACCAGCTCGTTGCCCCAGATCTTGCCGGACCCGAGGGCGAGGCGCTGGTCGCGCGACAGATTCTGCATGTGGTGCTTGCGGATGTAGCTGTGTGCGGAGATGAGGAAGCCGCCGGTGCCGCAGGCGGGGTCGGTGATGGTGTCCTCGGGCCGCGGCTGCATCACGTCCACCATGGCGTCGATGAGCGCGCGGGGCGTGAAGTACTGGCCGGCACCGGTCTTGGTGTCCTCGGCGCCCTTGGCGAGCAGGCCCTCGTAGGCGTCGCCCTTGAGGTCCGTCCCTTGGATCGTCCAGTCCTCCTTGCCGATCAGATCGACGACCAGCTTTTCGAGGAGCGCGGGCTCGGTGATGCGGTTCTGGGACTTGGCGAAGATCGTACCGAGGGTGGTGCCGGGGTTCTTGGCGAGCGCGGTGAGGGTGTCGCGGTAGTGCGCTTCGAGTTCCAGGCCCTTCTTGGAGGCGAGGTTTTTCCAGTCGTACTCGGCCGGTACGACGGTCTTGGCCTCCTCCTCAGTAAAGGGGTCGGACGCGATCTCGTCGGCCATCTTCAGGAAGAGCAGGTACGAGAGCTGCTCGACGTACTCGATGGTGGACAGGCCGTTGTCCCGGAGGACGTTGCAGTAGTTCCAGAGCTTGGCGACCAGGGTGTTGGTCTGCGCGTGCGCCTGAGCGGGGATTGCGGGGGTCACAGCGGAAGCTCCTGCTGAACGGCGTTGTTGGGGGAAGGGATTGAGGCGGCGGGGGGTGGGGGCGGTGGTGCGTCAGCTGCGGCCGCCTTGCGGGGGCGTGGGGCGCGCTTGGGCTTGCCCTTGCTGCCCTGTGCCTCGCGCTCAGTGCGGATGCGGTCGAGGAGGACGGGGGCCGGTTCGTCGGTGGGGTCTTGGGGGACGAGGCGGCCGGTAAATGCCCGGTGCAACAATGCGGTACGTAGATGATCAGCGCGCGTCCGAGCAAGCTCAGCGGCGTCGGACAGACGCATCGCTCCGGCCACGGCGGCATCCACGGCCTCAAGCGTGTCGCGCTGAACTTCCAATGGGGGAATCGGCATCGGAAGTTTAGAGAGTGTGTCAACGCTGAGGTTGTATTGTCCAGCAGAAGACGCCGCATAACGTTCGATCGCTTGTCGCCACAAGGGGCTTTGCAACACCAGCTGCACCCAGCGTGGCTCCACGATTTTGGGAGTGAGTCGAAATCTGATCAGGTAAGACGCAAAGGCGTACGGCAGAAATTCTTCCACAACACCAACTCTTCCGATGAGGGTTCGGCTGCCGTTGGTGCGCACAAACAGTAGATCTCCGGGCTCAAGGAAGTATTGGCTCAGTTCGAGGCTGGGGTCTATGGCATTCTTCATGTCCGAGAGGTCGATTGATCCGCCTTGGACGTTCGGGATGCGCAGGACCGGGTGTCCGGGGCCTTCATAATCGCACTTGGTCGATGTGCCGTACCCGGAGGCGTACGAGAGGTCTCCCAGGCTCACCAGTGTCCAGTTGTCGGGTGGCGTATACCCCGGGATCATCGACGTAGCTGATGTTTTCCATCGGCGAGTGGCCCTCGAACTGCTGGCCTTTCTGACGGAGTCAGCCCGAACGCATTCGTGAGCCTGTACGGTGCGACTGAAAGCGCCGGCAACCGCGCGGCCGTAGAGGAGAGAGCTGAGCCGCTTGGACTTCGCCTGAGTCATCTCCAGCCCAGATCTAGCCGCCTCGAGGCGGGAGAGGTGGTCTTCGAGGGCCTCGACGATGCGGTGCTGCTCCGCGAGAGGGGGAAGCACGATAGGGATGTCCAGCAGAGCCTGCTGCGAAATGTTACGCATGGCGTCCTTGGTCCCCGTTGCCTTTGCAGAGATGAATTGCCTCACCTCTGGAGACCCCAGGAGATAGACCAGCCATTTCTTATCTACTTGATCGCTGGGTACGAGACGGAGGCTCTTGTCTGAGAGTAGAAGCCGTGGGCGGCACTGGCCGACGAGAACTGGCGCTCCAACATATGCCCGTGTATTGGCGCGACTGACAAGGATGTCGCCCGGACGGATCTCGTACGCGGGATTAGCTACGCGCTCGGCAGGCAGAGCTTTGTTCTCGGCCTCGTCGAACTGACCCCAGGTCATGGCGCTGACTTTGATGATTCCCCACTCATTGGGGGCGGCAGGGCGAGGTTCGCAAGTGAAGGACTTTCCGGCTTCAATCTTCAGCAAGATGTCGCGGAGCTGAGTCCGGCTCCATCCCGGCGGAGTTTCTGTGTCACTCAAGCCAATTCCCGATTCAACTCACCCAACAAAGACCGAACATCCCGCCCCGGAAACGCATGCTGGAACCCGCGCCCGCCACCCCGCCCCTTGAAGGGCTCGGCGTTGAATTCCTGTGTGCTGATCCCGACATCACTCGCCACGACATCCCGTATGGCCCGCAGCCACCACAGCTGCTCCTCCGAGAAGTCCGCTCCGGCCTGCCGCTGCTTCAGCAGCCACGCCGCGAAACGCTCCTCGACAGTATCGCGGTAGGGGCGAAGTTCCTCATCCACACCCAACTCGTACCGGATCAGCGAGATCAGGTCCGGGACGCCCGCCTCCCGGTCCGTCCGGTGCACCGCCGCGCCCAGGTCCTCGTAATACGTCCACAGTGCCTGCGGCGTCCACGCGTACTGGGGGCGGTGGATCTCCGTGGCCAGTTCCCGCAGCGACGCGTACGCCTCCGCAGGAGACATCGCCCGAGGGCTGCTCAGCGCCAGCGACACCGCCGCGATGCGGTCACGCTCCTCCTTCAGGAGCCGGCTCCACTTGCCGACCTCCTCCTGGGCCCGCACCTCCCTCGGGACCTCGTCCACATCAGTGATCGACACAGCCGTGGTCTCGTCGATGACGTAGTCCTTGTCCCGCCGGATCTCGATGATGCGGCTACGGAGGGCATCACTGGTGGTCAGCGGCGCGATCGCGTCCTCCACCAGCTTCCGGGCCGCCGCCCGCCCACCCTCCTCAAGGGCCCGCTCCTGCCGGTCCGGGTCGACGGCTTTGACGATGCCGCCCGCAATCTCGGACAGGGTGCGTCCGCCCGCAGCCTCGGTCAGCTGCTCGCGCTCGTCCTCCGTCAGCTGCTGGTTGAGCCGCGCGAGCCGCCCGGCCAGGATCTCGGCCTCACCGGTACTGATCGACTTCGTACCGGCCTTGTCCAGCAGCTTCGCCAGTGACACCTGCCGCTCGCCCGCCGGCACCAGCGGCCGCGCGTCGACCAGTGGTGAGTCCGTCACACCCACCGCATCCACGAGCACGAAGCGGTCCTTGCGCACCGACGCGCCCGCCTCCGGCGTGACCTCCTGGAGCTCGGTCGCGTCGATGGTCCGGGCGCCGCGCCCCTTCATCTGCTCGAAGAGCACCGCACTGCGCACCTCGCGCAGGAATATGACGCACTCCAGGGCCTTCACGTCCGTACCGGTCGCGATCATGTCGACCGTGACCGCGACCCGGAGCCGGGGAGAGGTCCGCAGCGCGCGGATCAGCTCGTCCGGGTCCTCCCCGGCCTGCCGGCTCTTGTACGTGATCTTCTTCGCGAAGTCGTCCCCGCGGCCGAAGACCTCCTTGACCTGGGCGAGGACATCCTCAGCGTGATCTTCGCCGACCGCGAAAATCAGGGTCTTCGGGAGCTCGCGGCGGTCGGGGAACCAGCGCTGCCAGTTGTCCCGGTAAGCGGTCAGCACCGCCCGGATCTCATCCACCGTGACCACCGACCGGCCGATCTGCGCGGTCGTGTACGTGAAGTCGTCGTCCAGCTCCTGGTAGCGCTGCCGTCGCGTCTTGCGGTCCCTGACCCTGATCGTCGTCCCGGACTCGATCGTCGCGACGCCGTTCTCGCGCAGGTCGGAGCGCATGCGTACGACATCGAAGTCGACGTTCACACCGTCCGCGACGGCCTGCGGATAGGTGTACTCGGAGACCAGGTTGCGGCCGAAGAAGCCGAGCGTCTGCGGCTTGGGGGTGGCGGTCAGGCCGACCAGATGGGCGTCGAAGTACTCCAGTACGCCCCGCCACAGGCCGTAGATCGAACGGTGGCACTCGTCCACGATGATCAGGTCGAACGACTCGATCGGCACGGCCGGGTTGTAGGCCACGTCGATGGGCAGATCGGTCTCGTACGTGTCCTCGTACGCCGCGTTGTCCGCCGCCGCGTCGGCCTGCTCGTCGTCGGTCAGCGTCTCGCCCCGTAGCAGCGAGTACATCTTCTGGATCGTGCAGATCACGACGGACGAAGTGTCCTGGAGGCCCGAGGCACCGAGTCGGTCGACGTTGTAGATGTCGGAGAGCTTGCGGCCGTCGTCGGGGGTGGTGAACTTCCGGAACTCGTCGTGCGCCTGCTTGCCCAGGTTGTTGCGGTCGACGAGGAACAGGACACGGCGGGCCTTGGCGTACTTGAGCAGCCGGTACGTCTGCGCCACCGCCGTGTACGTCTTGCCGGCGCCCGTCGCCATCTGGATCAACGCCCTTGCGCGGTCCTCTCCCAAAGATTCCTCAAGGCCGGAAATCGCGTCGATCTGGGCCAGGCGCAGCCCGTTCGGCTCCAGCACGGGAAGTGTGCGCAGGGCCGCCCGGAAGGTGGGGGTGCGAGGGGTCTCGTCGGCGCGCTGCACCCATCCGGCGACCGTCTCGGGGCGGTGGAATGTGAAGACCTCGCGGGAGCGGGCATCAGGGTCGAGCCGGTTGACGAAGTAGGTCTCGGTACCGGTCGTGGCGTAACGGAAGGCGAACGGCTCGGCCTCGCGCCAGACGGCGAGACGGTTCTCCTTCAGCACGCCGGCCGCGTACCGGTCGTTCTGCTCGACGGCGCTGGAGAGGTGGTCGCCCTCGCGCTTGGCCTCGATCACGCCGACGATCCGGCCGTCGACGTACAGGACGTAGTCGGCGCGGCCGGTGGCCAGGGTGAACTCGCGGACGGCGACTCCCTGCCCGGCCTCCGGGTTGAGCTGGTCGCGGTCCTGGACCACCCAGCCGGATGCGTGCAGCATCGCGTCGATGGCGTCGCGGGCCTGGACCTCGTTGAGGGCAGCAGGACGCTGGGCACGGTGGATGATGGCGTCGCGGCTGCCCGCGTCCACGTGCCGGGGCTGTTTGCGGGCGACGTCGTACTTCGCCTTCTGGGCGCCGCGCAGGTCCTCGATCTGAGCAGCCAACTGCTCGACCTGCGCTTGCAGTTCGCTCGTGTTGGTGTTCACGCTGGCGATCAAGTGCTCGGCCTCGGAGCGCGCCTTGCGCTCGGCTTCCAGAGCGCTGCTGGACTCCGCGAGCCGGGTGCGGGCCTGGGTGAGCGCCTGGCGGTGTCCGTCGAGGGCTTCGCGCAGCTCGGCCAGCTCGGCCGGGTCCGTGACCTGAGCAGAGTCGCCGGGGTCTGTGGGCGGCACGAACTCGGCGACCGTCCGCCGGCCCTCGATGGCGTCATGGAACCAGAGGCCCAGCTTGTAGCAGGTACGTACGGCGGCCAGGGCCCGCGCGGTGTCGAAGAGGTGGCTGTGGGCAGCCTTGTTCCGGTCGTGGCGCAGCTGGTCGAAGTCGCTGCGGATCTCGGGAACCAGGACGCCGGCGCGAGTCAGCGCGGTCAGCCGGTCGATCTGGCGATCCCCCTCGACCCGCATCCCGATCCGGGCGATCAGCTCCTCCGCCAGGACTTCGCCGAACTGCCCGGCCTGGACCAGCGACGAATTGGGATTGGTGAATACGGTGGCTTCGGCCGAGGCGCCGTACAACGAGAGCAGTGGCTGGTGGTGGTAGAGGGCCCCGAAGTTCGGTGATCCCTTCGCAAAGTTGCGAAGCCGGTCGTCCACGCTGCCTCTTCCCCCATTGCCCGTTGCCATTTTTCAGGGAGCCCACCTTACGCACGATGAATCAGGTTGGGGGCGGCTTGTGAGGTGTTCACGCCCTGCCTGCCCGGCCTCCCGTATATAGGGGCGCACGTGGGCCTCGGCCCATGAGGTTCGTGCGGGGTCCTGGGTTGCAGCCACGACAGCTGCGGCGGCTGTACGGCCCCCTGGAGCGGGCGCTATGGCGACGGTACGAACGTGCTCACGTGGAGCTGCCTTGTCCGGCGCCCGATGTCTGCGGCACAGAAACCGGCGGATTCTCGGTGGAGAGTGACGCGATGCCGACCCTTTGGCGCTTGGAGGAGTGCGAACACCAGAAGCAGAGGACGAAAGCGAAAAGACCCTCTCCCAGTTTTCACTGTGCAGAGGGTCTTTCAGGCACTTCCTGCGAAGTGCCCCCGGCAGGATTCGAACCTGCGCACACGGCTCCGGAGGCCGTTGCTCTATCCCCTGAGCTACGGGGGCGTTGCCGCCTGTGTTCTCGTGGCGACGGGTAGAACCCTACCAGCTCTGATGGGGTGTTCATGAACAGGTTTCGTGGGAGGTGGGGGAGGGGGCGCGGCGGGAGTGGCCGGGTCTCTAGCGCATGTGAGGGGCGTGGCGGTGGGGGTCGAGGAAAGGTCCCTCACACGGGGGCGGAAGTGGGGAAAACCGGGACGCAGTCACAGGCGGGGTCCTAGTCTCAAGGTGTGCCTGGCTTGTCCGGTCGGATCCTCGTTGTCGACGACAACAAGGTGATCCGGCAGTTGATCAGGGTCAATCTCGAGCTGGAGGGCTTCGAGGTCGTGACCGCGGCTGATGGTGCCGAATGTCTGGACGTGGTGCACCACGTGAGACCTGATGTCGTGACCCTCGATGTGGTGATGCCACGGCTCAACGGTCTGCACACCGCGGCGCGGTTGCGGTCCGATCCGCGGACGTGGGATATCCCGATCGCCATCATCAGCGCCTGCACGCAGGGTGAGGTGGACAACGGCGAGTCGGTGGGTGTGGACGCCTTTCTTGCGAAGCCGTTCGAGCCGACGGAGCTGGTGCGGACCGTGGGGATGCTGGTGCGCGAGGCGCGCCAGCGGCAGCGTGGGGCCGCGGGTGGGGCCGAGGAAGAGGACGGGGAGAGCGACGGGAGCGGGGGCGCGGCGGAGCGTGGCGCTCCGTCCGGTGGGGTCGCGACGTCCGGTGGGGTCGGCATGGTGGATGCGGGTGGGGAGTAGGCGAGCCCCGGTGCTGTGAGCGGGCACGCCGGAAGCCCGGTGCCCCGATGCCGTGCTCAGGTGAGTCCCGGGCCCACCCCGGATCCCCGGGCGGAGTGTCCACAGGGCGAAACCGGGTCGCGTGGATGCCCCTGGTCTCCCATACGCTTGTCCTGTGACCCCCGCTGAGCTCTCCCGCACCGTCCTGCGCTCCGTGCGTGGTGCAGTGGAGGAGCAGGAGCTCTCCGTGCCTGTGCCGGCGCGGATCGTGGTGCAGCCGCCGCCGCGGCCCGGGTGTGGGGACTACGCCTCCAATGTCGCGCTGCAACTCGCGGGGCCGGCAGGGCGGCCGGCCCGGGAGGTCGCCGAGATTCTGCGGAAGCGGCTGGTCGGGAGCGCCGGGATCGCCCGCGTCGAGATCGCCGGGCCGGGTTTTTTGAACTTCACCCTGGGGGACGGGGCGCTGATCGCGCTCGTACGGGATGTGCTGGCGCAGGGGGACGGCTACGGCGGGTCGAGGGCGGGGCAAGACCCTGATGCCTTCGGCCCGGTGGACGGTTCCGCGGCGGGCGGCGCCCGTGAGGCCGTGATCGACGAGGTGCTGGCGCGGATCGACGCGGCGGCCGGGCCCGGTGGGCGCCGGGGCGGATGCCAGCCGGCGCTCGCGCCCGTTCCGTACGACCTCGCCACACTCATCGCCCGCCTCGGTGCCGACGAGGCACGCTGGGTCCTGTTGCGGCCGGCCGCGCATGATCCGGTGCGGGTGCCCGAGCGGCCCGTGCAGCGGGAGAGCAATCCGCGGTTCCGGGTGCAGTACGCGTACGCGCGGGTGCGGGCGCTGGTGCGGAACGCGGGTGAGCTGGGGTTTGTGAGCGAGCCGGGGGAGGTGGGGCATCCGCTGACGGGTGGCGGCTCCTCGTCTTCGCCCGGGGATCGGTCCGCCCCCGACGCTCAGCCCCCGCCGCAGCACCCCACGCCCCCCGCCCCCTCCCTCCAGAGCCTCCATGCTCTGGAGACCCTTCTCGCCACTTTCCCCTCCGTCATCGAAGTCGCCGCGCGGCTGCGGGCGCCGGACCGGGTGGTGCGCCATCTGGAGGCGACGGCGGACGCGTTCTTCCGGTGGCATGACCTCTTTCCGCCGTTGCCCGTCGGGGAGCAGAAACCCTTGGCCGTGCATCGCGCCCGGCTGGCCCTTGCCGAGGCCGGCGGGACGGTGCTCGCCAACGGCCTGCGTCTGCTCGGCATCTCCGCTCCCGAACACCTCTGAACGATTTTGAGGGGAACTCCACAGTCATGAGTCGCTCCGCGCATCCCGCCGGGCCCCGGCACGCTGACGTACTGCCCGAGGGGCACTACGCCGGGCCGCCCGCCGATCTCAACACCCTCGACCCGCGGGTCTGGTCCCGTACGGTCTCGCGCAATGCCGACGGTGTGGTCACCGTCGGCGGGCTGGACGTCGCCGCGCTCGCCGAGGAGTTCGGCACACCGGCGTACTTCCTGGACGAGGACGACTTCCGGGCCCGCTGCCGGGCCTGGAAGGACGCCTTCGGTCCGGGGGCCGATGTGTTCTACGCCGGGAAGGCATTCCTGTCCCGGGCCATCGTGCGGTGGCTGAACGAAGAGGGGCTGAATCTCGACGTCTGCTCCGGGGGCGAGCTGGCCACGGCGCTGGCGGCGGGAATGCCGGCCGAGCGGATCGCCCTGCACGGCAACAACAAGAGCACCGAGGAAATCACCCGCGCCGTGGAGGCGGGGGTCGGACGGATCGTGCTCGACTCGTTCCAGGAAATCGTGCGGGTCGCGCATATCGCGGAGCGGCTGGGCAAGCGGCAGCGCGTGCAGATCCGGGTCACGGTCGGTGTCGAGGCGCATACGCATGAGTTCATTGCGACCGCACACGAGGACCAGAAGTTCGGCATTGCGCTGGCGGACGGCCAGGCGGCGGAGGCCGTGCGTCGTGCGCTGAAGCTGGACGGGCTGGAACTCATCGGCATTCACAGCCATATCGGCTCGCAGATTTTCGATATGGCGGGATTCGAGGTGTCCGCGCGCCGCGTGGTGCAGCTGCTGACCGAAGTGCGTGACGAGCACGGGATCGAGCTGCCCGAGATCGACCTGGGCGGCGGGCTCGGCATCGCGTACACCTCTGATGACGATCCGCGGGAGCCGCACGAGATTGCGGCGGCGCTGGGCGACATCGTGAGCAAGGAGTGCGCGGCGGCGGGGCTGGGTGTGCCGCGGCTGTCGGTCGAGCCGGGACGGGCGATCGTGGGGCCCACGGCCTTCACGCTGTACGAGGTCGGCACGGTCAAGGAGCTGGAAGGCCTGCGGACGTATGTGTCCGTGGACGGCGGGATGTCGGACAACATCCGCACGGCGCTCTACGACGCGGAGTACAGCGTGGCGCTGGTGTCGCGCACCTCCCAGGCCGCGCCGATGCTCTCGCGCGTGGTCGGCAAGCACTGCGAGAGCGGGGACATCGTCGTCCGCGATGCCTTCCTGCCGGCCGATGTGGCGCCCGGGGACCTGCTCGCGGTGCCGGCCACCGGTGCGTACTGCCGTTCCATGGCGAGCAACTACAACCACTCGCTGCGGCCGCCGGTGGTGGCGGTGAAGGACGGTGCGGCCAGGGTGATCGTCCGACGGGAGACGGAGGAAGATCTCCTGCGGTTGGATGTCGGGTAGGGCCGGATCGCCGGGTTCCGCTCCCGGATGAAATAAATGTCTCGGCATCTGGACGATGGACGGAAACCGCCGTCCGGTGCGTGAGACTTGTGCATGAGCAAGCTGGAATTCGCTGATCGATGAGAAGCAGAGGTCGAATGATGCGTACGCGTCCGCTGAAGGTGGCGCTCCTGGGCTGTGGTGTTGTCGGCTCAGAGGTGACGCGCATCATGACGACGCACGCCGACGACCTCGCCGCCCGCATCGGTGCGCCCGTGGAACTCGCCGGGATCGCCGTCCGCCGCCCCGACAAGGTGCGCGAGGGCGTCCCGGCCCACCTGGTCACCACCGATGCGACCGCGCTCGTCAAACGCGGCGATATTGATGTCGTGATCGAGGTCATCGGCGGTATCGAGCCGGCCCGCACGCTCATCACCACCGCTTTCGAGCACGGCGCGAGCGTGGTGTCCGCCAACAAGGCGCTGGTCGCGGCGGACGGCGCGGCGCTGCACGCGGCGGCCGAGGCCAATGGTGCGGACCTGTATTACGAGGCCGCCGTCGCGGGCGCGATCCCGCTGGTACGGCCGCTGCGCGAGTCCCTGGCCGGCGACAAGGTCAACCGGGTGCTCGGCATCGTCAACGGCACCACCAACTTCATCCTCGACAAGATGGACTCGACCGGGGCCGGCTACAGCGAGGCGCTGGACGAGGCCACCGCGCTCGGCTACGCCGAGGCCGACCCGACCGCCGACGTCGAGGGCTTCGATGCCGCCGCCAAGGCCGCGATCCTGGCCGGTATCGCCTTTCACACCCGCGTGACCATCGACGATGTGCACCGCGAGGGCCTCACGGAGGTCACCGCGGCCGATATCGCCTCCGCCAAGCGGATGGGGTGCACGGTCAAGCTGCTGGCCATCTGCGAGCGGGCCGCGGACGGTGCGTCCGTGACCGCGCGGGTGCACCCCGCGATGATTCCGCTGACGCATCCGCTCGCCTCCGTCCGTGAGGCGTACAACGCGGTCTTCGTCGAGGCCGAGGCGGCCGGTCAGCTGATGTTCTACGGGCCGGGCGCGGGTGGCGCGCCGACCGCCTCCGCGGTGCTCGGCGACCTCGTCGCGGTCTGCCGCAACAAGCTCGCCGGCGCCACCGGACCGGGTGAGTCCGCCTACACGCGGCTGCCCGTCAGCCCCATGGGCGCGGTCGTCACGCGGTACCACATCAGCCTCGACGTGGCCGACAAGCCCGGTGTTCTCGCCCAGGTCGCCACGATCTTCGCGGAGCACGGCGTATCGATCGATACGGTCCGTCAGTCGGGCAAGGACGGCGAGGCATCCCTCGTCATCGTCACCCACCGAGCGGCGGACGCGGCCCTGTCGTCGACCGTCGGGGCTCTGCGCGAGCTCGACACCGTCCGTGGTGTCGCCAGCATCATGCGGGTCGAAGGGGAGTAAAGGAACCCATGTCTGCCAATTCCACTGTGACCACGGCGAGCAGCCAGTGGCGCGGAATCATCGAGGAATACCGCGACCGGCTCCCGGTCAGCGACACGACCGAGGTCGTCACCCTCCGCGAGGGCGGCACGCCTCTCGTACCGGCCCAGGTGCTCTCCGAGCGCACCGGCTGCGAGGTGCACCTCAAGGTCGAGGGTGCCAACCCCACCGGCTCCTTCAAGGACCGTGGCATGACGATGGCGATCACCCGCGCCAAGGAGGAGGGCGCCAAGGCGGTCATCTGCGCCTCCACCGGCAACACCTCCGCCTCGGCCGCCGCCTACGCGGTCCGCGCCGGCATGGTCTGCGCCGTGCTCGTCCCGCAGGGCAAGATCGCGCTGGGCAAGATGGGCCAGGCACTGGTCCACGGCGCGAAGATCCTCCAGGTCGAGGGAAATTTCGACGACTGTCTGACGCTGGCCCGGAGCCTGTCCGACAACTACCCGGTCGCACTTGTGAACTCCGTCAACCCGGTGCGCATCGAGGGCCAGAAGACCGCCGCCTTCGAAATCGTCGACATGCTCGGCGATGCGCCCGACATCCATGTACTGCCCGTCGGCAACGCCGGCAACATCACGGCGTACTGGCGGGGCTACAAGGAGTACGCGGCCGACGGGCTCGCCTCGCACACTCCGCGCATGTGGGGCTTCCAGGCCTCCGGCAGTGCGCCGATCGTGCGCGGCGAGGTCGTCAAGGACCCGCACACCATCGCCACCGCCATCCGCATCGGCAACCCCGCCTCGTGGTCGTACGCGGAGCAGGCGCGGGACGAGTCCGGCGGCGCCATCGACTCCGTGACCGACCGTCAAATCCTCGCCGCCTACCGCCTGTTGGCCGCGCAGGAGGGGGTCTTCGTGGAGCCCGCCTCGGCCGCGTCCGTCGCCGGTCTGCTCAAGGCCGCCGAGGAGGGCAAGGTCGACCCCGGCCAGCGCATCGTCTGCACGGTGACGGGCAACGGCCTCAAGGACCCGGACTGGGCGGTGGCCGGGGCGCCGCAGCCGGTCACGGTCCCGATCGACGCGGACGCCGCGGCCGAGCGCCTCGGCCTCGTCTAGGACCGCCGGCGCCCCGCGCGGGGCGCAGCCGTACGGGCGGACCTGCCGGTACGGCGCCCGGTGACGGGACGGTGAATGTCCCGTCACCCCTTGCAGAGCAAAGGGTGCAAAGGGTGCAAAGCCGGAGGGAAGGCAGCGGCGGGGCACAGGAAGGCGCGCGACACGCATCGTGCGCCTCCTGTGCGCCCTGTGTCGCGACAGAACCTTCCTTCGATAGGCTGGCACCAACTCCCCTCCCCACGGCATAACGCAGTGGCGCGCAGGGCAGGTCAGAACAGACCCCATGAGCCGGCCGGGCATCTCGGTGCCGCGGCGCTCCGGGGCAGTACCGCAGCATCAATCAAGGAGAGTCATCGAGCGATGGCCGGTCCCGCGTTCCGCGCCGCCGCCGTCCGGGTGCGCACCCCCGCTACCAGCGCCAATCTCGGTCCCGGCTTCGATGCCCTGGGTCTTTCCCTGGGCCTGTACGACGATGTCGTGGTGCGTGTCGCCGACTCCGGACTGCACATCGACATCGCAGGTGAGGGTGCCGACTCCCTGCCGCGCGACGAGAGTCATCTGCTCGTGCGGTCGATGCGCACCGCCTTCGAGCTGCTCGGCGGACAGCCGCGCGGCCTGGAAATCGTCTGCGCCAACCGCATTCCGCACGGCCGCGGCCTGGGGTCTTCCTCCGCCGCCATCTGCGCCGGCATCGTCGCCGCCCGCGCGGTGACGATAGGCGGTGAGCAAAAGCTCGACGACACCGCGCTGCTGGAGCTGGCCACCGAGATCGAGGGCCACCCCGACAACGTCGCTGCGTGTCTGCTGGGCGGATTCACCCTCGCCTGGATGGACACCGGAACCGCCCGCGCGATCCGGATGGATCCCGCGGATTCCATCGTTCCGGTGGTCTTCGTGCCCGGAAAGCCGGTGCTGACCGAGACCGCCCGTGGACTGCTGCCGCGTACCGTCCCGCATGTGGACGCCGCGGCCAACGCCGGCCGCGCCGCACTGCTCGTCGAGGCCCTGACCAGGCGCCCCGAGCTGCTGCTCGCCGCGACCGAGGACCGACTCCACCAGGAATACCGCGCCCCCGCGATGCCGGAGAGCGTGGCCCTGGTGAACCGACTGCGTGCGGACGGCGTCCCCGCAGTTGTGTCCGGTGCGGGCCCGACGGTGCTCGCGCTGGTCGAGGACGCGGCGGCCGAGAAGGTCGCAGCACTGGCGGGAGAGGGGTGGGCGGCCAACCGGCTGACCCTCGACGCGGCAGGCACCTGCGTACTGCCGCTCGCCGGGTGATCACGCGGGTGATCGACGATTGCCGGTCTTTGAGAGGGGGAATGTTTGTTGGACCCGGTAGTGTTAACCTCAAGTCAGTACTCGACGCCTGAGTGGCGCGGTGCTTCGTGTCCCCCATAGGGACCACTTTCTTCCGGGAGCCTCCCAAACTGCTTGGAGCAATGGCCTGAGCAGAAGTGAGCACGCTCCGGAATCGGCGTGACGACATGGCCAGTCTGCATCTCTTCACGCCGGAGCCATGAACTGATTCTCACCGCCACTTCCGGCGGGACCACCGCCCCGGCCCGGTCCATGAGACCAAGGACCCAAGCCGGACAGCACAACCGGTCGCCGAGCCAGACAGGCCGACGCCCGCTCCAGGGAAGGACCCTTCGTGAGCGACACCACCGATCTGATGGGCGCGCGCACCGATGGCAGTGCCACCGCGCCCGCCACGGACGCTCCCGCCGCGCCTGCTAGCACGCGGCGCCGCCGTTCCGGCACCGGCCTTGACGGCATGGTCCTGGCAGAGCTTCAGCAGGTCGCCTCCGGCCTCGGTATCAAGGGCACCGCGCGGATGCGCAAGAGCCAGCTGATCGAGGTCATCAAGGAGAAGCAGGCCGGCAGCTCGGGCGCCGCCGCCAAGGCCGACGCGGCCGCCGACACCGAGACCAAGCCCAAGCGCCGTACGACCTCCAAGGCCCGTACCGGCGACGACAGCGCGGAGCAGGCCGCCGGCAAGGCCGCCAAGTCCGACAAGGGCGACAAGGCCGCGGACAAGTCCGCGGACAAGTCCGGGGCCCAGCAGCAGATCGACATCCCCGGCCAGCCGGTCAGCGACGAGCAGCCGGCCGGTGAGCGCCGCCGGCGCCGCGCCACCGCCGCCGCGGGCAGCCCCGAGGGCGCCTCGGGCGACGTCAAGACCGAGACCAGGGTCGAGGCGAAGACCGAGGTCAAGGCGGATGCCAAGACCGACACCGCGACCTCCCCGCAGGAGACCGGCGAGGGCCGGCCCAGCAAGGGCGGCGAGCGCCAGGACCGCGGCGACCGCCAGGACCGCGGGCAGAAGGGCGACCGCGGTGAGCGCGGCCAGCGCCAGCGTGACCGTGGCGACCGCGGTGACCGTGGCGACCGCGGTGACCGTGGTGACCGTGGTGACCGCCGCAAGGGTGACGCCGGCGACGGCGGCGGCCAGGGTGGTCAGGGCGGCCAGGGCGGCCAGCGTCAGCGCGACCGCCGTACCGATGACGACGACGACTTCGAGGGCGGCCGCCGGGGCCGTCGCGGCCGCTACCGCGACCGCCGGGGCCGTCGCGGGGGCCGTGAGGACTTCGGCAACGAGCCGCAGGTGTCCGAGGACGACGTCCTGATCCCGGTCGCGGGCATCCTCGACATCCTCGACAACTACGCGTTCATCCGGACCTCCGGCTACCTGCCCGGCCCGAACGACGTGTACGTCTCGCTCGCCCAGGTCCGTAAGAACGGTCTGCGCAAGGGCGACCACGTCACCGGCGCGGTCCGCCAGCCCAAGGACGGCGAGCGCCGCGAGAAGTTCAACGCGCTGGTCCGGCTCGACACCGTCAACAGCGTGGCGCCCGAACAGGGCCGCGGACGGCCGGAGTTCGGGAAGCTGACGCCCCTTTACCCGCAGGAGCGACTGCGCCTGGAGGGTGAGTCGGGCGGCCTGACGACCCGGATCATCGACCTGGTCACGCCGATCGGCAAGGGCCAGCGTGGCCTGATCGTGGCCCCGCCGAAGACCGGTAAGACCATGATCATGCAGGCGGTCGCCAACTCGATCACCCGCAACAACCCCGAGTGCCACCTGATGGTCGTCCTGGTCGACGAGCGTCCGGAAGAGGTCACCGACATGCAGCGGTCGGTCAAGGGCGAGGTCATCTCCTCGACCTTCGACCGCCCGGCCGAGGACCACACCACCGTCGCCGAGCTGGCCATCGAGCGTGCCAAGCGCCTCGTCGAGCTGGGTCACGACGTGGTCGTCCTGCTGGACTCGATCACCCGTCTGGGACGTGCGTACAACCTCGCCGCCCCGGCCTCCGGCCGCATCCTGTCCGGTGGTGTCGACTCGACCGCGCTCTACCCGCCGAAGCGCTTCTTCGGTGCGGCGCGCAACATCGAGGACGGCGGCTCGCTGACCATCCTGGCCACCGCGCTGGTCGAGACCGGCTCGCGGATGGACGAGGTGATCTTCGAGGAGTTCAAGGGCACCGGCAACCTGGAGCTCAAGCTCGACCGCAAGCTCTCGGACAAGCGCATCTTCCCGGCGGTGGACGTGGACGCGTCCAGCACCCGTAAGGAAGAGATCCTGATGGGCAGCGACGAGCTCGCGGTCGTCTGGAAGCTGCGCCGGGTGCTGCACGCCCTGGACCAGCAGCAGGCCATCGAGCTGCTGCTGGACAAGATGAAGCAGACGAAGTCCAACGCGGAGTTCCTGCTCCAGATCCAGAAGACGACGCCGACCGCGGGCAACGGCAACGACTGACGCCCGTCGGGCGCGTCCTGGCGCCGTACCGCAGAGCCCCCCTCGCCGCTGTAGGCGAGGGGGGCTCTGCGCTGCGCTGCCCGGTACGGGCGGGGCCCGCGGACGGCGTCGTGTGAGCCGGCCCGCGCTCCGCGGGCGGTACACACGGCGCGCTTGAGACGTTCCGCACAGATCAGTGCAACCCGCATGGTTCCAGCCATGCCGGGAAAAGGGCCGAAAGCCCAGGTGGGGAGGACCAAGGTCCCGAGCCGGTGGGCCGGGCCGCCGCAGATTTCTAAGAAATCGCTCATGACTCGCTGTGCAACCCTTCCCGTCGGCCTCCCGTCTGACAAGGAGCAACGGGCCGTGGCGGCGCACAGCACGGCACGGCGGCGGCGAGGGGCAGCCGAGCGAACGAGGACTGAGGAGCAGATGGCGGACAGCAACGGGACCGCGAAGACGGCCGAAAGCCGTGCCCGCGGCATACGTGCCACGGGCCGCCGGCGCAAGGGCCCGACCCGACGCCGCCGAGCGCTGACCATCACCCTGTGCACGCTGACCAGCGTCGTACTGCTGGGTGGGGCCGGACTCGGCTACGTCTACTTCAAGCTCAACGGCAATCTGAAGGGCGTCGACATCAACGCCGCCCTGGGGCACGACCGGCCGAAGAACGTCGACGACGGCTCGATGAACATCCTCGTGATGGGGTCCGACTCCCGCGCCGGCAAGAACGGGGAGTACGGCAAGGACGAGGGCGCTGCGCGGTCCGATACGGCGATGATCGTGCACGTGTACAAGGGCCATAAGAAGGCCAGCGTGGTCAGCGTCCCCCGGGACACCATGATCAAGCGCCCCGACTGCACCAAGGACGGCAAGGACGTCCCCGGAGCGCAGCGGGCGATGTTCAACACGGCGTTCGAGGTCGGCGGGCCTGCCTGCGCGGTCAAGACCGTCGAGTCGATCAGCGATGTCCGTATGGACCACTTCCTCGAGGTCGACTTCACCGGCTTCAAGAAGCTCATCGACGCACTGGGCGGGGTGGACATCACCACCAGCAAGGCGATCGACGACGACCACAGCCATCTGCATCTCCAGCCCGGCAAGCACAACCTCAACGGCGAGCAGTCGCTCGGCCTCGTACGGACCCGGCACGGCGTGCCCGGCGGCGACGGCAGCGACCTGGGCCGCATCCAGTTGCAGCAGGCGTTCATCAAGGCCCTGATGAACCAGGTCAAGAACGTCGGGGTGCTCACCAACCCCACCAAGCTCTACGACATCGCCGATACGGCCACCAAGGCCATCACCACCGACACCGACCTCAACTCGGTCAGCGAGCTGGCCGGCCTGGCCAAGAGCCTGGGCGGCATCGGATCGGAGAACATCGACATGGTGACGCTGCCGGTGACGTACGACCCGGCCAACCCGGACCGTGTGGTGCCGCTGGAGAAGAAGAGCGAGCAGGTCTGGGACGCGCTGCGCCAGGACAAGGAGATCCCCAAGTCCGCGATCAAGGGCTCGGCCGGTGACCAGGGCGGCACGGACAAATACGTGAAGTAGCCGGACGGCAGGGTTCCGGGGTCCGGCGGCCCCGGAACCGGCCGGGAATAGTTGCGGCCCCACCCCGGTTTTGGGAGATACGCCTAGTCCTGGCAGACTGGACCGTCGGCCCCGGTTCACGTGACGCAATCCGCGACACGACCCGGTGCACTCCCGAACCTAGGAGAATCCCTTGAAGCGCGACATCCACCCGGAGTACGTCGAGACCCAGGTCAGCTGCACCTGTGGCGCGTCCTTCACCACCCGTAGCACGGTCGCCGGCGGAAACATCCGCGCCGACGTCTGCTCCGAGTGCCACCCGTTCTACACCGGCAAGCAGAAGATCATGGACACGGGCGGCCGCGTGGCCCGCTTCGAGGCCCGCTTCGGCAAGGGCGCTGCCGCCGCCAAGAAGTAGCGACCCGCAAGGCGCCGGTCTCCGGTTGCCCCTGCCCAGGGGTGACCGGACCGGCGTTTTGTCGTCCGGGCCCTTGGCTCCCGTTCGGGGCCGGGGCCCCGCGGCGCAGCCGCAGATGTGCCAGCGCCCCGGTACCCGGGTCACCACAGCAGCCAGTAGAGGAACCCCACGATGTTCGAGGCGGTCGAGGAACTGATCGGCGAGCACGCCGATCTCGAGAAGCGGCTGGCCGACCCCGCGGTCCACGCCGACCAGCGCGAGGCCATGCGGCTCAACAAGCGCTACGCCGAACTGACCCCGATCATCGCGACGTACCGCGACTGGAAGCAGACCGGCGAGGACATGGAGACCGCGCGCGAATTCGCCGCGGACGACCCGGACTTCGCCGACGAGGTCAAGGTGTTCGACGCCCGGCGCGAGGAACTGACCGAAAAGCTGCGGCTGCTGCTCGTCCCGCGGGACCCCAGCGACGACAAGGACGTCATCCTCGAGGTCAAGGCCGGCGAGGGCGGCGAGGAGTCCGCGCTGTTCGCCGGCGACCTGCTGCGGATGTATCTGCGCTATGCCGAGCGGGCCGGCTGGAAGACCGAGATCCTGGAGGCCAACGAGTCCGACCTCGGCGGCTACAAGGACGTCCAGGTCGCCGTGAAGACCAAGGGCGGGAACGGTGCCACCGAGCCGGGACAGGGCGTCTGGGCGCGGCTGAAGTACGAAGGCGGAGTGCACCGCGTACAGCGCGTGCCCGCCACCGAATCGCAGGGCCGGATCCACACCTCCGCGGCCGGCGTGCTGGTCACGCCCGAGGCCGAGGAGGTCGAGGTCGAGATCGGCCCCAACGACCTGCGGATCGACGTCTACCGCTCCTCCGGGCCCGGCGGCCAGTCCGTCAACACCACCGACTCCGCGGTGCGCATCACGCACCTGCCCACCGGCATCGTCGTCTCCTGCCAGAACGAGAAGAGCCAGCTCCAGAACAAGGAGCAGGCAATGCGCATCCTGCGCTCCCGGCTGCTGGCCGCCGCGCAGGAAGAGGCCGAGCGGGAGGCGTCGGACGCCCGGCGCAGCCAGGTTCGCACGGTTGACCGCTCCGAGCGCATCCGTACGTACAACTTCCCGGAAAACCGCATCTCGGACCACCGGGTCGGCTTCAAGGCGTACAACTTGGACCAGGTGCTCGACGGCGAACTCGACCCGGTCATCCAGGCGTGTGTCGATGCCGACTCGGCCGCCAAGCTCGCCGCCGCCCAGTAAGCCCGCACGGTCCGGTACGTACCGGACCGGGACCGCACTTCCCGGGGACAGCCCCCGGACCCCGGCCGACCGACGGCGGACCCGCACCAATGAAGACGCAGCGCACTAGGAGGAAGGCCCCGTGAACCTTCTGCTCGCCGAGGTGGCCCAGGCCACCCAGCGGCTGGCCGACGCCGGTGTGCCCTCGCCGCGCTTCGACGCCGAGGAACTCGCCTCGTTCGT
Source organism: Streptomyces sp. NRRL S-1813 (assembly GCF_000719605.1). Taxonomy (NCBI): domain Bacteria; kingdom Bacillati; phylum Actinomycetota; class Actinomycetes; order Kitasatosporales; family Streptomycetaceae; genus Streptomyces; species Streptomyces sp. NRRL S-1813. The sequence goes on from NZ_JOHB01000001.1 coordinate 723,622, forward strand.
GCACGGCGTCAAACGGGGTGAGCTGCACCACGTCAAGGACGCGGACTTCGACGCCCGCTACTGGGAGGCCGTCGCCCGCCGCGAGGCGCGCGAGCCGCTCCAGCACATCACCGGCCGGGCGTTCTTCCGCTACCTCGAACTCGCCGTCGGGCCAGGGGTGTTCGTGCCCCGCCCGGAGACCGAGTCGGTGGTCGGCTGGGCGATAGACGCCGTACGGGCCATGGACGTCGTCGAGCCGCTGATCGTCGACCTGTGCACCGGCTCGGGGGCCATCGCCCTCGCCCTGGCGCAGGAGGTGCCCCGCTCGCGGGTGCACGCCGTGGAGCTGTCCGAAGAAGCCCTTGACTACGCCCGCAAGAACGTCGAGGGGTCCCGTGTCGTTCTCCATCACGGCGACGCGCTGACCGCGCTTCCCGAACTGGACGGGCAGGTCGACCTGGTCGTCTCCAACCCGCCGTACATCCCGCTGACCGAGTGGGAGTACGTCGCACCCGAGGCCCGCGACCACGACCCCGAGCTCGCGCTGTTCTCGGGTCAGGACGGCCTGGACACGATCCGGGGCATCGAGCGGACCGCACACCGCCTGCTGCGCCCCGGCGGTGTGGTCGTCATCGAGCATGCCGACACCCAGGGCGGGCAGGTGCCGTGGATCTTCACCGAGGAGCGGGGCTGGGCCGATGCGGCCGACCACCCGGACCTCAACAACAGGCCCCGTTTCGCCACCGCGCGCCGGGCGACGCCATGACGCGTCCCGCTTCGGCGCCTGATGCAGCCGATGCATCCGAAGTATTCGTTTCGCACGAGGAGGTCCCGTAATGGCACGGCGATACGACTGCAGCGACGCGACCGACCGCACCACCGGTCTGCGCGAGGCCGCCTCGGCCGTCCGCCGCGGTGAGCTGGTCGTGCTGCCGACCGACACCGTCTACGGCATCGGCGCGGACGCCTTCAGCGCCGAGGCGGTCGGCGACCTGCTGGAGGCCAAGGGCCGCGGCCGCGGTATGCCCTCCCCGGTCCTCGTCGGGTCCCCCAACACCCTGCACGGCCTGGTCACCGACTTCTCCGAGCAGGCCTGGGAGCTGGTCGACGCCTTCTGGCCCGGTGCGCTCACCCTCGTCGCCAAGCACCAGCCGTCGCTGACCTGGGACCTGGGCGAGACCCGTGGCACGGTCGCGGTGCGGATGCCGCTGCACCCCGTCGCGATCGAGCTGCTCACCGACTTCGGCCCGATGGCGGTCTCCAGCGCCAACCTCACCGGCCACCCGTCCCCGCAGGACTGCGACGCCGCACAGGAAATGCTGGGCGACTCTGTCTCCGTCTACCTCGACGGCGGCCCCACGCCCGCCGCCGTGCCCTCCTCGATCGTCGATGTCACCGGCAGGACCCCGGTGCTGCTGCGCGAAGGCGCGATCACCGCGGAGGAGCTGCGCAAGGTGGTACCCGAGCTCGAGGTGGCCAATTGATGGCGCCCCTGGGGCGTGGCATAGCGGGACCAGGCACCCACCCCCCTGTACCCCCCTCACCCCCTTTTCGGATTCTCCACGTCAGCACCGGCAACGTCTGCCGCTCGCCGATCACCGAGCGGCTGCACCGCCATGCCCTGGAACTGCGCCTGGGCGAGGCCCGCAGCGGCGGGCTGCTCGTGGAGAGCGCCGGCACCTGGGGCCATGAGGGCGCCCCGATGGAGACCCACGCCGCGACGGTGCTCACCGACTACGGCGCCGACCCGGCCGGCTTCCTCGGCCGTGAGCTGCTCGACGAGCACGTCATCCGCGCCGACCTGGTGCTCACCGCCACCCGTGACCACCGCGCCCAGGTCATCTCGATGGGCCACTCCGCGGGGCTGCGCACGTTCACGCTCAAGGAGTTCAACCGGCTGGTGCGGGCCATAGACCCCGCCACGCTGCCCGAGCCCGACCCGGACCGGCCGGACGGCGGGCTGGTCGAGCGCGCCCGCGCGCTGGTCGGCGCCGCCGCCGCGCTGCGCGGCTGGCTGCTGGCGCCCAACCCGGAGTCCGACGAGGTCTACGACCCCTACGGGGCCCCCATCACCTTCTTCCGCTCCATCGGCGACGAGATCAACCAGGCGCTCGACCCGGTCGTCACCGCCCTCACGGGGGTCCCGGCGCGAGCCTGAGGCCTGTCTCCCGGAGACCGGGGGAGGCAGGCCCCCTGAGGGCCTCTGTACGGGGGTGTGGACCCTGTCGGCCCGCACACCGCGCCCGATCGCCCCGCCGCGCCTACATTGGGACTACGTCCCCGTACGAGGCCCGGAGCAAGCGATGCCTGCCACCACCGCGTCACCCCGTAACGAGACCCCGGCCGCCCCTTCCCGGGCCGCAGAGCCCGCGCCGGGCGCCGGGCCGGCCGGGCCCGCTGAGAGCGCGGCGGACCCCGCACGGGCCGCCGCCCGTGACGCCGTCACCCGGCCGGCCGGTGCCCCGGACTTCGACGCCCTGCTGCGCCAGGACCCCGAGATCGCCGGCGTGCTGTTCGGTGAGAGCACCCGGCAGAGCGACGGGCTCCAGCTGATCGCCGCGGAGAACTTCACCTCACCGGCCGTCCTCGCCGCCCTCGGCTCCCTGCTGGGCAACAAATACGCCGAGGGCTATCCGGGCGCCCGGCACCACGGCGGCTGCGAGATCGTCGACCTCGCCGAGCGGATCGCGGTGGAACGCGCCAAGGCCCTGTTCGGCGCCGAACACGCCAACGTCCAGGCACACTCCGGGTCTTCGGCCGTTCTGGCCGCCTACGCCGCCCTGCTGCGCCCCGGTGACACCGTCCTGGCCATGTCCCTCCCGCATGGCGGACACCTCACCCACGGATCGCCCGCCAACTTCTCCGGCCGCTGGTTCGACTTCGTCGGCTACGGGGTCGACGAGCAGACCGGGCTGCTGGACTACGACGCGATCCGCGAGCTGGCCCGCGCTCGCCGGCCCAAGGCCATCGTCTGTGGCTCGATCTCCTATCCCCGGCACATCGACTACGCCGCCTTCCGCGACATCGCCGACGAGACCGGCGCCTATCTGATCGCGGATGTCGCGCACCCGCTCGGCCTGATCGCCGGGGGAGCGGCGCCCAGCCCCGTCCCGTACGCCCATGTGGTGTGCGGAACCACACACAAGGTGCTGCGCGGGCCGCGCGGCGGGCTGATCCTGTGCGGCGCGAAGCTGGCCGAGCGCATCGACCGGGCGGTGTTCCCCTTCACCCAGGGCGGTGCCCAGATGAACGCCGTCGCGGCCAAGGCCGTCGCCTTCGGGGAGGCCGCCACGCCCGCCTTCGGCGCGTACGCGCACCAGGTCGTCGCCAATGCCCGCACGCTCGCCGGGGCACTGGCCGGACACGGACTGACGATCACCACCGGCGGCACCGACACCCATCTGATCACCGCAGATACCGCCCCGCTCGGCCTGGACGCACGCACTGCGCGGGGCCGGCTGGCCGCCGCCGGGATCGTGCTGGACACCTGCGCACTGCCGTGCGCCGAGACCCCCGACGACCTCGCGGCCCGCCGGACCGGCGTCCGGCTGGGCACCGCCGCGGTGACGACGCAGGGGATGGGCGAGGCCGAGATGAAGGCGGTCGCCGAGCTGATCGTGGCGGCGCTGGAGGAGGACAGCACGACCCGCTCCCGGGCCGTCGCTTTGGTCCGCGGCTTTCCGCCTTATCCCGATCACGGATGATGGCGGGAACCACCCGCTGACACGAGGCGTCTACTCCTGTATTCACGGCCAGGGGGCAGACACGCATAGGGTGTGGGGCTGTGATGGCCAGCTATACCAATGGGGCAGCCCGTGCGTGAATACCTGCTGACGCTGTGCGTCACGGCCGCGGTGACCTACCTGCTGACCGGCCCGGTGCGGAAGTTCGCCATCGCGGCCGGTGCGATGCCGGAGATCCGCGCGCGTGATGTGCACCGCGAGCCGACGCCACGGCTCGGCGGTATCGCGATGTTCGGCGGGCTGTGCGCCGGTCTGCTGGTCGCCTCGCATCTGACCAACCTCAAGAGCGTCTTCGAGAACTCCAACGAGCCCAGGGCGCTGCTGTCCGGTGCCGCCCTGATCTGGATCCTCGGCGTCCTGGACGACAAGTGGGGCGTGGACGCGCTGGTCAAGCTCGGCGGCCAGATGATCGCCGCGGGCGTGATGGTCCTTCAGGGCCTGACGATCCTCTGGATCCCGATCCCCGGCGTCGGCACGGTCTCGCTGACCCCCATGCAGGGCACCCTGCTGACCGTCGCCCTCGTCGTGATCACCATCAACGCGGTGAACTTCGTCGACGGCCTGGACGGCCTCGCCTCCGGCATGGTGTGCATCGCCGCCGCGGCGTTCTTCATGTACGCGTACCGGATGTGGTTCGGCTACGGCATCGAAGCGGCCGCGCCGGCCACGCTGTTCTCGGTCGTTCTGATGGGCATGTGCCTGGGCTTCCTGCCGCACAACATGCACCCGGCGCGGATCTTCATGGGCGACTCGGGCTCGATGCTGATCGGTCTGGTGATGGCCGCGGGCGCGGTCTCGGTGACCGGCCAGGTGGACCCGGACCTGCTCAACGTGAAGGCGGGCGGTCTGCGTGAGGCGACCCACGCGATGGTGCCCGTCTACATCCCGCTGCTGCTGCCGCTGACGGTCATCGCGGTGCCGGTCGCCGACCTGGTCCTGGCGATCGTGCGGCGTACGTGGCAGGGCCAGTCGCCGTTCGCGGCCGACCGCGGGCATCTGCACCACCGGCTGCTGGAGATCGGGCACTCGCACAGCCGGGCCGTGCTGATCATGTACTTCTGGTCGGCCCTGATCGCGTTCGGCGCGGTCGCGTACTCGGTGAACAACGCCAGCATGTGGATCGTGCTGGGCATCGTGCTGCTGAGCGCGGTGGGGCTGGTGCTGCTCCTGATGCCGCGCTTCACGCCGCGCACGCCGCGCTGGGCGGAGTGGATGGTGCCGCCGCGCTACCGCCGGGTCGCCCATGCGACGGCACCGGCCGCGGAGACGGACGGCGAGAGCCCTGCCGAGCCGGAGGAGGAGCGCGAACCGGTCCCGGCGGGCATCAACGGGGCCACCGCGATCGGCGACCGCTCACGCTTCGTGGAACACCGGAGGGCGGGCAGTCACCGCTGATCCGCCGTCTCGATCGCCCGAACGCGGGACACGAATCGGGTCGGTTGACCCCATACCAGACAAAAAGCTGGCCGTCAGTGCACCAACGCGCACGTTCACGCTCAGGTGTGACAGGGTCCACACGAACCAGGTAAAGACCTCATCAAATAGTTTGTGATACCGTTCACGAAACCCGGCGACAGAGCCGAGGGAGCGTAGTGCGACGCTTCTTCTGCCTCAGGTTCCGCCTCAGGCCGGGTCTACGCTCGTCCCTGACGACATAACCCCCACCTTTTGCCGGAGCGCCGCCATGCAGTCGAATGACGCCCGACTACTTCTGCACGCCATTGTGCCCACGCTCGCCATCGGCGCCATCGCCGTTGCCGTGAGCGCTGTGGTCGCCGGCGCGACAGGAGCGATCGGCGCTGTCGTCGGCACCGTGCTGGTGCTGCTCGTCATGGGTGCAGGTCTGGTGGTCCTGCAGAAGACCGCGAAGAACCACCCGCAGCTGTTCCAGATGATGGGACTGCTGCTGTACACGGTGCAGATCCTCTTCGTGGCGGTCTTCCTGATCGCGTTCAAGGACACAACGTTTTTCGACACCAAGGCATTTGCGTTCACCTTGCTCGGCGCCACCCTCGTATGGATCGCGGCACAGACCCGCGGTCATATGAAGGCGAAGATTCTGTACGTGGACCCCGACTCCGCCGAGACGAAGAAGGCGGAGACGGCGGGGTCGCCGACGTGACACGTAGGGCCGGGATAAATGCCCTCTTGCGGGCCTGCTATCGTCCGGTGCCAACTGCGGCACAGTTGGCGCAGGCGGCTGAACTCCCCGGTTCCACTCGATGGAACGGGCGGTTCTCGCGGCCGATGCCTGTGATGTGGCCGGGCCCAGTGCCCGCCAGCCGCCCCCTAATCCGTAAGACCAGTCCAGTGCCGCTCCGTGGCTCAACGCCGCGCCGACACAACGAGGTTGCCGTACCCATGCGCCACGCTGAAGGAGCTCGCGGTGAGTGCTGAAACGATGCTCGCCTTCGAGACCGACTGCCACATCTTTTCCGGGTGCGGCTTCCCTGCTCCCGGGCTTCATTCGTTCGTCTTCCAGCCGCTGTTCACCATCAACGGCTTCGAGTTCAACAAGGTCATGCTGCTGGCGCTGCTCAGCACCGTCGTGGTCGTGTGGTTCTTCTGGGCGGCGTTCGGCAAGGCCAAGGTGGTCCCGGGCAAGCTGCAGATGATCGGCGAAGCGGGTTATGACTTCGTGCGCCGCGGGATTGTCTACGACGCGCTCGGCAAGAAGGAGGGCGAGAAGTACGTCCCCTTCATGGTCTCGCTGTTCTTCTTCGTCTGGATCATGAATCTGTGGTCGATCGTGCCGATCGCCCAGTTCCCGGTGACCTCGATCATCGCGTTCCCCGCCGGTCTCGCCGCGATCGTCTACATCACGTGGGTCACCCTGACCTTCAAGAGGCACGGCTTCGTCGGCGCGCTGAAGAACTTCAGCGGCTACGACAAGTCGCTCGGCGCGGTCCTGCCGATGCTGATCGTCATCGAGCTCCTCTCGAACCTGATCATCCGGCCCTTCACCCACGCGGTCCGGCTCTTCGCGAACATGTTCGCCGGTCACCTCCTGCTGCTGATGTTCACGATCGCCACCTGGTACCTGCTGAACGGATTCGGCGTGGTCTACGCCGGCGCCTCGTTCATCATGACCATCCTGCTGACCGCGTTCGAGCTGTTCATCCAGGCCGTGCAGGCGTACGTCTTCGTGCTCCTGACCGCGAACTACCTCCAGGGCGCGCTCGCCGAGCACCACTGAGCCCCTGTTTCCCCAGCCCCTATAGACGCCCGGTGGCCAACCCCCACCGGTCCGTGAAAGAGAAGGAAGTAACGGCATGTCCGCTGCTCTCGAGACTGTCAACCTCGCCGCCGGCGTCACCGGCAACCTCGGCTCGATCGGTTACGGCCTCGCCGCGATCGGCCCCGGCGTCGGCGTCGGCATCATCTTCGGTAACGGCACCCAGGCCCTCGCCCGTCAGCCCGAGGCTGCCGGCCTGATCCGCACCAACCAGATCATGGGCTTCGCCTTCTGTGAGGCGCTCGCCCTGATCGGCATCGTCATGGGCTTCCTCTTCAAGGCCTGACGGACTGCTGCAATCACCGACAGACGGAAGGCATTGATGTGAACGCCCTGGGCTTCAACATGGCGGCGGAGGTTCCTGAGAACCCCCTGATCCCGCCGATTCCAGAGCTGGTCATCGGCCTGATCGCTTTCTTCATCGTTTTCGGTTTCCTGGCCAAGAAGCTCCTCCCGAACATCAACAAGGTTCTGGACGAGCGTCGGAAGCTGATCGAAGGCCGGATGGAGGACGCCGAGGCGACTCAGGCCGAGGCCCAGCAGGTGCTCGCGGACTACCGCGCGCAGCTGGCCGACGCCCGCCACGAGGCCGCGCGACTGCGCCAGGAGGCGCAGGAGCAGGGCGCGACTCTCATTGCTGAGATGCGCGCCGAGGGTCAGCGGCAGCGCGAGGAGATCATCGCTGCCGGTCACGCCCAGATCGAGGCGGACCGTAAGCAGGCCGCTCAGGCGCTGCGCCGGGACGTCGGCACGCTCGCCGTCGACCTGGCCGGCAAGATCGTCGGCGAGTCCCTCGAGGAGCACGCCCGGCAGAGCCGGACCATCGACCGCTTCCTCGACGAGGTCGAGGGCAAGGCGGCCGCGGGCTCGACGAAGGCTGAGGCCGGCCGATGAACGGAGCGAGCCGCGAGGCACTCGCCTCCACACGCGAGCGTTTCGACGCGCTGACGGACGACACCTCCGTCGACGCGGCGAAGCTCGCCGAGGAGCTGGCTGCCGTCACCGCTCTGCTCGACCGCGAGGTGTCGCTGCGTCGGGTTCTGACCGACCCGGCGCAGCCCGGCGAGGCGCGGGCCGAACTGGCCGGGCGGCTGCTGGGCAGCCAGGTCGGCGGCCCGGCCGTCGACCTGGTGCGCGGCATGGTCCGGTCCCGCTGGTCGCGCTCGCGCGACCTCACGGACGCGCTCGAGGAGCTGGCCTACAGCGCCGACCTCGTCGCCGCGCAGCGGGCCGGCCAGCTCGACGACGTCGAGGACGAGCTGTTCCGGTTCGGCCGGATCGTCAGCTCCAACGGCGAGCTGCGGCGTGCGCTGACCGACCGGAACGCGACGGTCGCGGCGAAGACGGAGCTGTTGCACACGCTGCTGGGCGGCCGGGCGAACCCGGTCACCGAGCGCGTCGTGATCCGCCTTGTCGTACAGCCGCGGGGTCGTAGCCTGGAGGCGGGGCTCGATGCCCTCTCCAAGCTGGCGGCGAGCCGCCGGGACCGGATGGTCGCGGTGGTCACCTCCTCGGTGCCCCTCAGCGAAGGGCAGCGGCAGCGCCTGGGCGCTTCCCTGGCGCAGCTGTACGGACGGCAGATCCACCTGAACCTCGACGTGGACCCCGAGGTCCTCGGCGGAGTGCAGGTCCGGATCGGCGACGAGGTCATCAACGGGACCATCGCGGAGCGCCTCGACGAGGCGGCCCGGCGGATGGCCGGCTGACCCAGCCACCAACTCAAGAGCTGCACAACCGGCGGTCAGGCGCCGGACCAGCCGGCCGGACCGAGAGGTCCGGCTGCGGTCCGGAAGAGGCCCCGGGGACCAGCACAAGCACGACGGCGGCCCGAGTTGGGCCGTAAGCGGAAACCCCCTGGGGGACAGCCCCCCAGACACCCGCAAGTAACTTCGGGCCCAACAAGGAGAGCAGGGAACCCAGATGGCGGAGCTCACGATCCGGCCGGAGGAGATCCGGGACGCGCTGGAGAACTTCGTCCAGGCGTACAAGCCGGACGCGGCCTCGCGCGAGGAGGTCGGCACGGTCAGCGATGCCGGAGACGGCATCGCGCATGTCGAGGGCCTTCCCTCGGCGATGGCGAACGAACTGCTGAAGTTCGAGGACGGCACCCTCGGTCTTGCGCTGAACCTGGAAGAGCGCGAGATCGGTGCGGTCGTCCTCGGCGAGTTCAGCGGCATCGAGGAGGGCCAGCCGGTGCAGCGCACCGGTGAGGTGCTCTCGGTCGCCGTGGGCGAGGGCTACCTCGGCCGCGTCGTCGACCCGCTGGGCAACCCGATCGACGGCCTCGGCGAGATCGAGTCCGAGGACCGCCGCGCCCTGGAGCTTCAGGCTCCGGGCGTCATGGTCCGTAAGTCGGTCCACGAGCCCATGGAGACCGGCTACAAGGCCGTCGACTCCATGGTGCCGATCGGCCGTGGCCAGCGTCAGCTGATCATTGGTGACCGCCAGACCGGCAAGACCGCCCTGGCCGTCGACACGATCATCAACCAGCGCGACAACTGGCGCACCGGCGACCCGAAGAAGCAGGTCCGCTGCATCTACGTCGCCATCGGCCAGAAGGGCTCCACCATCGCGTCCGTGCGCGGCGCGCTGGAGGAGGCCGGCGCCCTGGAGTACACCACCATCGTCGCCGCCCCGGCGTCCGACCCGGCGGGCTTCAAGTACCTGGCGCCCTACACCGGCTCGGCCATCGGCCAGCACTGGATGTACCAGGGCAAGCACGTCCTGATCATCTTCGACGACCTCTCGAAGCAGGCCGACGCCTACCGCGCCGTGTCCCTGCTGCTGCGCCGTCCGCCGGGCCGTGAGGCCTACCCGGGCGACGTCTTCTACCTGCACTCGCGTCTGCTGGAGCGCTGCGCCAAGCTCTCCGACGAGATGGGTGCCGGCTCGATGACCGGTCTGCCGATCGTCGAGACCAAGGCGAACGACGTGTCGGCGTTCATTCCGACCAACGTCATCTCCATCACCGACGGCCAGTGCTTCCTGGAGTCCGACCTGTTCAACGCGGGCCAGCGCCCGGCGCTGAACGTCGGTATCTCCGTCTCCCGTGTCGGTGGCTCCGCCCAGCACAAGGCCATGCGGCAGGTCTCCGGCCGACTGCGTGTGGACCTCGCCCAGTACCGCGAGCTGGAGGCGTTCGCCGCCTTCGGTTCCGACCTGGACGCGGCCTCCAAGGCGCAGCTGGAGCGCGGTAAGCGCATGACCGAGCTGCTCAAGCAGGGTCAGTACGCCCCGTACGCCACCGAGGACCAGGTCATCTCCATCTGGGCCGGCACCAACGGCAAGATGGATGACGTCCCGGTCGAGGACGTCCGCCGCTTCGAGCGGGAGCTCCTGGACCACCTGCACCGGGAGAAGAAGGACCTGCTGACCAGCATCCGCGAGGGCGCCAAGATGTCCGACGACACCATCGGCGCGATCGCCGAGGCCGTCGACGGCTTCAAGCGGCAGTTCGAGACCTCGGACGGCAAGCTGCTCGGCGAGGACGCCCCGGCCGGCACCAGCAAGTGACGACGGAAGGGACCTGATCCATGGGAGCCAAGCTCCGGGTCTACAAGCGTCGCATCCGCTCCGTCACCGCGACCAAGAAGATCACCAAGGCGATGGAGATGATCGCCGCCTCGCGCGTCGTCAAGGCGCAGCGCCAGGTGGCGGCGTCGACGCCGTACGCGAGTGAACTGACCCGCGCGGTGACAGCGGTTGCCACGGGCTCGAACACCCCGCACCCGCTGACGACCGAGGTGGAGCAGCCCACCCGGGCCGCGCTGCTGCTCATCACGAGCGACCGCGGTCTGGCCGGCGGCTACTCCTCCAATGTCATCAAGGCCGCGGAGCAGCTCACCGAGCGGCTCAAGGCCGAGGGCAAGGAGGTCGACGCCTACATCGTCGGGCGCAAGGGTGTGTCGTACTACAGCTTCCGCGAGCGCAAGGTCGTGGAGTCGTGGACCGGTTTCACCGACAGCCCGACGTACGCGGACGCCAAGGCGATCTCCGCACCGCTGATCGAGGCCGTCCAGCGGGACACGGCCGAGGGCGGGGTGGACGAACTCCACATCGTCACCACCGAGTTCATCTCGATGATGACGCAGACGGCGATCGACGACCGGCTGCTGCCGCTCAGCCTCGGCAAGGCGGAGGAGTCGGAGGAGTCGTCCAAGGGCGAGATCCTTCCGCTCTTCGAGTTCGAGCCGTCGGCCGAGGACGTCCTCGACGCCCTGCTTCCGCGGTATGTCGAGTCGCGGATCTACAACGCGCTTCTGCAGGCCGCCGCCTCCAAGCACGCCGCCACGCGTCGTGCGATGAAGTCGGCGACCGACAATGCGGAAGACCTCATCAAGTCGCTCTCGCGGCTTGCCAACGCGGCCCGACAGGCCGAAATCACCCAGGAAATCAGCGAGATCGTCGGTGGTGCCAGTGCTCTGGCCGACGCGACCGCGGGGAGTGACTGACCACTATGACCACCACTGTTGAAACGGCCACGGCAACGGGCCGCGTCGCCCGGGTCATCGGCCCGGTCGTCGACGTGGAGTTCCCCGTCGACGCCATGCCGGAGATCTACAACGCGCTGACCGTCGAGGTCGCCGACCCGGCCGAGCAGGGCAAGCTCAAGAAGCTGACCCTCGAGGTCGCCCAGCACCTGGGCGACGGCCTGGTCCGTGCGATCTCCATGCAGCCCACCGACGGTCTGGTCCGCCAGGCCGCGGTGACCGACACCGGCGCCGGGATCACCGTCCCCGTCGGTGACGTCACCAAGGGCAAGGTGTTCAACACCCTCGGCGAGATCCTGAACGTGGACCCGTCCACGGTCGAGGTCACCGAGCGCTGGCCCATCCACCGCAAGGCCCCGACCTTCGACCAGCTCGAGTCCAAGACCGAGATGTTCGAGACCGGCGTCAAGGTCATCGACCTGCTGACCCCGTACGTCAAGGGCGGCAAGATCGGTCTGTTCGGTGGTGCCGGTGTCGGCAAGACCGTTCTGATCCAGGAAATGATCTACCGCGTGGCCAACAACCACGACGGTGTGTCGGTGTTCGCCGGTGTCGGCGAGCGCACCCGTGAGGGCAACGACCTCATCGAGGAAATGACGGAGTCCGGCGTCATCGACAAGACCGCACTGGTCTTCGGTCAGATGGACGAGCCCCCGGGCACCCGTCTGCGCGTCGCCCTGGCCGGTCTGACCATGGCGGAGTACTTCCGCGATGTGCAGAAGCAGGACGTCCTCTTCTTCATCGACAACATCTTCCGGTACACCCAGGCGGGTTCCGAGGTGTCGACCCTGCTCGGCCGTATGCCCTCCGCGGTGGGTTACCAGCCGAACCTGGCCGACGAGATGGGTCTCCTCCAGGAGCGCATCACCTCGACCCGTGGTCACTCGATCACCTCGATGCAGGCGATCTACGTCCCCGCGGACGACCTGACCGACCCGGCGCCGGCCACCACCTTCGCCCACCTGGACGCGACGACCGTTCTGTCGCGTCCGATCTCGGAGAAGGGCATCTACCCGGCGGTCGACCCGCTGGACTCGACGTCCCGGATCCTGGACCCCCGCTACATCACGCAGGAGCACTACGACTGCGCCTCGCGCGTCAAGACGATCCTGCAGAAGTACAAGGACCTCCAGGACATCATCGCGATTCTGGGTATCGACGAGCTCGGCGAGGAGGACAAGCTCACCGTCCACCGCGCCCGTCGTATCGAGCGGTTCCTGTCGCAGAACACCCACGTGGCGAAGCAGTTCACCGGTGTCGACGGCTCGGACGTCCCGCTCGACGAGTCGATCACCGCGTTCAACGCGATCGCGGACGGCGACTACGACCACTTCCCCGAGCAGGCGTTCTTCATGTGCGGTGGCATCGAGGACCTGAAGGCCAATGCCAAGGAGCTGGGCGTCTCCTGACCCCGGTACCGGTTCCGGGGGCGGCCCTGGCCGCCCCCGGTCCGTACGACCACTAGTATTTGACCCAACATCTGCCGAGCCAGGCAGGTGGAGACCCGAGGAGCCATCGTGGCTGAGCTGCACGTCGAGTTGGTCGCCGCGGACCGTCAGGTCTGGTCCGGCGAGGCCAGCCTGGTCGTCGCGCGCACCTCGTCGGGCGACATCGGAGTCATGCCCGGACACCAGCCGCTGCTCGGCGTGCTGCAGTCGGGCCCGGTGACGATTCGTACGACCGGCGAGAGCGGGGACGGCACCGTCGTCGCCGCAGTGCACGGCGGCTTCATCTCTTTCGCCGACAACAAGCTGTCTCTGCTCGCAGAGGTGGCCGAACTGTCGGACGAGATCGATGTCCAGCGCGCGGAGCGGGCCCTGGAGCGAGCGAAGTCGGACGCTGACGCGGCCGCCGAGCGTCGCGCCGATGTCCGGCTGCGTGCGGTGACGGGCGTTCACTGAGCCCCGTCACCGACGAGATCGATCCTCAGCCGCGGGCTGCCCGGAGTTGTCCGGAGCGGCCCGCGGCTGAGGCAATGCAGGTGCGTTTCCCTCCCCCACGCCGGAACGACGCGGGGGCACCCCCACCGAGGCGAGGAGGTCGGTCGAGATGGTCCTCGCTCTGCTTGTGAGCGGCGCGGTCGTGGTACTGGTGCTGCTGGGGCTGTTCGTCTTCGGACTGAGGCGGCGGCTCATCCAGCGGTCCGGTGGCACCTTCGATTGCAGCCTGCGCTGGAACGTGCCGGAGAACGAGACCGGCGGCAAGGGCTGGATCTACGGTGTGGCGCGCTACAACGGCGACCGGATCGAATGGTTCCGGGTGTTCTCGTACGCGCCCCGGCCACGCCGTCTCCTGGAGCGCTCCGCCATCGAGGTCCTGGAGCGCCGCACCCCTCAGGGCGAGGAGGAGCTGGCGCTGCTCTCCGACTCCATCGTGCTGGCCTGCCGGCACCGTGGCACCCACCTGGAACTGGCGATGAGCGAGGACGCGCTCACCGGCTTCCTCGCCTGGCTGGAGGCGGCTCCGCCCGGACAGCGGGTGAACGTGGCCTGATCGCGCGGCCCGGGGGAACAACCCCCGAGCTTGTTGCGTTCTGGCCCCGCAGGGGGGCTGTCCACCCCCTACGGGACGTGTTCGACGACGCCCTACGGGCCGTCCACGTCCTGCGGGCGGTACAGGGACTACGGCCTCCGCCCTCGCCCCTGCCCCTAAGGCCCGTCCACCCCCAACTCCTGTGCCAGCACGGCCGCTTGCACCCGGCTGCGCAGGTCCAGCTTCGCCAGCAGCCTGCTGACGTGTGTTTTCACGGTGGCCTCCGCCATGGCCAGGCGGAGCGCGATATCGGCGTTCGACAGCCCCCGCCCCAGACACCCCAGTACCTCCCGCTCGCGTGGCGTCAGCGCGTCCAGGACCGCCGGATCCGGCGCCTCGCCCTCCCGGGCAGAACGCCGCACCGGCGTGCGGGGGCTCGCGAACTCCGCGATCAGCCGCCGGGTCACCGCCGGAGCGATCAGCCCCTCGCCGGCCGCCACGGTGCGCACCGCGGTCAGCAGCGCGGCCGCGTCGCTGTCCTTGAGGAGAAAGCCGGCCGCCCCCGCCCGTAGCGCCCCGAAGACATATTCGTCCAGGTCGAAGGTGGTCAGCACCAGCACATCCGCCAGCTTCTCGGAGACCACCTGCCGGGTGGCGGAGACCCCGTCGAGGCGGGGCATCTGGATGTCCATGAGGACGAGGGCGGGTCGCAGCTCGCGGGCGAGCCGTACCGCCTCCTCGCCGTCCTCCGCCTCCCCGACGACCTCGATGTCGGGGGCGGAGCGCAGGATGAGGACCAGCCCGGCCCGTACGGCGGACTGGTCCTCGGCGACGAGAACCCGGATCGGCTGCGCGTCGGCGCCTGTCATCGTTGCTCTTCCTCCTCGGCGGCGGGCAACGCTGCCCGCACCAGCCAGACTGTGCCGGCCGGCCCGCTCTCGGGGCCGGCCTCGAATGCTCCGCCCAGCAGGGCGATCCGCTCACGCATCCCGACCAGACCGGTGCCGGAGCCGGGCGCACGGGGGCCGGGCCGGTCGGCGAACGGGCTGCGGACGGCGACGGTGAGCGCCCCGCCGCGGTCATGGGCCAGGCGCACCAGCACCTCGCCGGGCGCGGCGTGCTTGAGGGCGTTGGTCAGCGACTCCTGGACGATGCGGTAGGCGGCCAGCTCCACCGGGGCCGCCGGTACCGGCCCTGCCCCCGGGCCGTCCGGGTTCCGGGCGTCGTCCAGCACGAAGGTCAGTCCGCTGCTCCGGCCGCTCGTACGGGCCTGGTCGATCAGGGCGTCCAGTCCGTCGAGCGTGGGCGTCGCGGCGGGCTCCTCGTCCTCGTCGTCCGCCTTCGGGCCCCGCAACAGCCCGATGAGACGGCGCATTTCGGCCAGACCTTGCACGCTGTTCTCACGGATCACCCCGAGCGCCTCGCGGGTCGCCGACGGGTCGTCGATGGACTGTGCCGCGGTCGAGTGGATCGCGATGGCGGACAGGTGGTTGGCGACCATGTCGTGCAGCTCGCGCGCCATCCGTGCCCGCTCGCCGGCCACCGCCTGCGTCCGGTCGATCTCGGCCAGCAGCGCGATCTGCTCGGCCCGCAGCTGGGCGGCCTGCGCGGCGTCGCGGTGATTGCGGAGGATGATGCCGGTCCAGGCGGGGGTGATGGTGACCAGCGCGATGCCGATGATGGCCATCACGACCTGCGGGGTCTGCCAGACCGCGGTCAGTGCGATGGCCGCCAGGAGCGTCACCAGGACGGAGTGCAGCGGGATCCGGCGGGCCGCGCCCGGCGGGCCGTAGAGCACCGCCGCGTAGACCACGTCGGTGAACATCAGGACGGTGGCGACCAGGGTGCCCGCGGAGATGTCCAGTGCCAGGGCCGGCACCGCGAGGCCCAGCGCCGCCATCGGGGCCGTACGGCGCATCAGTTCGGCCACCGACATGGCGGCGAGCGCGACCAGGGTGAGGGAGGGGGGCAGCCCCAGGAGCGAGGGACCGCCGTGCAGATTCAGCGCCCAGAGCAGCAGCCCGCCGAGCAGCCCGCCGCCCGCGATGAGGACATCGAGGCGGTGCGGCCGGCCGGGGGCGGCGAGGGATCTGGCGGTCACCCCTCCATCAAACACGGCGCCGGGGCCCGTTGCCTCCACGTCCGGGTCATCCCCGTACGGCGCGTGCTACATCGAAAGATGCAGTGCCGGATCATCGCGTGCGACGACGTGGCGGGCGGCGGCCGCTGGAAGGCTTGAGGTGTTCGGTGGAGAGACCTGAAAGGAGACAGCCGTGATCGTCGCCCTGATCATCGCCTGCGAGGTCGGCTTCTGGGTGCTGCTGGTCGCCGGTCTGGCGCTGCGCTATCTGGCCCGGATGCCGCGTACCGGGGCGGCGGTGCTCCTGATGGAGCCGCTGCTGGAGCTGATCTTGCTGATCGTCACGGCGATCGACCTGAAGAACGGGGCCGCGGCGGACTGGAAACACGGCCTGGCCGCCGTCTACATCGGCTTCACGGTCGCCTACGGCCACCACACGATCAAGTGGGTCGACGGGCACTTCTCGCACCGCTTCGCGGGCGGCCCGCCACCGGCCAAGGTGGGCTACGGCCTGGCCCGCGCCAAGCACGAGGGGAAGCTGTGGCTGCGCACGGTGCTGATGGCAGTGGTCGCGTGCGGCCTGCTCCAGGCCGCGATCTGGTACGTCGGTGACGGCGGCGACACCACCTCGCTGCACGAGTGGCAGGGCACCTCGCTGAAGATCGTCAGCATCCACGGCCTGATCGCGCTGAGCTACCTCATCTGGCAGAAGAAGGACCCGGGCCGGACGGCCGCCCCCGAGGAGGCGGCCTCGCCGCAGCAGCAGAAGACGCTGAGCTGAGGGGCAGCCCTCAGGACGGGGGAGGGGGCCCTTGAGGAGCCCCCCGGCGCCCGGCGGCCGGTCAGCGCTCTCCGCCCGGCACCCACAGCACGTCCCCGACCTCCTTGTTGGCCGTACGGGCCAGGATGAACAGGAGGTCGGAGAGGCGGTTGAGGTAGGTGGCGGTCAGCGGGTTCATGGTCTCGCCGTGTTCCTCGAAGGCGGCCCAGGTCGAGCGCTCCGCACGGCGGACGACCGTGCACGCCTGGTGCAACAGCGCGGCGCCGGCCGTACCGCCGGGAAGGATGAAGCTGCGCAGCTTCTCCAGCTCCGCCAGGAAGCGGTCGCAGTCCGCCTCCAGCTTGTCGATATAGCTCTGCTCGACGCGCAGCGGCGGGAATTCCGGGTTCTCCGCCACCGGCGTCGACAGGTCCGCGCCGACATCGAACAGGTCGTTCTGCACCCGCAGCAGCACCGCGGCGACGTCCTCGGGGAGCGAGCCGAGCGCCAGGGCCACGCCGATCGCCGCATTGGCCTCGTTGGCGTCCGCGTACGCCGAGATCCGCGAGTCGGTCTTGGCGGTGCGGCTCATGTCGCCGAGGGCGGTGGTGCCCTTGTCGCCGGTGCGGGTGTAGATGCGCGTCAGATTCACCATATGGGCGAGCCTACGCCGCGGACCTGCGGAAGGCCCGGGTGCAATAGGTCACGGACAGCGCGGCGAATGCGACCGCCACCAGCACGCCGTAGAGCATGGCCGAGGAGGCGTAGGAGCCGACGAACGCCGCGCGCACCGCGTCCACGAGATAGCGGAACGGCATGAAGTGCGAGAGCACATCGAGCCACTTGGGGCCCAGTGCCATCGGCAGCATCAGCCCGGACAGCAGCATCGAGGGCATGGTGACGGCGTTGATGACCGGGCCGAACTCCTGCGGGGTGCTGACCCTCAGCGCCAGCGCGTACGACAGCGAGGCCAGCGCCACGGTCAGCACGGCGACGAACGCCAGGCCGATGAGGATGCCGGGCAGCGGTGCGCGCAGCCCCATCACCAGCGCGGCCAGCACCAGCAGCACCGCCTGGAACACGAACAGCACGGCGTCCCGCAGCACCCGCCCCAGCAGCAGCGCCAGCCGGCTCACCGGCGTCACCCGCATCCGCTCCACCACCCCGTACTGCTTCTCGACGATGATGCCGAAACCGCAGAACGAGGCCCCGAACAGGCCGAGTTGGAGCAGCAGGCCGGGCACCAGCACCTGCCAGGAGCTGCCGGACGAGGACAGTGGCAGATCGGTCAGCAGCGGGCCGAAGAAGAGCAGGTACAGCAGCGGCATCAGCACGCCGAAGAGCATCTGGAGCTTGGAGCGCAGCGTCTGGCGGGCGTACCGCCCGAAGACCAGTGCGGTGTCGGAGAGGAACGGGGACAAGGAGGGCTCCTAGGGCCTGTCGTGGACGGTGAGGGGGGACGGGTCCTGCGGCGCGGGGGTGCTCCCGGTGAGGGCGAGGAAGGCGTCCTGGAGGGACGCGCCGGGGGAGCCGGCATGGGCGCGCTTGAGGGCCTCCGGTGTGCCCTCCGCGACCACCACGCCCTTGTCGATGATCACCAGTCGGTCGGCCAGCGCATCGGCCTCGTCGAGGTAGTGCGTGGTCAGGAAGACGGTGGTGCCGTGCTCGGCGCGGATGCGGCGGATCAGCTCCCACAGATCGGCGCGGCTGCCCGGGTCGAGCCCGGTGGTCGGCTCGTCGAGGAACAGCACCTCGGGGCGGTGGGTGAGGCCCATCGCGATGTCCAGCCGGCGCCGCTGGCCGCCGGAGAGCGTGGCGGTCCTGCGGTCGAGCAGCCCGTCCAGGCCCAGTTCGGCGGCCAACTCCTCGGCACGGGCGAGGGCTTCGGCCTTGCCGAGGCGGTAGAGGCGGGCCTGGGTGACCAGCTCCTCGCGCACCGGGACATGGGGGTCGACGCCGCCGGACTGGGCGACGTAACCGGAGGCGCGGCGCACGCCGGCCGGGTCGCGGACGAGGTCGCAGCCGGCGACGGTCGCGGTGCCGCCGGTGGGGGTCAGCAGGGTCGTGAGCATCCGCAGGGTGGTGGTCTTCCCGGCGCCGTTGGGCCCGAGGAAGCCGAGGATCTCGCCGCGCTCGGCGGTGAGATCGATGCCCCGTACGGCCTCGACGGTGCCGCGTTCGGTGGTGAAGGTCCGGGCGAGTCCGGACGCGTGGAGGACTGGCATGCCCACAGAAAAACAGAGGGAATGAAAAATTGCAACGCCCCCAAAATTTCACTGAGCCCAACGAAAGGTAGGGTGAGGGCATGGCAGAGGGGCTCAGGGAGCGGAAGAAGCGGCAGACCCGGCAGTACATCTCGGACGTGGCCACCGGCCTGTTCATGGCGCGCGGCTTCGACGCGGTGACCATCGCGGAGGTCGCCGAGGCCGCGGACGTCTCCGTCAACACCGTCTACAACTACTTCCCGGCCAAGGAGGATCTCTTCTTCGACCGGAGCAAGGGCGTCCTGGACAGGCTCTCGCGCTTCGTGCGCGGCCGGCCGGCCGGGGAGTCCGCGGCCGCCGCCGTGCTGCGGGAGCTGCGCGAGGAGGTCGAGGCGGTCTCCCCGCGGGTCGGACTGATGGAGGGTTACGACCAGTTCATGCGCGTGGTGCACGGGGCGCCCACCCTCAAGGCCCGCCTCTGGTACATGCAGCAGGAGATCCACCTCAACCTGGAGGAAACGCTCCGGGAGGAGACCAGCGCGGCGGCCGACGACCCGATGCCGGGTCTGATGGCGGGACAGATCGGCTGGGTGCACCAGAGCCTGATGGGCTGGATCGCGCACGAGATGCTCGCCGGCCGCAAGCCCGCCGAGGCCTCGCGGGATGCCCTCGTCCTCCTCGACGAGATGGAAGAGCTGCTCGGCGAAAAGGTCCTCAACTACGCCGTACGGACGACCGACTGACGGCGGGCTGTCCGGATCCCGGCCCGCCCCGGGCGCCCCGTCGGTGTGACGTCCGTCATCTGAGACGTGACGCGCATCTCTTACCCTCCAAACGATCGCTTACGACCGCTAACGTCACCCGGGACCGTCAAATGCACAGGGTGTGAGGGGACAAGCAGTGGCAAAGAAGCTCGCCGTCATCGGGGCCGGACTCATGGGGTCCGGTATCGCGCAGGTCTCGGCCCAGGCGGGCTGGGACGTGGTTCTTCGCGATGTGACGGAGGGGGCGCTGGCCCGGGGCAAGGGTGGCATCGAGGCGTCGTTCGAGAAGTTCGTCGCCAAGGGCAAGCTGTCGGCGGCCGACGCCGAGCAGTCGCTGGCCCGGATCACCACCACGACCGACCTGGAGGCCGCCGCCGACGCCGATATCGTCGTCGAGGCCGTCTTCGAGCGGATCGACGTCAAGCGCGAGATCTTCCAGTCGCTGGACAAGCTGGTCAAGGACGAGGCGGTGCTGGCCTCCAACACGTCGGCCATCCCGATCACCAAGATCGCCGCGGCCACCTCCCGTCCCGAGCGGGTCGTCGGTACGCACTTCTTCTCGCCGGTGCCGATGATGCAGCTGTGCGAGCTGGTGCGCGGCTACAAGACCAGCGACGAAGCCCTCGCCACGGCCCGGCAGTTCGCCGAGTCGGTCGGCAAGACCTGCGTCGTCGTCAACCGCGATGTGGCCGGCTTCGTCACCACCCGCCTGATCTCGGCGCTGGTCGTCGAGGCCGCCAAGCTCTACGAATCCGGCGTCGCCAGCGCCGAGGACATCGACATCGCCTGCAAGTTGGGCTTCGGCCACGCGATGGGACCGCTGGCCACCGCCGACCTGACGGGCGTCGACATCCTGATGCACGCCACCGACAACATCTACACCGAGTCCCAGGACGAGAAGTTCGCGCCGCCGGAGATCATGCGGCGAATGGTCGATGCGGGCGATATCGGCCGCAAGAGTGGGCAGGGCTTCTACAAGCACTGATGCCGCGTCAGCCCCATTGGCCCGATGGGGTCACCCCACGGGGTGAATTCGGTATCGGTTCGCTTACAGGCGGCAACTTCGCCGCATGAGAGGCAGTCAGATCTGTAGACGTCCAGGCGTCACCACCCATGAGATCGGGGAGCGCATATGCACATCAGGGGCGACCACGCCGAGCTGGTCGTCGGGGGCCGCCTCGACGTCCGCAGCGCGGCGGACGCCCGTACGGCCCTGCACGCCGCCGTCGACTCCGGTCGGGGCGATCTCGTGCTGGACCTGACCGAGCTGGATTCCTGGGACGCCACCGGCCTCGGCGTGATCATGGGCGCGCACCGCCGCGCCGGCCGGGTCAACCGCAGGCTGGTGCTGCGCGGAGTGCCGCCCCAGATGCAGCGCCTGCTGGTCGCCACCCGGCTGCACCGCATCCTCGCCATCGAGGGCGGCATCGAAGCGGAAACGCTTCCCCGGGTGTGAGGCCGGTGCGGTCGGCCGCCCGGCGTCCCGCAGACGGGGCCGGGGCACCCTCCCGGGCGATCAGGATCGGACCTCAAAGCGTGACGAAAACTGAAGAGCTGAGCGGCAGAAATGTCGCAAACCGCGTGATACCGACCAATCCAGGAACTTCTGGTCAGGACCGGCCCCCGCCGGTGCACCGGCCCGCTCTCCAGGTCTAAGGTTCGGTTCCCGCCCGTATGCCATCATCCGCGGCGGGCACCGGACCAGACGCGACGGCTGAGGACGACCTGCCGGAGCCGGGGGAGTGCGGACGGCCGGAAGCGCAGTCGGCACGCCAGATCTGGGAGCTTGCAGCATGGACCCGAACCCTCACCGGGGACCTGAGGAGTACGGCGAGCAGGGCAGACCTGCCGAGCCGCCGGCCCCCGCGTTCGGCGGCGCGCGCGGCGGCTCCGGCGGGCTCGCCCGCGTCGTCCGGCTCGTCTCGGGCCCCTACCTCGTCACCGTCAACCCCGTCGACGGCAGCGAAATAGAACCCTGCCCGCCCGGCGAGCGCCCGGACGCCCCCGGCAGGCTCGACCCGCAGGAACGCGCCGCGGCCGCCCGCGCCGCCGCGCCCCCGCTGCCCCCGGGCCCGCCCGGATTCGCCGGCCACCAGGCCGCGCTCGAAGAGCGCACCGAGGACACCGAACGCCTCGTCCGGCTGCTCTCCCGCGGCCGCTCCGTGCGTGTCACCGGCCCCTCCGGCTCGGGCCGCACCCGGCTGCTGGACGCCGTCGCCGCCGGCTGTGCCGACCTCGCCCCCGACGGCGTCATCCGGCTCTCCGGCTACCACCGCACCGCCACCGACCTGCTGTACGAGCTGTTCACCGCCGTCTACCGGGCCCCGCAGCACCGCCCCGACCGGCCCGAACTGCTGCGCATGATCGCCGAGATCGGCGCCATCGTCGTCCTGGACGACCTGGAATTCGGCGGTGCCGCGCTCGACGAGCTGCTCGACGCCACCCCCGAATGCGCCTTCCTGATTGCCGCCACTCCCGATGTCGCGGCCCCCAGTGCCGACTCCCACCTCGAAGAGGTCTTCCTCGGCGGACTCGGCCGCGACGCCTGCGCCCGGCTGCTGGCGCGTGCCGTGGACCGGCCGCTCACCGACGACGAGGAGGCCTGGGCCGCCGACCTCTGGTTCGAGTCCGAGGGGCTGCCGCTGCGGTTCGTCCAGGCCGCCGCCCTGCTGCGGCAGTACGACCGGATGCGGGCCGAGCCGGGAGCCCTCGACGACGGCTACGGGCTGTTCCCCGAGGCGGGGACAACCGCCTTCCCCGGGACGGCCGCCTTCCCCGAGGAGGGGACGGCCACCGACCCCGCCGACCCCGACGTCGAGCCCGGTGAGCGCCCCGAGGTGCCGCTGCCGTCCCTCGGGGAGGCCGCCGCCCCCGCCCCGCTGCTCGCCGCACGGCTCGGCGCCGCCGCCCAGGAGACGCTGCGCTTCGCCGTCGCGCTCGGCGGCGAGCTGCCGCACCAGGCGCACCTGCCGGCCCTCACCCAGGACACCCACGCCGACGCCGCCCTCGGCGAGCTGCTGGCCTGCGGCCTGATCACCCCGGTCGGCAGCCACTACCGTCTCGCCGCCACCGTCCAGGACCAGCTGGAGGCGGCCGGCTACGCGGAGGGCGCCGCCGCACGGGCGCACACCGCGGCCCAGCACTACGCCTGGTGGGCCGGTCACCCCTCGGTCACCCCCGAGCGGGCCGCCGCCGAGTCCGATGTGGCGCTGGCCGCGATGGGCGTACTGACCGGCAGCCGGGAGAGCGGGCACGCCAGCGCGGCCGTGCTGCTCGCCCGTACGGCCGCCCCGGCATTCGCCGCCGCGTTGCAGTGGAGCGCCTGGGAGCGCAGCCTGCGGCACGGCCAGGAGGCCGCGCGGCTGGCCGGCGAGGTCGCCGAAGAGGCCTACTTCCACCACGAGCTGGGCGTGCTGGCACTGTGCGCCGGCAGCCTCGACCGGGCGCGCGCCGAGCTGGAGGCCTCCATCGGGCTGCGCGGGGTGCTCTCCGACCGCAACGGCGCGGTGGCCGGACGGCGCGCCCTGGCACTGGTCACCGACCGTTCGCGGGCCGACGCGGCCGCGGCCGCCACCACGGCCCTGCCGCAGGCGGCTGCGCAGCGGGCGGTGCGGAAGGGCCGGGCCGTGACGCCGCGTGACGGCGTCTCGACCGCCAAGCTGCGGGCGCCGCGCGCCGAGGAGACCGCGGCGACGATCGTCGCCCGGGGTGCTTCGGCCACTGCCGCCACCACGTCCGTCCCGGCCGCGGCCGCCGGCGGCACCAAGACCGGCAAGGGCGCCCTGCGGGTGTTCGGCGGGGCGCGCCGCAATGCCGTGGCCGCGGGCGCCGGCGCGCTGCTGGCGGCCGTCCTCGGCACCATCGTCACCCTCGGGGCAACGGGCGGCGACCAGCCCCATGACGACAAGGTCAGCACGGAACAGACCACCGACGACGGCGACAGCACCGACCTGCCGGCCGAACAGCCCGGTACGGGCTCCGGTGTGCCGCCCACCGCTGCCGGCGCCACCCGGCCCGGCACCCCCGGTCACGCGCAGACCCCGTCCCCCTCGGTCAGCGACCCCGCCACCAGCGGCTCGCCCACCGAGTCGAGCGCCGCGCCCACCGACCCGACGACCGCCCCCACCGGTCCGACCGGGCGGCCCACCACGCCCACCGGCCGCCCGACCCATACGCGCCCGCCCACCGACGAGCCGACGGACCCGACGCCGACGGAACCCACCGACGAGCCGACGGATCCGACGCCCACCGAGGACCCCACGGGCAAGCCGACGACCCAGAGCCCGTCGCAGTCGGCCGCCAACCCCTCCGGCGGCACCTCCGGCGGCTCCGGCACCACTCCGTCCGACGGAGCACCGGCCCCCGGCGGCGGCACGCCGTCGGACGGCACGGCGCCCTCCTCCTCCGGTACGCAGAGCGCCCCGGCCGGCTGACGGCCCCGCAGAGAGCAGCGCAACGGCCCCGGTACAGGTACCGGGGCCGTTGCGTTCGGCGGCCGTCAGAGGGCCGCACGGGGTCAGAACAGGCGGAGCTTGTCGTCCTCGATGCCGCGCAGCGCGTCGTAGTCCAGGACGACGCAGCCGATTCCGCGGTCGGTGGCCAGCACCCGGGCCTGCGGCTTGATCTCCTGGGCCGCGAAGATCCCCTTCACCGGCGCCAAGTGCGGGTCACGGTTGAGGAGTTCGAGGTAGCGGGTCAGCTGCTCGACACCGTCGATCTCACCACGCCGCTTGATCTCGACGGCGACGGTCTGGCTATCGGCGTCCCGGCACAAGATATCCACCGGGCCGATGGCAGTGGGGTATTCACGCCGAATCAGGGAGTATCCCTCGCCCAAGGTTTCGATCCGGTCCGCGAGCAGCTCCTGGAGGTGCGCCTCCACCCCGTCCTTGATGAGCCCCGGGTCGACGCCGAGCTCGTGCGAGGAGTCGTGCATGACCTCCTCGAGGGTGATGATGAGCTTCTCGCCACCCTTGTTCTCCACCGTCCACACCTCACCGTCGCCCTCCTTGAGAGTGCAGGGCGGCGACATCCAGTTGAGGGGTTTGTAGGCCCGGTCGTCCGCGTGAATGGAGACGGAGCCGTCCGCCTTCACCAGGATGAGGCGAGGGGCCGAGGGGAGATGGGCGGTGAGCCGGCCCGCGTAGTCCACGGAGCAGCGGGCGATGACGAGACGCATGGGGCGAAACGCTACTCGACCGGAGGGCCCCCACGCGATTCGCCCTGGACCACGGTGCCTTTCCGGGGGAAATCCCCGCACCCCCGGCGCTCGCCAATGGCCGGTTGTATGTGCAATCTCCTGGTGCGGGCCTCTTGCGCGGCATACCGTTGAAGCGGGGGGTTGTGAGGCGAATACGCTCCGTCGCGGAACCCCCAGTCCCGTCCCTAGGCCCTGTCCGTTCCGGCGGGGCCGCGAGAGGAGAACCTCATGTCGCTCGACGTCTCACCGGCCCTCCTCGAACAGGCCGAGCGAGGCGAGGTCGACGAAGCCGCATTTGTCGACTGCGTCCGGACCTCCCTGCCCTATGCATGGGGGATGATCAGCTCTCTGGTGGCCCAGCTGAAGGTGGACGGCGGAGAGTTCGCCGACAATCAGACGCCGCCGCCGGACGAGCAGGCACGCGGCCAGCTGCTGCGCGCGCTGGCGAGTGACGCCATACGTGGTTCGCTGGAGCGCCACTTCGGTGTGCGGCTCGCTTTTCAGAACTGCCACCGCGTCGCGGTTTTCCCGCTCGACCCGGTGGTGGACGACCGACTGGCCCGCTTCACCTCCATCCGGGGTCAGCTGCTGAACCAGTCGCCCGAACTCCGCGACTGCTGAACGAAGTTGCTGCCGCTGCTGCACACGGTGGTGACACACACCGCGCCGGTGCGCCAGCGGCAGCACCACTCACCAGAAGCTGACCTCTCTCCGGTACGGCGCCCCCGCACCACCGCATCACAGGCACATTTACCCGCACACGGCACCCGCATGCCGTCCGCCCGGCCGGCTCCGGTCACCCCAGCTGCGGCAGGACTTCCGTGCCCAGCCGGCGGACGTTCTCCTCCGTCGCCGCGAGGTCGCCGGAGCCCTCGACGAGCAGCGCGAACCGTGTGATGCCCGTACGCTCCGACGTCGCCGCCAGCCGGTCCGCGCACAGCTGCGGCGGGCCGACGGGGTGCAGCTCGCACAGCAACTCCGTATAGGCCAGCGGATCACGCATCGCGCGATAGCGGCCGTCGACCGTCACATGCGCGCCCAGACCCTGCTGAAGCCAGCCGGGCATCGCCTTCGTCAGGGTCTCCGCCGCTGCCTCGCGGGTGTCGTCGATCTGCACCACGCCCGCCGAGACATGCTCGGCCGCGGCCACCTCGTCGCCGTCCCGGCCCGCCTCCCGGGCGGCCGACCGCCACAGCGCGACCATCTCCGCCTTCTCCTCGTCGCCGCAGTGCATGCCCAGCAGCATCGGCAGCCCGCGCTCGGCGGCCGTGCGCACCGACGACGGGGAGGTGCAGGCCACCACCACCGGCGGGCCCAGGGCACCGGCTCCCGGATCGTACGGATCGGTCAGTGCCTCGGCCGGGCGTGGTACCACCGCTACTTCGCGGAATGTATAGCGCTCGCCCTGCGCGCCGACCCGCGGCTCCCGCAGCCAGCGCATCAGCAGATCGAGCGATTCCGGGAAGCCGTGGTCGTACGCGGCGAGTCCGGAACCGAACACCTCCAGATCGATCCACGGACCGCCCCTGCCGACGCCGAGCGTGAACCGCCCGTCGGTGGTGAGATGCAGCAGCGCCGCCTGCTCACCGAGCGCTACCGGATGCTGGGTCGGCAGCACACTCACCGCCGTGCCGACGCCGATCCGGCGGGTCCGCCCCAGCAGCAGCCCGGCCAGCGTCACCGCGTTCGGGCAGACGCCGTAGGGCACGAAATGGTGTTCCGCCAGCCAGACATCGTCGAGTCCGGCCTCCTCCGCGACCTCCGCGGAGCGCACCGCGCGGTGCAGTGCTTCCCCCTGTCCCTGACCGGGAAATTGAGCGGCCAGGATGAAAGCCCCAACGCGCATCGCTCTCTGCCTCCTCGCAGCCGACGCGACTCCCCCCTTACAGGCAACAACGTGTGACACGTGCCCAGGGCACGGCCTGACGGGAAATTTCCTGATGATCGCAGAATCCTGCCGAGGGGCGTCCACCCCTGACCGCGCCGCGTACGCTGGTGACAGCCCGTGACTCCGTACATAGCCGAGGTGTTCTGTGTCCCCGCGCCGAAATCGCCAGCACGGCGGTGCGAAGCCCATCGACCGACCGGGCGGTGACCACTACGGCCGGATGGGGGCGCCTCCCCGTGGTGGCTGGGACACCACCGAGGAGTGGCGCGGCGAGGACTGGGTCGTCCGGCCCGTCGGGGGCGGCGGCGCGGCCAAGCACTACCGCTGCCCCGGCTGCGACCAGGAGATTCCGCCCGGGGTGCCGCATGTTGTCGCCTGGCCGCAGCACGGTGACGTCGAGGACCGCAGGCACTGGCACAGGGCGTGCTGGAACGCGCGGGACCGCCGGAGCGCGCGGCTCCAGCGGTCCCGGAATGCGCCCCGATACTGAGCAGAGCCCGCCTTCGCGCCCCGGGCGGGGCACGACGACAGGCTCTGCGGGGAGCGGCGGGCGCGGCGTCAGACGTCGCGCTGCATGACGGCCGCATAGGCGCCGCCCAGCACCACCGCGGTCACCCCGGCGAGGATCCACAACGGGGTCCAGCCGGTCGGGCCGGTACTGAGGAAGGGAATGTCGTACAGCGTCGCGAGGGCGCTGGGGACCGAGTACTCGATCAGCGCCCGCTGGATGTCCTTGAGGCTCTCGCCCTGGAGGAACAGCGCCAGCAGCATCGGCAGCAGCACCACACCCATCATCGTGCTGATGGCGCCCGCCGAGTGCCGCAGCAGGGTGCCGACGGACAGTGCCAGCAGACCGAGCAGCGCGACATACAGACCGGCACCGAGGGTGGCGCGCAGCCACTGATCGGCGGTCGGCGCGGGGCCGTTGAGCATCGCGCTGTCGAGCAGGGCGACCAGAGTGGTCGCGACCGTCGTCAGGGCGAGTGCGAGGGCGAAGAAGACGATCGCCTTCGCGGTCAGCATCCGCACGCGGCTGGGGGAGGCGGTCAGCGTCGTACGGATCATGCCGGTGCCATACTCGGACGAGATCGACAGCACACCCAGGGTGATCACGCACAGGCTGCCGAGCAGGACGCCGACGAAGCCGACGCCCAGCAGCGGATCCAGCTCGCGCTCCGAGCCCGCCGCGAGCGAGGCCAGCAGCCCGATGCCGAGGATCAGCAGCAGCATCACGCCCAGCGTCCAGATCGTCGAGCGCACCGAGCGGATCTTCGTCCACTCGGAGGCCAGCGCATGGCCGAGGTGGGTGGGGCGCACCGGGATGGGCGAGAGATAGCCGCCCGCCGCGCCGGCGAAGGCCTGCTGGGGGTGCGGCGGTGCCGGGTGCTGCGGGGGCTGGGCCTGCGCCTGGGGCGGTGCCTGGGTCTGGAGCATCATCGTGCCCGCGTCCTTGCCCGGACCGTGCGCCGCGAGCGGCTGGGGCTCGGGGTAGGGCTGGGCCTGGAGCATCATCGTGCCGGCTTCCTTGGCCGGTGCGGGCTGCCCGGGGGCCTGCTGAGCCTGGAGCGCCATGGTGCCCGGTTCCTTGGCGGGCGCGGGCTGCCCGGGTGCGGGCTGTCCGGGCGCCTGCTGGGCCTGGAGCATCATCGTGCCGGCCTCCTTGGCGGGCGCGGGCTGCTGCGGTGCCGGCTGCTGACCGGGCTGCTCCGGCCTGGCGGGCGGCGCCTGGGGCGGCATGCCCTGCTGCTGGGGAGGTGCGGCCGGCGGCGCGGCGGGCGGCATCGGCGGCGCGGCCGGCACCGGCTGCTCGTGCGCGCCGGTGTCGTGGGGTCCGCGCTCAGGCTGCGGCTGGGGCTGCGGCTGCTGAGGGCTGGTCATCGGGCGTCCTCGTGGTGCGGCGTGGGCTGGTCGGCAGGGGCGGCGGGGGTCGCCGGCGGCATCGGCGCGGCGGGCTGCTGCCCGTACGGGTGGGGTGCACCGTAGGACTCGGGCGACCCGTACGGGTGACCTTGAGCCTGCGCGGGCGGCGGATAGCCCGGTCCCGCGGCCCCGGGCGCCTGCTGGGCGTACGGGGCCTGCTGGGCATAGGGGTTGGGCTGCCCCTGGCCGGGGACACCGGCCGGAACCTGGCCGGGGACACCGGGCTGACCGGCCCCGTACCCAGGACCGCCGGCGAAGCCCTGCGGGGCGCCACCCTGCGGGGCGTACCCGGCGGGGGCGCCCTGGAGACCGCTCCGAGGGTCGGCCGTCGAGCGGTAGTCCACGGCGCTCTGCGTCAGGCGCATGTACGCCTCTTCCAGCGACGCCTGGTGCGGCGACAGCTCCCACAGCCGGACATCGGCCTGGTGCGCGAGCTCGCTGATACGGGGGAGCGGCAGCCCGGTCACCCGCAGTGCACCGTCCGGCTCGGGCGCGGTCTGCCCGCCCGCCTCACCGATCGCGGCGGTCAGCTTCTCGCGCTGCTCCGGCTCGGTGTCCGGCGTACGTACCCGGGCGAAATCGGCGGAGTTGGCCGAGATGAAGTCCTTGACCGGCATGTCCGCCATCAGCTGTCCACGGCCGATCACGATCAAGTGCTCGGCGGTCAGCGCCATTTCGCTCATCAGGTGCGAGGACACAAAGACCGTACGGCCCTCGGAGGCCAGCTGCTTCATCAGGTTGCGCACCCACAGGATGCCTTCGGGGTCGAGGCCGTTGACCGGCTCGTCGAAGAGCAGCACCTGCGGATCGCCGAGCAGTGCCGCGGCGATGCCCAGCCGCTGGCCCATGCCGAGCGAGAAGCCCTTGGAGCGCCGCCCCGCGACGTCCTGGAGGCCGACCACCCCGAGCACCTCGTCGACCCGGCGGGCCGGGATGCCGGACAGCTGGGCGAGCGAGAGCAGATGCTGGCGCGCGCTGCGTCCGCCGTGCACGGCCTTGGCATCCAGCAGTGCGCCCACCTGACGCGGGGCGTTGGGGAGGCTGCGGAAGGGACGGCCGGCGATGGTGGCCCGCCCCGAGGTCGGTGCGTCCAGGCCCAGAATCATGCGCATCGTGGTCGACTTACCGGAGCCGTTGGGCCCCAGGAAGCCGGTCACCGTGCCCGGCCGTACCTGGAACGACAGGTTGTACACGGCCGTCTTGGCGCCGTAGCGCTTTGTCAGGCCGACTGCCTCGATCATTCTCCGCCCCTCGCGAGATGTCCGGGGCAGAGGCGGTCTCGTGCCCCCGTGAGGGTTAGGAGGCTATCCGGCGGTTGACGGTTCCCGTCAATTCCCCTCGTCCTCGGCCGTCCCGCCGTGCCGCGCCGCGTTTCTCCCTTGCGCCCGCGATGGAGGGGGGCGGATACGGGGCCGGCGTGCCGGTCAGGCGTCTCGCTTCTTGAGGAGTACGTATCCGCCGATAAGTGCCGCGGCCGTCCAGGCGATCATGATGGCCAGCCCGCCCCACGGGCCGTAGGGCACATCGTCGCCGGCCGGGGTCACCACCTGCATGATTTTCGAGCCCGCCTGATCCGGCAGATAGCGCCCGATTTTCTTGGTCGCCGAGACATTTCCGAGAATGTTGGAAATCAGGAAAAAGAACGGCATCAGAATGCCCAGCGAGAGCATCGGGCTGCGCAGCATCGTGGCGACCGCCATCGAGAACAGCGCGATCAGCGTCATATAGAGCCCGCCGCCGATCACCGCGCGCAATACGCCCGGATCGCCGATGTCCGCCCGGAGTTCGCCCAGTACCGACTGTCCGGCGAAGAACGTCACGAAGCTGGTCGCCAGGCCGACGACGAAGACCAGCGCGGTGGCCACGAGAAGCTTGCAGAAGAGAAAGGTGCCGCGCTGGGGCACGGCCGCCAGCGAGGCACGGATCATGCCGGTGCTGTACTCGTTCGAGACCACCAGCACCCCGAAGACGATCATCGCGAGCTGGCCCAGCCCCATTCCGGCGAAGCTGATGTTGGTGGCGTCGAACGCCAGCCGGTCCCTGGCCGGCATCGAGCCGAAGTCGCTGCTCGCCAGGGTGCAGATCAGCACGCCCAGCCCAATGGTGGCCACGACGGCGATGCCCAGCGTCCATACCGTGGACCGCACCGACCTGATCTTGGTCCACTCCGACCGAATGACCTGCCCGGCCACCGCCATGGGTCAGCTCCTCTTCTTCTGCCAGTCCGCACCCCAGCCGGTCGGCTGCGGCGCCCCCGGCCGTGTGCCGGCCGGCTGCGGTGCTCCCGGGGGCTGCGCCGTCGGCGACCCTCCGGTCTGTGCCGGCACCGGTTCGCCGTCGTGCGCGTGATACTCCACCGATTCGGCCGTCAGCTGCATGAACGCCTCTTCCAGGGACGCCTGCTGGGGGCTCAGCTCGTGCAGGGCCAGCTGATGCCCGGCGGCCAGTTCGCCCAGCCGGTCGGCGGGCACCCCGTCGATCTCCAGCGAGCCGTTGCCGACCGCCACCGCCTCGATGCCCTCGGCGTGCAGCACATCGAGCAGCTTCTCCTGCTCCGGGGACCGCATCCGGACGTACGACCGGGAGTTCTGGTGGATGAAGTCCTTCATCGAGGTGTCCGCCATCAGCCGGCCCTGCCCGATCACGATCAGGTGCTCGGCGGTCAGCGCCATCTCGCTCATCAGATGGGAGGAGACGAAGACCGTCCGGCCCTGGCCCGCCAGGTTCTTCATCAGATTGCGGATCCAGTGGATGCCTTCGGGGTCGAGGCCGTTGACCGGCTCGTCGAAGAGCAGCACCTGCGGATCGCCGAGCAGCGCCGCGGCAATACCGAGCCGCTGGCTCATCCCGAGCGAGAACCCCTTCGAGCGCTTCCTGGCGACGGCGGACAGCCCGACGGTGTCCAGCACCTCACCGACCCGGCGACGGGGAATGCCGTTGCTCTGCGCCAGACACCGCAGATGGTTGGCGGCGCTGCGGCCGCCGTGCACCGCCTTCGCCTCCAGCAGCGCGCCGATGTACGTCAGCGGATCCCGCAGCTGCCGGTAGTGCCTGCCGTCGATCCGGACCGTTCCCGACGTCGGGTTGTCCAGGTCGAGCATCATCCGCATGGTCGTCGACTTGCCCGCGCCGTTGGGCCCGAGGAAGCCCGTGACGATACCGGGCCGCACCGTGAACGTGAGGTGGTCCACGGCGACCTTGTCGCCGTAATGCTTGGTCAGCCCCTCGAGCTCGATCATGTACCGCACGCTAGGCGCGCTCCATGGCCCCTGCCACCGGGGCGGGGCCGCCCGGCTGACCCCCCATATGCACAACGCCCCCGTACCGCCACAGAAGGCGGTACGGGGGCGCGCGGTCCGGACGGGGGCGAAACCTGCCTGGGGCACCACCCAGCGTCAGCTGGGGGTGGGGGTACCTCCCAGCGATAGCTGGGGGAAGTCAGCGGGTCTGCTGGGCGGGGACGCCGCGGGAGGTGGTCTCCTCCTCGCCGGGGGCGCCGGCCGCGGCCACCGCCGCGCCGGTCAGCGTCGCCAGCATCTCGCGGACGTTGGTCAGCTGGGCGTTGATCGAGTCGCGGCGGTTGGTCAGCGCCGCCAGCTCGCGCTCGGATTCGCTGCGGATACGATCCGCCTTGGCGTTCGCGTCCGCCACGATGTCCTCGGCCTGGCGCTGCGCGGTCTCCACCGTCTGGCGGGCCCGGCGCTCCGCGTCCGTACGCAGCTTCTCGGCCTCCAGGCGGAGCTGCTCGGCACGGTGCTCGATCTCCGCGAGCCGCTTCTCGGCCTTGGCCTGACGCGAGGCCAGGTCGCGCTCGGACTGCTCACGGCGCTTGGCGAGGTTGGTCTCGAAGTCGGCTGCGGCCTGCGCGGCCTTGGCGCGGGTCTCCTCGAAGAGGGAGTCCGCCTCCTCGCGCTTGGACTGCGCGTCCTTCTGCGCCTCGGCGCGCAGCGTGGACGCCTCGCCCTTGGCCTTCTCGACGATCCGGGCGCCCTCGTCCTCCGCCTTCGCCTTGCGGTCCGTGGCGAACTGCTCGGCGTCGTTGCGGACCTGCTGGGCGGCCGACTCGGCCAGCTCACGGTGCTGCTCGGCGGCCCGGCGGGCCTCTTCGCGCAGATCCTTCGCTTCCTCTTCGGCGAGGCGGAGGATCTTCTCCACGCGCGCACCGAGGCCCGCGTAGGACGGTTCGGCGTCATTGACCTGCGCCTGGGCGTTCTGCGTTTCGAGGTGCAGTTCCTCGATCCGCTTTTCCAGCGACGTGATGCGGGCCAGCGCGCTGTCGCGATCGGCGACAAGCTTCGTAATGCGGTCATCCACCTGACCGCGGTCGTACCCACGCCGCACGAGCTCGAAGCCGAAAGGGGAGGAAGTGTCGCTCATGGGGTTCCTGTCGAAGAGACCGGTGAGGTGATAAGGAGAATCCTAGGGGTCACAACGGCGTGTCATCGAGTCAATGCCCGTTTGATCTGGAGAATGACCCCTCATTTGAGTGGCTACCCCTCAGACTGCTTGCCACTCGAACGAGTTGCCCCCGCGCCCGCGGCCGCCTTCACTCCGGCGCCCTTGCCCTCCCCGTTTCCGCCAGGCGCCTCGAACGACTCCAGGGCTTCCAGAACGTCCTGAACGCGGGAGATTTCGGCGTTGATGTCCTCGCGCCGGCGCACCAGAACCTCCAGCTCCCGCTGGCCCTCGTCCACGATCCGGGCAGCCTCCGTCTCGGCCTCGCTGCGCATCCGCTCCGCGTCGCGCACCGCCGCGGCCTTCTTGTTCTCGGCCTCCTTGATCAGGCCCTCGGCCTTCTTCACCGCCGAGATCCGGACCTTGCTCGCCTCGCTGTTCGCGTCCGCCACCATCCGGTCGGCCTTCTCCTCGGCCTCCACCTGCTGGGCGGTGGCCTGCGCGATGAGCTTGTCGACCCGTTCGCCGGCGTTCTTCATCGTCTCCGCCGACTCCCGGCGGGCCCGCTCGTGCAGCTCCTCGACCTCGGACTCGATCCGCTGGCGCAGCTCCTCGGCGCGCTCGCGGATACCGGTGGCGTCCCGGCGGGCCTCCTCCAGCAGGGTGTTCGCGTCGGTACGCGCCTTTTCCACCCGTTCGTTGCCGTCGGACGCCGCCTCCGCGAGGAGCCGGTCGGCTTCCTTGCGGGCCGCCCCGACCATGGTGTCGGCCTGTTCCTCGGCGGCGGTGGCGGCCTTCAGCGCCTCCTCCTGGGCCTTGGCGACGAGCTGGTCCGCCTGCTCGGCCGCGTCCCCGCGGCGCTTGGCGGCGTCCTTGCGTGCCTCGTCGAGCAGCCGGTCCGCCTCCTGCTGAGCCTCGGTCCGGGTCTGCTCGGCCGCCGCCTCGGCGTCCTCCTTGAGCTTCGCGGACTCGTTACGGGTGCGGTTGGCGTGCTCCTGTGCGGCGGTGACCGTTTCGGCCGCATCCGCCCGCAGCCGGTCCGCCTCCGCGGTGGCCGTCGCGACCATCCGGTCCGCCTGCTCGCGGGCATCGGCCCGGGTACGGTCCGCGTCCCGCTCGGCGTCCGAGGTGGTCTCCGCCGCCTCCGTGCGCAGCCGCTCCGCCTCGGTCGCGGCTTCCGACATCAGCTCGTCGGCCTGCTGCGCGGCGTCCGAACGCGTCTTGTTGGCCGCCTTGCGCGCCTCGTCGCCGGTCTGCTCGGCGTCCAGACGGGCCTTCTCGACCACCTCGGCCGCCTCGGCCCGCAGCCGCTCCGCCGCCTCGGTCGCCTCCGCCACCAGGGACTGCGCCTGCTGCTCGCCCTCGGCCCGCAGCCGCTCGGCGTGCTGCTGGGCCTCCTGGACCGTACGGTCCGCGTCGTCCTGCGCCGAAGACGTCAGCTCGGTCGCCTCGGTGACGATCCGTTCGGCCTCCGCGCGCGCCTCGGTGACCAGCCGGTCGGCCTGCTCCGCGGCGTCCGAGCGCATCCGGTTCGCGTCGTTGCGCGCCTCGGCACGGGCCCGTGCCGCGTCCTGCTCGCCTGCCGCCAGCGCATCCGAGGCGTCCGTACGCAGCTGCTGCGCCTTCGCCGTGGCGTCCGCGACCAGCTTCTCGGCCTGCGCGGTCGCCTCCGACACCAGCCGGTCGGCCTGGTCGGCGGCCTCCGAGCGCGCCGTATTGGCGTCCCG
Source organism: Streptomyces sp. NRRL S-1813 (assembly GCF_000719605.1). Classification (NCBI taxonomy): domain Bacteria; kingdom Bacillati; phylum Actinomycetota; class Actinomycetes; order Kitasatosporales; family Streptomycetaceae; genus Streptomyces; species Streptomyces sp. NRRL S-1813. The sequence goes on from NZ_JOHB01000001.1 coordinate 758,479, forward strand.
GCGTGCCTCGTCCAGCACCCCGGCCGCTTCGGTCCGGAGCGCCTCGGCCTCCTCGATGGCCTCGGAAACCGCCCGCTCCGCCAGGGACTTCGCGGCCTCCGTCGCCTCCTGGGCCTCCTGCCGCGCCCGCGCCACGTCCTGCGAGGCGCGCTCCCGCTCCTCGTAGGCATCCCGGCGGACCCGGTCGGCCTCGTCCTGCGCCTCGGCCTTCGTGCGCTCCGCGGCATGCTCGGCCGCCGAACGCAGCCCGGCGATCTCTTCACCGGCCTGCTCGTGCAGCCCCGCGACCGCGTCCCGCACCTGCTGTGCGGTCTGCTCGGCCGCCGCCACCAGTTCGCCGGCCCGCCGGTCCGCTTCCTCGACCAGCCGCTCGGCTTCCTCCTGCGCCTCGCCCACCCGCGTACGGGCCGCCGCCAGCAGTTCGTCGCTCTGCTCGCGCGCCGCGGTCCGCTCCTGGTGGGCCTCCTCGCGGGCGTCGCCCAGCAGCTGCTCGGCCTCCCGGCGGCGCCGTGCGGCCTCCTCCTGGGCCGCGGCCAGCGCCTGCGCCGCTTCCGCGCCCGTGCGCTCCGCGGCCGTCGCGGCCTCGGCGCGCACCCGGTCCGCGGTCTCCTGCGCCTCCGCCTTCAGCCGCTCCGCCTCGGCCGACGCCTCGGCGCGCAGCCGCGCCGCCACCGACTCGGCCTCGGACCGTGCCGACGAGGCGTCCGAAGCGGCCTCCGTCCGCAGCCTTTCGGCCTCCTCCTCGGCCTGCTGCGTCAGCAGCCGGCGCCGCTCGGCCGACTCCGCCTTGAGGCGGGCCGCCTCCTCCTGCGTCTCCCGGCGCAGCCGCTCCGCCTCCGCGCGGGCACCGCGCAGCGACTCCTCGGCGGCGGTGACCTTCTCCTCCGCCTCGTGGTGCAGCCGGTCCAGCTCGGCCTGGGCGCCGGTCCGCAGCTCCTCCGCGGCCTGCTCGGCCTCCACGCGCTGCCGCGCGGCGGACTCCTCGGCCTCGGTGGTCACCATCTCCGCGGCCTGGGCGCCCTCGGTCAGCAGCTCCTCGGCCTCCGAACGGGCCCGCTCCAGGGCCTCCTCGGCCTGCCGGCGCAGCGCCGTGGCCCGCTCGATGGCCTCCGTCCGCACCCGCTCGCTCTCCGCGACGGCACCCGAACGGGTCTCCTCGGCATCCGCCTTCGCCTTGGCCAGCAGCTCCTCGGCGGACCCGGCCGCCTCCTCGATCTGCTGAACCGCCTCCCGGCGGGCCTCGCTGCGGATCCGCTCGCCCTCGGCGACCGCGTCCGCGCGCAGCTGCTCCGCCTCACCGCGCAGCCGCCGTGCCTCCTCCTGGAGTTCGGCGGTCTTGGCGCGGTACTCCTTGGTGTCGTCCTTCGCCGCGCCCTTGAGCTGGGCCGCGGTGTCATGTGCCTCTTCGCGCAGCCGGTCCGCCTCGGACTCGGCCTCGCTGCGCAGCCGTTCGGCCTCCTCCGCGGCCGCCTTGGTGGTGGCCTTGGCGTCCTCCGACGCCTTGGTCAGCACCTCCTCGGCGGTGCGTGCGGCCTTCGCCAGCTGTGCCGCGGCGTCCTCCGACGCCTTGGACCGGGCGGTCTCCTCCGCCTCGGCGATCAGCCGGTCGGCCTCGGTACGGGCGTCCTCGCGCAGTTGCTCGGCCTCGGCCTTGAGCGCCTCGGCGTCCTTGGTGGCCTCACCGACCAGCCGGGCGATCTCCGCCTTGGCCGTACGGGTGCGCTGCTCGTTGTCCGACTCGGCGGCCGTCAGCCGCTTGGTGGCGCTCTGCTGCGCCTCCTCGACCAGCTTCTCCGCCTCGGCGCGCGCCTCGCGCAGCGCCTTGTCGGCCTCCTGGACGCGGGCCTCGGCGGTGCGGGTCAGCTCCGCGGCCTGGCGGCGCGCCTCCTCCGACTCGGTGCCGACGCTGGTACGCAGCTGCTCGGCCTGATCGGTGGCCTCCTGGGCCTGGTTGGAGGCGGCGTTCAGCAGCCGCTCGGCGTCCGTCCGGGCCCGGCGCAGGATGCTTTCCGCTTCGGTACGGGCCTCTTCGGCCGCCGTGCCGAGCCGCTCCCGGGCGCGTTCGGCCAGCCGCTGGGCCTCGGCCCGCGCGGCGGCCAGCGCCTGCTCGGCCTCTCTGCGGGACTCCTCCATCAGCCGGCGGGCCTGCGACTCCGTACGGGCACGCAGCTGTTCGGCCCAGGCGACGTTCTCGTTGACGTGCGATTCGACGGTCTGCCGGCGCTCGTTGAGCTCCTCGTCGAGCCGCTGGCGCCGGGTGACCGCCTCGGAGTGCAGCTCGGCCTCCAGCCGGGACTGCCGCTCGGCCTGCTCCTGGAGCAGCCGCTGGGTCTGCGCCCGCGCCTCGCGCAGCTCGCGCTCGGCGTCCGTACGCAGTTGGTCCGCCTGGATCTGCGCATTGCGCAGCAGCTGCTCGGCCTGATGACTGACGTTGTCGTAGGCAGGGCGGGTCGCGAGGTTGCGGCGCGCCTCATGGAGCTTGGCGCGCAGCACCTCGACCTGGTAGCCGAGGTCGTCGGCGTGCTGAACGGCCTTGTCCCGCTCGCTCTTCAGCCGCTCCATCTCGGCCTCGAACTGCGAGAGGTGGTCGTCAGCCTCGTAGCGGTCGTTGCCCCGCACTGCGCGGTCCCATCCGTCCCCTGGTCATGGTGGCGGCCGTCTCCGGTCCTGCGGCGCTCGTCCCGTACACGTCACGTCGTACCGGACTCGCGCCCATCGGAGCTGACCCTTCCGAAGAAATGGTGTCAGATCATCGGCAGAGTATGGACCGAGCCCCACTCCCGTACCCCGGCCGAGGCTGCACTCTACCGGCCGGGGAAGGTGAAGGTCAGTGGTCTTCGGAGGTGGCGGGCGCCGCGGTGACGAGTTCGGTGAGCACTCCGTGACAATCCTTGGGGTGCAGGAAGGTGATCCGGGACCCCATCGAACCCGTCCTGGGCTCGTCGTAGAGGACCCGGACGCCCTTGCCGCGGATGGCCTCGGAGTCGCCGTCCACGTCCGCGGTGCCGAAGGCGATGTGGTGGACGCCCTCGCCGTTCTTGGCAAGCCACTTGCCCACCGCGGAGTCCTCGCGGGTGGGCTCCAGGAGCTGCAAATACGAGGCGCCGCCGTCGGACGTCTCATTGATCTTGAGCATGGCTTCCCGGACTCCCTGCTCCTCGTTGACCTCGGAGTGGAACACCTCGAAGCCGTACGTGGCACGGTAGAACTCGACAGTCTTGTCGAGGTCGAAACAGGCGATCCCGATGTGGTCGATTCGCGTCAGCATGGCTCCAGTGCACCGCTCACATGGCTGGTTACGCAACGTGCGCGCGATCACACCTGCTTGCCGGTGACCCGGCGCGTACCGCTCAGTACATTGACGGGAACCCTCGTTAACTTCCCTGCAAAGGAAGGCCGCACCGCATGTCTGCAACGAACGGCACGAACGGCAGCACCTCAGTGATCGTGGCGGGAGCGCGCACCCCGATGGGGCGGCTCCTGGGATCCCTGCGGACCTTCTCCGGCGCCGACCTGGGCGCCGTCGCCATCAAGGCGGCACTGGACCGGGCGGGCATCGGCGGCGACCAGGTGCAGTACGTGATCATGGGCCAGGTGCTCCAGGCCGGGGCAGGGCAGATCCCGGCACGCCAGGCCGCCGTCAAGGCCGGCATCCCCATGAGCGTCCCCGCGCTGACCGTCAACAAGGTCTGTCTCTCCGGTCTCGACGCCATCGCGCTGGCCGACCAGCTCATCCGCGCTGGTGAGTTCGACGTCGTCGTCGCCGGCGGCCAGGAGTCCATGACCAACGCCCCGCACCTGCTCCCGAAGTCCCGTGAGGGCTTCAAGTACGGCGCCGTCGAGATGCTCGACGCGATGGCGCACGACGGCCTCACGGACGCCTACGAAGGCATCGCCATGGGCGAGTCGACCGAGAAGCACAACACCCGGCTGGGCATCGCCCGACCGGAGCAGGACGAGGTCGCCGCGCGCTCCCATCAGCGGGCCGCCGCCGCCCAGAAGAACGGGCTCTTCGAGGCCGAGATCACCCCCGTGGAGATCCCGCAGCGCAAGGGCGAGCCGGTCGTCTTCAGCAAGGACGAGGGCATCCGCGGCGAGACCACGGCCGAGTCGCTGGGCAAGCTCCGTCCGGCCTTCGCCAAGGACGGCACGATCACCGCCGGCACCTCCTCGCAGATCTCCGACGGTGCCGCCGCCGTGGTCGTCATGAGCAAGGCCAAGGCCGAGGAACTCGGTCTCGAGTGGATCGCGGAGATCGGTGCGCACGGCAATGTCGCCGGCCCCGACAACTCGCTCCAGTCCCAGCCGTCCAACGCGATCAACCACGCGCTGGGCAAGGACGGACTGACCGTCGGTGATCTTGACCTGATCGAGATCAACGAGGCGTTCGCGGCCGTCGCCGTGCAGTCAATGAAGGATCTCGGGGTGTCCCCGGAAAAGGTGAATGTCAATGGCGGCGCCATTGCGCTGGGTCACCCGATCGGGATGTCCGGCGCCCGTATCGTGCTGCATCTCGCGCTGGAGCTGCGCCGGCGGGGTGGTGGCGTGGGCGCCGCCGCGCTCTGTGGTGGCGGTGGTCAGGGCGACGCGCTGATCATTCGCGTACCGGGTAAGTAAGCGACACCCGTACGCGGACACGCGTACGGGCGGGCCGATTCGCGTACGAGCGAACCGAAGGAGCCGAGCGGCGATGGTGGACGTCCCACAGCTGGTGGAGCAGGCACGGCAGGGCCGGCCGAGGGCCGTGGCGCGGCTGATCTCTCTCGTGGAGGGGGCGTCACCGGAGCTGCGCGAGGTGATGGCGGCGCTGGCGCCGCTCACCGGCAACGCCTATGTGGTCGGGCTCACCGGCTCGCCCGGCGTCGGGAAGTCCACCACCACCTCCGCGCTGGTGACGGCGTACCGCAAGACGGGCAAACGGGTCGGCGTGCTCGCCGTCGACCCGTCGTCGCCGTTCTCCGGGGGCGCGCTCCTCGGCGACCGCGTACGGATGAGCGAGCACGCCTCGGATCCCGGTGTCTACATCCGCTCGATGGCCACCCGGGGCCATCTGGGCGGCCTGGCATGGGCAGCGCCCCAGGCGATCCGGGTGCTGGACGCGGCGGGCTGCGACGTGGTCCTCGTCGAGACGGTCGGTGTCGGCCAGTCCGAGGTGGAGATCGCTTCCCAGGCCGATACGAGCGTGGTGCTGCTCGCGCCCGGCATGGGCGACGGCATCCAGGCGGCCAAGGCCGGAATCCTGGAGATCGGGGACGTCTATGTCGTCAACAAGGCGGACCGCGACGGGGCCGACGCCACCGCCCGCGAGCTCAACCACATGCTGGGGCTGGGCGAATCCCGGACGCCCGGTGACTGGCGGCCGCCGATCGTCAAGACGGTGGCGGCACGCGGCGAGGGCGTCGACGAGGTCGTCGAGGCGCTGGAGAAGCACCGGGCCTGGATGGAGGAGCGCGGCGTCCTTGCCGAGCGGCGCCGCTCCCGGGCGGCCCACGAGGTCGAGACGATCGCGGTCACGGCGCTGCGGGAACGGATCGGTGACCTGCGGGGGGACCGGCGCCTGGACGCGCTGGCGGAGCGGATCGTCTCGGGCGAGACGGATCCGTACCGGGCGGCCGATGAGTTGGTCGACGGGTTGACGAACGGGGACTGAGGGGGCCGCGGGGCGGCCGGTTCTTTTGCGGGATGCCGTCGTTTGGTTGCGGTTGCGGCTGTGTCGTGGCTGGTCGCGCAGTTTTCCGCGCCCCTGGGTGGCGCGGCCGAACCGTCACCGGAGGCCGGTGGGGGCTGGCGCCTTTCGGGGTTCGTGATTGCCGCGGGGGTCGGAGGGGACGCACCGGAACCCGTCCTCGGCGCGGGCGCATCTGGTACGTGGAGTTGATTGCCCCGGCGTGTGCTCCGGTCCTGCGGGCGGGCTCCGGTACATCCCCTCCGACCTACGCCCGTTCCCGGCTGCGGGCCGGTGGCACTGTCCGTCACCGATCACATGCGTCGGCGCGGACAAGCCTCACCCGGGGCGGGGCGGCCCGCATGACGACTGGGCTGGGTGGCCAAGAACCTGCGGCACGCCCGGTCGGCGTCCTGCCAAGTGCTGGTGTGGCTCGTCCCTGGCTGTTGCCCAGTGTCCTGCCAAGGGGCGAGTGCTCGGGGCCGTAACGGTCATCGGTACGGCGGGACGGCCGCCAACGTGCGGCGGTCGGAGTGGATGTCCGGTGCACCGCCCGCAGGAGCGGCCCCCACCCGTAGTGGTGTGGGCGGGGGCCGGATCGAGCGGCGCGTGTCAGTCGTCCGCGCCGTCGTTGTCGTCGTCGTCCGCGTCGTGCTGCGGGGCGACGCTCAGCTTGCCGGACTGGGCGTCGACCAGGAACTTGTGCTCCTTGCCGTCCTTCGTGATCGTCTCGACCTCCCAGGCGGCCTTCGTCCCGTGGTCGTCGTCCAGTTCGACGGAGGTCACCTTGCCGTGCGAGGCGGCGGTGCGCGCGGCGGCCGCGGCGTCCGTCTTCGCGTTCTTGGCGGCGGCCTGCTCCCGGGCGTGGTCGTCGTCGTCCTCGTGGTCGACGTGCTGGTTGAGTACCCGTGCGTTGCCGGCGTCGAGGGTGATCTCGTGCCACTTGCCGTCCTTGCCCAGCACGTCCGCGTCCCAGACCAGGCCGGCGCGGTCCGCGTCCAGGTCGAGACCGGTCACGGTGCCGGGGACGGCCTTGCGGGCGGCGGCCCCGGCGTCCGAGGCGGTCACCTTGGCGGCGTTGGCCTCGCGGAGCTCCTCCTGGCCGTTCGCGTCGTCGTCCTGCATCGGGATGCTGGAACGGCCGTCCTGCACCTGCGCCGTGCCCGAGCCCGCCTGGGGGGCGGCCGGCTGCGCCGAGAGCTGCTTGCCGGAGGCGGCGTGGGCGGAGCCGGCGTCGCTGCTGACCGCCGCGGCGGTGACCGTGCCGCCCGCGATGAGGGCGGCCGCGGCGGCGGTGGCGATGACGAGATGGCGCTTCATGTTTTTCTCCCCTTGCGATCGGCTGTGCCCACACACTGGCCGAACGGACCTGAAGGGACGCTGAAGGCACCTGAAGGGGGCTTCAGCTGCGGAATGTCATGGTGGGCGCATGCACCCGCACGTCACCCACCACCGTCCTGCCGGAGGCGCCGAGCGCCGCCCGTTCCGTCTCCTGATCGTGGAGGACGAGAAGCGGCTGGCCCTGTCGCTGGCCAAGGGCCTGATGGCCGAGGGGTACGCGGTCGACGTGGTGCACGACGGTCTGGAGGGGCTGCGGCTGGCGACCGCGGACGGCTATGACCTGATCGTGCTCGACATCATGCTGCCGGGGATGAACGGGTACCGCGTGTGCGCGGCGCTGCGGGCCGCCGGCCATGACGTGCCGGTGCTGATGCTGACCGCCAAGGACGGCGAGTACGACGAGGCCGAGGGGCTGGACACCGGCGCCGACGACTATCTGACCAAGCCGTTCTCGTATGTGGTGCTGGTGGCGCGGGTCAAGGCGCTGCTGCGGCGGCACGGCCGGAGTGCGCAGCCGGTGCTGCGGGTGGGGGCGCTGGTCATCGACCAGGGTGCGCAGCGGGTCGAGCGGGACGGCGGCGAAGTGACGCTGACGGCGAAGGAGTTCGCCGTGCTGGAACAGCTGGCGCTGCGGTCGGGCGAGGTGGTCTCGAAGGCGGAGATCCTGGAGCACGTCTGGGACTTCGCCTACGAGGGCGATGTCAACATCATCGAGGTGTATGTGAGCGCACTGCGGCGCAAACTCGGCGCGGGGCACATCGTGACGGTGCGCGGCGCGGGATACCGGCTGGTGGCCGGTGAGTAGGGTGCTGGGCTCCGTACGGGCCAGGGCGGCGGCCGGGGCGACCGTCGTGGTGGCCCTGGCGCTGATCGCGGCGGGGACGGCGGTGCTGCTGGTGCTGCGCAGCCATCTTCAGGACCAGGTCGGACTTCAGGCCCAGGTCGCGGCGCGGGAGGTGGCCTCGCAGATCGCGACGGGCACGGCGTACGACAAGCTGGATCTGCCGGACGGTGACGAGCATCCGGTGGTGGTCGCCGATGAGCAGGGGCGGGTGCTGGCGGCCGGCGACGAGGTGCGGGCCGTCGACGGCAAGCCCGTCGGGGGTGCGAAGCCGGGGGCGGGGAGCGCCGGGCTGCGCGGGTCGGGGGACGACGACGATGACGACGATGACGACGGGGTGCAGCTGAAGCCCGGTGAGGTCGATGACGATGTCGACTACCGGGACGGGACCGCGAATGTCGACGGGACGGTGGCCGACTACCGGTTCGCGGTGCTGGAGGCCAAGGACACCCACGGCGCGCAGGTGACGGTGCGGGCGGGGTCGGCACTGTCGCCGGAGCGGGACGCCGTGGGGTCGGTGCGGACGGCCATGCTGATCGGGCTGCCGCTGCTGCTCGTGGTGGTGGCGGGGGTGACCTGGCTGGTGACCCGGCGGGCGCTGCGGCCGGTGGAGGGGATCCGCGGGGAGATGGCCGCGATCACGGCGAGTACGGATCTGAGCCGGCGGGTGCCGGTGCCGGCGTCGCAGGACGAGGTCGGCAGGCTGGCGCGGACGACCAACGAGACGCTGGCGGCGCTGGAGTCGTCCGTGGAGCGGCAGCGGCGGTTCGTCGCAGACGCCTCGCACGAGCTGCGCAGCCCGATCGCGAGTCTGCGCACCCAGCTCGAAGTGGGGGTGGCGCATCCGGAGTTGCTGGACGTGCCGGGCGCGGTGGAGGACACCGTGCGGTTGCAGCGGCTGGCGGCGGACCTGCTGTTGCTGGCCCGGCTGGATGCGGGGGAGCGGCCGGCGGATGCCCGGATCGGTCTGGCGGCGATGGTGCGCGAGGAGAGCTCGCAGCGGGTCGCGGACCGGGTCCCGGTGCAGATCGGTGAGCTGGCGGACGGGGAAGTCACCGGATCCCGCAGTCAGTTGGGGCGGGTGCTGGGGAATCTGCTCGACAACGCGCAGCGGCATGCCGTCTCGTCCGTGCGGGCGGCCGTGGTGCGGGACGGGGAATGGGTGGTGCTGCGGGTCGAGGACGACGGGCCCGGGGTGCCGGAAAGCGAGCGGGAGCGGATCTTCGAGCGGTTCGTACGGCTCGATGACGCGCGGGCGCGGGACGACGGCGGGGCCGGGCTGGGGCTGGCCATCGCACGGGACGTCGCGGAGCGGCACGGCGGCTCGCTGGCCGTGCGTGCGGGGTCGGTGTTCGAGCTGCGGCTGCCGGTGGCCGGTTGATCCCCCGCGGGGCAGCGGGGCCTCGGCCCGGTCAGGGGGCCGAGGCCGGACGGTCAGAGGCCGCCACGCTCCTTGCGGAGGTGCTCGGCGACCGGGGTGAGCGAGGTGCGCAGCGCCTGGAGGTCCTCGGTGGTGAACAGGTCGATGAAGTGCTTGCGGACCGAGGCGACATGGTGCGGGGCGACCCGGCGCATGGTGTCCCAGCCCTCGTCCGTGAGCACCGCGTAGAGGCCCCGGCGGTCCGACTCGCAGCTCTCGCGGCGCACCAGACCGGCGTTCTCCATCCGGGTGATCTGGTGGGAGAGGCGGCTCTTGGACTGGAGGGTGCTGGCCGCCAGGTCGCTCATCCGCAGCCGTCGGTCCTCGGCCTCGGAGAGGTTGACCAGGATCTCGTAGTCGTTGTTCGTCAGGCCGAACGGCTGGAGGTCACGCTCGAGTTGGTGCATCAGCAGTCTGCTGACGTCCAGGTGGGTGCGCCAGGCACACTGCTCCTGGTTGGTCAGCCAGGGGGTGTCGCTGTCGGTCGTCATGGAATGATTCTACCCGTGAAAGTTGAATAATGAATTAATCGTGGGGGCGATGACGGTCCCGGTGGGGGCCGGACGTTGGTCAGACGTTCGAGGTCACCGTCCGCAGACTACCGCTCACAGCCCGAAGCGGCGCTGGAGGCTCCCGAGGTTGCCGGGCAGCTGGGGCAGTTGTGAGCCACTTTGCGGGACGTGTCCGCCCCCGCCCGGAACGCCCGCCTCGGTGGGTACCGCCCCGGTTTCCAGCTCCGGCATCAGCTGCTCCGTCGACTGGAGCAGGACCGTGCCGGCGCCGACGAACTCGAACTGGTGCTCCTCGCCGGACGCGCCGCCGATTCCGGTGTGCGCCCGCAGCCCGCCCAGGAATCCCCGCAGGTACTGATGGTCGTAGTGATGGCACGGGGAGGGACAGTCGGCCCAGCCCACGAGCGCCTGCGGGTCCACCCGGAGCGGCGGCTCCATGAAGACCACCGGGCCGTTGGACGCGGCCACGAACTTGCCCGTCCCGATGAGGGTGAGAAAGCCCGGGACGATCGACTGCTTCAGCGCGAGAGATGGCTGAAATGCGAGCAGGTTGCCCGCGCGAATCGTGAGGTTGCCCTCGTCCAGGTCGAAGGAGTTCACGTCGAAGGCACGGTCCGCGAGCAGCATCTTTCCCCGGCCCTCGGCGACGACCCAGTCCGCGGCGTGCAATGGCGAATGGAAACTTCCGGCGACCAGGCGGTCCAGGCGGCCGTGTCCGATGCCGTGGAAGTCGATCTGCCCGTAGTAGGCGATCATCTTCCCCTTCTGAAGGAACCACTGGCCGTTCAGTTCGACGCTGAAGGCGTACGCGTTGACGTTGTCGTCGGCGGGGAGCGAAGAGACGTCGTGGACGACGGGACCGGTCACAGCTTTTCCTCCGACGCCTGTACATAGACGGTGCCTTGGCCCGACAGCTCCAGCTGGAAGGCCTCGCCCGAGCCCCGGCCGACCATGTCGCGCCAGCCGAGTGCCGTGGACAGTTTGTTGCGGACGTCGCCGCGGTGGGCGACATAGGCCTGCGGGTCGACATGGACCGGGCGCTGGGGCGTGATCGGCAGTTCGATGACGCCGCCGTGCGCCATCACCGCGGCCGAGCCGACGCCCTTGAGGGTCGTGGTGAACAGGCCCTGGCCGGTGACCTGGCCGCGCACCATGCCCATCACCCCGCCCTGCGAGCCCATGAACATCGTGCCCTGCTGGAGTGCGCCGTCGAAGGCCAGCAGGCGATCGGCCTCGACGTAGAGCGTCTCGCCCGTGAGGTCGACGACCTGGACGTGATGGCCGCCGTGGCCGAACATGACGGTCCCTGTGCCCTCCACGGTCATCAGGGGGGTGGCCTCGCCGGCGATCCGGCGGCCGATCATCGAGCCGACACCGCCCTGGCCGCCCTGGATGTTGGGGGTGAAGCTGACCTCGCCGCGGTAGGCGAGCATCGCGCCGCGCTGGCTGAACAGCCGCTGGCCCGGCCCGATCCTGGCCTCCACCATGCGGGAATTGAGGACGGTGAACGGCATCAGACCTCACCTCCCACGGTGTTGCGCTCGCTGGGCTGTACGTAGACCAGGCCCTCGCCCTCGAAACGGATCTGGAAGGCCTCGCCGGAGCCCTCACCGATGAAGGTGCGGAAGTTCACCCCGGACTGGAAGTGCTGCTTGAGGTCGCCGGTGTGGGCGACGTAGGCGCCCGGGTCGACCTGGAGGGGGTACTGCTTGGTGACCCGCAGCACCACCGCGGGGCCGTGGGACGTGATCGCCGCCTGGCCGCTGCCCTCGACGGTGGTGGTGAACAGGCCGTTGCCCTGGGAGGCGCCGCGCAGGCCGGTGAAGGTCGTGCCCGTACGCAGCGCGGCGTCCGTGCACAGCAGATTGCTGGCCTCGACGTACAGCTTCTCGCCCTGCAACTGCACCAAGTTGATCTCGCTGGCGCGATCGGCGAAGTAGCAGGTGCCGTGGCCCTTCACCTCCATCACGGCCATCTGCTCACCCGTGAGCCGCCGGGTGACCATGCCGCGCAGGCCCTCACCGCCGCCGGACATCTTCTTGAATGCCATCTGGCCGTCGTACGCGACCATCGCACCGTTTTTCGCCTTGACGGCGTCGCCCGTCATGTCGACGGCGAGCACCTTGCTCCCCTGGAGCCGAAACTGAGCCACGGGTCAGACGGTAGTCGGCCGCGGCCGCGGGGGGCAGGCCCTTTGGCCCTGATATCGCCCTGATCCCGCCCTGATCTCTCGCGGGCGCCTGTCCGGGCCGGCCCCTTACCTCCCCCCGGCGCCGAGATCGCCGAGGCGGCTGTAACAATGGGGCGGAGCTTGTGAACTCTTGCACAAGCCGTGCTCCTCGCCCGCCACCCGAACGAGGTTCCCGTGGACATCAAGACCGCTGCCGCCCTGCACCGACTGCGCCTGGCATCCATCCCGGAGGCGCTCTCCTTCCCGGCGCTGCTGATCTTCGGCACCGGCTTCCGCCTGGCCTTCGACTACGACTCCCTGGTGATGCCGCTCGGCCTGATCCACGGTCTGCTCTTCCTCACCTACGTGGTCCTGCTGCTGGACGTGTGGAACCGCACGAAGTGGCCCGTCAAGCGCGTCGCCTTCTTCTTCGTGCTGGCGATCCTGCCGTTCGGCGGCCTCTTCGGGGACAAGATCCTCAAGCGCGAGGAGGAGGCGGGCGTGATCGCGGCCCGCGCCCGCAAGGAAGGGGTCCTGAACACATGATCGTCGCCTTCTCCGTGAGCCCCCTGGGCGTCGGCGAGGACGTCGGCGAGTACGTCGCCGACGCGGTCCGGGTCGTCCGCGAGTCGGGGCTGCCGCACCGCACGGACGCGATGTTCACCTCCATCGAAGGTGAATGGGACGAGGTCATGGATGTCGTCAAGCGCGCGGTCGCGGCCGTCGAGGCGCGTTCCGGGCGGGTCTCCCTGGTGCTCAAGGCCGACATCCGGCCCGGCGTCACGGACGGCCTGACCTCGAAGGTGGAGACCGTGGAGCGCTATCTCGCCGAGGGCGGCAGCGGCCGTTCCTGAGCGGGCCCCGGGTACCCCCGGGCAAGTCAGGGCACCTCCCCGAGCAAGCCCCGGGCCACCCCTGAGCGCCCGTCCGGGCCTCAACCGCCCGCCGCCAGGGTGATCCCCAGCGGCGTGCGCTCGTACAGCACCTGATGTCCGTGCCGGCGCGAGGCCAGCAGACCGGCGTCGCGCAGCACGGACAGATGCACCGAGACGGAGGACGGCGCCAGGCCGAGCCGGTGGGCCAGGGCCGTCGTGGTCGACGGTGCGTCGAGGGCGGCCAGTACGGCGGCGCGGTTCGCCCCCAGCAGCCGCGCGAGCGCCGGGCCCGTCTCCGGCTCGGTCCACAGCCCGCCGATGCCGCGCGCCGGATAGATGACGGTCGGCTGCCACGGCGGTTCGAAACCGCTGACCACGTCCGGCCACACGAAGACGCTGGGCAGCAGCAGCACCCCGCGGCCGTCCAGATCCTGCATCCGGGCGACGTCGGTACGGGTACGGACGGTGAGCGTGTCGCCCGACCACGACACCCGCGGATGCAGATCGGCGAACAGCCGCTGGAGTCCGCCGTCCGCCAACTGGCGCGACCGGTAGGCGATCTCGGCCTCCAGCAGTGCCCGCAGCCGCGGCCAGTCCGGGGCGATCAGCACCCGCCAGGCCCGTTCGGTGACCTCGGCCAGCTCGCGTACGGCCCGCGCCGGGTCCGCCAGCGCCGCCCGGCCGCGCGCCGACTGTGCGGCACCCGGCGTACCCGCCAGCGACTTGGCCATCTCGGCGCGGGCCAGGGCCGGGTCGGTGGCGCGCAGCCGCGCCAGCTCGTCGTCGAAGCCGGCCAGCGGTGTGTCCGGCGGGCGGCCCAGGAAGTCGGGGGTGTAGCCGGACGACGGCATGAACAGCCACAGCGGCGTCAGGTCCAGGCCGGCCAGCGTCTCGTGCATCCGGCGCAGCCACGGCGTGTGATAGCCGTGCCGGTCCGCGCGGCGCAGGGTGCGTACGGCCTCATGGGTCTCGCACAGCGCCGAGACGGCGAACCGGATGCGGAGCAGGTCGTCGGCGCCGAAGTGCAGGGTCACCGGCATGGCCGTGCACGCTCCCCCCGGCCCGGGATTCGGCTGGAGCCGAAAGAATACGGGGCCCGGCCGGGGTCCGGCAGGCTGCACGCATGCCCTCCCCCTCCGGGCCCGAGCCGTCGGGCCGTCCTCCCGCCTGCCCCGAAGAGGGCGCCGGCGCCGGCGCCGGACCGTCCGCCGGCGAGGTCCGCGCCGACGGCTATCGCGCCGTGTTCGCCGTCCCGGAGTTCCGGTTCGTCTTCGCCGCGCATCTGCTGTCCTCGCTCGGCGTGGTCGTCTGCGAGATCGCGTTGTCCGTCCTCGTCTTCCGGCTCACCGCGTCGCCGCTGCTGAGCGCCCTGACCTTTGCGCTGGGACTGCTGCCGTACGTGCTCGGCGGGACGCTGCTGTCCGCCGTCGCCGACCGTTATCCGGCCCGGCGGGTGCTGGTCGTCTGCGATGTGCTGTGTGCGCTGGCGGCGGCGGGCATGGTGCTGCCGGGCACCCCGGTCGCGGCCCTGCTGGTGCTGCGCTGTGTCATCGCGGCCATCGCGCCGGTCTTCGCCGGGACCCGGGCCGCGACGCTGGGGGAGGTCCTCGGCGGGGGAGAGCTGTTCGTGCTGGGACGCTCGGTGATCCGCATCGTGAACCAGAGCGCACAGCTCGCCGGGTTCGGGGCGGGGGGCCTGCTGCTCGCCGTGGTCTCCCCGGCGGCGGTGCTCGCGCTCACCGCCGGTACGTTCCTCGGCTCGGCGCTGCTGCTCCGGCTGGGGACCCTGGCGCGGCCGGCGCGCGAGGGGGCGCGGGGCGAGGGACGCGGTGCGCTGCTGGGGGCCTCGCTGGGCGGGGTCCGGCGGCTGCTGGCCGACCGCCGGGTGCGGGCGCTGCTGTTGCTGACCTGGCTGCCGCCGGCGTTCGTCTCCGTCCCCGAGGCGCTGCTGATCCCCTACGCCGGCGGGCTGGGCGTCGGTCCTGCCGGTATGGGGCTGCTGATGTGCAGCATGCCCGTGGGGGCGGTGGTCGCCGAGAGTCTGGTGGGCTCGTTCCTCGGCCCGCGGGCCCGCACCCGGCTGACGTTCCCCATGGGCGTCTTCGCCGTGCTGCCCTCTCTCGGGTTCGCCGCACAGCCCTCGCTCGGCTGGGCGGTGCTGCTGCTCGTGCTGACCGGCACCGGGATCTCGTACAACTTCGGTGTCGACCGCTGGTTCGTCGCCGCGGTCCCCGACGCGCTGCTGGGGCAGGCGATGACGGTGATGCAGGCGGGCCGGATGACGGTCATGGGGTCGGCGATGGGGCTGGCCGGCGCCGCCGCGGAGTACGCACCGCTGCGGGTCGTGATGCCGGCCGCCGGGGTGGTGGGGGTGGTCGGTGTGCTGGCGGTGATCCGGGAGGTGCGGCGTACGGCGCACGGGCGGCCTGCCGCAACGGTCCGGGCGGCCGCCGGTCCGGTGCGGGACCCGGCCGGTCCGGTTCCCGGTACCGAAACCTGAGACACGGCTGACCACCATATGACTGCCGGGTAGGGTCGGACGCGTGCCGAAGCCGCTCAGCCTTGCTTTCGATCCCATCGCGCGTGCCGACGAACTGTGGCAGCAGCGATGGGGCGCCGTGCCCTCGATGGCCGCCATCACCTCGATCATGCGCGCCCATCAGATCCTGCTGGCCGAGGTGGACGCGGTGGTCAAGCCGTACGGACTGACCTTCGCCCGCTACGAGGCGCTGGTGCTGCTGACCTTCTCCAAGGCCGGTGAACTGCCGATGTCGAAGATCGGTGAGCGGCTGATGGTGCATCCGACCTCGGTGACGAACACCGTCGACCGGCTGGTGAAGTCCGGTCTCGTCGCCAAGCGGCCGAACCCGAACGACGGGCGGGGCACGCTCGCCACCATCACCGAGAAGGGCCGCGAGGTGTGTGACAGCGCGACCCGCGAGCTGATGGCGATGGACTTCGGGCTCGGGGCGTACGACGCCGAGGAGTGCGGGGAGATCTTCGCGATGCTGCGGCCGCTGCGGGTGGCGGCGGCGGACTTCCAGGACGAGTAGCGGGTGCCGTCACCCTGCCCGGCGGGTCCGGCGTCCGCAGGGGGGCGGCGAAGATCGCCCCGGAACGGGTGGTTACGCTCGGGGCATGAAGCGAAGCGTCCTGACCCGCTACCGGGCGATGGCCTACATCACCGCCGTGATGCTGCTGGTGCTCTGCACGTGCATGGTTTTCAAGTACGGCTTCGGGATGGGCAAGGACCTCACCCTCGTCGTCTCGCAGATCCACGGCGTGCTCTACATCATCTACCTGGTCTTCGCCTTCGACCTGGGCTCCAAGGCCAAGTGGAAGTTCGGCAAGCTGCTGTGGGTGCTGGTCTCGGGCACGATCCCCACCGCTGCGTTCTTCGTGGAGCGCCAGGTGGTGCGCGAGATCGAGCCGCTGATCGCCGATGACGCTCCGGAGCCGGTGAAGGCCTGAAGCCCACCGGTCCGCCCCCCGGCCCGGTCCGACGGCACCCCTGCCGGCCTCCTCCGACGCGCCTGTCCCTGCACCGGACGGGCGCGTTTTCGTTTGCCAGGCGCCATTACGGGCGGTGACCACGGCGACGCGTATCGCGACTCACACTCCCCTCCCGTCGACAATTACTAGGACGTCCAAGTAAATTCGAAGGTATGGACGCTGACGCGATCGATGAGGGCCGCCGCCGCTGGCAGGCTCGGTACGACTCCGCCCGGAAGCGGGACGCGGACTTCACCACGCTCTCGGGAGATCCCGTCGAGCCGGCGTACGGGCCCCGGCCCGGGGACTCGGTCGAGGGGTTCGAGCGGATCGGGTGGCCGGGCGAGTACCCCTTCACGCGGGGCCTGTATCCGACCGGCTACCGCGGGCGGACGTGGACGATCCGCCAGTTCGCCGGCTTCGGCAATGCCGAGCAGACCAACGAGCGTTACAAGATGATCCTGAAGGCGGGCGGCGGCGGCCTCTCCGTCGCCTTCGACATGCCCACCCTGATGGGCCGGGACTCCGACGACCCGCGCTCGCTCGGCGAGGTCGGGCACTGCGGTGTCGCCATCGACTCGGCGGCCGACATGGAGGTCCTTTTCCAGGACATTCCGCTGGGCGATGTCACGACGTCCATGACGATCAGCGGGCCCGCCGTCCCGGTCTTCTGCATGTATCTGGTGGCCGCCGAACGGCAGGGCATCGATCCGGGGGTCCTGAACGGCACGCTCCAGACGGACATCTTCAAGGAGTACATCGCACAGAAGGAGTGGCTCTTCCAGCCCGAGCCGCATCTGCGCCTGATCGGCGACCTGATGGAGCACTGCGCGCGCGGCATCCCCGCGTACAAGCCGCTCTCGGTCTCCGGCTACCACATCCGCGAGGCGGGCGCGACGGCCGCCCAGGAGCTGGCGTACACGCTCGCCGACGGCTTCGGCTATGTGGAGCTGGGCCTCTCCCGCGGGCTGGACGTCGACACCTTCGCCCCCGGCCTGTCCTTCTTCTTCGACGCGCATCTGGACTTCTTCGAGGAGATCGCCAAGTTCCGTGCCGCGCGCCGGATCTGGGCCCGCTGGATGCGGGACGTCTACGGCGCGACGAGCGACAAGGCGCAGTGGCTGCGTTTCCACACCCAGACCGCGGGTGTCTCGCTGACCGCCCAGCAGCCGTACAACAACGTCGTACGGACCGCCGTCGAGGCCCTGGCGGCAGTGCTCGGCGGCACGAACTCGCTGCACACCAACGCGCTGGACGAGACTCTCGCCCTGCCCAGTGAGCAGGCCGCGGAGATCGCGCTGCGCACCCAGCAGGTGCTGATGGAGGAGACCGGTGTCGCCAACGTCGCCGACCCGCTGGGCGGTTCGTGGTTCATCGAGTCGCTGACCGACCGGATCGAGGCGGACGCCGAGAAGATCTTCGACCAGATCAAGGAGCGCGGCAGGCGGGCGGTCCCCAACGGCGAGCACCCGATCGGCCCGATGACGTCCGGCATCCTGCGCGGCATCGAGGACGGCTGGTTCACCGGCGAGATCGCCGAATCCGCCTTCCAGTACCAGCAGGCGCTGGAGAAGGGCGACAAGAAGGTCGTGGGCGTCAACTGCCACCACGGCTCGGTCACCGGCGACCTGGAGATCCTGCGGGTCAGCCACGAGGTCGAGCGCGAGCAGGTGCGGGCGCTCGCGCAGCGCAAGGAGGCCCGTGACGACGCCCGGGTCCAGGCCTCGCTGAAGGCGATGCTGGAAGCCGCCCGGGACGGCGGCAACATGATCGAGCCCATGCTGGAGGCCGTACGGGCCGAGGCGACGCTCGGTGAGATCTGCGGAGTGCTGCGGGACGAGTGGGGGGTTTATACGGAGCCGGCGGGGTTCTGAGGCCGGCCCTCCGGCGCGTTGACGCCGGTCCGGGGCGGCAGGCGTGGTCCTGCCGCCCCGTGGGCCCGGAGGCCCCGAAGACGCAGGGCGGCCCGCCCGTGCCGGTCAGGCCGCCGCGGGCAGGACGAACCCGAGGACGGGGCTGACGACGATCATGCCGAAGAGGGCCGCTGCCGCCGACGTGAGCACGAGGGTGCGCGTGCGCGTCCCCGCGGTGGCGCGCCAGGTCTCCCGCATCTGACGAACGGTGCCGCCGGTTTCGCCGAAGCCGGTCAGCCACCCGAACAGCAGGAACGGGAGGGCCAGGAGCACCGAGAAGGCGATCATGAAATTCTTCGTGACCTCCCCGCGACTGGCGATGGTGTACGTCGAAGCCAGGAAGCTGAGAAGGGTGCTGCCGTCGTGCGCCTGGACCGGGAGGCGGGCACCTGAGCGGTAGTCGGTGTCGACACTGTTCATGGACGCCCGGCCGTCGGTGGCCTTTCCGTCGTCCGAGCGGAAAGCTCCGTCACAGTCGAAGTCGTAGGAACGCGAGCTGGACCGTGAGCTGGAGCTGTGGTGCGGATAGCAGTCCTGAACGGTGAAGGTTCCATGACTGCCTGTGAGGCCCGCCGCGGTTACCCCTTTCGTGGCAAACATGCCACTGGCCGACAGAACGGCAACAAGGAGGACTGCAAAGGCGCACTTCCCGCCGAATGACCTCTTGCCGGACATGCCTGGAGACTTGGGCATGGCACTTGTTCCCTTTCCTGGTGATTGGCGGGGCGCAAAGGCCGCTGCCGGGGGTGCATGACGTCATCGGGCGCCGGTTGCGGGTGCGAGTAATCCCTTCGGGATTCTCCCGTCACGACTGCCGCGGGTGTCGGATACCGTACGCCATTGGATTTATCCGATCCTTATTCGTGCAGTTCAGGGGTGAATCATGGCAGGCTCCGGGTACGACGTGGACCCGGCCGTCCTCACGACGCAGGGCGGTGTTTTCCACGACATCGGCTCCGATTTCGGCGAGGCCGCCAAGAAGTTGCAGGCCGCTCTCAAAGAGGCCGAAGAGTGGGGCAGCGACGAATTCGTCAAGATTTTCAATGATTTCTACAAGCCGGTGAGCGAGGGCATCGCCGAGTCGATGCCGCACCTCGGCGCGGAAATCTCCAGGATCGGCAGCAGGCTCGGGGCCATGGGCGCGCATTACGACACCACCGAGCAGGAGCAGCACGATCACCTTGCCCGGTACGCGGCACACCGCCCCGACATCACGAACTGACGCCTTGTCAGGCCGCGACGCCCGCCCCGCGCCCGGCCCGCCCACCCGCCACATGTTCCCGCGCCACCCGGGGGAGTGACACACCATGCCCACCATCATGCTGCCGAAAGAGGTCGACTGGGTCCTCGATCTGCTGGGCTTCCAGTGGCCCGATGTCGACGAGGGCAAGATGCGGGACGCGGCCGAAGCCTGGAGCGACTTCGCCGCCGCCGTCCGCCGGTCCCAGCAGCAGGGCGGCACCGCCGCGAACACGGTGCGCGGCGCCAACTCCGGCGAGGCGGTCGAGGCCTTCGGCAACGCCTGGCGGAAGGTCGGTGACGGCTACCTCGATGACGCCGCCGAGGCCGCCGAGGTGCTCGCCATGGTGCTCCAGGTGGTGGCCGCGATCGTCATGATCATGAAGATCGCGGTGATCGTCCAGCTGATCGCGCTGGCCGTCGAGTTCGCGATGGCCCAGGCCGCCGCGCCGGTCACGCTGGGCGCCTCCGAGGCCGGGGCCGCCGCGGCCACGGCGACGACCCGGGCGGTCGTGCGCAGGATCCTGACGGAGGCGAAGACGAAGATCTTCCAGGCCGTCAAGGAAGCGCTGGAGAAGAAGGTGGTGAAGGGCGCCCGGGAGATCCTGGTGGACCTGGCCAAGGACCTCGGCAAGGACGCGGCCAAGGGGATCGGGCAGAACATCGCCTCGCAAGGCGTCAAGGGCTACTTCGGGGCGCAGGACGGGTTCTCGGTCGGGGACGCGGTCAAGGCGGGGGCGAAGCCCCTCGTGGACCTCGACGACGTGCACGGCCTCTCGGACTGGGACAAGGCCGGCTTCGGCGACAAGCTCAAGGACGTCGGCAAGGCCGGTACGGGCGCGTACCACGTGGCCCAGGGCGCCGGTCAGGTCGCGCACGGCGATTTCGCCGCGGGCGGCAGGCAGATGTGGGAGGGCGAGCAGGAGGCCGCCGAAGGCGTCAGGGGCGTCTACGACATCCGCCACAAGGACCCGGAGCCGGCGGCCGAGGGCCAGGACGCGAGCGACGGCGGCGCGTCCGGTGGCGGCGCGTCAGAGGAGGGCGCGTCCGACGGCGCCTCCGACGGCTCGGCCTCGCAGGCCGCGCCGTCGGGCGGTGCCAGGTCCCGGATCGCGGACGGCATTCCCGACACCGAGGCCCCGGAGGACGGTCAGGGCGAGGCCGATCGTGTCCGCAACGCCTTCGGCTGACAGCCCGGCACCGGTGAGAGGAACGAACCACCCGATGAACAGCAGTAACGGCTTCACCGCCCCCGGCGACCGCGACTACCCGGTCGAGGACCAGGACCTGACCCAGGAGCAGAACGAGCACCTCACCGCCTCCCTGCGGGCCGTCCGGAACAGCGCGTCCGCCCCGCCCGCCCTTCAGGACCTCGCCCGTAAGGTGCTGGGCGGGCGGCTCGAACTCAAGGATGCGCTCGACGACCCGTCCGGCTTCCGCGCGCTCACCGACGGGCTCTCCGGGATGCGGGAGAGCTGGCGGTCGATGTCGCCGCAGGACCGGCAGGCGGTCCGCACGGCGGTCGAGGAGAAGGCGGCGGAGAAAGAGGCCGACGGCGGCCGCTGAGCGGGCCTACGCCGCCGCGACCGGCACCCGCAACCGGAACATCGCCCCGCCCCCCGGCGCCTGTTCGGCGGTGAGTTCGGCGCCGTGGGCGCGGGCGATCTGGCGGGCCATGGCCAGGCCCAGGCCCGAGCCGGGCAGGGCGCGGGCCGTCTTGGCGCGGTAGAAGCGGTCGAAGACATGGGGGAGGTCGTCCGCCGCGATGCCGGGGCCATGGTCGCGGATCGTCAGCTCCAACTCTCCCGAGGCAAAGGTGAGTTCGGCCTCGACCGGGCCGCCCGGCGGGGAGAACTTCGCGGCGTTGTCGAGGAGGTTGGACAGCAGCCGGGACAGGCGGGGCGGCACGCCGGGGATTGTGAGGCCGGCCGCGGAGGGGGCGAGGGCGGTGGTGAAGGTGATCTCCGGCCAGTGTTCGCGGGCCGCGCTAACCGCGTGCTCCAGGAGGGCCGCCGGGCGCACCTGCTCCACCAGGGGCTGCGGCTCCTCGTCGCGGGCCAGTTCGATCAGGTCGTTGACGAGGGTGGTGACCGCGCGCAGCTGACGGCCCAGCGCGGCCGAGGCGCGATCGCGCTGGGCGTCGGTCAGGCGGTCGGCGCGGGCCAGGAGTTCGGCGTTGGTGCGCAGCGCCGTCAGCGGGGTGCGCAGTTCGTGGGAGGCGTCGGCGACCAGGCGGCGCTGCGCGGTGACGGACTGTTCCAGCTCGCCGAGCATGGTGTTGAAGCTGGTGGCGAGGCGGGTGATCTCGTCCTCCCGGGCGGTTGGGCCGCCGGGGAGTTCGATGCGATGGCCGGCGTCGCGGGTGGCGGCGATGCGTTCCGCGGTGGCGGTGAGCCGGGCGACCGGGGCCAGCCCCGTACGGGACACCCAGTAGCCGAGGGCGGCGGCCAGCAGGACGCCGGCGGCGCCGGCCGCGGACAGCGCCCAGGCGGCCTGTTGTACGCCCCGGTCGACGGTGTCGGAGCGCTGGGCGACCTGCACCGCCTCGTCCTTGGTCCCCAGGCGCATGGTGACCATCCGGACCGGCTGCCCGGCCACCGTCAGCTTGCTGTAAAACGGCGCGCGCCGCCCGTCGGCGACCTGCCGGGTGGCGTCGGAGACGGGCAGCACATACCGCTCGCGCGGGTCCTTGGCAGGGTCGGACGGCACGATCTGGATACAGGGCGAGGCCGGGTACCGGCAGAGGGTGTCACTCGGCGTCGGGCCCCAGTCGTGGCGCTGATGGATGGCCTGCGTGGCCGTCTGGTTCAGGTTCAGTTCCAGCTGACGGGTCATCTGGTGTTGGATGATGGCGAAGGCGGCGGCGCAGATGCCGACCGCCACCAGCGCCACCGCGGCGGAGGCGGCCAGCGCCAGCCGGGTGCGGAGCGGGCGGCGGCGTCGCCAGCGGGCCCCGAGGCCGCGGGTGCCGGTCATACGCCGTCCGCGTGGTCCAGGCGGTAGCCCACACCGTGCACGGTGTGGACGAGGCGGGGCTCGCCGCCCGCCTCCAGTTTGCGGCGCAGATAACCGATGTACACGGCCAGGGAGTTGGAGTCCGGGCCGAAGTCGCGGCCCCAGACGCGCTCCAGGATGACTTCGCGCGGCAGCACCTGTCCGGGGTGCTGTAGCAGCAGTTCCAGCAGCGCCCATTCGGTGCGGCTGAACTCCAGGGGCCGGCCCGCCCGGTGGCCGCTGCGGGTCAGGGGGTCGACGACCAGATCGCCGAAGGAGAGCCGGCTGTCGTCGACGGCGCCGGTCGAGGCCCGGCGCAGCAGGGCCCGGACGCGGGCCACCAGCTCGTCCAGGGCGAACGGTTTGACGAGGTAGTCATCGGCGCCGGCGTCGAGCCCGTCGACCCGTTCGCTGACCGAGTCCAGCGCGGTCAGGACGAGGATCGGGGTGCGGTCGTCCAGCGCGCGCAGCCGTCGGCAGACGGCCAGACCGTCCAGGACGGGCATCATCACGTCCAGGACGAGGGCGTCCGGCTGCCAGCCGGCGACCTCCGAGAGGGCGGCCAGGCCGTCGGCGGCGCCGCGTACCGTATAGCCCTCCACGGCGAGGCCGTCCTCCACGGCGGCGCGCACCTCCGGTTCGTCGTCGACGACGAGGATCTTGGGGGCCGGGGTGTTCCCGGGCGTGGGCGGCATGGACATAGGCTGCCAAACACCTCTCTTAGAAGCCTCTTAGGGCGTATCGCGAGCGTGGCGGCCATGCGCACACCACTCTCCGTCGTGATCGGTGCAGGCGGCACCGGCGGCCACATCTATCCGGGACTCGCCCTCGCCGACGCGCTCCGCCGGGCCGTGCCCGATGCGGTGATCTCCTTCGTCGGGACCGAACGCGGCCTGGAGACGCGGCTGATCCCGAAGGCCGGATACCGGCTGCACACCGTCGACATGATCCCCTTCGACCCCTCGCTAGGCGCCCGACGCTATCTGCTGCCGGCCGCCCTGCTTCGCTCGGGTGCCCAGTGCCGGGCGATCCTCAAGGAACAGAAAGCCCAGGTCGCGGTCGGTATGGGCGGCTATCCGAGCGCCCCGGTGATCGTCGGGGCCCGGCTGGCCGGGCTGCCGAGCCTGATCCATGAGTCCAACGCGGTGCCCGGCCGGGCCAACCAGTTCGCGGCCCGGCTCACCCCGCACATCGCCCTCGCCTTCGACCGCAGCCGGGAGCACCTGGCCGGCGGCGAGCGGGCCGAGACGGTGGGGATGCCGCTGGTCGGTCCGCTGGCCGAGCTGAACCGGGAGCGCCTGCGGCCCACTGCCCGCCGGGCCCTGGGCGTTCCGGACGGGGCGCGGCTGCTGCTGGTCAACGGCGGCAGCCTCGGAGCGGCCCGGCTGACCGAGGCGGCGGTGGGCCTGGCCGGCCGCTACCGGGGGCGTACGGACCTCCGGCTGCTGATCAAGACCGGGCCCGCGGCCCTGGAGGAGACCCGGGCCCTCCTGGCGGCGAACGGCGGGGACGCGGTCGCCGAGGCCGTGCCGTACGTGGACCGGATGGATCTGGCGTATGCCGCCGCCGATCTCGTGGTGTGCCGGGCCGGTTCGGCGACCGTCGCGGAGCTGGCCACGATCGGGATGCCGGCCGTTCTCGTGCCGTATCCGCATGCGCCGGGTGACCACCAGACCCACAACGCGCGAGTGCTGTCCGACGCGGGGGCGGCGCTGCTGCTGCCCGATCCGCAGACCTCGGCGGAGCGGCTGGACGAGCTGGTCACCCCGCTTCTCGACGACCCTGACCGGCTCGCCGCGATGGGCGCGGCCGCCGACCCCGGCACCCATGCGCGGGCCGCCGACCTGCTGGCCGCCAAGGCGCTGGCGCTGGCCGGTCACCCCCTTGCCCCCCACCACCTCACGATGAAGGAGTCAGCATGAGCAGCAACACCCAGCAGTGGACGGGCCGTAAGGTCCTGGTGACCGGAGCCGAGGGGTTCATCGGCTCGGCCCTGGTCGACATGCTCGTGGAGGCCGGCGCCGAGGTGCGCGCGTTCGTCCATTACAAGCCGTACGCCGAAAAGGGAAATCTGGCGCGCTATCTCGTGCCGGGCGGCCCCGTCGAGATGGTCGCGGGCGATGTGCGGGACGCGGGCCGGGTGATGGACGCGGTCGCGGGCTGCGACACCGTCTTCCATCTGGCCGCGCTGATCGGGATTCCGTACAGCTACGACTCACCGGGCGCCTATGTGCAGACGAACGTCGTCGGGACGGAGAACGTCGCGGAGGCCTGCCGGCGGCATGCGGTGCGGCGGCTGGTGCACACGTCCACCAGTGAGGTCTACGGGACCGCGCTGACCGCGCCGATCGGTGAGGACCACCCGCTTCAGCCGCAGTCTCCGTACTCCGCCTCGAAGATCGGCGCGGACATGATGGCGCTGTCGCACCGGCACGCCTTCGGGCTGCCGGTGACCGTGGTGCGGCCGTTCAACACCTACGGGCCGCGGCAGTCGGCGCGCGCCGTGATCCCCACGATCCTCGCCCAACTCCACTCGGGTGCCCGGCAGATCAAGCTCGGCTCGCTCACCCCGACCCGCGACTTCACCTATGTCACCGACACCGCGGCCGGGTTCCTGGCGCTGGCCGACTGCGACCGGGCGCTGGGCGAGGTCGTCAACCTCGGCACCGGGCGGGAGATCTCCATCGGGGCACTCGCCGAGGCGCTGATAGCGGCCTCGGGCCGCGAGGCCGAGGTGGTGGTGGACACCGAACGGCTGCGGCCCGCCGGCAGCGAGGTCGAGCGGCTCCTGTCGGACAACTCCCGGGCCCGCGAGTGGGCTTCGTGGCGGCCGGAGGTCTCCTTGGAGGAGGGACTGAAGCGGACATCGGAGTGGGTGGCCGAGAACCTGCGGCTGTTCGCCGCGGACCGCTACCAGGTCTGACCGGAGCGTGGCGCGGCACCTCGGTGCCGCGCCACGGCCGGGCCCCGGCGCCCGGTCTCAGCGCTGGTCGCCCAGACCGGACAGCCCGGTGAGGAAGAGCGCCGTGAAGTCGCGCCCCCACGCGGCGTCCACGGGTTCACCGCTGACCAGGGTGCGGTGCACGATCGCCCCGGCGATCACATCGAAGATCAGGTCCATGTTGCGGGCGGCCGCCTGCTCGCCCTCCTCACCGGGGGTGTCCGGGGGCAGCTCGCCACGGGCCTGGGCGCGCGAGCGGCCGAGCAGGACCAGCCGCTTCTGGCGGTCGACGATCGCCGAGCGGATCCGTTCGCGCAGCGCCTCGTCGGTGGTGGACTCGGCCACCACGGCCATCAGCGCCGTCTTGGTCTCCGGCCGGGCGAGCAGCGCGCCGAACTGGAGCACCACTCCCTCGATGTCGGATTTCAGACAGCCCCGGTCGGGGAGTTCGAGCTCGTCGAAAAGGACCGCCACGGCGTCCACGACGAGCTCGTTCTTGTTGGCCCAGCGGCGGTAGAGCGTGGTCTTGGCGACCCCGGCCCGGGCCGCCACATCACTCATGGTGAGCCGCCCCCAGCCCAGATCGACCAGCGCGGCACGGGTCGCGTGGAGGATCGCAAGATCGGTCTCGGCGCTGCGCGGTCGGCCCGTGCGGCCTTTCCGGGGGCTGGCTGAGTGGTGCATGCGGGCGACCATACCGGCGAGTACGGGCCACGCCGCCCGTGAGGCAGATCACTCTCCACGGGGCCGGAACCGGTTGTTGCTCGGGGGCGACGGCGAGTTACGCTACGGGTCGTAGCGTAAGAGCGACAGCCACTGGCCGTGGGTGGGGACCCATGGCCGCGCACGACGGTCCTCCTCGGGACCGCACTCCGGCCCTCCTCGGGGCCGGAATCGGGCAGCGGTCCCGGACGTACGCCGGCATTCCGGCGGGGCGTGCGGACGGGATGCGGTGCCCGGCAGAAGGCCCGGCGGCGGCACCGGACCGGCGCTTTGCACCGCAGGCCGCAGCACCGATCGCATCGCAGACCGCAGCGCTTTCCGGATCGCTTTCCGGAACGGCCCGCCCAGGGGGGAGGATGGACCCATGCAGCCACGCAATATGTCCATGAGTGGAGTCGTCGACCTCGCAGCGGTGAAGGCGGCGGGGGAAGCGAAGCAGAAGGCGGAGCAGGCACGTGCCGAGGCCGCCCGTACGGGCCAGGCGCCCGCGAGCGGTGCCCGCCTGGTGTTCGATGTCGATGAGGCGGGGTTCCAGCAGGACGTCCTGCAGCGCTCGACCGAGGTCCCGGTCGTCATCGACTTCTGGGCCGAGTGGTGCGAGCCGTGCAAGCAGCTGGGTCCGCTGCTGGAGCGCCTCGTGGGGGAGTACGCCGGCAAGTTCGTGCTGGCCAAGATCGACGTCGATGCCAACCAGATGCTGTTCCAGCAGTTCGGGGTGCAGGGCATCCCGGCGGTCTTCGCGGTCGTCGCGGGCCAGCCGATCCCGCTGTTCCAGGGTGCGGCCCCCGAGTCGCAGATCCGCCAGGTGCTCGACCAGCTGGTGCAGGCCGCCGAGCAGCAGTTCGGCATCGTGGGAGCGCCCGTCGACCCGCAGGCCGAGGGCGAGCCGGCCCAGGAGGCCGAGGCCCCGGAGCCGGCCGGTCCCTACGACGCCCTGCTGGAGGCCGCGAACCAGGCGCTGGACTCCGGCGATCTGGGCGGTGCCGTCCAGGCCTACAAGAACGTGCTCAACGACGATCCGGCCAACCCGGAGGCCAAGCTCGGTCTGGCTCAGGCCGAACTCCTGCATCGCGTGCAGGACCTGGATCCGCAGGCGGTGCGCAAGGAGGCCGCGGAGAACCCGGCCGATGTGCAGGCGCAGATCCGGGCCGCGGACCTCGATCTGGTCGGCGGGCACGTCGAGGACGCGTTCGGCCGGCTGGTCGACGCGGTGAAGCGGTCGGCGGGTGACGACCGGGAGGCAGCGCGACGGCGGCTGCTGGAGCTGTTCGAGGTCATCGGCGCGGAAGATCCGCGGGTGACGGCGGGGCGTACCGCCCTTGCCCGGGTGCTGTTCTGACCCGCTGTCTTCGCAGTCGCCCGCTTCTGACCAGTACGCCCTCCGCGCGTTGACCGAACAAACGACACAGCGGCCACGTTTTACCAAAACTTGGTAATCGTGGCCGCTGTTACTTCAAGTAAGCCTGGGCGACCTCCTTGCGGCACTGTGTCCGCAATTGCCCAATGTCCCCTCACCGTTAGTGGCGACCGTATGTGTCCGGTTGATTTCGGTGGGTCGTGGCGTGGTTATCGGGTCGTTACCCGCAAGTAACGAGCCCCTTGTGCGGCGGCCGCGAATGGACCACGATCGGCCACGCTCGGTCCATTCCCGCAGTCCGGCATCCGGTCGGCACCGCGGGGTATTTGGGTCCCCACCGAGTGGCCGGCGGCAGTGTCGCCGGTCTTGGACAGGGGGGTCTCTGCCCCACCCGGCAGGGCCTGTCCAGTGAGGTTGCGCGAGAGCGTGGCCAGTGGTTGTCGCTCGGGGGTGATCGCCGGTATTCGGAACACGATGTGCCTCCGAGACAGGCGCTCTCCTTCCCGAGGACGTAGCGCTTCTCCCATCCCAGGTACGGCTTCCCAAGTGAGGCGGCCCGTACCGGAGATGTACGTCCGAGAAGGAGGAAAGTCATGGAGTCCCTGGCTCGTGGCGGGACCAGATGGAAGCGGTTCGCCGTCGTCATGGTGCCGAGCGTCGCGGCTACGGCCGCGATCGGTGTTGCCCTCTCGCAGGGTGCGCTCGCGGCGTCGTTCAGCGTGTCCGGCCAGCAGTTCAAGGTCGCTACAGACCGGCTGGACGGCACCGGATTTGTTCAGTACGGAGCCATTGACGCCCAGAAGGGCGGCAAGCAGGTCCCGGTGGCGGTCTCGGGGTTCTCGAACGCCAAGATCAAGAACCTGTGCCAGTCGGTAGTCGTGCCGGTCCCGGTCTTCGGCGATGTGTCGATGAAGCTGTCGGCCGGTGGCGGTGACACGCCTGTCGAGGCGAAGAACCTCTACATCGACCTCGACGAGCTGTCCGCGGACGCGACCTTCAACAACATCGACATCGGTGTTGCTGCGGGCTCGACGACCAAGGGCCCGGGCATGCACAAGGGCGACAAGGCCGACCCGGGCTCGTTCGCCCAGCAGGCCGACTCGGCCACGCTGACCCACGTCAGGCAGCAGGCATGGGCCACGACGGCCGGAACGTTCAAGCTCAGCGGCCTGAAGATGAGCGTCGCCAAGGGCAAGAGCGAGTGCTACTGACGCACTGAGCGTGCGGGCGCGGGGCGAGCTGTACGGCCATCGCCGTTCCCCGTGCCCGTACGCCGGGTAGCGCCTAGTAGGACACCCAGCACAGAACCACCGATTTGCCAGTCCCGAGGAGCTGTACGACATGAGCGCCGACACGCGACCACGGCTGATCGAGACCATCGGCCGCAAGCGGCTTTCGTTCCGGGAGTGGCGCGGATACCGCCCGTTCTGGGGCGGCATGCTGACTCTGCTGGCCGGCATCCCGATCATGTACATCCCTTACGCGAATCTCACGATCGGTTCCCTGACCGTCCGCATGGCGACCACCGCCGGCGCCGGCTCGCTGATCATCGGCGTACTGCTGGTCGTGCTCGGTCTGACCATGTGGTTCCAGCCCGCCTCGCGCGTCTTCGCGGGCGTGGCGGCGATTCTGCTCTCTCTGGTCTCCCTGGTCGTCTCGAACTTCGGCGCCTTCCTGATCGGCTTCCTCCTGGGGCTGATCGGCGGTGCGCTGGGAGTCTCCTGGGCGCCGGGCAAGGCCGGCCGGAGCGGGGACGACGCCGACGAGGCGGGCCGCACCACGGTCGCCGGACCGGTGGTCGCCACGCACCCCGCGCCGGCTGCCGGTCCCGGGTTGGGCAATGGACTGGACGACCTGTCAGGAACGAGCCCGACCAACGGAACGAACGGGAGGCACCGTGCCGGGTGACGAGCTGCACGAGAGCGCAGCTGCCGGGGCGAGAACCGGGCCGAGGCACGCGGCACCGAGGAAGCCGCTGCTGACTCGGCTCCACGTGCCCGCGGGCAAGGCGATAGCCATCGCCGCCATGCCGTCCGCCGTGCTCATGGGCATGGGGCTGACGCCCCAGATGGCGATAGCCAAGCCGGCGCCCAAGAGCCCCTTCAAGGACGGCCCGTGCGTCACCGCTCCGGACAAGGTGGACGAGAAGGACGCCAAGTCCAAGGACGGTGCGAAGGACCAGAAGGACGATGCGCAGGGCAAGGACGGCGCAGAGCCGTCCGCCGGGCCTTCCGCCTCGCCCTCGCCCTCGGCCGGCAAGGACGCCGACAAGGCGCCCGAGTCCACGCCGTCCGGCTCCGCGAAGACCGATGAGCCTTCGGGCTCCGCGACCCCGTCGCCGTCGGCCTCCGAGGAGAAGAAGGACGACGGCGGTCTGCTGGGCGGCATCGGTGACGCGCTCGGCGGTCTCCTCGGCGGCGACAAGTCCGAGGAGCCGGCGGATTCGCCGAGCCCCTCGGCGTCCGAGCCGGCTTCGCCGAGCCCCTCGCCGTCCGCGTCCAAGGACTCCGGTTCCGCCACCGACAAGGTCACCAAGCCGGTCCAGGACACGGTCGACGGCCTCAAGGACGGCGCCGGCAAGGCCGGTGACGCCGTCAAGAACGGGTCGAAGACGGTCAACGACACCGTCCACGGCGCGGTGGGCGCGGCGGACAACGCCCTGCCCGGCGGCGGCGTCGACGGCAAGGACGCCAGCGGCAAGAAGGCGTTCCCCTGCGTCGTCGAGAACAAGCAGAAGGGCAAGGGCGAGCAGACCCCCGCCACCCTGCCCGACGACCCCTGGCACCTGGAGTCCAGCGCGCTCACCCTGCGCGGCCTGAACTACGAGGGCGTCGTCAATGTCCAGACGCAGAACGGCCACACCAAGCAGGCCCTGAAGTTCACGGCGGACAGCGTCGACATCGGCGATCTGCACCAGATCGTCGACGACCCGACGTCCAAGAAGCGCTACCACGTCCAGGGCGCACCGGGATCGACGTCCACGATCCGTGGCGGCAAGGTGACGATGTACACCGAGCGGCTTCAGGGCAACCTCTTCGGCCTGATCCCGATCGTCTTCGACCCCGAGCACCCGCCGCCGATCAACGTCCCGTTCGCGTACTTCACCAAGGTGAAGATCGACCAGGCGGGCCAGTTCGGCGGCAATCTCCACATCCCGGGTCTGCACCAGTCGATCACGGACTGAGGGCCACGGCCGCGGGCCGAGGACCACAAAGCCGTCCGGGAGCCGCAGAAAACGGCGGTGGGCCGCCCCCTTGCCGGGGGCGGCCCACCGCCGTTTCGTGTGCCCGGGGCGTCAGGCCTGCTCGCCGCCGAGGTGGTGCACGCGCACCATGTTGGTGGTGCCGGGGACGCCGGGGGGCGAACCGGCGGTGATGAGCATGGTGTCGCCCTTGCTGTAGCGCTTGAGCTTGAGCAGCTCGGCGTCGACCAGGTCGACCATCGCGTCGGTGTTGTCGACGTGCGGCACGACGAAGGCGTCGACGCCCCAGCTCAGCGTGAGCTGGTTGCGGGTGGACGCCTCGGTGGTGAAGGCCAGGATGGGCTGGGCCGCGCGGTAGCGGGACAGGCGGCGGGCGGTGTCACCGGACTTGGTGAAGGCGATCAGCGCCTTGCCGTCCAGGAAGTCCGCCATCTCGCACGCCGCGCGGGCCACCGAACCGCCCTGTGTGCGCGGCTTCTTGCCGGGCACCAGCGGCTGGAGGCCCTTGGAGAGCAGCTCCTCCTCGGCCGCCTCGACGATCTTCGACATCGTCTTGACGGTCTCGATCGGGTAGGCGCCGACGGACGACTCGGCGGAGAGCATGACCGCGTCGGCGCCGTCGAGGATGGCGTTGGCGACATCGGACGCCTCGGCGCGGGTCGGCCGGGAGTTGGTGATCATCGACTCCATCATCTGGGTCGCGACGATCACCGGCTTGGCGTTCCTGCGGCACAGCTCCACCAGGCGCTTCTGCACCATCGGGACCTTCTCCAGCGGGTACTCCACCGCCAGGTCACCACGGGCGACCATGACGGCGTCGAAGGCCATCACGACCTCCTGCATGTTGGCGACCGCCTGCGGCTTCTCGACCTTGGCGATGACCGGGACCCGGCGGCCGACCTGGTCCATGACGCGGTGCACGTCCTGGACGTCCTTGGCGTCCCGCACGAAGGACAGCGCGACCATGTCGCAGCCCAGCTTCAGGGCGAACTTGAGGTCCTCGATGTCCTTCTCGGACAGTGCGGGGACGTTCACCGCGGCGCCCGGCAGGTTGATGCCCTTGTGGTCGGAGATGACCCCGCCCTCGATGACGATGGTGTGCACCCGCGAGCCGTCGATCTCGACGACCTGGAGCGCGACATTGCCGTCGTTGATCAGGATCGGGTCGCCCTTGGACACGTCCCCGGGCAGGCCCTTGTAGGTCGTCCCGCAGATGGTCTTGTCACCGGGGACGTCCTCGGTGGTGATGACGAACTCGTCGCCACGCACCAGCTCCACGGGGCCGTTGGCGAAGGTCTCCAGGCGGATCTTGGGGCCCTGGAGGTCGGCCAGCACGCCGACGGCGCGGCCGGTCTCCTCGGAGGCCTTTCGGAGGCGGTGATACCGCTCCTCGTGCTCCGGCTGGGTCCCGTGGCTCATGTTGAATCGGGCCACGTTCATGCCGGCCTCGATCAGCGTCTTCAGCTGGTCGTAGGAGTCGACGGCGGGGCCCAGGGTGCAGACGATTTTGGAACGGCGCATGGCGGAATCCTATCGGTTTGTTTCGGAGCGGAATATTTCGGTAGGCGGAAACACCGAGTCCTAGGCGTTGACCAGGGCGTATGTCTGCTGAGCGATCTCCAGCTCCTCGTCCGTCGGCACGACGGCGACCGCGACCCGGGCGTACTCCGGCGAGATCAGCCGGGGCTCGTCGGACCGCACGGCGTTGAGCGAGGCGTCCACGGCCATGCCCATCTCCTCCAGGCCCGCGACGGCGGCCTCCCGCACCGGGGCGGCGTTCTCCCCGACGCCCGCGGTGAACGCCACCGCGTCGACCCGGCCGAGCACCGCGCTGTAGGCGCCGATGTACTTCTTCAGCCGGTGGATGTAGATGTCGAAGGCGAGCCGGGCGCGCTCGTCCCCCTCGTCGATCCGGCGCCGGATCTCCCGCATGTCGTTGTCGCCGCAGAGCCCGATCAGACCGCTCTTCTTGTTGAGCAGGACGTCGATCTCGTCCGTCGACATCCCCGCCACCCGCTTGAGGTGGAAGGTGACCGCCGGGTCGATGTCACCGGAGCGGGTGCCCATGACCAGGCCCTCCAGCGGGGTCAGCCCCATCGAGGTGTCCACACAGCGGCCGCCGGCCACCGCCGAGGCGGAGGCGCCGTTGCCCAGGTGGAGCACGATGACATTGACCTCGGAGGGGTCCTTGCCCAGCAGCGCCGCGGTCTTGCGGGAGACATAGGCGTGCGAGGTGCCGTGGAAGCCGTAGCGGCGGATGCGGTGGGCGTCGGCGGTCTCCACGTCGATGGCGTAGCGGGCCGCGTACTCCGGCATCGTGGCGTGGAAGGCGGTGTCGAAGACCGCGACCTGCGGCAGGTCGGGGCGCATCGCCTGGGCGGTGCGGATGCCGGTGATGTTGGCCGGGTTGTGCAGCGGCGCGACCGGCACCAGCCGCTCGATCTCCTTGAGCACCGCGTCGTCGATCACGGTCGGCTCGGTGAACTTCAGCCCGCCGTGCACCACCCGGTGCCCGATCGCGGCCAGCTGGGGGGAGTCGAGGCCGAGCCCGTCGGCGGCCAGCTCCGCGGCGACGGCCTTCAGCGCGGCGTCGTGGTCGGCGATCGCGCCCTCGGTCTCCCGCTTGTCGCCGCCGGCGGCCAGCGGGGTGTGGGCCAGGCGCGAGGTCTGCTCGCCGATCCGCTCGACCAGGCCGACGGCGAGCCGGGTGCCGTCGTTCATGTCGATCAGCTGGTACTTGACCGACGAGGAGCCGGAATTGAGGACGAGGACGCGGGTGGCGGTGGCAGTCATGTAGCGCTTTCCGATGGGGTGCGGGGACGGGAGGGAGGGAGCGGCCGGTCAGGCGGTGTGGCCGGCGCCGGGCTGGGCGCCCTGCGCCTGGATGGCGGTGATGGCCACGGTGTTGACGATGTCCTGGACCAGGGCGCCGCGCGAGAGGTCGTTGACCGGCTTGCGCAGACCCTGGAGGACCGGGCCGACGGCGACCGCACCGGCCGACCGCTGCACGGCCTTGTACGTGTTGTTGCCGGTGTTGAGGTCCGGGAAGATCAGCACGGTCGCCTTGCCGGCCACGTCGGACTCGGGGAGCTTGGTCTGCGCGACCGCCGCGTCCACCGCCGCGTCGTACTGGATCGGGCCCTCGACCAGCAGATCGGGGCGCTGCGCGCGGACGATCTCGGTGGCCTTGCGGACCTTGTCGACGTCCGCGCCGGAGCCGGAGGTGCCGGTGGAGTACGAGAGCATCGCGATCCGCGGCTCGACGCCGAACTGGGCGGCGGTGGTGGCCGACTGGATGGCGATGTCCGCCAGCTGTTCGGCGTTCGGGTCCGGGTTGACCGCGCAGTCGCCGTAGACCAGGACGCGGTCGGCCAGGCACATGAAGAACACCGAGGACACGATCTGGGCGCCCGGCTTGGTCTTGATGATCTCGAAGGCGGGCCGGATGGTGGCGGCGGTGGAGTGCACCGCGCCGGAGACCATGCCGTCGGCCAGGCCCTCCTGGACCATCAGGGTGCCGAAGTAGGAGACATCCGCGACCACGTCGAAGGCCAGCTCGACACTGACGCCCTTGTGGGCGCGCAGCGCGGCGTAGCGCTCGGCGAACCGGTCGCGCAGCTCGGAGGTCTGCGGGTCGATGATCTGGGCGCCCGCCAGGTCGATGGCGAGGTCGGCGGCGCGCTTGCGGATCGCCTCCTCCTCGCCCAGCAGCGTCAGATCGCAGACGTCGCGGCGCAGCAGCACATCGGCGGCCCGCAGCACCCGCTCCTCGCTGCCCTCCGGGAGGACGACCCGCCGGCGGCCGGAGCGGGAGCGCTCGATCAGCTCGTGCTCGAACATCATCGGCGTGACCCGGCCGGAGCGGGCGACGGAGATGCGGTTCGTCAGCTCCACGGTGTCCACATGCCGCTCGAACAGGCCGAGCGCGGTCTCCGCCTTGCGCGGCGAGGCGGCGTTCAGCTTGCCCTCGATCGCGAACAGCTCGCCCGCGGTCGGGAAGGAGCCGCCGGGTACGGAGACCACCGGGGTGCCGGGCGCGAGGCGGGCGGCCAGCGCCATGATGTCGGGTCCCGGCCGCTCGTCGAGGGTGAGCAGCACACCGGCGATCGGCGGGGCCCCGGCGCTGTGCGCGGCGAGCGAGCCGATGACCAGGTCCGCCCGGTCCCCGGGGGTCACCACGAGGGCGCCGGGGGTGAGCGCCTTGAGGAAGGTCGGCAGCATGGCGCCGCCGAACACGAAGTCCCGGGCGTCCCTGGCGAGGCCCGAGTCGTCGCCGAGCAGCACCTCGGCACCGAGGGTGTGCACGATCTGGCCGACGGTCGGCGCGGAGAGCGAGCCGTCCTCGGGGAGCGCGTAGCAGGGCACCGGGAGCCGGGCGGCGAGCCGGTCGACGACGGCCTCGCGGTGCTCGGGGGCGACCCGGTTGACGACCATGGCCACGACGTCGCAGCCCATCGAGTGGTAGGCGCCGTAGGCGTTGCGGGCCTCGGCGCGTACCGACTCGGCCTCCTGGCCCTGACCGCCGACGACGGCCAGCACGGCGGCGCCGAATTCGTTGGCGAGCCGTGCGTTGAGGTTCAGCTCGGCCGGGAGGTTGGTGCCCGCGAAGTCCGAGCCGAGGACCAGGACGTATTCGTAGTCCCTGGCCACGGCATGAAAGCGCTCGACGAGCCGGGAGACCAGCTCGTCGATGCCGCGTTCGGCCTGGAGGGCGGCGGCCTCCTCGTAGCTGAGGCCGTACACGCTGTCGGGGGACTGGGTGAGCCGGTAGCGGGACCGCAGCAGGTCGAACAGCCGATCGGGCCCGTCACTGTGGGTCAGCGGGCGGAAGACCCCCACTCGGTCGACATGGCGGGTCAGCAGCTCCATGACCCCCAGCTCGACGACCTGGCGGCCGTCGCCGCGGTCGATGCCGGTCACGTACACGCTGCGCGTCACGCGTGCTCTCCGATCCAATCGATGGCCACAAGGTCAAAATCAGCCGTTATTGTGGGCGTGCCCCTCTTGACAATACCTGCGTGTCTAGCTAAGCCGCTCTCCCAGTTTCCCTTGCGGAGTCCGTGCGAGGACAGTAGGGGTGGGGTCTGTGTATGCGGGGAGGGCCGGTCGTCCGTGAAACAATCGGACCGGCTCACACGAACCAACAGCGAGCACAGGAGACACAGCACGATGCGTATCGGAGTCCTCACCGCAGGCGGCGACTGTCCTGGCCTGAATGCTGTGATCCGGTCTGTTGTCCACCGCGCCCTCACCGGACACGACGACGAGGTCATCGGTTTCGAGGACGGTTTCAAGGGCCTCCTCGAAGGACGCTTCCGCAAGCTCGATCTCGACGCGGTCAGCGGCATCCTCGCCCGCGGCGGCACCATCCTCGGCTCGTCCCGGCTGGAGCGCAACCGGCTCCGTGAGGCCTGCGAGAAGTCCAAGGACCTCTCCAAGGACTACGGCATCGACGTCCTGATCCCGATCGGCGGCGAGGGCACCCTCACCGCCGCCCGGATGCTGGCGGACGCCGGGATGCCGGTCGTCGGCGTCCCCAAGACCATCGACAACGACATCTCCTCGACCGACCGCACCTTCGGCTTCGACACCGCCGTCGGTGTCGCGACGGAGGCGATCGACCGCCTCAAGACCACCGCGGAGTCGCACCAGCGGGTCATGGTCGTCGAGGTGATGGGACGGCACGCCGGCTGGATCGCGCTGGAGTCCGGAATGGCCGGCGGCGCCCACGGCATCTGTCTGCCCGAGCGGCCCTTCGATGTGAACGACCTGGTCAAGATGGTCGAGGAGCGGTTCGCCCGGGGCAAGAAGTTCGCGGTCGTCTGCGTCGCCGAGGGTGCCCACCCGGCCGAGGAGACCATGGACTACAAGAAGGGCGCAATCGACCAGTTCGGCCATGAGCGGTTCACCGGCATCGGCAACCACCTCGCCGTCGAACTGGAGAAGCGCCTCGGCAAGGAGGCCCGCCCGGTCATCCTCGGCCACGTCCAGCGCGGCGGTACCCCCACCGCGTACGACCGGGTGCTCGCCACCCGCTTCGGCTGGCACGCCGTCGAGGCCGCGCACCGCGGCGACTTCGGCAGGATGACCGCGCTGCGCGGCACCGACATCACGATGGTGCCGCTGCACGAGGCCGTCACCGAGCTCAAGACGGTGCCCGGCTCGCGGATGGACGAGGCCGAGTCGGTCTTCTGAGCCCCGGCCCCCCGGAACCACCAACGGCGGCGCGCCTGTCCTCGGCCGAGGACAGGCGCGCCGCTTTGTGGGGGGTGCGGGTCAGACGGTCACTGTGCGCCGATGGCTTCCAGCACGTTCAGCCGCGCCGCCCGGCGGGCCGGCCAGAGCGCGGCCAGCACGCCCACGACCAGCGCGATCAGCAGGAACAGCCCGAGCCGGCCCCAGGGCAGCAGCAGTTCGTACGTCGGGAGTCCCTGGCTGACCAGGTTGCCGCCGGCCCAGGACAGGAAGACGCCCACGCCGATGCCCAGGACCGCGCCGAACAGCGAGATGACCACCGACTCCAGCCGGACCATCTGCTTGATGCCGCTGCGGGCCAGTCCGATCGCCCGCAGCATCCCGATCTCGCGGGTCCGCTCGAAGACCGACATGGCAAGGGTGTTGACGACGCCCACCACCGCGATGATCACGGCCATGCCCAGCAGTCCGTAGACGATGTAGAGCACGGTATCGATCTGCCCGGCGTTCTCCTTGCGCAGGTCGGCGTGGTCCTGGACCTTCAGCAGCGGACTGTCGCCGAGGGCGTGCCGGATCTGCTTCTCCAGCTCCTCCGTCGGGCCGTCAGTGGCCTTCACCAGCAGCTCGTTGTTCTTCAGCTCGGTCATGTGCGGGTCCACCAGGGCCGTGGCGCCGATCGCCTCGCCGGCCACCGGGTTGTCCGTGTAGATCCCGGCGATCTTCAGCTCGGCCTTCTTCTTGTCCCCGAAGGTCGCGTCGACGGTGTCACCGGTCTGCCAGCCGTGCTCCTTGGCCGCGGTCCGGGAGATCGCGATGCCGTTGGCGCCGGCCGACGCCAACGAACCGCTGGTGAAGTCCAGCCGGGCTACCTTGCCGATCGTCGCGAGGTCGGTGCCGACCAGGTTCAGATAGGAATCACCGGTCTCGATGCCCGAGTTGCGCAGCGGAGCCATCGCCTCGACGCCCGGGAGGTCCGCCACCTTCTGCGACAGCTTGGCGTCCAGACCGATGTAGGTCGAGGTCGCGACCTTGTAGTCGGCCTTCAGCCCGTTGGCCGTCATCTTGTCCATGGCCTGCTGAGCCGAGTTGCCGACCACCGTCATTCCGGTGATCAGGGTGAGGCCGATCATCAGAGCCGAAGCGGTGGCCGCCGTACGGCGCGGGTTGCGCAGCGCGTTCTGCTTGGCCAGCTTGCCGCCGATGCCGAAGAGCCGGGTGGTGACCACGCCCGCCAGCGAGACCAGGGGCCGGGACAGCAGCGGCGCGAGGATGATGACGCCGGTCAGCGTCAGGAGCGAGCCGGCCATCGCAATCGGCATGTCGTCGGCGGACTTGAGCGTGGTGACGTAGAACATGACCGCGACGCCGAGGCCGGTGACGACCGCGCCGAGGGAGTTGCGGATCACCAGACTGCGCAGGGCCGGCGGCGCCTCGACGGTGTTGAGCGCCTCCACCGGGGCGATCTTCGCCGCCTTGCGGGACGGCAGCCAGGCGGCCAGTACGGTCACCACGACACCGACGCCGAGCGCGGAGAGCACCGCAGTCGGGCTGACGATGAGCGGCCCGTCCGGGAAGCCCGCGCCGTTGGCGTCGAGCACAGCCCGCAGGCCCACCGCGATCCCGGCGCCCAGCCCGAGCCCGATGACGGACGAGACCAGGCCCAGCAGGCCCGCCTCCGCGAGAACCGAGCGCACGACCTGCCGGCGGGAGGCGCCGACCGCGCGGAGCAGGGCGATCTCCCGGCTGCGCTGGGAGATCAGCATGGTGAAGGTGTTGGCGATGATGAAGATGCCGACGAACAGCGCGATCCCGGCGAAGACCAGCAGCGTCTGGCTCAGGGACTTGTTCTGCTCGGCGATCATCCGGGACTGCTCGGCGGCGAGTTCGGTTCCGCTGGTCGCCTCGGCGCGGTCCTTGGGCAGCGCCTCGCGGACCTTGGCGGTCAGGGCCTGCTGATCGGCGCCGGGCGCGGCGCCCACCACCAGCTCGTCGAACTGGCCGGGGTGCAGATACAGCTTCTGTGCGGTGGCGGTGTCGAAGAGTGCGAGGCTGCCGCCCGCGGTCACCTGCGGGTCCTCGGTCGTGACGATGCCGACCAGCTTCTTCGTCAGCACCGGGCCGTCGGTGGCGAACCGCACCGAGTCGCCGACCTTGTGTCCTGCCGCCTTCGCGGTGGCCTCGTCCAGCGCGATCTCGTTCGCGGCGACCGGGCCGCGGCCCTCCATGAGCGGATAGCGCTCGTCGTAGCCGTCCTTGTCCGGCTGGAAGTTGGTGGCGATGTTCTGCCAGCCGTTGCCGATCGGTATGCCGTCCGGGCCGGCGAGGGTCGCCGTGCCGGCGACATTGCGCCGCACGGACTGCACGCCGGGCAGCGCACGGATCTTGTCCACCACCTTGTCGTCGAGGAGGGTGGTGCGCTTGCCGTCCTTGCCGGTCGGCGGGGCGTTGTCGTCGGAGACGGCCTGGACGGAGACGGCCACCCCCTTGAGGTTCTTGGTGGAGGCCTTCCTGATGGCTTCGCCGACGGTGTCGCTGAAGATGAGGGTGCCGGCGACGAAGGCGACGCCGAGCAGTACCGCGAGCGCGGTCATCATCAATCGGGCTTTGTGCGCAAGGACATTGCGCAGGGCAGTACGCAGCATGGTGGTGGTGTCAGTCCTGGGTCCGGTGGCTCGGGATGAAGGGCAGCGCCCCGGGGGGCGGAGAGGGGCGGGGCGCGGTGCGCCGGGGTCAGCGCGTACGGCCCTTGGCGTCGAACAGCCGCATCCGGTCCAGGACGGCGTCCGGGGTGGGGTCGTGGAGCTCCTCGACGATCCGGCCGTCCGCGAGGAAGACCACCCGGTCCGCGTAGCCCGCGGCGACCGGGTCATGGGTGACCATCACGACCGTCTGCTCCATCGCCCGCACCGACTCCCGCAGGAAGCCCAGCACTTCGGCGCCGGAGCGGGAGTCGAGGTTGCCGGTCGGCTCGTCCGCGAAGATGATCTCCGGCTGGGCGGCCAGCGCCCGTGCCACCGCGACCCGCTGCTGCTGGCCGCCGGAGAGCTGGGCAGGACGGTGGGTGAGCCGCCCGGACAGGCCGACGGTCTCGATCACGGCGTTGAGCCACTCCCGGTCGGGCTTACGGCCCGCGATGTCCATCGGCAGCGTGATGTTCTCCTGCGCGGTCAGCGTGGGCAGCAGGTTGAACGCCTGGAAGATGAAGCCGATCTTGTCCCGGCGCAGCCGCGTCAGCTGCTTGTCGTTCAGCGACGCCAGCTCCACATCGCCGATCCGGGCGGAGCCGGAGGAGATCGCGTCCAGGCCGGCCATGCAGTGCATCAACGTCGACTTGCCGGAGCCGGACGGGCCCATGATCGCGGTGAATTGGGCCTTGCCGAACTCGACCGAGACGGAGTCCAGCGCGACCACACGCGTCTCCCCCTGGCCGTAGACCTTGCTCAGATCCGTGGCGCGGGCGGCGACGGCGGCACGGGTGGGGGCGGGGGAACCGGGGAAACCCGGAAGGGCGGCCGCGTGGGACACGGGAACTCCTGGAGAGGGGACGGAAGATTCGATGTCCCCATTCTCGAATGCACAGGTCAGCCCACGCCTCGGCCGCAAGGACCGAAAGCCGCACCGGCCGGAAGTGCCATCGCCGTACCCGGCGTCATTCTCTGGACGGACGGCCGTCCGACCTCTGGGCGACGGGAGGTCTCAGGGTTGCGGGAGTAACTCAGTGGTGCTGTGCGTCGGCCCGCGCCCAGAATTCCGCCAGGATGCCGTCGAGAAAGGCGCGTCCCGCTCGCCCGGACTCGTCGGCGCTGCCGCCGCCGCCCCAGTTGAGCGTAGCCGTCATGGTCGCCTGGTAGTCGGCGTGCAACTCCTGGAGAACGTCCTGGAGCCGGTGCTTGGGCAGCGGTACGACCTTGCCGACCGGCCGGACATAGGCCTGCCAGCGGGTGGTGGCGGCGCTGGTCAGCAGCTCGGTCAGCTTCCCGTCCTGGCCGGTGAAGCGGATCAGCGCCGGCAGCGGCAGGTCCAGCACCTCGGCGAGCGCCGCGGCCTGCCTGTCGTTGCCGTTCCACTTCCCGCCCGCCTCCAGGCGCTCGTACGCGACCTGGTCCATGCCGATCCGCAGCGCGAGGTCCGCCGGGGCGAGGCCCAGTGTCATCCGGTATTCGCGCAGCGTGTCCGGTGCGCCGAGGAGTTCGCCCGGCGCGCACCACAGGGCGCCGGCCAGCGCGGTCAGTTCGGCCTCCGTGGGGGTGCTCCGGCCGTCTTCCCAGGACGCCACCGCCGCGGGCGATATCGGTATTCCGAACGCGGCCCCTATTCCATAGGCGACATGGGCAGGGGTCATGCCGAGGGCCTCGCGGAGCCGTCGGGCGGCTTCGGCGTCGAAAGGGGGCCGGCGGGGCTCCCCGGCTTGTGTGTTCACCGGCACACGGTAAGTGACGGGGTGGCGCCGCTCCTATCGTGTGGATAGCCAAGCCGGAAAGTCGTAGGAAGCTACTAGCCGGCCGGTTTTCCGTCCCGGCCTCGTGGGTTTTCCCTGCACGAGCTTGGCTCGGCCCTTCATCGCGCCACCGAGCGCAAAGCCGCCGCCGAGCCGTCGGGAGACAAGGATGTACAGCACGGGCACGGGTGTCGAGTACAGGATCGAGAATGCCGGCAGTTCACCGAAGGCAATGGCCCCGTAATTGCCGAAGAAATGGAAAATGCTCACCGAGGCGGGCAGTTGCTCCGGGAACCTTGCCGTTGGTGTCCTTGATGAAGGCGGCCTTGACGGTGTTCTTGTCGCTCCCGGACCCGCTGCCGCAGGCGGTGAGCGTGCCGGCGGCCACGATGGCGGCGGCCAGAAGAATCAGCGGGCGGTGGGGCGCACGGCGACCTCCAACTGACCACGGTGGGCTGCCCGCTGAAAGCAGGTCAGCTGTCTCAGCCGGTCAATGGCCCGACCACCGATAGCGCAATTCGGGTCGGCCGACCTGGCCGTACTGGGGCGCGCGGGCGGCCCGGCCGCTCTCCACGAGATGTTCGAGATAGCGGCGGGCGGTGATCCGGGAGATGCCCACGTCGGCTGCCGCTTCGGTCGCCGTCAGCCCGCTCCCCGCGGCCCGCAGCACTTCGGTCACCGCCCGCAGGGTGGCCGCGGTCAGCCCCTTGGGCAGCGAGGCAGGACGCGGTGCGCGCAGTGCGGCGATCGCCCGGTCCACCTCGTCCTGTCCGCTGGCCTCGCCCGTGGTGGCACGGAACTCGGCATAGCGGGTGAGCCGGTCGCGCAGGGTGGCGAAGGTGAACGGCTTCAGCACGTACTGCACCACGCCGAGCGAGACGCCCTCGCGCA
Organism: Streptomyces sp. NRRL S-1813; assembly: GCF_000719605.1. Classification (NCBI taxonomy): domain Bacteria; kingdom Bacillati; phylum Actinomycetota; class Actinomycetes; order Kitasatosporales; family Streptomycetaceae; genus Streptomyces; species Streptomyces sp. NRRL S-1813. The sequence continues at coordinate 800,688 of NZ_JOHB01000001.1, forward strand.
CCATCGCCAGATCGCGGGCTGAGGTGACCGCGATGACGTCCGCGGTGTGACCGGCCGCGCGCAGCGTCCGCACCAGCTGGAGCCCGTGGCCGTCGGGCAGGTAGAGGTCGAGCAGGAGCAGATCGACGGCGTGCTGTTCGAGGTGGCGGCGGGCGCCGGCGCCGGAGTGCACGGTGCCGGAGACGGTGAAGCCGGGCACCCGCCCCACGTACAGGGCGTGTGCGTCGGCGGCGACCGGATCGTCCTCGACGACGAGGACCCGGATGTCGGAGGGGGTCACCGGGTACATCCTCTCGCCGCCGGGCGGGCCGCGCCCGCCGCCGCGCTCATGCCGTCGCCCCCGTGCGCAGGGGCAGCCGTACGGTGAACCGCGCGCCGCCCTCCGGCGCCCGGTCCAGGGTGACGGTGCCACCGTTGCGGCGTACCGCCTGCTGGACCAGGGCCAGGCCCAGGCCGCGGCCCCGGGCGGGCGCGGTGGTGCTCTGCTTGGTGCTCCAGCCCCGCTGGAAGATCTCCTCGACGGCGTCCGCGGCCACCCCCGGACCGTTGTCCGCCACCCGCAGCAGCAGCTCGCCGTCGTGTGCCCGCGCGGTGACCCACACCCGCGGCGGCTCGTCGGTGTCGTGCTCCGGGGTGGGTGCGGCGGCGTCGAGGGCGTTGTCGAGGAGGTTGCCCAGCACCGTCACCAGATCGCGGGCCGGCAGACCGGGCGGCAGCAGCCCGTCGTCGATCCGGCTGTCGGGCGTGAGGATCAGTGCGACACCGCGCTCGTTGGCCTGCGCGGCCTTGCCGAGCAGCAGCGCGGCGAGCACCGGCTCGGCGACCGCGCCGACCACCTGATCGGTCAGCGCCTGCGCCAGTTCCAGCTCCGCGGTCGCGAACTCCACGGCCTCCTCGGCCCGCCCCAGCTCGATCAGCGAGACGACGGTGTGCAGCCGGTTGGCGGCCTCGTGCGCCTGTGAGCGCAGCGCCTCGGTGAAGCCGCGTACCGAGTCCAACTCCCCGGACAGCGCCTGGAGTTCGGTGTGATCACGCAGGGTGACGACGCTGCCGCGGCGCTCCCCGCCGGAGACCGGTGCGGAGTTGACGACCAGCACCCGCTCGCGGGTCAGCTGGAGCTCGTCGACGCGCGGTCCGGGCGCCAGCAGCGCCTCGGTCAGCGGCTCCGGCAGCCCCAGCTCGGTGACGAGACGGCCCACCGCGTCGTCCGACAGCCCCAGCAGCTCCCGCCCGCCGTCGTTGATCAGGGCGACCCTGCGCTGCCCGTCGAGCATCAGGAGCCCCTCGCGTACGGCGTGCAGCGCGGCCTGGTGGTACTCGTGCATCCGGCTGAGCTCGGCCGCGTTCATCCCGTGGGTGTGCCGCCGCAGCCGGGCATTGATCACATACGTCCCCAGGCCGCCCAGCGCCAGCGCCGCCGCGGCCACGCCGACCAGCGCAAGGACCTGTTCGCGCAGCTGCGCACTGATCGTCTCGATGGTGATCCCGGAGCTGACCAGGGCCGTGATCCGGCCGCCGCGCTGCGGATCACGGACCGGCGCGACGACCCGTACGGACGGTCCGAGCACCCCCATGTGCGTCTCGGGGAAGACCCTGCCGTGCAGCGCAGGCCCGATGTGCCCCAGGTACTTCCTGCCGATCGCGGACGGCTCGGGGTGCGTCCAGCGGGTCCCGTCCCGGGCCATCACCACCACGAAGTCGACGCCGGCATCGCGCCGCAGCCGCTCGGCGTACGGCTGGAGCGCGGCCGTCGGGTCCTTGCTGCGCGCCGCCGCCACCACTGCCGGGGAGTCGGCGACGGCGGTGGCCGCCGCGGTCGCCTGCCGCCGCGCGGTCTCCTCCGCCTGCCGTCCCGCGCTGACGTACGCAAAGAGCGCGCAGCCCATGACGACCACCGCCACCAGCACCACCTGCATGGCGAAGAGCTGTCCGGCGAGGCTGCGGGGACCGCGCAGCCGCCGGGACGGGCGGGGTCGGGGGAGTCGCATACGCAACAGTCTGCACGGTCACTTTCCGAACCGTCTGCACGGTCAGTTTTACGTGAACGAAATGTACGCAAGGGTGACGGGCGCCACAGCGGCGTGCATAGTCGCCGGAACTTGTTGTGTGACAGAGCCGCAGATCAGCGCACAGCCGTAGACCGAGGAGGCAGCCGTGGCTGCACAGACCCCGTCCACCGGGGGCACCACCGAGGAGACCGCACCGGCGAAGCGGGACCGGACCCATTTCCTGTACGTCGCCGTGATCGGGGCGGTGCTGCTCGGCATCGTCGTGGGCTTCGCGGCCCCCGGTGTCGCCGTCCAGCTCAAGCCGCTGGGCACCGGGTTCGTGAACCTGATCAAGATGATGATCTCGCCGGTCATCTTCTGCACCATCGTGCTGGGCATCGGCTCGGTGCGGAAGGCTGCCAAGGTCGGCGCGGTGGGCGGGCTGGCCCTCGGCTACTTCATGGTCATGTCCACCGTCGCCCTGGCCATCGGCCTGGTCGTCGGCAACCTGCTGGACCCCGGATCGGGTCTCCATCTCACCGAGACCGTCCGGCACGCGGGCCATGCGCAGACGGAGGGCGGCGGGGAGTCCCTGTCCGAGTTCCTGCTCGGCATGATCCCCACGACGCTGGTCTCCGCCTTCACCCAGGGTGAGGTGCTCCAGACGCTGCTGGTGGCGCTGCTGGTCGGCTTCGGGCTTCAGGCGCTGGGCTCGGCGGGCGAGCCGGTGCTGCGCGGTGTCGGTCACCTCCAGAAGCTGGTCTTCCGGGTGCTGTCCATGATCATGTGGGCGGCACCGGTGGGAGCCTTCGGCGCCATCGCGGCCGTGGTCGGCGAGACCGGCCTGGACGCACTGAAGTCCCTGGCCGTCATCATGGTCGGCTTCTACACGACCTGTCTGCTGTTCGTGATCGTGGTGCTCGGCGCGCTGCTGCGGCTGGTCGCCGGCGTCAACATCTTCCTGCTGCTGAAGTACCTCGCCCGGGAATTCCTGCTGATCCTGTCCACCTCCTCCTCGGAGTCGGCGCTGCCCCGGCTGATCGCGAAGATGGAGCACCTGGGCGTCAGCAGGCCGGTGGTCGGCATCACCGTCCCCACCGGCTACAGCTTCAACCTCGACGGCACCGCCATCTACCTGACGATGTCCTCGCTGTTCGTGGCCGAGGCGATGGGCAAGCCGCTCCCGCTCGGCCAGCAGATCTCGCTGCTGGTGTTCATGGTCATCGCGTCGAAGGGCGCGGCGGGCGTCACCGGCGCGGGCCTGGCGACGCTGGCCGGCGGCCTCCAGTCGCACCGCCCCGAACTGGTGGACGGCGTCGGCCTGATCGTCGGCATCGACCGCTTCATGAGCGAGGCCCGCGCCCTGACGAACTTCGCCGGCAACGCGGTGGCCACCATCCTGATCGGCACCTGGACCAAGGAGATCGACAAGGCGCGGGCCTCGGAGGTGCTGGCCGGCCGGGTGCCGTTCGACGAGAAGACGCTGGTCGACGACGCGGCCGCCACGCCGGTCGGCGCGGAGGTCATCGAGCCGCGGGACGGGCTGGAGAAGACGTCCGTCAAGGTCTGAATCCCGGCGCAGGAGGGGAGAAGGGGCGGGTGCCGGATGCGGCACCCGCCCCTTCGGCGCGACCGGGCGGCACGCTGCCCCGCACCCCACCCCGCACGCCCCTCTCGCACCCCTCTGACCTGGTGTTTTCCTGGCCCGTGCCGATTGTCAGTGCCCCCTGGCACTATGCAAGTGACAGGGAAGGCGCGGCCGGTCAGGACCGGGTGCGCGGGGGTGCGAACGGGGAGGAACAGGCCATAGCGACGTGGGGGACGGATCTGTTCGGCGGGGGTGCCGCAGTTGCGGGAGAAGGGTCCGACAGCCATCAGCCATGAGGTGGTCAGGAGGGTCGTAGCCAAAGGGTGGCCAGCGGGGGGAGGACGGGGGAGACGGACGAGGCGCGGCCGTTCCAGGGGGTGGGTTCGGCCTTGAGGACGTCGGCGTTGGTGACGCCGCTGCCGCCGTAGCGCGGGTCGTCGGTGTTGAGGACCTCCCGCCAGGCGGGAACCGTGTCGGGCACGCCGATCCGGTAGGCGCGGCGGACGACGGGCGAGAAGTTGGTGACCGAGATCAGCGGGGTGCCGTCGGCGGCGAAGCGCAGGAAGGAGAAGACGTTGTCCTCGTGCGCGTCGCCGTCGATCCAGGCGAAACCGGCCGGGTCGGTGTCGCGCTCCCACAGCGCGGGTGTGGCGGCATACCGGCGGTTCAGCTCGCGGACGAGATCGCGTACGCCCCGGTGGTCCGGCTCCGCCTCGTACGACGGGTCGAGCAGCCACCAGTCCGGTCCGTGACTCTCCGCCCACTCCGCGCCCTGGGCGAACTCCTGCCCCATGAAGAGGAGTTGCTTGCCGGGGTGGGCCCACATGAACCCGAGGTAGGCCCGGTGGTTGGCGCGCTGCTGCCACCAGTCACCGGGCATCTTCGACACCAGTGCGCGCTTGCCGTGCACCACCTCGTCGTGCGAGATCGGCAGCACATAGTTCTCGGAGTAGGCGTAGATCATCGAGAAGGTCATCTCGCCGTGGTGGTACTTGCGGTGCACCGGCTCCTTGGAGATATAGCCGAGGGAGTCGTGCATCCAGCCCATGTTCCACTTCAGGCCGAAGCCCAGACCGCCGAAGCCGCCGGGGCCCACATGATGGGTGGCGCGGGTGACGCCGTCCCAGGCCGTGGACTCCTCGGCGATGGTCACGACACCGGGGCAGCGGCGGTAGACCGTCGCATTCATCTCCTGGAGGAAGGCCACCGCGTCGAGGTTCTCCCGGCCGCCGTGGACGTTCGGGGTCCAGTCGCCGTCCTCGCGGGAGTAGTCGAGGTAGAGCATCGAGGCGACGGCGTCCACCCGCAGGCCGTCGATATGGAACTCCTCGCACCAGAACACGGCGTTGGCGACCAGGAAGTTACGGACCTCGGTGCGGCCGTAGTCGAACTCCAGGGTGCCCCAGTCCGGGTGCGCGGCCCGTGCCGGGTCCTGGGGCTCGTAGAGCGGCCGGCCGTCGAACTCCGCCAGCGCCCAGTCGTCGCGCGGGAAGTGCGCCGGCACCCAGTCCATCAGCACGCCGAGACCGGCCCGGTGCAGCGCGTCGACCAGGAACCGGAAGTCGTCCGGGGTGCCCATCCTGGCGGTGGGTGCGTAGAACCCGGTCACCTGATAGCCCCAGGAGCCGCCGAAGGGGTGCTCGGAGGCCGGCATGAACTCGACGTGGGTGAAGCCCAGGTCCTTGATGTACGCGGGGAGTTGGACGGCCAGCTGGCGGTAGGTGAGGCCGGGGCGCCAGGAGGCGAGGTGCACCTCGTAGACGGAGAACGGCGCCTCGTGCACCGGCCGCTCGCCGCGCCGGGCCATCCAGTCGCCGTCCGTCCAGCGGTAGTGCGAGGCGTCGACGACCGAGGCGTTGGCGGGCGGGCACTCGGTCCGCCGGGCCATCGGGTCGGCACGCACGGTCCGGGAGCCGTCCGGCCGGGTGATCTCGAACTTGTACAGCTCGCCCTCGCCGATGCCCGGCACGAAGAGCTCCCAGACGCCCGAGGAGCCCAGCGAGCGCATCGGGTGGCCGGTCCCGTCCCAGTAGTTGAAGTTGCCGACGACCCGGACACCCTGGGCATTGGGCGCCCAGACCGTGAAGCGGGTGCCGGTCACGCCCTGATGGTCCATGATCCGCGCACCGAGCGCCTGCCACAGCTGCTCGTGCCGGCCCTCGCCGAACAGATGCAGGTCCAGCTCGCCGAGCGTGGGCAGGAAGCGGTAGGGGTCCTGCACCGTCAGGGCGTTGTCGCCGTAGTCGACGAGCAGCTCGTACTCCGGGACGGTGCGCAGCGGCAGCACCCCGGCGAACAGCCCGTCGCCCTCGGCGGGCAGGTCGGCGCGCAGCCCCTTCGCCAGGACGGTGACGCGCTCGGCGTACGGCCGCAGGACCCGGATGAGCAGCCCGCCGCGCACGGGGTGGGCGCCGAGCAGCCCGTGCGGATCGTGATGGGCACCGCCCAGGAGCCGGTCGCGGTCCCCGTCGGACAGCGGGGCGGCGGCCCGGACCCCGTGGCTGCCGGACCCCGGCTGTGCCGCCTGTGCCGGGCCCGCGGGCCCGGCAGGCCGGCCGGGCGCGGCGGGCGTCTCGCGGGACACGGCGGCCGTCTCGCGAGGTGCGGCCGGCCGGGTGAAGGAGGCGGCGCCGGCCGCGCTGCCGGCGAAGGTGCCCTGCTGGGCGGTGGCCGGCGGCCGGGGCGCCGCCGGGTGGCCGGACCGCCCCGCCGCGCTGTCGTCGGTCGCGCCCGAAGCGGGTGCGGTGTCGGGAGTGGTGGGGCGGGACGGCGGGCGGGCGGTCACGAGAGGGCCTCCTCGGGCGGGGCGGGGCGTCGGGCGGGTTCAGGGGCGTACGGGCGGCGGATCGGCGGTTCGTCTGCGGCCCCTCACCCCCGGCCGTTGTCGGACCCGGGGGACCGGGCCGGACCGGTCCCGTCCGCGCCCACGGCCGGCTCCCCGCCGGCCGCCAGCCGCCGGATGGCGGCCATCGGGACGGACAGCCAGTCGGGCCGGTGCCGGGCCTCGTAGAGCACCTCGTAGACGGCCTTGTCGGTCTCGTAGGCGCGCATCAGTTCGGGTGCCGAGCGCGGATCGAGCCCGCCGGCCTCCGCATAGCCCCGGCAGTAGGCGTCGCGGGTGCGCCGGGCCCACTCCAGCGACCAGGGGTCACCGCCGGCCGGGCCGCTGCGCGCGGCGTAGTCGAAGGAGCGCAGCATCGCCGCGATATCGCGTACGGCCGGCTGCGGCCGGCGCCGCTCGGCCAGCGGGCGGGCGGGTTCGCCCTCGAAGTCGATCAATGACCAGCGGCCCTCGTCGGCGGAGCGCAGCGTCTGGCCCAGATGCAGATCGCCGTGGATGCGCTGGGCGGCCCAGCTGCGGCCGTCGTGGCCGAGGGTGGCGAGCGCGTCGAAGGCGGTGCGCAGCCGGGCGCGGTAGGGCTGGAGCACGGGCACGGCGCGGGCGGTGGCCTCCAGCCGCTCGTTCATCTGGGCGGCGATCACATCGAGCTGCGGGCGGCGCAGCTCGGTGGTCGGCAGCGTCTGGGCGAGCGCGGTGTGCACCTCGGCGGTGGCATGACCGAGCGCCCGCGCCGAGCCGGTGAAGTCCGCGCGGACGGCCAGCGCACTCAGCGCCAGCTGCCAGCCGTCCGCCGAGCCCGGCAGGAAGGGCTGGAGCACGCCCAGCGTCGTCGCCTCGCCGCCCTCCTCGGCGGCCGCCGACTCGTACCAGGCGGCGGGCGCGGGTACCCGCGCGCACTTGGCGTCCGCCAGGGCCCGCGGCAGCTCCAGATCCGGGTTGATGCCCGGTTCGATCCGCCGGAAGACCTTCAGGATGAAGGAATCGCCGTAGACGATCGAGGAGTTGGACTGTTCGACGGCGATCGGCCGGCCCGCCAGTCCGGAGGGGATGTCGGCATCGGGCTCCCGGCAGAAGCGCAGCGCGCCGAGCCGGCCCGGCACCCGCAGCCGCTCCAGCAGCAGCCCGCACAGCCGGTTGTCGAGCAGCGCGTCATAGACGGTGCGACCGCGCAGCGGGCCGCCGCCCGGACGGCCGATCGCCGCGTGCGCCAGCTGCGGCGACAGCGCCGGATGCACTCCCAGCAGGAGCTGGTAGCAGTCGCCGCCGGACGGCGTACGGCTCGGTGGCGCGCTCTGCTGGGCGCGGACGAGCAGCAGCAGCAGGCCGGGCGCGCTCGCGTCGGTGCACGGCAGCAGCTCGGTCGCCGAGAGCAGAGTGAAGCCGGTGATCAGCCGTCCCTTGCCGGCGAACCAGCGCTGGCGTGGTACCCATTCGGCGAGCAGGGGCGCCAGCGAGGACAGCAGATCCGGTGCGGCGACGAGCGGGCGGTGATCAGGGGTGTTTCGGGTGGCACGGGTCGAGGCGGTGTCCGACATGGCGTCGCGTCCTTTCCCCGGGCACACGACATATAGGGCAAAGTGTCCCGGAATACGGCCTTGACTGTGCGGTGGCGCGGTGGGGGTACCCCCAGACGGAGGGTGCCGGCGGTGCCCCTGGACGGGGTCCGGGGGCGGGCACCGGGCGAGAGCGTCTGGTGCGGCAGCGGCGATATACCGGCGTGCCCTGCTCCGCTGCGCGGCGGTCTCCCTCCCGAGCCGGGGGGACCGACGATGGCTCACCCGGCCCGTGCGGTAGTAGGGAGACTGCCCGAACGAAAGGTCAAAAAACGCCCGTACGCGCCGTGCGGCCGCGTACGGGCGAGTCTCCGGCGCCCGTGCCCGGTCAGGGCACCGGCGGCCGGCCCGAATTCCTGCGCAGCCGGAACCAGTAGAACCCGTGGCCCGCGAGGGTCAGCAGATACGGCAGCTCCCCGATGGCCGGGAAGCGGACGCCGCCGATGAGTTCCACCGGATGGCGGCCGCTGAACGACCGCAGGTCCAGCTCCGTCGGCTGGGCGAAGCGCGAGAAGTTGTGCACGCACAGCACCAGGTCGTCGTCCGCGCCGCCGGTGCCCGGCGCCTCCCGCAGGAAGGCCAGCACCGCCGGATTGCTGGAGGACAGCTCGGTGTAGCTGCCCAGCCCGAACGCCGGGTTCTGCTTGCGGATCTCGATCATCCGGCGGGTCCAGTGCAGCAGCGAGGAGGGCGAACTCATCGCCGCCTCGACGTTGGTGACCTGGTAGCCGTAGACCGGATCCATGATCGTCGGCAGGGAGAGCCGGCCCGGGTCGCAGGAGGAGAATCCGGCGTTGCGGTCCGGCGTCCACTGCATCGGGGTGCGTACCGCGTCCCGGTCGCCGAGCCAGATGTTGTCGCCCATGCCGATCTCGTCGCCGTAATAGAGAATCGGCGAACCCGGCAGCGACAGCAGCAGGGCCGTGAAGAGCTCGATCTGATTGCGGTCGTTGTCGAGCAGCGGGGCCAGCCGCCGGCGGATGCCGATATTGGCGCGCATCCGCGGGTCCTTGGCGTATTCCGCGTACATGTAGTCGCGCTCTTCGTCCGTGACCATTTCGAGGGTCAGCTCGTCGTGGTTGCGCAGGAAGATGCCCCACTGGCAGCCGGACGGGATCGCCGGGGTCTTGGCGAGGATTTCCGAGACCGGATAGCGCGATTCGCGCCGTACGGCCATGAAGATGCGCGGCATGACCGGGAAATGGAAGGCCATATGGCATTCGTCCCCGCCGACGCCGTAGTCGCCGAAGTAGTCGACGACGTCCTCCGGCCATTGATTGGCCTCGGCCAGCAGCACGGTGTCCGGGTACTGCGCGTCGATCTCCGCGCGGACCCGCTTGAGGAAGGCGTGCGAGGCGGGAAGGTTCTCGCAGTTGGTGCCCTCCTCGGCGTAGAGGTACGGCACCGCGTCCAGCCGGAAGCCGTCGATCCCCAGGTCGAGCCAGAAGCGCAGGGCGGAGATCATCTCCTCCTGGACCGCCGGGTTCTCGTAGTTGAGGTCCGGCTGGTGGGAGAAGAAGCGGTGCCAGAAGTACTGCTTGCGGACCGGGTCGAAGGTCCAGTTGGAGGCCTCGGTGTCGACGAAGATGATGCGGGCGTCGGCGTACTGCTTGTCGTCGTCGGCCCAGACGTAATAGTCGCCGTACGGGCCTTCGGGGTCACTGCGCGACTCCTGGAACCACGGGTGCTGGTCGCTGGTGTGGTTCATCACCATGTCGATGATCACCCGCATGCCGCGATGGTGTGCGGCATCCACGAATTCCACGAAGTCGGCCAGATCGCCGAATTCGGGAAGCACGGCGGTGTAATTGGCGACGTCATAACCGCCGTCCCGCAAGGGGGATTTGAAGAACGGCGGCAGCCAGAGGCAGTCCACCCCCAGCCATTGCAGATAGTCGAGCTTCGCCGTGATGCCTTTGAGGTCGCCGATGCCGTCGCCATTGCTGTCCTGGAAGGAGCGCACCAGGACTTCGTAGAAAACGGCCCGTTTGAACCAGTCGGGATCGCGGTCCTTTGCCGGGGTGTCCTCGAACGTGTCGGGGACAGGCTCATTGACGATCAATTGGGTGACCCTCCGATCGGTGAGGACGGTCGCAGCGACAGCACATGGGCGGGCGCGAGCGAGCGGCCCGGCTCCAGGCGCACATAGTTGTCTCTGCCCCAGTGGTAGGTATCGCCGGTGAGCTCGTCGCGCACCGGAAAGGACTCGTGCCGGCCGAGGCCGAGTACCGGCATGTCCAACGACACCGTCGCCTCGTGGGTGTGGTGCGGGTCGAGGTTGACCACCGTGAGCACCGTGTCGGCCCGGTCGCCGTGCCCCTCGTGCTTGGAGAAGGCGAGCACGGCGTCGTTGTCGACCGGGTGGAAATGCAGATTGCGCAGCTGCTGAAGGGCAGGGTGCCGGCGCCGGATGCGGTTGAGCGTGGAGATCAAAGGGGCGAGGGTGCGCCCCTCTCTGGCCGCCGCATCCCAGTCACGCGGCCGCAGTTGGAACTTCTCCGAGTCGAGGTACTCCTCGCTGCCGCGGCGCAGCGGCGTCGACTCGCAGAGCTCGTATCCGGCGTAGACCCCCCAGGTGGGGGAGAGGGTGGCGGCCAGGACGGCGCGTACCTCGAAGGCGGGACGGCCGCCCTCCTGGAGGTAGGCGTGCAGGATGTCCGGGGTGTTCACGAAGAAGTTGGGCCGCAGGTAGGCGGCGCTCTCCCCGGACAGCTCGGTGAGGTAGTCGGTGATCTCCTGCTTGGTGTTGCGCCAGGTGAAGTAGGTGTACGACTGGTGGAAGCCGATCCGGGCGAGGGTGTGCACCATGGCGGGGCGGGTGAAGGCCTCGGCGAGGAAGAGCACATCCGGGTCGGTGCGGTTGATCTCGCCGATCACCTTCTCCCAGAAGGCCACCGGTTTGGTGTGGGGGTTGTCCACGCGGAAGATCCGTACGCCCTTGGCCATCCAGAAGCGCAGCAGGCGTTCGGTCTCGCGGACCAGCCCGCGGAAGTCGGCGTCGAAGGCGAGGGGGTAGATGTCCTGGTACTTCTTCGGCGGGTTCTCGGCGTAGGCGATCGAGCCGTCCGCGCGGTGGTGGAACCACTGGGGGTGCAGGGTGACCCAGGGGTGGTCGGGGGAGCACTGGAGCGCGAAGTCCAGGGCCACCTCCATCCGCAGCTCCTGGGCGGTGCGCACGAAGTGGTCGAAGTCCTCGAAGGTGCCCAGGTCCGGGTGGAGCGCGTCATGGCCGCCGGCCGGCGAGCCGATGGCCCAGGGGGAGCCGACATCGTCCGGGCCGGCCGAGAGCGCGTTGTTGGGGCCCTTGCGAAAAGAGGTGCCGATGGGGTGGACCGGCGGCAGATAGACGACATCGAAGCCCATGGCGGCGACGGCCGGGAGCCGTTCGGCGGCGGTGCGCAGGGTCCCGCTGACGGCCGTCCCGCCCGGGGTGACGGTGGCGCCCTCGGAGCGCGGGAAGAGCTCGTACCACGAGCCGTACAGGGCCCGCCGGCGCTCGACGACCAGCGGCATCGGACGCGAGACGGTGAGCAGTTCGCGCAGTGGATGGCGGTCCAGCGCCGCGGTGACCTGAGGGGAGAGCGCCGCGGCCAGTCGGGTGGCGGCGGGCAGCTCGGGGTTGCGCAGGGTATCCACGGCGGCGAGCACGGACTCCCTGCCGTCGCTCTTGGGGACCTCGGAGGCCGCCCGCTCATGGAGCTCGGCGCCCTCGGCGAGCACCAGCTCGGTGTCGATGCCCGCCGGGATCTTGACGGTGGCGTGGCGCCGCCAGGTGGCGACCGGGTCGGACCAGGCCTCGACGGTGAACGACCAGCGGCCCTCGATGCCGGGGGTGACCTCGGCGCCCCACCGGTCGGAGCCGGGTGACCGCTCCCGCATCGGGGTCCACGAGCCGCAGCGGCCGGCCGGATTGCGCAGCACCACATTCGCCGCGACCGCGTCATGCCCTTCGCGGAAGACGGTGGCCGAGACTTCGAAGGTCTCACCCACCACCGCCTTCGCCGGGCGGCGGCCGCAATCGATCTGCGGGCGGATGTCCAGAACAGGAATGCGACCGATCATGGGCTCACCTGGGCTTGTGACGCTTTGCTGGGTTTTGTCCTTTGTATCCGCTCCACGGCCGGGGGACCGGTTGCGGGCATGGGCGCTCCTGTCCGCTTTCACTCGGCTGGCGGATGGCACGGCGGGGCGGGTCGGTGCTCCGCCGGCCTCCGGTCGGTGGTTCCCCCGGTGGATCCTGTGCAGGTGTGCGACGCGGGCGAGGAAGGGCGTACCCGACGAGCCTTCCCGCGGGCGGCGGCCGGGCGATCCGGCGGAAGGTGAACCACGGGTACGTGGCCACCGGCCCGCCGTGACCCGGCGGACACCTCCCCGTCCCCTCGCGGGAGACTGCGGCGCTGCGCAGACACGGTCGGCGTTCGCCTCCTCAACTCGTTGTGATCACAGCGGAGTTGCGGTGTGCGGATGTCCGGTGCCGGGCCGGGTTCCCTCGGCGCCACACGCAGCCTCCCTCTAGGAGGGAGTCCGTACAAGAGCGCATGAGGGGGTGGAATCAGCCATATCGGCGGATGCCGGGGCCGGGGAGGGGCGCCGGCCGTGGAAAGTCGCTGAACTACGCCTGTGAGCAGGTGAGCTGACGCGACGGCCGGTGTGCGGAGGCCGGCTCCACGCGTGCTTCCGCTGCGGGAGGGCGGCGCCGGGCCGTGCGGAGCGGACGCGCAGGGGCCGGGGCGTGCAGGTGGCCGAGTGAGGCGGGGCCGGAGGGCGCGGGCCACCGGTCGTGTTCGCCCACGGCATCCTGACCTGGGGAGACGGCACCCGCTACGGCGGCGCCGCGCAGCTTCCGCTCGCCGGCCGGCACCGCCTGCTCCTGAGGGACCGCCGGGGCCACGGCCGCGGCCCCGATGCCGCCCACAGCGGCTACGAGGCGGACGCCGACGACCTGATCCGGCTCCGGCACCCTCCTCCGGCCGGGCACGCCACGGCCCACGGCCGCGCACCCGGGGGTGCGGCCGCCCCATGACGCGCGAAGGCGGTGCCCGGAGAAGTGCTCTCCGGACACCGCCCGCTCCGGGGTGGTTCACCCCGGGACGATCAGCGCGTTCCCGCGCGGTGCGTCACTTGACGGCGACGCCGTCCCACGCGGCCTCGACGCCCTTGACCTCGGGGCTGCCGGCCTTGTACAGGTCGGTGGCCGCCTTGACGGTCGCCTCACGGGCGGCCTTGTAGTCGGTGTTCGAGGTCATGTACTCGGTCAGGGCCTTGAACCAGATCTTCTCGGCCTTGTCCCGGCCGATGCCCTCGACCTTGGTGTTGTCCTTCGTCGGGCTGTCGTACTTCACGCCACCGATCTCCTTCGGGCCGCTGCCCTCGGACAGCAGGTAGAAGAAGTGGTTGGCGACGCCCGAGGAGTAGTGCGGGTCGAGGCCACCGGTGCTGGAGTCCCAGAAGTCCTTCGACTGACCGTCCTTGGACGGCTTGTCCATGTAGCGCAGCGGCGTGCCGTCACCGTTGATGTCGATCTTCTCGCCGATGAGGTAGTCGCCCGGGTCCTTGTCGTTCTTGGCGTAGAACTCGACCGAGGTACCGAAGATGTCCGAGGTGCCCTCGTTCAGGCCGCCGGACTCACCGCTGTAGGTGAGGTTGGCGGTGGCGGAGGTGACACCGTGCGACATCTCGTGCGCCGCGACGTCGATGGCGGTGAGCGGGGCCTTGTTGCCCTCGCCGTCGCCGTACGTCATGCAGAAGCAGTCGTCGTCCCAGAAGGCGTTCACGTAGTTGTTGCCGTAGTGGACGCGCGAGGAGGCACCCTTGCCGTCACCCTTGATGCCGGCGCGGCCGTGCACCGTCTTGTAGTAGTCCCAGGTCTCGGCGGCACCGTAGTGCGCGTCGACGGCCGCGGTCTGCGGGTCGTCGGGCTTGCCGGTGCCCCACTTGTCGTCCTCGTCCGTGAAGGCCTTGCCCTCACCGGACTCGGAGTTCTCCAGGTTGCTGGTCTTGTGACCGCCGCGCTCCTTGTCGGTCAGCGTGAAGCCGCTGCCCTCCTTGGTGGTGCCCAGCTCGACGCTGCCGCTGAACTCGCTCTCGCCCTTGCCGGTGCGAATGTCGTCGTACTGGAACAGCTTCTTGCCGCTGTTGGCGTCGGTGATGACGTGCATCCGGCTGGGGGTGCCGTCCTTCTTGACGCCCTTGACGATGGTGTCGTAGGCGAGGACGGGCTTGCCGGAGGCGGCCCAGACGACCTTCTTGGGGGCCTGCGCGTCGGCCTTCTTCGCGCTGAGCGACTTCGCCGCGGTGCCCTGCGCCGACTGCGCGGCGGCCGTCGGGGCGATCTTCGCCGTGGTGGAGGCCACCTTGACCGACTTGCCGGTCGACTTGGTGGTGCTCTTGATCGCGCCGCCCTTGGCGGTGTGCACGATCAGGTCGCCGCCCAGCACCGGCAGTCCGGCGTAGGTGCGGTCGTAGCGGGTGTGCGTGGTGCCGTCGGCGTCCTTGATGACGTCCTTGACGACCAGCTTCTCCTGGGCGCCCAGGCCGAGTTCCTTGGCGGTCTGCGCCTTGGTGGCGCCCGCGTCGCGCAGCAGTTCCGCGCGGTGCGAGGCACTGAGCTTGAGGGGTGAACCGTCCGCGGTGGGGGCCTGGACGGGCGAGGCACCGGCGGTACCTGCGGTGATGCCGGCGGCCAGGAGGGCCGCTGCGGCTATGGCGGTACCGGCGACACGGGTCTTACGGGACATGTGGGGGGTCACGCGTGCTCCTTCAACTTTGCCAAGTGGTGGGGGTGCAAAGCGATGCGGGTGTGACGTGCGTTCGGGAAGACTGCCATTTCGAACACGTGCATGTCAGGAGGGTGTTCGGAGATTGGCTGAAAAATGTCCGTAGAGAGGTGATCGCTGTTCGTATAACGGAGCTGGGCGCCACCCCCGAGTATCCGGGAGTGACGCCCAACAGGCTTGCCCTGACAGGTCAGTTGCGAGGTTCTTGAGGCACCGGCCCGCCTGAATCACACGAGGGTGAAGGCTGAGTGCCGACGTCCGGTCAGAACGTCAGCTTCCAGCCGTTGATGTAGCCGGAGTCCTGAGAGTAGACGTCCTGGACCCGAAGTTTCCAGGTCCCGCTCGCCTTCTCCGAGGAGGCGTTGACGGTGTAGGTCGTCTTCACGTCGGCCGCCGAGTCGAAGGCGCTGGAGTTCTTCAGCCGGTAGGCCGTGCCGTCCGGGGCGATCAGGTCCACGACCAGGTCACCGCGGTAGGTGTGCACGATGTCCACCGCGACCTTCAGCGTGCTCGGTGCGTTGCCGGTGCGGCCGACATTGAGCGGTGAGGTGACCGCCGCACCGGCGTCCGGGATCGCCACGTCGTCGGTGTTCTCGAAGACGTTGCTGCCGCCGGCCGGGTTGATGGTCCAGGTGAAGGCGGTGGTACCGGTCTTCTTCGCGGCGTCGGTGACCGTGACCGTCACACTGCCGGTGCCGGCCGTGGTCGGCGTACCGGAGATCAGACCGGTGGTCGCGTTGATCGACAGCCCGGCGGGCAGCCCGGTCGCCGCGTACGACAGCGCTCCCGCGGTGCCGCTGCTCGCCTTGATCTGGAGGCTCGCCGCCTGGCCCACGGTGCTGGTCTGGCCGCCCGGGTTGGTGACGGAGACCGCGCCGCTGTCCGGGACGCGGGAGCCGACGTTGACCGCCGCCCAGGTGTTGGCGACCGTGTTGTACGAGGCGCTGCCCTCACCGAACAGGTCGGCGGCGGCCTTGAGGGTGGCGGTGCGGGCGGCCGCGTAGTTGGTGTTGGCGCTCATGTACTGGCTGAGTGCCTTGAACCAGACCTTCTCGGCGTTGGCCCGGCCGATGCCCGGGACCGGCAGATTGTCGAAGGTCGGGCTGTCGTAGTGGACGCCGCCGATGTCCTTCGGGCCGCTGCCCTCGGACAGCAGGTAGAAGAAGTGGTTGGCGACACCGGACGAGTAGTGCACGTCCTTGTTGCCGACGTTGCTCGACCAGTAGTCGGCCGACGCACCGTCCTTGGACGGCTTGTCCATGTAGCGCAGCGGGGTGCCGTCGCCATTGATGTCGATCTTCTCGCCGATGAGGTAGTCACCGGGGTCGGAGGAGGTGTTGGCGTAGAACTCCACCGCCGTACCGAAGATGTCGGAGGTCGCCTCGTTCAGGCCGCCGGACTCACCGCTGTAGGTGAGGTCGGCGGTGGCCGCGGTGACACCGTGCGACATCTCGTGGCCGGCCACGTCGATGGAGGTCAGCGGGGCGGAGTTGCCGCTGCCGTCGCCGTACGTCATGCAGAAGCAGCCGTCGTCCCAGAAGGCGTTGACGTAGCTGTTGCCGTAGTGCGCCCGGGAGTAGGCGCCGACGCCGTCGCCCTTGATGCCGCTGCGGCCGTGCACGTTCTTGTAGTAGTCCCAGGTCACCTGGGCACCGAAGGCCGCGTCGGCACCCGCCGTCTGGGTGTTCTGCGGGGTGCCGTCGCCCCAGGTGTCGTCCGCGTCGGTGAACAGCGTGCCGGTCCCGGAGGAGCCGTGCTTGAGGTCGTAGGTCTTGTGGTTGCCGCGGGTGGGGTCGGTCAGCGAGAAGTTCGGCGCCGAGCCCGACGATCCGACGGTGACCTTGCCGCTGTACTGGGTGTTGCCGACGCCGTTCTCGATGCCCTGGTACTGGAAGAGCTTGGCCCCGGTCGTGGCATCCGTGATGACGTGCAGCTCGTTGGGGGTGCCGTCGTCCTGGAGCCCGCCGACCACGGTTTCGTACGCGAGCAGCGGCTTGCCGTCGGCGACCCAGACCACCTTGCGCGGTGCCTTCGAGGCCTCGGTCTTCTTCGACCCGAGCGCCTGCGCCGACTTGACGGCCTTCGCCTCGGCCGCGGCGGGCTTCACCTTCGCGGTGGTGCCGGCGAGCTTGATCTGGGAGCGCACGGCCTTGGTGACGCCCTTGAGCGTGCCGCCCTTGCTCTCGTGCACCACGAGGTCGCCGCCGAGGACGGGCAGTCCGTCGTAGGTGCGCTCGTAGCGGGTGTGGACGGTGCCGTCGACGTCCTTCGAGACGTCCTTGACGGCCAGCTTCTCCTTCGCGCCGAGCTTCAGCTGCCGCGCGGTCTCGGCGGTGGTGGCGCCGGCTGCCCGTATCAGCTCCGCACGCTGGGACGGGGACAGCTTGGCCGGCAGGGCGCCGGGATCGGGGGTGGCGTGCGTGGTGCCCGGCCGCGGGGCGGCCGCCGTGCCGGTGCCGGCCTGGACGCCGACTGCCAGCATCGCCGTGACGGCGACGAGTGCGCCGGTCGCAACGGCGCGTCCATGGGGGGTGCGTCTCACACTGACTCCTTCTGCGGTGGCCGCTGCGTGGCGAGGCGGCCGAGGGGGACCGGGCGGCGAAGCGGCCGTCCGGGCAGAGCGAGGCAGAACTCTTGGAGCGTGTGGGGGGAGACGTACGGGAGGTGCTGGACGTACGGGTGGTGCCGGTGGAGCAGGCGGTACCTGCGGCCGCGGGATGTGGTGCTGTGGGGATCCGTGCGGCGGTTGCCGGGAAGAGTCCCACCACAAGTGGCTTGTTGTCAGGGTCCGTTCAACGATTGGCCGGAAACCGGCCGTTGCGCGAAATCGGTGTCCGGTAGCCGGACGGCCCGTGATCGGCCGCGCGACCCGTCCAGGCCCTTTCAAACCTCCGGAAACCGCTCCCGCCGCAGCTCATAGCCGTCCGGATCCCGTCCCCTGAAGATCCGCCCCGCCGGGCGCCTCGGTGCACCGGGGGCGGGACTTTGCGGACCGCCCTAGCTATGCCAGGAGCGCCACAGCGCGGCATACGCGCCGTCCGCCGCCACCAGCTCGTCATGGGTGCCGAGTTCGGTCAGCCGGCCGGCCTCCATGACGGCCACCCGGTCCGCGTCGTGTGCGGTGTGCAGGCGGTGCGCGATGGCGATGACCGTACGGCCCTTCAGGACGGCGGCCAGCGCGCGTTCCGTGTGCCGTGCCGTACGGGGGTCGAGCAGCGCGGTCGCCTCGTCCAGGATCAGGGTGTGCGGATCCGCCAGCACCACCCGGGCCAGGGCCAGTTGCTGGGACTGGGCGCCGTCGGGACGATGGCCGCCGGAGCCCAGTTCGGTGTCCAGGCCGGCCGGCAGCTCGGCGGCCCAGTCGGCCCCCACGGCGGCAAGTGCGCCGCGCAGCGTGGCGTCATCGGCATCGGGCGCGGCGATCCGCAGATTGTCCCGGACGGTGCCGAGGAAGACGTGGTGCTCCTGGGTCACGAGGACGACCTGCCGGCGCAGCACCTCCGGATCCAGCGCGGCGACCGGCACCCGGCCGACGGTCACCGAGCCGCTGCGCGGCGCGTCGATGCCCGCCAGCAGCCGTCCCAGGGTGGATTTGCCGGCTCCCGACGGGCCGACCAGGGCGAGGCGTTCGCCGGGGCGGACGGTCAGGTCCACACCGTGCAGGACATCGCGAGGGGCGGCGGGTCGCGGGCCGCTGCCCCCGGGGTCGTAGGCGTAGTGGACGGCGGTGACATCGATGCGGTCGTCGGCGGGGGCGGCGGGGACGGGGGAGGGCTCCGGGGAGGGGCGGGGCAGGAGGGCCGCGGGGGCGGCCCCGGTGGTCCGCGGTGCCCGGCCCAGGCCCTCGACACGGGCGAACGCGGCGCCGCTGCTCTGGAGTTGTTCGACCCAGAGCAGGATCGTCTGAAGCGGTTCGGACAGCTGCCGCAGATACAGCGCCGCGGAGACCACCACGCCCAGGCTGATGCCGCCCCGCCCCTGCATCGCCCCGCCGACCAGCAGCACGCCGATCACCGGGAGGACGTACGAGAGGTCCACGGCGGGCAGCAGCACACTGCGCAGGAACAGCGTGCGGGTGCGGGTGCGGCGGCACCGCTCGATGGCCTGCTCGCTCGCCGCCGTCCGGCGCTCCTCGAGCCCCAGGGCCTCGACGGTCCGGGCGCCCGCGGCGGTGGCCGCCAGCAGCTCGGCGAGCGCCGAGGTCGCCGCCCCCTCCGCCAGATACGCGGTACGGGCCCGGCGCAGATACCACCGGACCGCGACCAGGCCGCACAGCAGTCCCAGTCCGCACGCGCCGAGCAGCGGATCGAGCACCACCACCGCGGCCAGCAGGAACAGCGCCTGCGACACGGCGATGAACACCTCCGGCGCGGCGTCCCGCAGCGTCTGTGCGACCGCGGTGACATCCGTCGTGCCGCGGGCCGTCAGATCGCCGGTACCCGCCCGCTCCACCGTCGCGGCGGGCAGCGCCAGCGCCCGGTCGACGTACTGCTCGCGGACCCGCGCCACGGTCCGTTCGCCGAAGCGGTGCCCGACGAACCGGGCGTACCGCGCCAGCAGCAGCTGCGCCACCGCGCACACCACCAGGGCCGCCGCCAGCCGGTCCACCGTGCGCACCCCGCCGCCGTCCCGGACCGTGTCGACGATCCGGCCGAGCAGCCAGGGGCCGGCCAGGCCGGCGCCCGCGGCCAGTGCGTTCAGCGCGAGCATCAGGGCGAAGGCCCGGCCGTCCCGCCGGATCAGTCGCAGCGCGGCCCGCCGGGTGGTGGCCCGGTCGGCCACCGGGAGCGCCGCACCGTCCGGCAGCCCGTCGTCGTCGGTCCGTCCGGGCCGGGTGGTGGTCGACGTCATCGCGCGCCCTCCTCTGTCACGGGCGCCTCGGGCGCGCTCACGATGTGGGTGCCGTCGCCTTCCGCGTCCGCGCCCCCGTCGCCGTCGCCCTCGCCCCGAGAGACCAGGCGGCGGTATCCGGGCTGCTCGTCGAGGAGTTCACGGTGGCTGCCGACGGCCGCGACCGTGCCGTCGACGAGGAAATACACCCGGTCGGCCCGGTCGAGCAGCAGGGGCGAGGTGCTGGTGACCACCGTCGTACGACCGGCGCGGGCGGTGTGCAGCCGGGTCGCGAGGGCCGCCTCGGTGTGCGCGTCGACGGCCGAGGCCGGTTCGACGGCGAGCAGCACCTCGGGGTCGGCCAGCAGCGCCCGCACCAGGCGCAGCCGCTGTCGCTGCCCGCCGGAGAGATTGCGGCCCTGCGCCTCGACCGGTGCGCCCAGCCCGTCCGGCAGACCGCGGACGATGTCCTCGGCCACGGCCGTCCGGACGGCGCGGCCGATCGCCTCCTCGGACGGGTCCCGGCGCCCGGCGACCACCTCGCGCAGCGTCCCGGCGAACAGATCCGCTTCGTTGTCCGCGACCAGGATCCGCTCGCGGAGCTGCCGTGGCGCGATCTCGTCGAGACGTACCGCGCCCCAGGTCGCGGCCGGATCCGCGAACCGGCCGAGGCGGTCGACCACCGCCGCCGACTCGGCCGGCCGGGCGGTGGCCAGTGCGGTCAGCAGCCCGGGAACCACCTCGACACCCGACGCCGGATCACGCAGCACGGAGGCGGCGCCGGGAGCGTCCCGTGCCGCACGGACACCCCTCGCGCGCTCCGGCTCCAGCGCCAGGAACCGTACGACCCGCCGGGCGGCCACCAGCCCCCGGGTGAGGTCGTAGCCGCCCTCGATGAAGAACGACACCGGCACCACCAGGGCCGCCGCATAGCCGTAGACCGCCACCAACTCGCCCACGGTGATGGTCCCTTGGACCGCCATCCGGGCCGCCGGCCAGGTCACCGCGGCCAGGAACAGCGTCGGCAGGCCGACCCCGAGGGCCTGGACCCAGCTCGTCACCGACCCGACGCGGTACCCCTCGCCGCGCAGCGCCTGGGACGCGCGCCGGTAGCGGTCGGCGAACACCTCTTTCCCGCCCAGGCCGTTGAGCACCCGCAGTCCGCCGACCAGGTCCGTCAGCTGTGCGGCCAGCCCGCTCTGCCGCTCGCGGTACCGCGTCTCCGCTCCCTGCAACCGTCCCAGCAGCGGCCCGACCAGCACCGCGAGCAGCGGCACACCCAGCAGCACCACCGCGGCCAGCAGCGGCGAGACGGCCAGCAGCAGCACGGCGACGACGGCGTACGCCAGCACCCCGCCGACGCCGGGCCCGGTCATCGTCAGCGTCTGGCTGATCACCGCGACATCGCCGATCCCGATCGTGACGACCTCCCCGGCGGTCACCTTGTGGGGCAGTGCCGCTCCCAGCCGCAGCGTCTGCGCCACCACGGCCCGCACCGTACGGAAGGTGGCGTCCATCCGGATACGGGTCATCGTGCGATGCCGCAGGACCGCCAGCCAGGCGTTCACCGCCCCGACCGCCAGCAGCACCGCCACCCAGCCGGCCAGCACCGGCATCCGGCCCGGCACCAGCCCGTCGTCGATGGCCCGCGACAGCACATACGGCGGCAGCATCAGCCCCACCATCCACAGACTTCCGTACGAGGCGCCCGCCGCCACCCGCCCCCGCTGGCTCGCCACCAGCCACCACAGATACCGCCCGGCACTGCGATGGCGGGGAACTCCCGGCCCGCCCGCCGTATCCGTCATGCCGTCCGCCCCCTCATGCCGTCCGCCCCCTCATGCCGTCTCCGCCCCCTACCCCACGCTGTCCCGCCACGCCTGATGCAGCTCGGCGAACCGGCCCCGGTCGGCGATGAGGTGCGCCGGCGGGCCGTCCTCGACGATCCGGCCGTCGGCCATCACCAGGACCCGGTCGGCGATGTCGACGGTCGAGAGGCGGTGCGCGATCACCAGGGCCGTACGGCCTTGCAGCACCGTGGTCATGGCGCGCTGCACCGCTCGTTCACCGGGGATGTCCAGGGAGCTGGTGGCCTCGTCGAGGATGAGCACGGCGGGGTCGGCGAGCAGGGCGCGGGCGAAGCCGACCAGTTGGCGCTGGCCGGCGGAGATCCGGCCGCCGCGCTTGCGGACATCGGTGTCGTAGCCGTCCGGCAGGGCGGCGATGAAGTCGTGGGCGCCGATGGCCTTCGCGGCGTGTTCGATCTCCTCGCGGGTGGCGTCCGGGCGGCCGAGGGCGATGTTGTCGGCGACCGTGCCGGAGAACAGGAACGCCTCCTGGGTGACCATGACGACGCCGCGGCGCAGCGTGGTGGTGGACAGTGCGCGCAGATCGACGCCGTCGAGCAGCACCTGGCCCTCGGTGGGGTCGTAGAAGCGGGCCAGCAGCTTGGCGAGGGTGGACTTGCCGGCGCCGGTGGCACCCACCACGGCGACAGTGGTGCCCGCCGCAAGGGTCAGGTCGAAGCGCGGCAGCACCTCGCCGCCGGTGCGGTAGGCGAAGCGGACGTCGTGGAAGACGGCCTCGCGGCCCGGGTGGCCGGGCGCGACGGCCGGAAGCGTGGCGGGTGCCCCGGGCTCGGGGACGCCGGGGCGCCGGGCGAGCAGTCCGGCGATCTTCTGGAGGGAAGCGGCCGCGCTTTCATAGGAGTTGAGGAACATCCCGAGGCGGTCGATGGGGTCGTACAGCCGCCGAAGATAGAGCACCCCGGCGGCCAGGACGCCGAGCGCCAGGCCGCCCGTGGCCACGCGGTAGGCGCCCCACAGGACGATCGCGGCGACCGCGGTATTGGCCGCCAGCCGGGAGAGGACGACATAGCGCGCCATCTCCAGGAAGGTGTCGCCGTTGATCCGTGCGTGCTCGTGGTTGAGCCGGGCGAATGCGGCGTCGTTGGGCCGCTCGCGGCGGAACGCCTGCACCGGGCGGATGCCGTTCAGGGTCTCGGTGAACTTCACGATGACGCCCGCCATCGCCGTGGACTTCGCGCTGAAGACCCGGTGCGAACGGCGCCGGAAGGAGCGTACGAGGAGGGCGAGCGGCCCGGCGGAGGCGAGGGCGGCCGCGCCGAAGCCCCAGTCCAGGTAGGCCAGGGTGGCGGTGATGCAGACGGTCGACAGGATGATGGTGACCAGCTCCTGGAGCCCCTCTTCGAGGAGTTCGCGCAGCGACTCCACGTCCGTGGTGGCCCGTGAGATCAGCCGGCCGGACGTATAGCGCTCGTGGAAGTCCAGGCTCAGCGCCTGCGCATGCCGGAAGATCCGCCCGCGGAGGTCGAGCAGGACCTCCTGGCTGACTCGCGCGGAGAGCTGGATGAAGCCGAACTGGAGCCCGCCGGACGCCCCCGCGCACAGCACCGCCGCCACCGCCACGGCGATCAGCGGCCCGTGATCGCCCGCCCGCAGCGCCGGGACCGCGCGGTCGAGCGCGTAGGCGACCAGCAGCGGACCGGCCTGCACGGCGGCCTGCTGGAGCAGCAGCAGGACGGCCACCGTCCGGACCCGGCGCCGCTGCGGCGCCAGGAGCGAGCCGAGGAGGGTGCGCGAGGCGCCCTTGGGGGTGGGGAGCGCATCGAGGGCGAAGGAGTCGGCTGCGGGGGAGTCCTCGGTCTCCGGCCGCCGCGGTGCGGAAGGGGGCTGCTGCTGCGGGCCGGGGCGGCCCTCGGGGTCGTCGGGCGGGAGACCAGTCGCGGTGGTGGTCATCGGGCGGCCTCTCCCTCGCCGGACATCAGGGCGGTGTACTCGGGGTTGTCCCGCAGCAGTTGGTGGTGGGTGCCGACGGCGGCGATCCGGCCGCCGGAGAGCAGCGCCACCCGGTCGGCGAGCAGGACCGTGGACGGCCGGTGGGCGACGACCAGGGCGGTGGTGGTCGCCAGGACCCGGCGCAGCGCCGCCTCCACCAGGGCTTCGGTGTGCACATCGAGGGCGGAGAGCGGATCGTCGAGGATCAGGAAGCGCGGGCGGCCGACCACGGCACGGGCCAGGGCGAGCCGTTGCCGCTGCCCGCCGGACAGGCTCAGCCCCTGCTCGCCGACCTGGGTCGCACTGCCTTCGGGGAGAGCGCCGACGAAGCCCTCGGCCTGCGCCACCGCCAACGCCCGCCGGAGATCGCTCTCCTGGGCGTTCTCCCCGCCCATCAGCACGTTCTCCGCGACGGTCGCCGAGAAGAGCGTCGGCTCCTCGAAGGCCACCGCGACCAGTGCACGGACCTCGTCCCGGCCGAGCGTCGCCAGATCGCGCCCGTCGAGGCGGATCCGGCCCGCCGTGGGGTCGTACAGCCGCGGCACCAGCGCCGTGAGGGTGGTCTTCCCGCTGCCCGTCGCCCCGACCAGCGCCATCGTCTCGCCGGGCCGGATGTGCAGGGTGATGTCCTTGAGGAGGGGCGGGGAGTCCGGCGGCGCGTCGGGGTAGCGGAACTCGACACCGGAGAAGACCAGCCCGCCGGTACCGGCGGATGCCGGGTCCTGCGCGGCTGGTTCCTGCGCGGCCGGTTCCGTCAGGGCTGGTCCCTTCAGGGCCGGGTCCTGCGGGGTCGGTCTCTCCGTGGCCGATTCGCGCCGGTCCGGAGCGCCCGTACCCGGTGCGCCCGTACCGGGTGCGTCCGTACCGGGTGCGTCCGTACCGGGTGCGCTCGTACCCGGTGCGCTCGTACCCGGTGCCTCCACCGCCGGCACGTCCATGACCTCGAAGTACCGGTCGCTGGCCGTCGCCGCCTCGTTGCCCATGGCCAGCAGGAAACCGATCGACTCCACCGGCCAGCGCAACGCCAGCGCGGTCGACAGGAAGGCGACGAGGGTGCCCGCGGACAGCACGCCGTCGGCCACCTGGAGCGTGCCGAGCACCAGGGCGCCGCCGATCGCGATCTCCGGGAGCGTGGTGTTGAACCCCAGGATCCAGGCCAGCAGCCGCGCCTTGCGGAGTTCGGACGTACGCAGCGCGTGCGTCAGCTCCCTGAAGGCCCGTGCCTGGCTGCGATGCCGTCCGAAGCCCTTGATGATGCGGATGCCGAGCACCGACTCCTCGACCACCGTCGTCAGATCGCCCAGCTGGTCCTGGGTCCGGCGCGACCGTACTTCGCCTCGAAGACCGAGCACAGCACCATCAGCGGCACCACCGGCGCCAGCAGCACCAGCCCCAGCGACCACCGCTGGACCAGCAGGAGCACCGCGCCCACCAGGATGGTGGTGGCGTTGACCAGCAGAAACGTCAGAGGGAAGGCGAGGAACAGGCGCACCAGCTGAAGGTCGGTCGTGCCGCGCGACAACAACTGGCCCGAGGACCAGCGGTCGTGGAAGGCGACCGGCAGCCGCTGGAGATGGCGGTACAGCGCGTCACGCATCGCCGCCTCCACCCCGGCCAGCGGACGCGCCACCAGCCGGCGCCGCAGCCCGAACAGCAGCGCCTCCGCGACCCCGAGCAGCAACAGGTACGCGCCACCGAGCCACACCCCGCCCGGATCGCGCTCCGCCACGGGCCCGTCCACCATCCACTTGAGCACCAGCGGGATGACCAGGCCGATGCACGAGGCGAGCACGCCCACGAACGCGGCCGTGAACAGGCGCACCCGCACGGGCCGGGCGAACGGCCACAGGCGCAACAGCGAGCGCACTGCGGAGTGTTGAGGTGAGGCGGTCCGGTCGGGCGGGGGCGAGGTGTGCGCGGTATCGGCCATCACTCGCGAGCGTAAGGCGCGTCACTGACAACGCTCATGCGGTTTTCCCCGGACCGGCCCCCCCGCCCGCTGTTTCGAGCCGCTCCGCCGCGGGCCGGCCGGAGCCGCCCCGCGCCGAGGTCCGGCCGCCCCACCGCCGATGGCCCCGTGCCGCGGCCGCCCTCGCCTCAGCCCGGCACCGCCCGGAACAGCGTCACCGACCGTCCGGCCGGCGTGACCGTGCTGCCGGCCGCGTACGGCGGTTCCGCCGCCCCCGGCTGCTCCTCCCTGGCCGTGTCGACGAGGAGCTCGTAGGCGCGGGCCCAGGGCGGTCCGGGGAGGGTGAACGGGCGGGGGTGGGCGGCGGCGTGGAGCACGGCGAGGAAGCTGTCGTCGACGATGCGGATGCCCCGGGCGTCGCGCTGGGAGATGTCGTTCCCGGAGAGGTACATGCCCAGCGTGGCTCCCGGGGTGTACCAGTCCTGCTCGGCCATCTCCGTACCGTCCGCGGTGAACCAGGCGAGATCGCGCAGACCGCCCTGCTGATGCGGCCGCCCGGAGAAGAACGCCCGGCGGCGGAGCACGGGGTGGGCGCGGCGCAGGGCGATGAGCCGGGCGGCGAGGCCGGCCAGCGGCCGCCACCGGGGGTCCTCCAGCAACGACCAGTCGAGCCAACTGGTCGCGTTGTCCTGGCAGTAGGCGTTGTTGTTGCCGTGCTGGGTGCGGCCCATCTCGTCACCGGCGACCAGCATCGGCACGCCCGTCGACAGCAGGAGGGTGGTCAGGAGATTGCGCAGCTGGCGGTGGCGCAGTGCGGTGACGTCCGGGTCGTCGGTCTCGCCCTCGGCACCGCAGTTCCAGGACCGGTTGTCGTGGGTGCCGTCGCGGTTGCCCTCACCGTTGTCCGCGTTGCGCTTGTGCTCGTAGGTGACCAGGTCGCGGAGGGTGAAGCCGTCGTGCGCGGTGATGAAATTGACCGAGGCGTACGGGCGGCGGCCGCCCCAGGCGTACAGGTCGCTCGATCCGGAGAGGCGGTATCCCAGATCGCGGACATCGTGCTGGGCACCGCGCCAGAAGTCGCGGACGGTGTCGCGGTAGCGGTCGTTCCACTCCGTCCACAGCGGCGGGAAGGCGCCGACCTGGTAGCCGCCCGATCCCACGTCCCAGGGCTCGGCGATCAGCTTGACCCGGCGCAGCACCGGGTCCTGAGCGATCACCGCGAGGAACGGGGAGAGCATGTCGACATCGTGCATGGAGCGGGCCAGTGCGGCCGCCAGATCGAAGCGGAAGCCGTCCACGCCCATCTCGGTGACCCAGTAGCGCAGCGAATCGGTGATCAGACGCAGGACATGGGGCTGGACGACATGCAGGGTGTTGCCGCAGCCGGTGTAGTCGGTGTAGCGGCGGGCCTCGCCCGCCAGACGGTAGTAGCCGCGGTTGTCGATGCCCCGCAGGGAGAGCGTCGGGCCCAGCTCGCCGGCCTCCGCGGTGTGGTTGTAGACGACGTCGAGGATCACCTCGATGCCGGCGTCGTGCAGCGCCCGCACCATCCGCTTGAACTCACCGACCTGCTGCCCCCGGGTCCCGGTGGCGGCGTATCCGGCATGCGGCGCGAAGTAGCCGATGGAGTTGTAGCCCCAGTAGTTGCGCAGCCCCCGGCGCACCAGATGGTCCTCGTGCGCGAACTGGTGGACGGGCAGCAGCTCGACGGCGGTGACGCCGAGCCGGACGAGGTGCTCCAGCGCGGCGGGGTGCGCGAGCCCCGCGTACGTGCCGCGCAGCCGCTCCGGAATACCGGGGTGACGCATCGTGAAGCCGCGCACATGCAGTTCGTAAAGGACGGAATCCGGCCACGGCGTCTTCGGCCTGCGGTCGTCCTCCCATTCGTCGGCGCCGCCCTCGTCCCCGGTGTCCTCGCCGACCACGACGCCCTTGGGGACGTACGGTGCCGAGTCCCGGTCGTCGCGCACGGTGTCGGCGGCCTGCTGCTGCGGCCAGTCGCGGACGTGCCCGTAGAGCTGGCCGGGCAGTGCGGACCCCGCCCCGGACGGCTCCGTACGGGTGCCGAAGTCGCCGTCCACGGCCCTGGCATACGGGTCCAGCAGCAGCTTCGCCGGGTTCCAGCGGGCGCCGCTCCAGGGGTCCCAGCGGCCGTGCACCCGGTAGCCGTAGCGCTGGCCGGGGCGGACGCCGGGCAGGAAGCCGTGCCAGATCTCGTGGGTGAGCTCGGTCAGCGCATGGCGCGTCTCGCGCTCCGCGTCGTCGAAGAGACACAGTTCCACGGCCTCGGCGCCGCCCGCCCACAGGGCGAAGTTGGTGCCGGCGATGCCATCGGGGCCGGTGCGGTATCGGGCCCCTAGGGGCGTGGGGTTGCCGGGACGGATGTCAGCGGGTGGGGCGAGTGGTTCATCCGCCACCGCCTCCTGCTCGGGTGCGCTCGACACGTGCCGGCCTCCTGCGGCTCATGGCTCGGTCGGGCGGTGTCCCCGGCATGGGGGGTACCGCCCAGCGTCAGCTGGAGGAGTCCCGGCCGTGCAGGTGTCCCCGCCCTCCCCGTTGTTCTGCCCGCAACCAGGCGTTGCCTCACGCTTCTCGCGGCGAGGGCTGATTGTTCCGCCTTACGTGTCCGTGACATTCCGTTACGCGGCATACCTCCTAACTTGAGCATCATCCGTCACAATCCGGTATATGACCGCCCATCAGCACAACCGAGCAGGGGACCGAGCAAAGCACCGCCAGGGAAACCGTGTGCGGGGCCGGGTGCCGGACCGGGCGCAGGTCTGGACGGGCCGTCGGGCGGCGGCACGGGCGGCCCGCCGTACCCGCGTCGTCCTCGCCGCCGTGGCCGGGCTCGCCGGGGCGGTGGCGCTGGCCGGCTGCGCGGACGCGGAGGTGTTCGTCGGCGGCAAACCGCGCTCCCCGGAGGAGACGATCAGGGTCATCCCGCACAACGGCGCGCACGGTGTGCGCGCCGACGGGCGGTTCGAGGTCCGGGTGCCTCAGGGGCGGCTGGAGCGGGTCGAGGTCAGCCGGACCGGTGACGCCGGACGGCAGCCGGTCGCCGGGCGGATCTCGCCGGACGGCATGGCCTGGCGGCCGGTGCCAGGACGTCTCCAACTCGGCGCGAAGTACACCGTCGACGCGGTGGCGCTGGACGGCGCAGGCCACCGCTCGGCCCGCCACACCACTTTCACCACCTCCGTACCCGCACACCGCTTCACCGGCCACTTCTCCCCGCAGAGCGACGCCACGGTCGGCACCGGCCTGATCTTCTCGCTGGTCTTCAACCGGCCGCTCGCCGACCGCGCGGCCGTCGAACGCGCCGTCAGGGTCAGCGCCCGGCCCGCCGTCGAGATCGCCGCCCACTGGTTCGGCCACCGCCGGCTGGACTTCCGGCCCCGTGAGCGCTGGCGCCCGGGTACCGAGATCACGGCAGAGCTGCGGCTGCGCGGGGTGAAGGCCGGGCCGGGCGCCTACGGGACGCAGCGCAGGACCGTCCACTACCGGGTGGGCCGGGACCAGGTCAGCGTCATCGATGCCGCCCGGCACACCATGACGGTGCACCAGGGCGGCCGGGTGGTGGCGGTGCTGCCGGTCACCGCGGGCGACGACGAGAACCCCACCTACAACGGGAAGATGGTGATCCTGGAGCGGCACTCGATGACCCGCATGGACGGCGACACCGTCGGCTTCGGCGGCGAGTACGACATCCCGGACGTGCCGCACGCCATGCGCCTCACCAGGTCCGGGACCTTCCTCCACGGCAACTACTGGGCGCCGCCCGAGATCTTCGGGGGCCTCAACACCAGCCATGGCTGCGTCGGGCTCAAGGACATCAAGGGCGGCGGCCCGCACACCCCGGCGGGCTGGTTCTTCGGCCGCTCGATCGTCGGCGACACCGTGGTGGTGCAGCACTCCCCGGAGCGTACGGTCGCGCCGGACAACGGCCTCGGCGGCTGGAACATGCCCTGGGAGCTGTGGCGGGCCGGGTCCGCGCTGGACTGACCGGGCACCGGCCCGCAGCACCGCCCGCCCCCTGCCCCCGCACCACCCCCGCACTTGGGACTGAACGGTGACATTCACGGGGAGTTCACTGTCACCGCGGTGTGGTTATCTAACGGCAAGCGCGCGGCTGTCCGCACCCGCGCGCGGGGGACTGCGGGCCGTGCGAGGGGAAAAGGGGCCAGTTGTGAACGTCCAGCCGAATTCGGGGGAGCCGGCTCGCCGGCGTCGGTGGCCGCACAGGGGCGGCCCGCCGGCCCTGGTGCTCGGGGCGGTGTTGCTGCTGGTGACCGCATGTGGCGGCGACGGCGACGAGGACAGTCCGGCCGGCAAGGCGGGCGGGGACAAGGCCGCTTCGCAGGCCGCCGTGACGATAGCGCCCAAGGACGGCGCGCATGACGTCGCCACCAGCGGCGCGCTGAAGGTGACCGCCCAGAAGGGCAGGCTCAAGTCCGTCAAGGTCAAGGACGGCAAGGGCAACGAGGTCGACGGGAAGATAGCGGGCAGCGGCGCCCTGTGGCAGCCGAGCGGCCATCTGGGCGCCTCGACGGAGTACACCGTCGACGCCATAGCGGTGGACGGCAAGGGCCGGGCGGCCGCCGAGCACTCCAGCTTCACCACCCTCGTCCCCAAGAACACCTTCATCGGCCAGTACAGCCCCGAGAACGGCCAGCAGGTCGGCGTCGGGATGCCGGTCTCGATCCACTTCACCCGCGGCATCACCGATCCCCGGGCCGTCGAGGACGCCATCAAGGTCACCGCGAAGCCGTCGGTCCCGGTCGAGGGCCACTGGTTCGGCAACGACCGCCTCGACTTCCGCCCCGAGAAGTACTGGGCGCCCGGAACCAAGGTCACCCTCAAGCTCGACCTCAACGGCGTCGAGGGCCGGCCCGGTGTCTACGGCACCCAGACCAAGGAGGTCTCCTTCACCGTCGGCCGCAGCCAGGTCAGCACGGTCGACGCCGAGTCGAAGAAGATGACCGTGGTCCGCGACGGCAAGAAGATCAAGACCATCCCGATCACCTCGGGCGCGCCGGGCACCGAGACGTACAACGGCAAGATGGTGATCAGCGAGAAGCATCTCGTGACGCGGATGAACGGTGACACCGTCGGCTTCGGCGGCGAGTACGACATCAAGGACGTCCCGCATGCGCTGCGGCTGAGCACCTCCGGCACGTTCCTCCACGGCAACTACTGGTCGGGCAGCGCGACCTTCGGCAACCGCAACGCCAGCCACGGCTGTGTGGGCCTCTTCGACCAGCGCGGTGGCGGCGACAGCTCCACCCCGGCGGCGTGGTTCTTCCGCAACTCCGTCGTCGGCGATGTGGTCATCGTCAAGAACTCGCATGACGAAACGATCCAGCCCGACAACGGCTTCAGCGACTGGAACCTCTCCTGGGAGACGTGGAAGGCCCGCCAGTAGGGCGGCCGGAAGACGACCGGGCCCGGTGCACTGTGACGGAGTGCACCGGGCCCGACGGCGTTAACGCGTACTAACCTTCCCGCATGACTGTGAATTTCGAGGTCGCCGACGGCGTCGGCACCATCCGCCTGGACCGTCCGCCGATGAACGCACTGGACATCGCCACCCAGGACCGGCTGCGCGAGCTGGCCGAGGAGGTCACCCGCCGCGACGATGTGCGTGCCGTTGTCGTGTGGGGCGGCGAGAAGGTGTTCGCGGCCGGCGCGGACATCAAGGAAATGCAGGCCATGGACCACCCGGCCATGGTCGTGCGCTCCAAGGCCCTACAGGACTCGTTCACCGCCGTGGCCCAAATCCCCAAGCCGGTCGTCGCCGCGATCACCGGCTATGCGCTCGGTGGCGGCTGCGAGTTGGCGCTCTGTGCCGACTTCCGGATCGCGGCTGACAACGCCAAGCTCGGCCAGCCGGAGATCCTGCTGGGCCTGATCCCGGGGGCCGGCGGCACCCAGCGGCTGGCGCGGCTGGTGGGCCCGTCCAAGGCCAAGGACCTGATCTTCACCGGCCGTCAGGTGAAGGCCGAGGAGGCGCTCACCCTCGGCCTGGTCGACCGGGTGGTGCCGGCCGCCGAGGTCTACGAGCAGGCGCACGCCTGGGCGGCACGGCTGGCGGCCGGCCCCGCGCTGGCGCTGCGGGCCGCCAAGGAATCCGTCGACGCGGGCCTGGAGACGGACATCGACACCGGCCTGACCATCGAACGCAACTGGTTTGCGGGGCTGTTCGCGACCGAGGACCGGGAGACGGGTATGCGCAGCTTCGTCGAGGAGGGGCCGGGCAAGGCCAAGTTCCTCTGAAATTGCTGGTGTTGATGGGGCTTCTGAGGTTTGCCCGGGAGGTAATGCCTCGTGTGGGCGACAAGGAAAAGGCTTAATTGCGCCTTAAGGGCACCTTGTTGATCTGCTCGGTCGTTCCTTCGCGGGCCCGGTGTCGTCGCAGGTCAGCCGGGGCGCACCGAAACCTTAACTGCCGTTGGCATATGTCTCACCGGGGGGCTGGAACCGACGATTCCGGACAATCGATTCCGTCGGTTCCGCCCCCGTGGACGCCACGCAGCGGCCATGATGGGAGGCATGGCGGGCCTCGAAGGAATGGAGCAGCCGCGGCCGCGGAGGGATACGGCCGCCGCGCGATGGGGCATCCCCGAGGGGGGCGAGGACACCGCACAGGCTCCTCGCAAACCGGTGTCGGCGGCACTCGATCTGGTCGGTGACCCGACCCTCGGCGAGGTCCGGCTCCCCTCGCGCCCCCAGTCCGCCGGCATCGCCCGCCGGCTGACCGCCGCCGTACTCCTCAAACAGTGGTCCCTGACCCCCCAGCTCACCGAGCACGCCGTGCTGCTGGTCTCCGAGCTGGTCGGCAACGCCGTGCGGCACACCGGCGCCCGCACGTTCGGGCTGCGGATGCTCCGCCGACGTGGCTGGCTCCGTATCGAGGTGCGCGACCCGTCCCGCGGTCTGCCCTGTCTCATGCCGGTCCAGGAAATGGACATCAGCGGCCGAGGCCTCTTCCTCGTCGACAAGCTCTCCGACCGCTGGGGCGTGGATCTGCTGCCCCGCGGCAAGACGACCTGGTTCGAGATGCGGATCGCCGACCGCTGAGAACCGGTTTCCCCGCCCGGCCGCAGGGCCCCGGGCGCCCCGACGGCCCCGAGGCCGGTCGGTGCTCCGCTCGCGCGGTGACGATCCGTAGGATGGGTTGTTCATGCTCGCGCCAGGTACGGAGAGGAGGAACATGCACCACGTGCGCCGGTCGGGCACGCTGACGCTGCTGCTCCTCCTCGCCGTCACCTTCGGTCCGCTGCTGTGCCGCATCGGCGGCGACCAGGCCTGGCTGTCGGGCCGGGCGGCGACGGCCGCGGCGTCATGGCGCACCGGTGGCGCGCCGGCGGCCGCACCGGACGCGACGGCGGTTCCACCGGACGCCGCGAACCCGGCGGGCGGTGACACACCGGCCCGGCCGGCTGCCGCCGACAGCGGCCCGCAGCTCGATCCCGACGCCCCCGTCGCCGTGGTCCACGCGCCCAAGAAGTGCTCGGACCGGCATGCGCCGGGGCCCGACGAGTCCGCCCCGCTGCCCGCCCCGCACCGCGGTGAGCCCCTCGCCCCCGCCACCACCGGCCCGGGGCCGCTCGCCGCGGACCTGCCCGCGCAGTGCGCGCTCGCCCGGCCACCGACCGACGGCGCGCCCGCCACCGACCCCACCACGCTCCTGCCCGTACTGCGGATATAGGCCGCTGTCCCGACGCACACGGCCTGAATTCCCCCTGCGTACGTCTGGAGCTTCCGCATGCCCGTTTCCGCCTCTCCCACCCGCAAACTGGCCGCCATCGGCGCGGTCATCGCCCTCGTCGTGGCCGTCATCGCCATCGGGGTCGCCATCGGCAAGTCCGTCGAGGGCGACCGCGGCACCGACCGCGGCGGCGCCCCCGAGGCCGCCGCCTCCGTCGAGCCCGAGGAAGATCCCGCACAGCAGAAGATGTTCGACGACCTGGCCGAGCGGACCAGCCGGCGCCAGGACGGCGACCCACTGGCCGTCGGCAAGAAGGACGCCCCGGTGGTCCTGGTCGAATACGCCGACTACCAGTGCTCGTTCTGCGGCCGCTTCACCCGCGAGACCCAGCCCGGACTGATCAAGAAGTTCGTCGACGCGGGCACCCTGCGCATCGAATTCCGCAACTTCACCGTCTTCGGCGCCGACTCCGAGCGCGCCGCCCGCGCCTCCTGGGCCGCCGGGCAGCAGGGCAGGTTCTGGCAGCTGCACGACGCGCTGTACGCCAAGACCCGCAAGGGCAAGGCGCTTGCCGAGGACAAGCTCGTCGACCTGGCCCGCACCAGCGGTGTGGCCGACATCGAGAAGTTCCGTGCGGACCTGAAGAGCGCGGACGCCGAGCGGGCACTGAAGAAGGACCAGGACGAGGGCTACCGGCTCGGGGTGCAGTCCACGCCGTCCTTCCTCATCAACGGCCGGCCGGTCGCCGGGGCCCAGCCCGCCGAGGTCTTCGCGCAGGGCATCAAGGACGCCGCGGCGCGCGCGGCCAAGAAGGGGCCGGAGGCCAAGAACGGGCCGGCGGACAAGGGGGCCGGGCAGTGACCGACATCGGCTACCTCGCGGCGTTCCTGGGCGGGGCGCTGGCCCTGCTCAGCCCGTGCAGCGCGCTGCTGCTGCCGGCCTTCTTCGCGTACTCCCTCTCCACCCCCGGCCGGCTGATGGCCCGTACCGGCGTGTTCTACCTGGGGCTGGCCACGACGCTGGTGCCGCTCGGCGCGGCCAGTACGGCGGCCAGCCGGCTGTTCAACGGCCACCGCGATCTCTTGATCGCCGTCGGCGGCTGGGTCGTCATCGCGATGGGTCTCGCCCAGATCCTCGGCCTGGGCTTCGCCTCCCGGCGCGCCCAGGCCGCCGCCGCGAGGATCACCCCGCGGTCGGCCGTCTCCACGTTTCTGCTCGGCTGTGTCTACGGCCTCGCCGGCTTCTGCGCGGGCCCGATCCTCGGCGCGGTGCTGACGGTGACGGCGGTCAGCGGCTCACCGGTGTACGGCGCCTCGATGCTCGCCGTCTACGCGCTGGGCATGGCGCTGCCGCTGTTCGTGCTGGCGCTGCTCTGGGACCGCTGCAAGCTCGGCACCCGGGGCTGGCTGCGGGGCCGTGAATTCACCCTCGGCAAGCTGCGGTTGCACACCACCTCGGTGCTTTCCGGGGTGTTCTTCATCGGCATCGGCGTGCTGTTCCTGCGGTTCAACGGGACCAGCGCGCTGCCCGGGATCCTCGACGCGGACGCCGAAGTCCGGGCCGAGGAATGGGCGACGCGGATCGGTAACGGCGTACCGGACCAGGTGCTGATCGCGGTGGCCGCGCTGGCCGTCGCGGCCGTGCTCGGCCGTATCGCGCTACGGCCGGAGAAGAAGCCCCGGGGCGGGACGGAACCGCCGCGGGGCGGGGCCGACCGGCCGGGGGGCGGTACGGAACAGGCCCGGGACGAGGTCGATCAGCCGGGGGGCGGTACGGAACGGCCCCGGGACGTGGCCGACCAGCCGCGCGGTGGGAAGGAATAGCCACCGGCGGGCGGGACCGAATGGCCACCGGGCGGGCCCGAGTGGCCGGGGGGCGGGGCCGGGCCGTTGCGAAACGGCGCCGGCCTCCCGCCCCCGGGCTCACAGCCAGACGTTGTCGTTGACCGACCCCAGGCCCGTGCCGGACAGCCGCCGGTGCAGGGCCAGCGCCTGGTCCTCGGTCAGCGAGGCGACATGGTCCGCGGCGGCACGCAGCCGGTCGCCGTGCAGCGACAGCTCCTCGGCGCGGTCCGGCGGCAGCAGCTCCGGTGCGTCATGGGTCCAGCGCAGCAGCTCACTCACCACCCGCCGCTTGCCGTGCTGCTGGGTCGCCAGCGCCGGGCGGTCGATGACATAGCACCACACCAGCTCCTTGAGCAGATCGCAGGCGGCCCGCCGCTCCGGCGGTATCACCAGCTGCGCCCCGTAGCGGATCGCGGCCGCGCCGCCCACTTCCAGCTCGATCCCACGGGTGAAGTACGAGATCAGATCGGCCGTGCGGCGGTTGACCGCGACCGCGTCCTCATGGCTGCCGCTGTACGGAGCGGGCACCGCCAGCCGCTTGCCGATGTCCGCCATCATCACCAGCGCCGCGGCACGGTCGAAGGCCTCACCCTCCCGCGCCCGCTTGGCCTGGACGTAATCCAGGAAGCGGCGGATCTCCCGCTCGGTGTCGGCACCCGCGGCACCGTCCGGCGGGAACAGCGCGGCCAGCGGGATCAGGCCCGTGCGGTAGAAGTCCTCGACGTCATGGCAGGCGTAGGTGACATCGTCCGCCCAGTCCATGACCTGCTCCTCGACCGGCACGGCGGTGTCCGTACGGCCGGCCCGCACCCACGAGAACGCCTCCCGGTCGGCGACATACACCCCCCACTTCACATGCCGCGCCGGATCCTGGTCGACGGGCGCCCGCTCCCATGGGTATTTGGTGGCGGCGTCCAGACAGGCGCGGGTCAGGTGCAGACCGCGATGGCCCGGATATTTGTGGGCGGCGAGGAAGGTCAGCACCCGCAGGGTCTGTGCATTGCCCTCGAAGCTGTCCAGCACACCGTCCGCGAAGTGCAGCTCGTCCATCGTGGCGCGCAGCGCCAGCTCACCCGCGTGCCCGAAGGGCGGATGGCCGATGTCGTGGGCCATGCACGCCGCCTCGACGAGCGCCGGATTCGGCCCGCCGTATCGGCGCTCCAGGCGCTCGGCCATCCGCCGGCCGAGCTGAGCCACCTTCATCGAGTGGGTCAGCCGGGTGTGGTACGCGCCCAGCTCGGCGCTGGCCACCACCTGGCTCTTGCCGGCCAGTGCCCGCCACTGCGTCGAATACAGGATCCGGTCGACGTCGTGCTCGAAGCCGGACCGCTGCCCGTCGTCGGGCACCCGTCGCCGCAGGGAGTGCTGTTCCAGGTCCTCATCGCTGTATGTGGCAGGTCGCATGCGCGGATGGTAGTCCGGCCCTGGCCGCAGCGGTCCGGCCGGTCGGACTCTGGGCGCCTTGCCTAGGCGCTCAGCCGACGGCGCCAGCGCGGATGCGGGCGGGGGTGCGGGTGGTGGGCGTCCGCTCTGCGCCGGCGGTCGTTGCAGAGCAGACACTTTCCGTAGCCCGGCGGGAGGGGGTCCTCCGGGTCGCCGTACAACGGGTCGACCGCGCCGTTCGGATGTATGGCGCAGCCGGTCGGGCCGGTCTCGGCGCCCAGTGAGCCGGCAGCGGTCAGCGCCTGCCGGAGGACGTCGACGAGCTGGTCCGCATCGCGCCGGGTCGGCGCGGATTGCAGGGACGAGGCAAGGTCGGAGGCGGTGGTCAGCGCGGTCTGGAGTTCGCGCAGGTTTGCGTAACCCATGTCTTGGAGCCTAGGCGGCCCCACTGACAGTTGATCTTCCGATCGCACTTCGCGGCTTCCCATGGCCGCATGCATGCCCGCTCACGCCCACGATTTAGCACCGGGACGGTGACGGTCGCCTTGCCGGTCCATGACGGGCGGGGGCGGGGCCGGGGACGTTACGGGGGCGGGGGAGAGCTCAGCGGCCGTTGCGCGCAGCCGCAGCGCAGCTCCGAGCCGCCAGAAGCCGCCCCGCAGCCGCCCCGGGCGCTGCCGCCCTCCGGGGGCGACGGCAGCGCCCGCCCCTCAGGGAGTCAGCGGCAGCGCCCGCTTGTGGTCCGTGAGGCGGTAGCGGCGGACGATGGCCTCGGCGGCCGCGGCGTCGACCGGCTCGCCCTCCAGGAAGTCGTCGATCTGGTCGTAGCTCACACCGAGCGCGTCCTCGTCCGGCTTGCCCGGGTCGAGCGTCTCCAGGTCGGCCGTCGGCACCTTGTGCACCAGCTCCTGAGGGGCGCCCAGCGCCGCCGACACCGCGCGCACCCGGCGCTTGGTCAGCCCGGTGAGCGGCACCACATCGGCCGCACCGTCACCGAACTTCGTGAAGAAGCCGGAGACCGCCTCGGCCGCGTGGTCGGTGCCCACGACCAGGCCGTCGTGCGCACCCGCGACCGCGTACTGCGCGATCATGCGCTGGCGCGCCTTGATGTTGCCCTGGATGAAGTCCTGGTGGTGGGCGTCGCGGAAGGTGAGCCCGCCGTCCACCGCGGCCTGGAGGGCCGCGTCGCTCGCCGGGCGGATGTCGACGGTCAGCTCCCGGTCGGCGCGGATGAACTCCAGCGCCCGCTGAGCGTCCTTCTCGTCCGCCTGGACGCCGTACGGCAGCCGCATCGCGTAGAACGTCGCGTCGTGCCCGGCGGCGCGGGCCCGCTCCACGGCGAGCTGGCAGAGCCGGCCGGTGGTGGTGGAGTCGACGCCGCCGCTGATCCCCAGGACCAGGGAGCGCAGGCCCGTGGAGGTCAGCCGTTCCGTGAGGAAGGTCACCCGGCGCTCGATTTCCTGCTCGGCGTCGAAGGACGCGGTCACCTGGAGATCCCGGGCGATCTCCTGTTGCAGGGCCTTGGACGCCGGGTCGGTCACGGCTGCTCCTCTTGTTCTCGTGCTGCGTCGTGCGGTGGGGGTGACGCGCTGCTCCTGTGCCGCCTACGCAGTGTTCCCCGCTGCGTAGGCGCGGTTCCTGGGGGCGCGGAAAGGCGCGCCGGTAGGAAACCTTATGCCGGGTGCGCCCACTTCTTGAGGGCGGCCTTGGTCGAGAAGTCCGCGACATCCTTGTCCAGGGGCCGGTCGGTGTACTGGTGGATACGCCACTTCGCCTTGATCCGCGGATGCCCGGCGGAGACGTAGTCGGCGATCCACAGGCCGTCGGCCGCGTAGGACGTGGTGTCGTGGTTGAGCCAGAAATCGCGGTTGCAGTAGAGCATCACCCGGTGGGTGGGCCGCAGCTTCTTCACCTCGGCCAGGAACTGGTCCTTCTGCGCGTTGCTCGCGTACGTCCCCTCGCCGGTGCGCTCCCAGTCGCAGGCGAGGAGGTCGCCCTGGACCGATACACATTTCTCGACGAAGTATCTCGCCTGGGCGGCGATATTCCCCGGCCACAGAAAGTGGTAGAAACCGACCACACAGCCCGCTTTACGGGCCTTTGACGCCTGCGCGGACTGATGCGGATTGATGTAGGAGCGGCCTTCGGTGGCCTTGACGAAAACGAAGTCCAGCCCCTCGGCGGAGTACGAAGTGTTGTAGGAGCTGACATCGACACCATGCAGCATGAACGGCCTCCTGCCGATCGGACCTGCGGATTCGAAGCGTCAACTGCTCGAAGCGTCCCCTGCGTTGCAGCGTGTTCCGGGCGTTCCCGGGTTCCTGGGTTCCTGGGTTCCCGGGTTCCTGGTCCTGCGTTTCGGTGATCGGATTTCCTGCGAGCCGGCGTTTCTTGCTGCGCGGCAGCCTTGTTCCGGCGGTGGTGCCTGTTCGCTTTCCAGCAGTTCAGCATGTTCGCTACCGGGGACGCCAGGCTGCGGTCGGGAAGTTCCTTGTGCCGCGGTCAAGTTGAGGCGGCCGGTTTCGCCGGCCGGACCGGCCCCGCGGGCCGGAAGACGGCTGCTTCAGCGCCGCAGGGCGCGTCGTACCAGCCGTCGTGCGCGGGCGCGGGCGCGGCCGAGGACGCGCTGCCGGGCGCGGCTCCCGCGCGTCGACCGCAGCTCCTGGAAGAGGAGTTGGTAGCGCTCGGCGATCGGCTCCGGGTCGTAGCGGCGCGAACTCTCCAGCGCGGTACGGGCCATCTCGCTGCGGCGCTGCGGGTCCTCGACGAGCTGGAGGAGAGCGGCGGCCAGCGCCCGGCCGTCGCCGCGCGGCACCAGCAGCCCGTCCGTACCGTCGTGGATGATCTCGGCCGGGCCCAGCGGGCAGTCGGTGCTGACGACGGGCACTCCGCAGCGCATCGCCTCGACGATGGTCATGCCGAAGGACTCCGCGTCCGAGGCCGAGGCGACGATCGACGCCTTGGCGAACTCCGCCTCTATCGGGGAGCGCGGCCCGGTCAGCTCCGCCTGCTCGCTCAGCCCGAGCCCGTCGATCAGCCCTTGGAGCTGTGCGCGCTCGGCGCCGCCGCCGTGTATCCGCAGCCGCCAGTCGGGGTGCTTGGCGGCGACCGCGGAGAACGCCTCGATCAGCAGGTCGAAGCGCTTGCCGCGGACCAGCCGGCCGGCCGCCGCGATCACCTTCGCGGTGCCCTCGGACGGCCGCCCGGCCGGCGCGGGCACGATGTTGGGCACGGCCAGGACCCGCACGCCGGGCAGCGGCATCCGTGCGAGATAGACGGAGGCATCCGCCTCGGTGGTGGTGACCACGGCGTCCAGCGTCCGGTAATGCGGGGCGAGCTCGGTCCGGAGCCGCTTGCTGTGGGCGTCGTAGCGGAGGTGCTCCTGGGCGATCCGCAGCGCCCGGCGGGGGCCGAACCGCGCCAGGTAGACATTGATGCCGGGCCGGGTGCCGATCAGCACGTCCGCGTCGGTGGTGCGCAGGAACTCCGCGGCGCGGAGGTCGACCAGCCGGCTGTACTGGTGGTGCCGCTTCTCGGCGAGCGGGAAGTCCCGGGCGGGCTCACCGAAGAGCGGATCGGCCATGTCCTCGCTGCCCACCCGGGTGTCCACCAGCGGTATCAGCCGCACCCGCGGATCCAGGGTGAACCGCGGGACCTCGCGGTGCCGCAGCATCGAGACGATCTCGACGTCATGCCGGCCGGCGAGCGCGGCCGCGAGGTTGAAGGTGGTGCGGATGGTGCCGCCGATGGCATAGGCGTTGTGCAGCAGGAGGGTGATCTTCATACGGTGTCGTGCTCTTCCCCGAGATGTGCCGAGTCGTTCGATCCGACCGGCCGGTACGTTCGCGGTCCGGTCGCCGCGCCCGGCCCGTCCGGCACGGGGCAACCGTGGCGGTAAGGGGTAAGCCGATGGCGTGGCGACGGTGAGAGCCCGGTAAGAACCGCGGGTGAGATCCGGGTAAGAAAGCGACCGCCGGACCGGCCGCCCGCCGCCGCACCTCCGGGCCCTTGGCAGACTTGCCGGGTGACCCATTCCGTGCTGCTCGCCGAGGACGACCGCCCCATCCGCACCGCGCTGGAGCGTGCCCTGACGCTGGAGGGGTACCAGGTCACCGCTGTTGCCGACGGCATTCAGGCGCTGGCCGCCGCGCACCGTGAGCGGCCCGATGTGATCCTGCTGGATGTGATGATGCCGGGGATCGACGGGCTCCAGGTGTGCCAGGTGCTGCGGGCCGAGCAGGACCGCACCCCGATCCTGATGCTCACCGCCCGGGTCGAGACGGCCGACCGGATCGCCGGTCTGGATGCCGGGGCGGACGACTACGTGGTCAAGCCGTTCGAAGTCGAAGAGGTCTTCGCCCGGCTGCGGGCGCTGCTGCGGCGGACGACGGCGGCAGCGGCGACGGAGGAGGGCGGCGCGGCCGCCGGTTCCGGCGGCCGCGACGAGGACGAGGCGGCCGAGGGGCCGTACGACGCCAGGGTGGCGGACAGCGGTGTCGTCGAGGCGGCGGATCTGCGGATCGACGGTCCCTCGCGCCGCGCCTGGCGCGGAGAGCGGGAGCTGGAGCTGACCCGGACCGAATTCGAGCTGCTGGAGCTGCTGGCCCGCAACGCCGGGATCGTCCTGGACCATTCGACGATCTACGACCGCATCTGGGGCTACGACTTCGGGCCCGGCTCGAAGAACCTCGCGGTGTATGTGGGTTATCTGCGGCGCAAGGTCGACGTCCCGGGCAGCCGCCCGCTGATCCACACGGTGCGCGGCGTCGGTTACGTGCTGCGGGAGGACTGAGATGTCCGGCCCCCGCGACCGCACCGGGACCGGTCCCCGCACCCGTCCCGATCGCCGGCTGCGCGCCCGGCTGCGGAGCCGGCTGCGCTCCTGGCGGAGCGGCGGGTCGGCCGCCTGGCTGCGCACCCGAAAGCCCGCCAGCCTGCGCACGGCCTTCGCCGTGGCGTTCGCGGCGGGGGCCGCGGCGGTGACCCTGCTCGTCGGATTCCTCAGCTACGACGCGGCGGCCCGGCTGGTACGGGTCGACGAGAAGTCGGTGTTCTCGCAGGTCGTACGGGATCTGCGCAGCCAGGTCCAGGAGAAGCAGTTCGTGCCGGCCGACTACACGAGCGCCGACCCCGACCACGACGGGCCGCGCGACGACCTCACCCGGCCCACCCGTACCGAGGTGCAGATCCTGGGCGCCGGCGGCCGGATCGTGGAGCCGGGGCGCCCGGCCCTCCCGGTCGGCGCCGCGGAACGCCGGATCGCCACCGGCGCGCAGGCCGGCCGGGACACGGAGCGGGAGGCGGACATCGGCGACGAGGAGTACCACGTCGCGACGGTGGCGCTCGGCGGCGGCCGCGGTGCGGTGCAGGTCGCGCAGAAGTTCAGCGAGACCGAGGATCTGCTCTCGGCGCTCCAGCAGCGCACCGCCCTGCTGGCCGCCGCGGTCATCGCGCTGTCCGGTGCGGGCGGCTGGTGGCTGGCGCGCCGGATCACCGGCCGGCTGGTGCGGCTGACCTCGGTCGCCGAGAAGGTGGCGGAACACGGGCGGCTGGACGTGCCGGTACCGGTGGCGGGGCGGGACGAGGTCGCCCGGCTCGGGCGGGCCTTCGACGACATGCTCGGCCGGCTGGCCAGCGCCGTCCAGGACCAGCAGCGCCTTGTCCAGGACGCCGGCCACGAGCTGCGCACCCCGCTGACCTCGCTCCGGACGAACATCTCGTTGCTCAAGCGGTTCGACGAGCTGCCCCCGGACGCCCGCGACGAGCTGCTGGCCGATCTGGCGGGGGAGGCCCGTGAACTCAGCGATCTGGTCAACGAGCTGGTGGATCTGGCGGCCGGACAGCGTGACGACGACCCGCTCTCCGACGTGAGCCTGGCCGATGTCGCGGAGA
Organism: Streptomyces sp. NRRL S-1813; assembly: GCF_000719605.1. NCBI lineage: Bacteria > Bacillati > Actinomycetota > Actinomycetes > Kitasatosporales > Streptomycetaceae > Streptomyces > Streptomyces sp. NRRL S-1813. Next base: position 842,801 of record NZ_JOHB01000001.1, read on the forward strand.
AGGCGGCGGCCTCGGCCCGCCGCCGCACCGGACGCGAGATCACCGTACGGACCATCCGCCCGGCGGTGGTCGAGGGGCGGTCCGCCGCGCTGCACCGTGCGCTCACCAATCTGCTGGAGAACGCCGCCAAGTTCGACGCGGGCGGCACGGAGCCGATCGAGGTCCTCGTCACCGGCGCCCGCATCGAGGTCCTCGACCGCGGCCCCGGTATCACGGACGCCGACCTCACCCGGGTCTTCGACCGCTTCTACCGGGCCGCGACGGCCCGCGGTCTGCCCGGCTCCGGCCTCGGCCTCGCCATCGTCCGCGAGATCGCCACCGCCCACGGCGGCCATGCCTTCGCCACCCGCCGTCCGGGCGGCGGCGCCACCCTGGGCTTCACGGTCGGGAGGGGGAAGGGCGGGGGGACGGGAGCGGGGTCCGCTACGGGGACCGGGCCGGGCGCGTAGCACGGGGCGCCTGACCTCCCGGCCCGTCAGGGCGCAGCGCCAGGATGCCCGGCGGCGTTCCGTGCGCGCCCGCCCTCCCCGGCCCGTCAGCGCGCCGCCTCCCCCTGGGCGACCTCCACCGTCTCGTGCAGATCGGCCGCGGCGTCCAGGGCGGCGGCTGCGGAGAACGTGACGCAGGCCAGCAGGGCCGCGGCGATCAGACGGCGGCCGTGGAGACCGGCGCGCACCGGAGGGTGGTCCACGGCCCGCTCGGGGGCCAGCAGGGCGGCGACCCGGCGGGGTACCGGCCCGGCCGTCGCGGCGAGGACGGTGCCGGGACGGTGCGCCGCCGCGGCAGCGGGGCGGGCGGCCAGCGCGGCGCGGCCGATGGCGCGGGCCGTGACACGGCGGTCGCCCACCCGGGACGCGGCCGATTCATCGGCCCAGCGCTCCAGGGCGTAGGCGAGGGGCGCGCGCAGGGACCGGAGCAGCGGATGACAGACCGCGGCCAGCGCGACCGTGAGCAGGAAGAGGTGGTGCCGGCCCGCGAGATGGGCGCGCTCATGGGCGAACAGCGCCTCCCGCTCGTCCGGGGGCAGCGCCCGCAGCATCCCGGCCGTGACCACCACCCGGCCCGGGCGGCCCGGCAGGGCGTAGGCATCGGGCGCGGAGTCCGGCATTACGCACAGATCGCCCGACGGGGGATGTGCGCCGGTGGTGCGCCGGGCGGTGCGCAGCTCGGTGTGATGGCGGAGGGTGCGGTGGACCACGGCGAGCGCACAGGCGGTGAGCAGCGCCGCGGCGACACCGGCCGCGGGGACCGAGACGACGGGATCGCCGCCGAGCAGCGGCAGGGAGAGACGGCCCAGGGCGGCGACCGGCGGCAGGCGCAGCGCCCCGGCGGCCATCACCAGGCCGAGCGCCGCGGCCGTGCAGGCGGCCAGCGCGGCCGCGCAGCCCGTCAGCAGCCAGGCCGCGGCGCGCGGTGGCAGCGACTGCGCCAGCCGGCGGGCGGCCGGAACCGCGAGCAGCGGCATCAGCAGGGGAATCCATACGGCGAAGATCACGGCCCGGCCCCGGGACCGGGCTGCGGACCGGCTTCCGGCCCCTCGGGGGCGCCGCCCTCCGCGCCCTCCAGGAGGGACCGCAGTACCTGCTCGTCCTCGCTGGACAGCTGCGAGACGAAGCGGGCGAGCGCGGTGCCGCGGTCGTCCTGCTTGTCGAGCTCGCTGCGCATCCGCCGGGCGGTCAGCCCCGCGGAGTCCTGTATCGGCGAGTACGCGAACCCGCGGCCGGCCCGGGAGCGGGAGACCGCTCCCTTGTCGTGCAGCCGGGTCAGGATCGTGGTGACGGTGGTCCGCGCGAGCCGGCCGCCCAGCGCGCTCTGGACCTCGGCGGGGCTCAGCGGCCCCTCGGCCGCCCAGAGCGCCGCGAGCACGCTCGCCTCCAGCTCGCCTGAGGGGCGCCGCTGCACGGGTGATGTCTCCGACATGGATCGCCCTTGACCTTTTCGTCGTCTACAGTTCCGTAGACCGTCTACGTGACTGTAGTCGGCCGGGTCGGCCGGAAGCCGGCCCGCAACCCATTATGTAAGGGGCCGCCGACATGTCTGCCGCCGCCGCATTTTCGCAGGTGACAGCGGTCAACCAGGCCGTGAACGTGCTCGACGCCGGATCGCTGCTGGCCGCGTTCGGCGCGCTGGGCGTCGCTGTCGCGCTCTTCGCCGAGACAGGGCTGTTGGTGGGTTTCTTCCTGCCCGGCGACTCGCTGCTGTTCACCGCCGGTCTGCTGTGCGCCCCGGGCACCGGCGGCGGGGTCCACCTCGCGCTGCCGCAGGTGCTCACGGCCGCCGTCGTCGGGGCGCTCGCCGGCTCCCAGACCGGATTCTGGATCGGCCGGCGTGGCGGCCGCGCCCTGCTGGCCCGCAGCCGCGCCCGCCGGCTGCACGAGGGCGCCGCCCGCGCCGAGGCGCTCCTCGCCCGCTACGGCCACGCCAAGGCCCTCGTCCTGGCCCGCTTCGTCCCCGTCGTGCGCACCGTGCTGAACCCGCTGGCCGGCGCCCTGGGCGTGCCCGCCCGCACCTTCGCCCTCTGGCAGATCGCCGGCGGCCTGCTCTGGACGCTCGGCCTCACCCTCGCCGGCTACGCCCTGGGGTCGTCCGTACCGAACGTCGACCGCTATCTGCTGCCGCTGGTCGCCCTGGTGGTGCTGGTGTCGCTGGCCCCGCTCGCCGTCGAACTGCTCCGCTCCCGCAGGCGCCCGCACCCGGCCCCCGACCCGACCCCGCCGCCCGGCGCCTGAACCACCGGCCGACCGCCCGTCCGCACCACCGCACCCAGCCGCCGAGCTGCCGATCCGCCAAGGAGAACCCCCGTGACCCACCTCGCCTTCGGGGGAGCCTCGATCGACGGCGGCCTCTACACCCGGATCACCTGGCTCGCCCGCCACACCCCGCACGACCTCAACACCCTCATCACGTACGGCACCGACTACGGCCTCGCCCTCTTCGCCGTCCTGATGCTGATCGGCTGGTGGCGGGCGCGGACCCGCGACGCCGGCGCGATGGCGACCGCGCTGGCCACCCCCGTCGTCGTGGTCACCGCCTTTCTCGTCAACGACCTCGCCAAGACCTTCGTCGGCGAACCACGGCCCTGCCGGACGCTCCACGCCGTCACCATCGAGGTCTGTCCCGGGCCCGGCGACTGGTCCTTCCCCAGCAACCACTCCGCCCTCGTGGCGGCGGCCGCGGTCGCGCTGCTGCTGTGCGACCGGCAGCTGGGCCGGATCGCCGTACCGGCCGCGCTCCTGATGGCGGCCTCCCGCGTCTGGGTCGGCGCCCACTACCCGCACGACGTCGCCGCCGGCCTGCTCGTCGGCGCCCTCGTCGCCCGGGGACTCACCCCGCTCGCCCGCCGCGCGGCCCCCGCCGTCGACCGGATCCGCGCCACCCGGCTGCGCCCGCTGGTGGCCGCACGGTGACGGCGTCCGAGCAGGGACCGGGTCCGCAGCCACAGCCGTCACGGCAGGGGACGGAGCCGGTACTGCGGGCTGGGCCGCGGCGCCGCTCCCGTACGGCCCCGCTCCTCCTCTTCGCCGCGGTCTGCGCCGCGCTCTTCGCCGCCCTGGCGATCACCGTGTCCGTACGGCACGGAGCCCCGGTCGCTCCCGAACGGGCGGCCATCCGCTGGTCCGCCGCCCACCACGGGGAGCCCCTGCGCTCCATGGCCGGTGCGCTGACCGCCACCGGCACCGGGCCGGTCCCCTATCTGCTGGCAGTACTCGCCGGCCTGCTGGCCGGCCGGGACGCGGCGGGCCGGCTCCGCGCGGTGCTCTGCGCCCTCGTCGTCCTCGCCGTCGGCCAGGCGATCCGTTACGGCCTGATGGAACTGCTCGCCCGCCCCCGCCCGCCCGCCGCCGACTGGGCCGGGCGGGCCTCCGGCTACGCGTTCCCCTCCGGCCATGCCACCACCTCGGCGCTGGCGGCCGGAATCCTGGCCTGGGGCATCGCCCGACGGGCCCGGCCTTCCGTCGCCCGCACCTGGTACGTGGTGCTCGCCCTCTGGGCCGCCGGAGTCGGCCTCACCCGTGTCGCCCTGCGCGTCCACTGGCCCGGCGATGTCCTCGGAGGCTGGCTCCTGGCGGCGGCCCTGCTGGCCCTCGCCCTGCTCCTGGAGCCGTTCGCCGTCCCCCGCCGGGACCCCTCCCGATGCGGGCCGGCAGAAGCCCCATAGCGCGCATCCCCCCTGCATATGCGCATTCCCATGAACAGATGACGATCGGACCAGGTCTTCCCCAAGGCGGGCATGGACGCGTCCCGCGCCGAGCAGCACTGTCGTGAGGTGCCGTGACGACGGAAGCGATTCCGCCACCGGCGCCGCTCACGGCACGTCCGCACCATCAGGGGGACCCACCGATGAACCAGCCTCTCGACGCTTCACCGCCGCGCCCGTCGGCCGACGGGACCGCCGATCCCGCCCCCCGCCGCTGCGCGGCCGCCGCCGCCAAGGACCCGACCCCGTGCGAGGGACCGCGGGAGGCCGCCACCCTCGTCGACCGCCAGGGCAGGGAGGTCGCCGGCTGCGTCCACCACTGCGCCCGTCTGCTGGCCGGCCTCGAAGGCGCCCGCGTCCACCCCTTCGTCCCCACGAGCCAGGCCCTGGAGATCTACTCGCGGGCCCGCGAACTCCCGCCCTTCGCCTGGGAGATCGGCAGGTAGCCCGGACCGGTGGGCCCGCCTGCCGGTTCACCCGGCCCGGCGGCTCACACCCGGCGGGTGGCAGGCGCTGTCCTCGACATCGCCGTCCACCCCGTCCTCAGCACTCGATGATGTTGACGGCCAGACCGCCCCGCGCCGTCTCCTTGTACTTGACGCTCATGTCGGCGCCGGTGTCCTTCATGGTCTTGATGACCTTGTCGAGGGAGACATGGTGGCGGCCGTCGCCGCGCAGCGCCATGCGGGCGGCGGTGACGGCCTTGACGGCGGCCATGCCGTTGCGCTCGATGCAGGGGATCTGCACGAGGCCGCCGACGGGGTCGCAGGTCAGGCCGAGGTTGTGTTCCATGCCGATCTCGGCGGCGTTCTCGACCTGCTCGGGCGAGCCGCCCAGGACCTCGGCGAGGCCGCCGGCGGCCATCGAGCAGGCGGAGCCGACCTCGCCCTGGCAGCCGACCTCGGCGCCGGAGATCGAGGCGTTCTCCTTGAAGAGCATGCCGATCGCACCGGCCGCGAGCAGGAAGCGGACGATGCCGTCCTCGTCGGCCCCGGGCACGAAGTTGATGTAGTAGTGCAGGACGGCGGGGATGATGCCGGCAGCGCCGTTGGTGGGCGCCGTCACCACGCGCCCGCCCGCGGCGTTCTCCTCGTTCACGGCCATCGCATAGAGGGTGGTCCACTCCATGGCGTGGGCGGTGGCGTCGCCCTCCGAGCGCAGCTGGCGGGCGGAGTGGGCGGCGCGGCGGCGGACCTTGAGGCCGCCGGGCAGGATGCCCTCGCGGGACATGCCGCGGGTGACGCAGGCCTGCATGACCTGCCAGATCTCCAGCAGTCCGGCGCGGATCTCGTCCTCGGTGCGCCAGGCCTTCTCGTTCTCCAGCATGAGGGCGGAGATGGACAGGCCGGTGTCGTGGGAGAGGCGCAGGAGTTCGTCGCCGGTGCGGAAGGGGTGGGTCAGGGCGGTGTCGTCGGGGACGATCGGGTTCTCGCCGGCCACCGCGTCCTCGTCGATGACGAAGCCGCCGCCGACCGAGTAGTAGGTCTTCTCCAGCAGGGGCGCACCGGTGGCGTCATACGCGAAGAGCGTCATCCCGTTGGCGTGGTAGGGCAGGGCGCGGCGGCGGTGGAGGATGAGTTCGGTGGCTTCGTCGAAGTCGATCTCATGGGTGGTGCCTATTTCCGCCCCGAGCAGGCGCAGGCGCTTGGTGGTGCGGATGCGCTCGACCTCGTCGTCGGCGGATTCGACGTCCACGGTGCGGGGGGAGTGGCCTTCGAGGCCGAGGAGGACGGCCTTGGGGGTGCCGTGGCCGTGGCCGGTGGCGCCCAGGGAGCCGAAGAGTTCGGCGCGGACGCTGACCGTCTGGGCGAGCAGGCCGTCCTTCTTGAGGCGTCCGACGAACATCCGGGCGGCGCGCATCGGGCCGACGGTGTGGGAGCTGGAGGGGCCGATGCCGATGGAGAAGAGGTCGAAGACGGAGATGGCCACGGAGGCTGACTCCCTTGTCTGCTCGTGGTGGACGGTGGAGCAATGGGGCAGGAGGTACGATTCTGCGCCGTTGTTTGAGCGTAACGCGGACCCGGTCGGCTGCCGCCGGACGGAAACCGTCGGGTGCGCGGCGCCGGGGGTAACGGTCGGTGTCGGTGTGGATACGGCGCCGGGGCGATGCCGGGCGGCGCACGGGTCCCGGCCTGTCGAGGAGGCCGGTCCGGCTCTGATCCGCCGGAGCGGGGCCCGGCCGCCATGCCGCCTCCCCGTGGAAGGTCTGCTGCCCTCCGCCGCGTCGGCCATGCACGCGGCGACCACACCGGAGTGCACCGTGACAGCGCGCAAGCGGGGAGGAGAACGGGCAGGCAGACAGCGAGCCCGGGACCGAGCGCCCCGGGCTCACCGGCTCTGTTCCCTCCCCGGCCGCCGGTCGTCGGCGGCCGGGGAGGTCACTGCATGAGACGTGTCACAGGGACGGGTACAGCGGGAACTTGTCCGCGAGTGCCGTGACGCGGGCCTTGAGGGCTTCGGCGTCGTAGGCGGGCTTGAGGGCCTGGGCGATGATGTCGGCGACCTCGCGGAAGTCCTCGGCCTGGAAGCCCCGGGTGGCCAGCGCGGGGGTGCCGATGCGCAGGCCGGAGGTGACCATCGGGGGCCGGGGGTCGTTCGGGATGGCGTTGCGGTTGACGGTGATGCCGACCTCGTGGAGGCGGTCCTCGGCCTGCTGGCCGTCGAGCTCGCTGTTGCGCAGGTCGACGAGGACCAGGTGCACGTCGGTGCCGCCGGACAGCACGGACACGCCGACCTCGGTCACGTCGGGCTGGATGAGGCGCTCGGCGAGGATGCGGGCACCGTCCAGGGTGCGCTGCTGGCGCTCCTTGAAGTCGTCGGACGCCGCGACCTTGAAGGACACCGCCTTCGCCGCGATGACGTGCTCCAGGGGGCCGCCCTGCTGGCCCGGGAAGACCGCCGAGTTGATCTTCTTGGCGAGTTCCTGGGTGGAGAGGATCACGCCGCCGCGCGGACCGCCGAGGGTCTTGTGCGTGGTGGTGGTGACGACGTGGGCGTGCGGCACGGGGGAGGGGTGCAGACCCGCGGCGACCAGGCCGGCGAAGTGCGCCATGTCGACCATCAGGTAGGCGCCGACCTCGTCCGCGATCCGGCGGAACTCGGCGAAGTCCAGCTGGCGGGGGTAGGCGGACCAGCCGGCGACGATCAGCTTCGGGCGGTGCTCCTTGGCGAGGCGCTCGACCTCTTCCATGTCGACCAGGTTCGACTTCTCGTCGACGTGGTAGGGCACCACGTTGTAGAGCTTGCCGGAGAAGTTGATCTTCATGCCGTGGGTGAGGTGGCCGCCGTGGGCGAGGTTGAGGCCCAGGATGGTGTCGCCCGGCTTGATGAGGGCGAACATGGCGGCGGCGTTGGCCTGTGCGCCGGAGTGCGGCTGGACGTTGGCGGCCTCGGCGCCGAAGAGCGCCTTGATGCGGTCGATGGCGATCTGCTCGACGACGTCGACGTGCTCACAGCCGCCGTAGTAGCGGCGGCCGGGGTAGCCCTCGGCGTACTTGTTGGTGAGGACGGAGCCCTGGGCCTCCATGACGGCGACGGGGGCGAAGTTCTCCGACGCGATCATTTCGAGGGTGGACTGCTGGCGGTGGAGTTCGGCGTCGACGGCGGCGGCGACGTCGGGGTCGAGCTCATGGAGGGAGCTGTTCAGAAGCGACATGAGTCTTTCCTGGGGAGTCAGGGGCGCGAGAGGGTCCCCTGGGCGGAGTCCGGGGGAGCTGTCACGCGGGCGGTGGCGGTCGGGGGAGCCGGGTGGCTCAGCCGGTGATGAAGGCGGCGTACTCGTCGGCCGAGAGCAGGTCGCCCGGCTCACCGCTGATCTTCACCTTGAACAGCCAACCGCCCTCGAACGGGGCGGAGTTCACCAGCGAGGGGTCGTTGACGACATCCTCGTTGATCTCGGTGATCTCACCGTCGACGGGCGAGTAGAGGTCGCTGACCGACTTGGTCGACTCCAGCTCGCCGCAGGTCTCGCCCGCCGCGACCGTGGCACCGACCTCGGGGAGCTGCACGTAGACGACGTCGCCGAGCGCGTTGGCCGCGTGCTCGGTGATGCCGACCGTCGAGACGCCTTCCTCGGCGCCCGACAGCCACTCGTGCTCCTTGCTGTAGCGCAGCTGCTGGGGGTTGCTCATGGCTCGATTCTCCTGTACGCGAGGGTGTGATCGTGAAGGGGGTCGCCCCCTGGCACGGCCAGGGGGAGGGTCTTGCACAGTGAGACGCGCGGGCGCACCGCTGCCCGGGTCCGCCGCCGATGAACCGTTACTTCTGCCGCTTGTAGAACGGCAGAGCGGTGACCTCGTACGGCTCATGGCTTCCACGGATGTCCACACAGACACCCTCGGTACCCGGTGTGGCGTAGGCGGCGTCGACATAGGCGATGGCGATCGGCTTGCCGAGCGTCGGGGACGGCGCCCCGGACGTGACCTCACCGATGACCGTGCCGTCGGCCGTGACGACCGGGTACCCGGCGCGCGGGACCCGGCGGCCCCCGGCGACCAGGCCGACCAGCTTGCGCGGCGGCCGGGTCTCGGCGCGCTCGGCGGCGGCCGCCAGCGCCTCGCGGCCCACGAAGTCACCGCCGTTGGTGGTCTTCTCGAACTTCACGACCCGGCCCAGGCCCGCGTCGAACGGCGTCGTCGCGGTGCTCAGCTCATGCCCGTACAGCGGCATGCCGGCCTCCAGACGCAGCGTGTCGCGGCAGGACAGACCGCAGGGCACCAGACCGGCGTCCTTGCCGGCCTCGGTCAGCGCCTCCCAGAGGGCGACCGCATCGGCCGGCCGGACGAACAGCTCGAAGCCGTCCTCACCGGTGTATCCGGTACGGGCGATCAGTGCCTCCACACCGGCGACCGTGCCGGGCAGTCCCGCGTAGTACTTGAGACCGTCCAGATCGGCGTCGGTGAGCGCCTTGAGGATCGCGGGGGACTCCGGGCCCTGCACCGCGAGCAGTGCGTAGGCGTCCCGGTCGTCGCGGATCGCGGCGTCGAAACCGCCAGCGCGCGCGGTGAGCGCGTCCAGCACCACCTGGGCGTTGGAGGCGTTGGCGACGACCATGTACTCCTGGTCGGCGAGACGGTAGACGATCAGGTCGTCGAGGATGCCGCCCTCGGCCTCGCAGATCATGGTGTAACGGGCGCGGCCGGTCTTGACGCCGCCGATGTTGCCGACCAGCGCGTAGTCGAGGAGGTCGGCGGCCTGCGGGCCGGTGACGGTGATCTCGCCCATGTGGGAGAGGTCGAAGAGGCCGGCGCGGGTGCGGACGGCGACGTGTTCGTCACGCTCGCTGCTGTAGCGGAGCGGCATGTCCCAGCCGGCGAAGTCGGTCATGGTGGCACCGAGCGCGCGATGGGTGGCGTCCAGCGCGGTGAGGCGGGGGGCATCTGTCATGGTTCTGGGCTCCCAGGCATGGGTGACAAGACGTTCTCCCCATCTGTCATCGGAACCTGAGAGGTTCACCGGGATCGCGCGAACGGACCCGGTTTGCACCTTGGGTGGAGCCGCCCGTAGGCCGGGCAGTGGCTCGCTTTTCAGATCTGCCTCGCCCGCGCGGTATAGGGGCCTGAGAGATTCAAGGGAGGACTTGCTCCTTCGGCGCCCCGCCATGGCGGCCGGGGACTCTCCCGCGCGGGTTCAAGCGGCCGGTATGGAGTTGGCCGTGCACGAGTAGCTGCGCTGGTGCACGTGGCGGCCACATCATTGCACGGGATCGCCGGATACAGGAGTCCCGGCCGCCGCCCCGGCCGTGACATGGGCAGATCGGACAATCTCCTTGATGGGCATTACCTTTTCTTGACACTCTGCGGGTAGGGGACGGACTCGAACCGGAGCAGAACCGGACGGGGAGGACGATCACGGTGCACAGTGAAGCGGCATGGGGGGCCACTTCCGGGGTTGCGCCCCCGGACGTCGTGCCGGCGGCGCCGCCCGTCATGACCCGGACCGGGCGGCCGCCGCGGCCCGTGGTCCGGCCGGGGCGCGCTGCCGAGACCGTGGACCTCCGGGGCGGGGGACGGGCGCGGGGCGCCGCCGAGCTGCGGTTTCCGGCCGGTGACCTGGTGGTGGTCTCCGGCCTGCCGGGCAGCGGCAAGAGCACCCTCATGCACCGTGTCGTGCCGCCGCTGGACGCGCACGGCGCCGCGGTGCACCGCATCGATTCGCAGGACGTCCGCGAGCGCTGGGCGCGGGGCAGGCTGCGCCGGCTGCCGTACGCCCTCTACCGCCCGCTGGTCCGGGCCGCCCACTATCTGACGCTGCACCGTGCGCTGCGCTCCGGCGACAGCGTGGTGGTGCACGACTGCGGCACCCTGGCCTGGGTGCGCCGCTGGATCGCGCGGTCCGCGGCGCGCGGCGGCCGCGGGCTGCACCTGGTGCTGCTCGATGTGGCGCCCGAGGTGGCGCTCTCGGGCCAGGAGTCCCGGGGCCGAGGGGTGTCGGGATACGCCTTCGCGCGGCACCGCGGGGCGGTGGGCCGGCTGGTCGGCGCGGCGGAGTCGGCCCGGCTGCCGAAGGGGTTCGGCTCGGTGGTACTTCTCGACCGGCGGGCGGCGAGCGCCCTGGAGACGGTCAGCTTCGACTGAACGGACCGGCACCCCGCCCCCCGGGTTCCACCTCCCGCCTTCTCGTCTAGGGTCTTTGGCCAGATGGCGTGGTTGGGAACGGGTGGATACACATGACATTTCCGGAGCAGGGGATACCGCAGCTGGCATGGCCGGCGAACGAGCTCGAAGAGGTGCTGGCCGCGTCGGTCGGGCACCCGGGCGCCGGTGGCCGGATCGTCGAGGTGCTGGGCCGCAGCCGGGTGTGGGTGCCGCTGCCCAACGGCGGCGGGCCGAAGAGCGCGGGCCCCGGCACCCGCGGCCTCGATCTGCCCACGGTCGAGCTCGGCGGTGCGGCCTATGTCCCGGTCTACAGCTCCGAGCAGGAGTTCTTGCGGGTGGTCGGCTCGCACCTGTCCTTCACCGTCGCCCCGGCCCGGGAGTTCGCCCGCGGGCTGCCGCCGCACATCGGCATCGCGGTCAACCCCGACGGCACGATAGGCGTCCCGCTGCCGCCGCCCGCGGTGGCCGAACTGTGCCGGGAGGGGCGCCATGAGCCGGCCGGTCTGCCGAGCGGCGGCCGGGTGCGGCTCTTCGAGCCGGACTGGCAGGACGAACCGGTGGACTTCCTGGCCGCCGCCGGACTGGAGTTCTCCGGCGCCGGAATTGTCCTGACTGCCCGGCGTGCCCTGGCAAGTGTCGAGGGCGACACGCCCGCACTGTTCGTCGGAGTGCAGATCGGGGCGGAGGTGATGGCACTGCACGACGGCACGGCCCGCGAGGCGGTACTGTCAGCCCTCGGACGTGCGCTCGGCGCAGTACCGCTGCCCTGGCCCGTACAGCTCGTCATGCTCGACCTCGCCCAGGGTGACCCGGTCGCCGACTGGATGCTGGAGCGTGTGCGGCCCTTCTACTCTCGGGACCACTCGTAAGCTGGTTGGATGACGGGCGGGCGCACCCACACGTGCCCTGCTGACAGAAGGGACGGACCACGTGAGCGCGGGTGCGCATCAAGGGCCGGCGGCGGCCGGACAGCTGGAGCAGCTGCTCCAGCAGGTCGCGCCCGGCCGTTACGACGCCTACGAGGCACTGCTGCACGCGCTCGCCGCGAGCCAGGTCTGGATGCTGCTCTGGCACGGCCGGGCCGGCATGTCCGATGCGCAGTACGGAAACATGGAGGTCGAGGGCCTCGGCTATGCGCCGTGTGTGACCTCGGCGCCCGAGCTCGCCGCCTCCGGCTGGAACCGTGACCACGAAGTCGTCACCGGCCCGGAGATCGCCGCCTCGCTCTTCCCCGACCGCTGGGGCCTGTGGCTGAATCCGCATGCCCCCGGCGGCGGTGTCGGCATCCCCTGGCTGGATCTGCGCCGTATCGCCGGTGGTCTGGACCGGCTGCCCGCCGGTCCGCTGCGGATCTCCGAACCGGTCATCGACATCCCGCAGTTCTATGCGCTGCTGGCCCAGAACGCCCATCGGACGCCCGCTGTGCGGTCGCTGCGCCGGGCCTGGGTGCAGCCCGCGCTCGGTGCCCCCTATCTGGCGATCGGTCTGGATCTGTACGACACCGGCCAACAAGCGGTGGATTCGGTACGGTTGATGATCCAGCAGTCGATCGGCGCGGTGCCGGACGGTCTGCCCGTCTCCACCGTCGCGATGAACGACGAGTACGACCCGGTCGGCATGTGGATGCGGGCCTCCGCACGCCCCTTCTTCGACCGTGACGGCTACGCCCAGGGGCCGGGTCAGCCGGCGCCCGCGCCGTCGTACGGCTACGGCTACCCGCGCCCTTACTGACAGCTTGTCTCCGACGTCCGACCGTGCCGGCCGGGCGTCGATCTTGTGGTGAATTCACCCTGCATGCCCGGCGGTTGAGGCCCTCTCCCGTGGGTGTTCACCCCGCTCAGCCCGAACTGTTGTCCGTATAACGGAATGCCGTGGAGCACATCACAGTTGCGCATCCTTTCCCCGTCAGGGCTGGTGACTGATCGCGAAAGGGATGAAGACTCCGGAAACAACGGGCCTCGGTCCTTTGTACGAGCGTCATCTCGTACGGCGTCGCGCGAGCTTCTGATCTCCCTAGTGTGAACTTCCGCGATGCCCGCAGTACTTGCACCACTTGCACCACTTGCACCGACTTGCACCAGTGATGTGAACCAGGCCGCTATCCGCGGCGGGCAGGGGCCGGCCACCGTCGGCCGAGAGGGGTCAAAGGCACTGTGACCGCACCGATCGAGACCACCGGGGCGGCTGCTGAGGCGCAGCCGGAAGCGGTGCTGAAGGGCGTCGAAGGAAAGCAGATCGAGGGGCGTTCGCTCGGTCAGATCGCATGGTTGCGCTTCCGGCGGGACAAGGTTGCGGTGGCCGGTGCCATCGTTGTCATCCTGCTCATCGTCGTCGCCGCGCTCTCCCGTCCGATCCAGTCCCTGCTGGGGCTGGACCCGAACAACCCCAACCAGTCGCTGATCGATCCCAACACCACGCTCCCCAAGGGCGACATGGGCGGCATGAGCGGGGACCATCCCCTGGGCGTGGACCCGAAGTTCGGCCGCGATCTGCTCGCCCGGATCCTGGAGGGCTCCTGGGTGTCGCTGATCGTCGCGTTCGGCGCGACCGTGCTGTCGGTCGCCATCGGCACCGTCCTCGGTGTGGTCGCCGGCTTCTACCGCGGGCGGGTGGACGCCCTCATCAGCCGGATGATGGATGTCTTCCTGGCCTTCCCGCTGCTGCTCTTCGCCATCGCGATCTCCGCATCGCTCCAGGGCGGCGCCTTCGGCCTGGAGGGCCTGCCGCTGCACATCTCGGTGCTGATCTTCGTGATCGGCTTCTTCAACTGGCCGTACATGGGCCGCATCGTGCGTGCGCAGACACTGTCGCTGCGCGAGCGGGAATTCGTGGACGCCGCTCGCGGCATGGGTGCGCGCGGGCCCTTCATCCTCTTCCGGGAGCTGCTGCCCAACCTGGTCGGGCCGATCATCGTCTACTCGACGCTGCTGATCCCCTCCAACATCCTCTTCGAGGCCGCGCTGAGCTTCCTGGGCGTCGGCATCCAGCCCCCGCAGGCGTCCTGGGGCGGCATGCTCAACCAGGCGGTCAAGTACTACGAGGTCGACCCTCAGTACATGATCGTCCCCGGCCTCGCGATCTTCGTCACCGTGCTCGCGTTCAACCTGCTCGGTGACGGACTGCGGGACGCGCTGGACCCGCGCAGCCGCTGACGGCGCCTTCCCAGACGTCCCAACTGCGTTACCGCGTCACAGAGTTACTGCGTTGCTTGCGTTGCTTGCGTTTCTGGTTTCTGCGTTTCTCGACGAACGAAGGGGACACCGACCATCATGCGAAGGTCAGTTCCGGTCGCGGCTGTCGCGGCCATCACCAGTGCGGGCCTTTTGCTGGCCGGCTGTAGCGGGGGCAAGGGCTCCTCGGAGGGCTCGGGCGAGGCGAACGCCGCCACCAAGGGCATCGTCAACGCCTCGGACGAGAAGGGCGGCACGCTCACCTACGCGATCAGTGACGCCCCCGAGTCATTCGACCCGGGCAACACGTACTACGCCTTCATCTACAACTTCAGCCGGCTCTACGCCCGCCCGCTCACCACCTTCAAGCCGGGCCCCGGCCCCAAGGGCAACGAGCTGGTCCCGGACCTCGCCGAGTCGATGGGCAAGCCCAGCGACGGCGGCAAGACCTGGACGTACAAGATCCGCAAGGGCGTCAAGTACGACGACGGCTCCACGGTCACCTCGCAGGACGTCAAGTACGCCGTCGAGCGCAGCAACTTCGCGCGTGACACCCTCTCGCTGGGCCCGAACTACTTCCAGCAGTTCCTCAAGGACAACGACGGCGGCTACAAGGGTCCCTACAAGGACAAGAGCAAGGCCGGTCTGAAGTCCATCGAGACCCCGGACGAGCAGACGGTCGTCTTCCACCTCAAGAAGCCGTTCGCCGAGTTCGACTACCTGGTGAGCGCCCCGCAGACCGCCCCGGTCCCGCAGGCCAAGGACAAGGGCGCGGACTACACCAAGTCCGTGCTGTCCACCGGCTCCTACAAGTTCGAGAGCTACCAGGAGGGCAAGAAGCTCACCCTGGTCCGCAACCCGCAGTGGTCCGCGAAGACGGACCCGCTGCGCAAGCAGCTGCCGGAAAAGATCGTCCTGAACCTGAAGGTCGCCCAGTCGACCATCGACAAGGACCTCCAGTCGGGCAACACCCTGGTGGACCTGGCCGGCCGTGGTGTCGACGGGCAGACGCAGGCCCAGCTCCTGACGGACTCCAAGGCGAAGGGCAACACCGACAACACACTCGGCCAGCGCCTCGTCTACACGGCGCTGAACACCAAGGTGAAGCCGTTCGACAACATCGAGTGCCGTAAGGCCGTCGAGTACGCCATCGACAAGAAGGCCGTACAGACCTCGCTCGGCGGCCCGATCCGCGGCGAGCTGGCCTCCACGGTCCTGCCGACCGACATCGACGGCTACCAGAAGTACGACCTGTACCCGCAGAAGTACGACGGCGACAAGCTGGACCTGACCGAGGCCAAGAAGCACTGGGCCAAGTGCGGCGCCGGCAAGACCACGACCACGATCCTGGCCCGCAACGACCGCCAGGACGAGGTCGACGCGGCCACCACGGTCATCGACTCGCTGAAGAAGATCGGCGTCACCGCCAAGATCCAGTCCTACCCGACCAGCAAGTACTTCTCGGACTACGCCGGTGTGCCGAAGTTCAACAAGAAGAACAACGTCGGCATGATCATGATGCAGTGGGGCTCGGACTTCCCGACCGGCTACGGCTACCTCCAGCAGATCCTGAACGGCAAGGCGATCAGCCAGTCCGGTAACACCAACCTGTCGGAGCTGGACGACCCGGAGATCAACAAGCTGCTCGAGAGCGCCATCGCCAACACCGACAAGGCGGCCCGCGAGAAGGCGTACGCCGAGATCGACAAGAAGACGATGGAGCAGGCGGCGCTGGTCCCGCTCACCTACTTCAAGGTCCTGATGTACCGCTCGCCCAAGGCCACCAACCTGGTGTCCACCTCGGCCTTCAGCGGTCAGTACGACTACCTCAACATCGGCGTCAAGAAGTAGCAGCCCTGGAAGGCAGGTGAAGGCATTGGGGTCCGCGGGCCGGTGATGAACCGGCTCGCGGCGCCGACGCCGCATCCCCGTGTTCTCGTACATCATCCGCAGGTTGATCAGCGCAGTGATCCTGCTGCTGATCGTCAGCGCGGTCACTTTCGGCATCTTCTTCCTGCTGCCGAAGCTGGCCGGGCAGAGCACCGACCAGCTTGCCCAGCAGTACATCGGAAAGGCCCCCACGGCCGCGGACATCGCCGCGGTCAAGAAGAATCTCGGCCTGGACAAGCCCGTGTACGAGCAGTACTGGGACTTCCTCAAGGGCATTTTCGTCGGCGTCGACTACAAATTCGGTCCCGAAGTCGCCAAGTGCCATGTGCCGTGCTTCGGTTACTCCTTCAAAACCCATATCGAGGTCTGGCCGGAGATCCAGTCCCGGCTTCCGGTGACCCTCTCCCTGGCCGCCGGCGCGGCCGTGCTGTGGGTCGTCTCCGGTGTCGCCACCGGCGTGCTCTCCGCGCTGCGCCCCGGCTCGCTCTTCGACCGGATGGCCATGGGCGTCGCCCTGGCCGGCGTCTCCCTCCCGATGTTCTTCACGGGAGCCCTGGCACTGGCGCTGTTCACCTACCAGTGGCCGATCTTCGAGCGCAGCGACTACATCTATCTGACCGACGACCCGTTCGGCTGGGCACGGACCCTGGTCCTGCCCTGGGTCACCCTGGCCTTCCTCTACTCCGCGCTCTACGCCCGGCTCACCAGAGCGGGCATGCTGGAGACACTGAGCGAGGACTACATCCGTACGGCCCGCGCCAAGGGCCTGCGCGAGCGCAAGGTGGTCGTACGGCACGGTCTGCGGGCCGCGCTCACCCCGATCATCACCGTCTTCGGCATGGACCTGGGCCTGCTGCTCGGCGGCGCGCTGATCACCGAACAGGTCTTCTCGCTCAAGGGAGTCGGTGCCTTCGCCGTCGAGGCGATCAACGCCAACGACCTCCCGAACATCCTCGGCGTCACCCTGCTCGCCGCGTTCTTCATCGTCATATGCAATCTGGTGGTGGATGTGCTGTACGCCGCCGTCGACCCGCGGGTGAGGCTCTCGTGAACGACTCCTCCGAGGACAAGACCGAGGCCGTCGTGGGCGCGCCCACCGCGGCCGGCTCCCGGCCCTCTTCCGCCTTCCTCGAAGTGCGGGACCTGAAGGTGCACTTCAACACCGACGACGGGCTCGTGAAGTCCGTCGACGGACTGAACTTCACCCTGGAGAAGGGCAAGACGCTCGGCATCGTCGGCGAGTCCGGCTCCGGCAAGTCCGTGACCTCGCTCGCCGTGATGGGCCTGCACCGCGCCTCGCGCCAGCAGCGCAGCAAGGTGAACATGTCCGGCGAGATCTGGCTGGACGGCAAGGAGCTGGTCTCCGCCGAACCGGACGAGGTGCGCCGGCTGCGCGGCCGCGAGATGGCGATGATCTTCCAGGATCCGCTGTCCGCCCTGCACCCCTTCTACTCGGTCGGCGCCCAGATCGTGGAGGCCTACCGCGTCCACAACGACGTGGACAAGAAGACCGCGCGCAAGCGGGCGGTCGAGATGCTCGACCGGGTCGGCATCCCGCAGCCCGACAAGCGGGTGGACGACCATCCGCACCAGTTCTCCGGCGGCATGCGCCAGCGCGCCATGATCGCGATGGCGCTGGTCAACAACCCGGAGCTGCTGATCGCGGACGAGCCGACCACCGCACTGGACGTCACCGTCCAGGCGCAGATCCTGGACCTGATCCGCGATCTCCAGAAGGAGTTCGGCTCGGCGGTCATCATCATCACCCACGACCTCGGTGTGGTCGCCGAGCTCGCCGACGACCTGCTGGTGATGTACGGCGGGCGGTGCATCGAGCGCGGCCCGGCCGACAAGGTCTTCTACGAGCCCCAGCACCCCTACACCTGGGGTCTGCTCGGCTCCATGCCGCGTATCGACCGTGACCAGACGGACCGGCTGATCCCCGTCAAGGGATCCCCGCCCAGCCTGATCAACGTCCCGTCCGGCTGCGCCTTCAACCCCCGTTGCCCGTACGCGGATGTGCCCAAGGACAACCTCACCCGTACGGTCCGTCCCGAACTGCGCCAGGCCGGCGGCGGGCACTTCTCCGCCTGCCATATGTCGCAGGAGGAGCGGGAGCGTATCTGGACCGAAGAGATTGCGCCGAAGCTGTGACCGAGACGACTGACGACCAGAACAAGAAGATTCCGCTCCAGAAGACGGCCGCCCCGGCGGACCGTTCCGCGGAGTCCTCCTCCGACGCCGAGCCGCTGCTGAAGGTCCGCGGTCTGGTCCGGCACTTCCCGATCACCAAGGGCCTGCTCAAGCGGCAGGTCGGGGCGGTGCAGGCGGTCGACGGCATCGACTTCGACGTACGGCCGGGCGAAACCCTCGGCATCGTCGGGGAGTCCGGCTGCGGCAAGTCGACCATGGGCCGGCTGATCACCCGTCTCGACGAGCCGACCGGCGGCTCCATCGAGTTCCAGGGCAGGGACATCACCCATCTGTCCCCGGGCAAGCTGCGGCCGATGCGCCGTGACGTCCAGATGATCTTCCAGGACCCGTACGGTTCGCTGAACCCGCGGCACACCATCGGCGGCATCGTCTCCACCCCCTTCCGCCTCCAGGGCGTCGAGCCCGAGGGCGGGGTGAAGAAGGAGGTGCAGCGGCTGCTGGAGCTGGTGGGCCTGAGCCCGGAGCACTACAACCGCTATCCGCACGAGTTCTCCGGCGGCCAGCGGCAGCGCATCGGCATCGCCCGTGCGCTGGCGCTCAAGCCCAAGCTGGTGGTCGCCGACGAGCCGGTCTCCGCGCTGGATGTGTCGATCCAGGCGCAGGTCGTCAACCTCATGGACGACCTCCAGGAGGAGCTGGGCCTGACGTACGTCATCATCGCCCACGACCTCTCCGTCATCCGGCATGTGTCGGACCGGATCGCGGTGATGTACCTCGGCAAGATCGTCGAGTTGAGCGACCGCAAGGCGCTCTACGAGTCGCCGATGCACCCGTACACCAAGGCGCTGCTGTCCGCCGTGCCGGTGCCCGACCCCAAGCGGCGCACCCAGCGCGACCGGATCCTGCTCAAGGGCGATGTGCCCTCGCCGATCAACCCGCCCTCCGGCTGCCGGTTCCGTACCCGCTGCTGGAAGGCGACCGAGGTGTGCGCCACCACCGAGCCGCCGCTGGTCGCGCTGCGGACGGGACACCAGGTGGCCTGTCACCACCCGGAGAACGCGGAAGGTGCGGCTCCGGCGGCCGGCGCGGCGGCAACCGGCAAGTAACACTTGGGACTTGGCAAAGTCCTGGGTGAAAAGCGGCGGGAGAGTGCAGAGTCAGCACGGTTGTTCGATCTTGAGGCGAACTTCATCCGTGTGTCCGAAGGGATGACTCATGGCACTCTCCCGTTCCGCACGTCGCACCTCCCGCTGGCTCGCGCTGGCCACCGCGGTGGCCTCGGCCGCCACGATCGCCGCCGCGCCCGGGGCGTCCCCCGGCGCCCCGGGCATCGGTGATCCGTACTTCCCCGAGCTGGGCAACGGCGGCTTTGACGCCCTGCACTACGACCTCGGCGTCAGCTACCACCCCGGCAGCGGCCGCCTCGACGGCCGCACCACGCTCGCCGCCAGGGCCACCCAGAACCTCTCCGCCTTCCACCTCGACCTCCAGAAGCTGACGGTCGACTCGGTCCGGGTGAACGGCCGGCGGGCGCACTTCGCCAGATCCGGCGACGAGATATCCGTACGGCCCGACTTCCCGTTGCGCCGCGGCAAAAAGTTCACCGTCACCGTCGCCTACCACGGCGTCCCCAAGCCGCTGAGCGGCCCGATCGTCTTCGGCTCCGACTACGGCTGGATGAAGACCAAGGACGGCGTCTTCGTCGCCTGCGAGCCGAACGCCGCCTCGACCTGGTTCCCCTCCAGCGACCACCCCGGCGACAAGGCCACCTACGACATCCGCATCGACGCCCCCAAGGGCCTGACCGGTGTCTCCAACGGCCGGCTGGTCAACTCCGGGGAGGCGCACGGCCGCTCGTACGCCCACTGGCGCGAGCGCCGCCCGATGGCGACATATCTGGCCACCGCCACCATCGGCAAGTTCGACGTCCGTACGGGTACCACCCCCGGCGGCACGCCCGTCTATGTCGCCACGGACCCGACCCTGCCGACCGGCAGCGTCGACGTCTACGGCGTCACCGCCGAGGCCACCGACTACTGGTCGAAGGTCTTCGGGCCGTACCCCTTCGAGGAGACCGGGGCGATCGTCGACGACATGCCGCAGGCCGGCTTCTCGCTGGAGGTGCAGTCCAAGCCCGCCTACTCGGCCGTGCGCAACGAGACGACCATCGTCCACGAGCTGGCCCACCAGTGGTTCGGCGACTCGGTCTCGGTCAGGCAGTGGAAGAACATCTGGCTCAACGAGGGCTTCGCCAGCTATGCGCAGTGGCTGTGGGCCGAGCACAAGGGCACCCTGAGCGCCCATGACGCCTTCCGCAAGGCGTACGACGCCAGGCCGGCGGGCGACGCCTTCTGGAAGGTGAAGGTCGCCGATCCGCAGCGGGACACCATGTTCGCCCAGGCGGTCTACACCCGGGGCGCGATGACGCTCCAGACACTGCGCGAGCGGATCGGCGACAAGGCGTTCTTCAAGCTGCTGCCGGCCTGGACCTCCGCGCACCGCTACGGCAACGCGGACACCGCCCAGTTCATCGCGCTCGCCGAGAAGATCTCCGGGCAGCAGCTGGACGATCTCTTCGCCGCCTGGCTGAACACGGACAGCAGGCCGCCGCTGCCGGGCGAGTAGGACCCCGGGGCCGTCGCGCGGACGTCAGTCGGTGTCCTGCTGCCCGCCGCGGTTGCGCAGCTGCTGCGGCCGCGGCAGATGCAGCCCGAGGTAGACGGCCCCCATCCGCAGGCCGAACACCACCCCCGCCGAGATCGCCGCGGCGGGGGTGGCGCCGGTGCCGAGGTGATGCAACAGCAGATAGCAGCAGCCGCCGGCCAGCGCGGCGATCGCATAGACGTCCTCGCGCAGCAGCAGCGGCGGGAACTCCCCGCACAGCACATCGCGGATGACCTCGCCGGCGACTCCGGTCAGCACCGCCAGGATGATCACGGCGAGCGGGGTGGCGCCCGCATCGATCGCGGCGCGGGCGCCGATCACCGTGACGACGGACAGTCCGATCGCGTCGACCACCAGCAGCGATTTGTGCGGCAGCTGCCAGAACCGCAGATAGGCCATGGTGCCGACGCCGACACAGATGATCACGGTCAGCAGCACCCAGTCGTGCGTCCAGTACAGCGGCTGCCGGTTGAGGATGAGATCGCGCAGCGTGCCGCCGGAGATGGAGGCGGCGAAGGCGAGCACCAGGCCGCCGAACGGGTCCATGTTGGCGCGATAGGCGGCCAGCACCCCGCTCGCGGCGAAGGCGGCCACGCCGACCAGGTAGAGCACGTGAAGCATGGCGCACATCATCGCAGGCGCGGAAGGAGAGCTTCCGCCGGAGGCCGTTAAATTTGACACTACCGGTCGGTAACTATCCGGTGTAGCGTGCAACCCATGGCTCTGGTGACCCAAGGCAACAGCGAGTTCGACCGCGATACGGCGGTCACCCGCCGCGCCCCCGGCGTGTACGACGCGCACCTCTCCGCCGGCTGGACCATCATCCAGGCGGTCAACGGCGGCTATCTCCTCGCTCTCATGGGCCGCGCCCTGGGCGACGCCCTCCCGCACCCCGACCCGCTCTCCGTCACCGCGCACTATCTGACGGCCTCGGTCCCCGGCCCCGCCGTCATCCGCACCGACGTGGTCCGCACCGGCCGCACGATGTCGACCGGCACCGCCTCCCTCATCCAGTTCGCGGAGGACGGCAGCGAAATCGAGCGGCTGCGGGTGCTCGCGGCGTACGGCGACCTCGGTGCGCTGCCCGACGACATCCGCACCACCGCCAAACCCCCGGCCATCCCCCCGTACGAGCACTGCCTGGGCACGGACAGTGCCCCCGACGGCCGCCCCGCGATCCCCGGCAGTACGGCCATCGCCGAGCGGCTCGCCCTCCGCCTGGACCCGGAGACCGCGGGCTGGGCCGTCGGCGCCCCCTCCGGCAAGGGCGAGATGCGCGCCTGGTTCGGCCTCGCCGACGGCCGTGAGCCCGACCCGCTCTCCCTCCTGCTGACCGTCGACGCGCTGCCGCCCACCGCCTTCGAGATGGGCCTGTCCGGCTGGGTGCCCACCGTCGAGCTGACCGCCCACATCCGCCGCCGCCCGGCCCCCGGCCCGCTGCGGGTCGCCATCACCACCCGCAACCTGGCGGGCGGCTTCCTGGAGGAGGATGCGGAGGTCTGGGACTCCGAGGACCGACTGGTCGCCCAGTCACGGCAGTTGGCGCGGGCGCTGTTGCAGGACTAGGGCCCGACGCGAACGACAGGCCCGAGGGGCCTACCTACCGTCCCGTCCGCAGGAACTCCGCCAGCGCCGCCGTCAGCTCCGCCGGGGTGTCCTCCTGCACCAGATGCCCCGCGCCCTCGATCACGTGGAGGCGGGAGCCCGGGATGCGGGAGGCCAGCTCGTGCCCCTTCGCGACCGGGATCCAGCTGTCCTGCGCACCCCAGCAGATCAGCGTCGGCAGCCCGATCTCGCCGTAGCGCGCCTGGATCTCGTCCGTGAACCGCTGGTCGTTCCGGGCGATCTGCCGGTAGAACGCCGGCTGTCCCTCGGGCGTGCACCAGGGCTCGACCAGGCGGTCGAGGACGGCCGGGTGCAGGCCCGGATGGCTCGCGGAGGACACGTACTCGCGTACCAGGGCCCGGTGCAGCTCCGGCGGCAGCTGCCCGAACACCTCGGGATGCGCGCCCAGCAGCCGGTACGTCGGCGAGCCCCAGGGGGCCAGCGCCACCGGGTCGACGAGCGCCAGCCGCTCGTAGCGGGCACCGTGCAGCAGATGCGCCCGCAACGCGACACAGCCGCCGAAGTCATGCGCGACCACGGCCGGCCGGTCCGTCTCCCCGTCCAGCTCCCAGTGCGCCAGCAGCTCCCCGAACACCCGGGCCTGTGCGCCGAGCGAGACGTCCTGCCCTTCCCGCATCTCCGAGGCGCCGTACCCCGGCATGTCCCAGACGAACACCCGGTGCCGCGCGGCCAGGGCACGCGCCACACCCCGCCACACGTACGACGAGAACGGCGTCCCGTGGAGAAGGACCACCGCGGGCGCGTCCGCCGGTCCCTCGCCGTGTACCGCCCACCGCACCTCGTCGCCGGACGCGCTGCGGAACGTACGGTCCAAGAGCCACTGCGTCATGAGTGTCACGCTAGTGACTCCTTACAGGGGTGTCGAGGGGGCGGCCGCGGGAAACGGGAGCGTCACCTCCCGCGCGTGATCCGCCGGAGCCCGGGGCCGAGCGGCCGACGGCTCCCCGGCGC
Organism: Streptomyces sp. NRRL S-1813; assembly: GCF_000719605.1. NCBI lineage: Bacteria > Bacillati > Actinomycetota > Actinomycetes > Kitasatosporales > Streptomycetaceae > Streptomyces > Streptomyces sp. NRRL S-1813. The sequence continues at coordinate 866,050 of NZ_JOHB01000001.1, forward strand.
ACGGCGCTCCCGCGCGCTGCGCATGCGCCCCCGGAGCCCGTCGCGCCAGCTCGTAGAATCGTGCGCACCATGGTTTACCTCGACCACGCCGCCACCACCCCGATGCTCCCGGAGGCGGTGCAGGCGATGACCGCCCAGCTGACCGTCACCGGCAATGCGTCCTCGCTGCACGCCGACGGCCGGCGGGCCCGGCGTACCGTCGAGGAGGCGCGCGAGTCCCTCGCCGTCTCGCTCGGCGCACGTCCGAGCGAGATCGTCTTCACCGCGGGCGGCACGGAGGCCGACAACCTCGCGGTCAAGGGCCTGTACTGGTGGCGCCGGGCCACCGACCCGGCCCGCACCCGCGTCCTCGCCAGCCCCGTCGAGCACCATGCGGTCCTCGACGCCGTGGAGTGGCTCGCCGAGCACGAAGGCGCCCGGGTCGAGTGGCTGCCGGTCGACACCTACGGCCGGGTGCACGCCGAGGGGCTGCGCACGGCCATCGCCCGCAACCCCGCCGATGTCGCGCTCGCCACGGTCATGTGGGCGAACAACGAGATCGGCACGATCCAGCCGGTCCGTGAACTGGCGGAGGTGGCCCGGGAGTTCGACATACCGCTGCACGCGGACGCGGTGCAGGCGTTCGGTCAGCTGGAGGTCGACTTCGCTGCCTCCGGGCTCGCCGCGATGACGGTCTCCGGCCACAAGATCGGCGGGCCGTACGGCATCGGCGCGCTGCTGCTCGGCCGTGAGTACGCCCCGGTGCCGGTGCTGCACGGCGGCGGCCAGGAGCGGCACGTACGCTCCGGCACCCTCGACACCCCCGCCATCGCCGCCTTCGCCGCCGCCGGCCGGCATGCCGCCGCCCACCGCGAGGACTTCGCCCGCGACATCGGCGCCCTGCGTGACGACCTGATCAAGGCGGTACGCGCCGCGGCCCCCGACGCCGTCCTCGGCGGCGACCCGGACCCCGCGGGCCGTCTCCCCGCCAACGCCCACTTCTCCTTCCCCGGCTGCGAGGGCGACTCCCTGCTGCTCCTCCTGGACGCCCAGGGCATCGCCTGCTCCACGGGCTCCGCCTGCACCGCCGGCGTCGCCCAGCCCAGCCATGTCCTGCTGGCCACCGGTATGTCCCCGGAGCTCGCCCGCGGCACCCTGCGGTTCTCACTGGGGCACACCTCCACCACGGAGGACGTGGCGGCGCTGGCCCAGGCCATCGGCCCGGTCGTGGAACGGGCACGGAGCGCGGGCCTGAGCTAGGGCTCGGGTACGGGGGCGGAGCGCGGTCCCGGGCTAGGGCTTGCCCGCGGGCTTGTCCGCGGACTCCACGGGCTTGGGTACGGGCTTGCGCAGCTCGGCCCGTACGAGCCCCAGATACCGTCCCCAGTCCCAGTGCCGCCCCGGATCCGTGTGATCCGTCCCCGGTACCTCCACGTGCCCCACGATGTGCTCCCGGTCGGCCGGGAAGCCGTACCGCCGGCATATCGATGCCGTCAGCCGTGCCGACGACGCGTACATGGCATCCGTGAACGACTCCGGGCGGTCCACGTACCCCTCGTGCTCGATCCCGACGCTCCGCTCGTTGTAGCCGCGGTTCCCCGCGTGGAACGCCACGTCCAGCTCGCGGATCATCTGGGCGATGTGCCCGTCCTTGCGGACCACGTAATGAGCGGCGGCCTCGTGGTCCGGGTCCCGGAACACATCCAGCGCGGTCGCATAGCTGCCCTGGACGACATGGATGACCACCCGGTCGATCTCGTAATCCGCCGGCCGGTCCGCCCGCCGGTAGTTCTCGGAGGACGCCGAGACCCACTGCGCGCCCCGGAAATCCACCGCCCCCGCCGTACGAGGCTTCTCGTTCCCCGGAATCCGCCACCACCAGTGCGCCAGCTCGCCCTGCGCGGCGAGCGCCCCGGCCCCGGCGGCCACCGCCCCGCCGCCCCCGATCCACAACGCCCGCCGCCGTGTGATGCCGGGCGCGGCACCCTGGCCGTTGCCCCGTTCCCCGCCCCTTTTCCCCATGCGCTGCATAACGCTTTCGGCCCTGTCGGCGGTTCCGTCTACTCTGGACTGGCTATGACTGATGACGCTCCCCGCCGCCTCCGCGTACTCGCCGCCATGTCCGGTGGTGTCGACTCCGCCGTTGCCGCGGCCCGCGCCGCCGAGGCCGGCCATGACGTGACGGGCGTGCATCTCGCGCTCTCCGAGAATCCCAAGTCGTTCCGTACCGGCGCCCGCGGCTGCTGCACGATCGAGGATTCGCACGACGCCCGCCGCGCCGCCGACGTCATCGGCATCCCCTTCTACGTCTGGGATCTCGCCGAACGCTTCCGTGAGGATGTCGTCGACGACTTCATCGCGGAGTACGAGGCCGGGCGCACCCCGAACCCCTGCCTGCGCTGCAACGAGAAGATCAAGTTCGCCGCGCTCCTGGACAAGGCCCTGGCGCTGGGCTTCGACGCGGTCTGCACGGGCCACTACGCCACGGTCGTCCTGCGCGAGGACGGCACCCGCGAGCTGCACCGCGCCTCCGACATGGCCAAGGACCAGTCGTACGTCCTCGGCGTCCTCGACGACCGCCAGCTGGCGCACGCCATGTTCCCGCTCGGTGACACCCTCACCACCAAGCCGGAGATCCGCGAAGAGGCCGCCCGCCGCGGCCTGTTCGTCGCCAAGAAGCCGGACAGTCACGACATCTGCTTCATCGCCGACGGCGACACCCAGGGCTTCCTCGCCAAGCGGCTCGGCACGGCCCCCGGCGACATCGTCGACGAGTCCGGCGTGGTCCTGGGCACCCACGAGGGCGCGTACGGCTTCACGATCGGCCAGCGCAAGGGCCTGCGCATCGGCCATCCGGCCTCCGACGGCAAGCCGCGCTATGTCCTCGACATCTCCCCGGTCGACAACACCGTCACGGTCGGCCCCGCCGATGCCCTCGACGTCACGGGGCTGACCGCCATCCGCCCCCGCTGGTGCGGCCGCCCCCCGACGGCGGGCCCCGCGACGTACACGGCCCAGCTCCGCGCCCACGGCGGCGAGACCGAGGTCACAGCGGAGCTGCTGGACGGCGCCGAGCTCCAGGTGACGTTCGCGGAGCCGGTCCGTGGCGTGGCCCCCGGCCAGGCGATCGTGCTGTACGACGGCAGCCGAGTGGTCGGCTCGGCGACCATCGCCTCCACGGAGCGGCGGGTGCGGGCGGGGGCGTAAGAGGCGCTCGTCAGCAGGTATGGAGCGCCACAGCAGGTGTGTGGGGCGGAGCGCGCGTTCCGTTTTCTCTCGCGGCGGTTGGCCGATGCCCCGGCCGATGCGCTGCGCGGCGCCCGCAACTGACAAATGTCATGGGGAAGTGAGGACAGTCGGAACTGTTGCCGTGCGTGGCCGTGCCCGAAGCTGAAGGCGTCGAGGAAGACGCTGTTCGGAGAGCACCTTGGGGGAGCCGCCGTGAACCGGAGCCGGAGCGAGAGCCGGAGCGAGAGCGACAGTTGGGGCCGGAGCGAAAATCGGAGCCGGAGCCGGAGCCCTGAGCGGAGCCAGGGCGTCGCGAACGGCACGGGCTCCCCTCCACTGGCGCAGAGCCTGTTGCCGCTCGTCCTGGACGTGGGGATTCCCCTGGCGTCGTACTACCTCCTCAGTGACGGGTTCGGGCTGAGCGAGGTCGCGGCGCTGGGCTGGAGCAGTGTGGTGCCGGCGTTGCGTACGGTCTGGGCCCTGGTGCGGCGCACGGGGGTCAACGGCCTTGCGCTGCTGATCCTCGTCGTCAATGCCGTGGGCCTGGCCATGAGCACGATGACCGGCGATCCGCGGCTGATGCTCGCCAAGGACAGCGGGGTGAGCAGTGTCGTCGGTATCGCGGTGATCGTCTCCGTGTTCATGGGGAAGCCCCTGATGACCGCCGGGCTCAAGCCGTTCGTGACGAAGGGGATCGCGGCGAGGAGCGCCGCCTGGGACCGGCTGGCGGCCGGGTCCGCGCCGTTCCGCAGGGCCGAGCGGAGGTTCTCGCTGATATGGGGGACCGTGCTGCTCGTCGAGTGCGTGGCGCGGGTGATCGGCGCCTACACCGTTCCGGTGCACACGATGGTCTGGCTCGGGTCCGTGCTGATGGTGGTCGCCATCCTGCTGGCAATGGTCGTCGCGGGCGGCAGCTGTGCCGAACCCATGGAGAAGATGGTCCGGGCCGAGGCGGAGGCCGAGGCGGAGCGCGACGCCGGCGACCGGGTGGGTGCAGCGGGAGCGGGTGGGAGCGCCCCCGTGCCGGCCGTGACGGAAAGCTGAGGGGCTCTGGCGCCCAGGAGTCCCGGGGCCGGGGAGACACCCCGTAGGTCCTGTCCGGCAGATCCGAGGAGCCGGGCGGGTCGGGCGGGCCGGGACCAGCCGCATCACGGGGGTGGGCTGGTCTCGGCAGGTCCTCTGGCGCCGGCTGTCACCCACGGCGTCGCAGACAGCTCGTGACGGAAATGACGGCACCGTCCACCGGTCGGCGTGCGCGGAGGGGGTGATGGGCGGGGCACGCGGGGCCCATGAGGTGCGAAAAGGTCTCCGCCGGTCAACTGTGAGGTGTCGCACAGCGCCCGCCGGAAAGGGGGGTGTGCGGTGCGGCGAGCGGTGCCAGACGGGCGGTGTCGGGGCGCTGACCTGCGGACATGGGGTGGGAGAGGGGCGCGCCGGGGGCGTCAGCGGCTTGGCGGAATTGCGTACGGGAACGCCGTGTCGCGCATCCCACAGTCGATCGGCGGGGTGCCGCCCATAAAGTCGGCAACGCGACGGGACGTCAAAGGTTGCCGGGTCGACGAATGGTGACGATAAGGACTCGCAAGGAGTTGTTGCACTTGTGAGGGCTCGTCAGGGTCCGGACCACAGACGGCCTTTTCCGCGGCCACGAAGGGAACGGAAGTCATGTCGACTGTTCAATCTGAGGTCAAGCCCGGCGTTCATGCGGCCGGGCCGGCATCCCTGTACGCCGAGCTGGTCCGGCGGAATCCCGGGGAGCCCGAGTTCCACCAGGCGGCTCTTGAGGTGCTGGAGACGCTGGCGCCCGCGCTGAAGGCCCGCCCGGAGTTCGCCGACGCGAAGATCCTGGAGCGGATCTGCGAGCCGGAGCGGCAAATCATGTTCCGTGTCCCCTGGCAGGACGATTCCGGAGCGATTCACGTCAACCGGGGCTTCCGGGTGGAATTCAACAGCGCGCTCGGCCCGTACAAGGGCGGTCTGCGTTTCCATGCGTCCGTGAATCTGGGGATCGTGAAGTTCCTCGGCTTCGAGCAGATCTTCAAGAATTCCCTGACCGGGCTCAATATCGGCGGAGGCAAGGGCGGCAGCGACTTCGATCCGCACGGTAAGTCGGACGCCGAAGTGATGCGCTTCTGCCAGTCGTTCATGACGGAGCTGCATCGTCATCTCGGCGAGCACACGGACGTACCGGCGGGCGACATCGGCGTAGGCGGCCGGGAGATCGGCTATCTCTTCGGCCAGTACCGGCGGATCACCAACCGCTGGGAGCCCGGTGTCCTCACCGGCAAGGGGCTGGCCTGGGGCGGCTCCAAGGCCCGTACGGAGGCCACCGGTTACGGCAATGTGCTGTTCACCGAGGAGATGCTCAAGCAGCGCGGCGAGGAGCTGGACGGCCAGCAGGTGGTGGTCTCCGGGTCCGGCAATGTCGCGATCTACACCATCGAGAAGGCGCAGGCGCTCGGCGCCAACGTGCTGACCTGCTCGGACTCCGGCGGCTTTGTCGTCGACGAGAAGGGCATCGATCTGGCGCTGCTGCGGCAGATCAAGGAGGTCGAGCGCGGCCGGATCAGTGAGTACGCCGAGCGGCGCGGGTTGTCGGCCAGGTATGTCCCCGGTGGGCGGGTGTGGGATGTCGCATGCGAGGTGGCGCTGCCGTCGGCGACCCAGAACGAGCTGGACGCGGACGCCGCCCGGGTCCTGATCCGCAACGGCGTCAAGGCGGTCTCCGAGGGCGCCAACATGCCGACCACTCCGGCGGCGGTGACGCTCCTCAAGGGGGCCGGCGTGGCCTTCGGCCCCGGTAAGGCCGCCAACGCGGGCGGTGTGGCGACCAGCGCGCTGGAGATGCGGCAGAACTCCTCGCGCGAGGCGTGGTCCTTCGAGCGTACGGAGGGCGAGCTCGCGACGATCATGCGCTCGATCCACCACCGCTGCTACGAGACCGCGGAACGCTTCGGGCTGCCCGGTGACTATGTCGCGGGCGCCAACATCGCCGGCTTCGAGCGAGTGGCCGATGCGATGTTGGACCAGGGACTGATCTGAGGCGGGGCGGGGACGGGGCGACTTGGCGTTTGCCGGGGCGGCGTCGCGTCTCCTGAGGAAGGCGGCGTCGCGTCTGCCGGCTTCAGCAGTCGAGGGCTCAGCTCCCCCCACCCCCGAACCCACCCCCACCCCCGCCCCCCCTGGGGCAGCCTCGCGCCCGCGTCGACGAGAACCTGGGAAGCCGCTTCCCGGCCGCGTCGACGAGACCCTTGGGGCCGGTGGCGACGAGCCTCTTGGGGCCGGGCGTCGACGAGTCCCTTGGGGCCGGCTTCGCGGCCCCCGGCTCGTAAGGTGATCGCATGAATATCTGTGTCTTCTGCTCCGCCGCCGACCTCGACGAGCGGTATGTCGTCCCTGCCCGCCGGTTCGCCGAGCTGATCGGCAAGGGCGGGCATGCGCTGGTCTGGGGCGGTTCGGACACCGGCCTGATGAAGGTCATGGCCGACGGGGTGCAGGAGGCCGGCGGGAAGCTGATCGGCGTGTCCGTGGAGTTCCTGCGGCACAAGGCGCGTGAAGGCGCCGATGAGATGGTCGTCACCAAGGATCTCGCCGAACGGAAGGCGCAGCTGTTGGCGCGCGCCGACGCCATCGTCATCATGGTCGGCGGTACGGGCACGCTGGACGAGGCCACCGAGATCCTGGAGCTGCGCAAGCACGGGATGCACACCAAGCCGGTGGTGCTGCTGAACACCGCCGGTTTCTACGACGGGTTGAAGGAGCAGTTCCAGCGGATGGCGTCGGAGGGGTTCCTGCCGATTCCGCTCACCGACCTGGTCTTCTTCGCGGCGGACGGTGTCGGCGCGCTGGCCTACCTGGAGGAGAAAGCGGGCATCCAGGCCTGAGCGCCCGCACCCCGCGTCCCCGTCGCCCGCTCGTTAGGATCGGCCCCATGGGTACGCACTTGATCACGGGCGCAGGGTCGGGCATCGGAGCGGCGGTCGCACGGCGGCTCGCGGAGCGCGGGGAGGACCTGTGGCTGCTGGCGCGCAACGCCGTCCGGGCCAAGGAACTGGCCGCGCAGTTCCCGGGCGCCCGCACGCTCGTGGGTGACCTCGCCACCCCGGAGAAGCTGTCCTGGGCGTTCGGACAGCAGCCGCTGCCGGACCGGATCGACTCCCTCCACCACATCGCGGGCGTCATCGAGCTGGGCGCGGTCGGCGATCTGCCGGCCAAGGCCTGGCAGCGGCAGCTGACCGCCAACCTGGCCGCGCCCGCCGAGATCACCCGGCTGCTGCTGCCGCTGGTACGGGTCGCCCAGGGGCATGTCGTCTTCGTCAATTCCGGTGCGGGGCTCCGTGCGAACGCCCAGTGGGGCGCGTACGCCGCGAGCAAGCACGGTCTGAAGGCGCTGGCCGACTCGCTGCGGGCGGAGGAGCACGACAACGGCGTCCGGGTGACCTCGGTCTACCCGGGACGTACGGCCACGCCGATGCAGGAGAGCACCCACCGGCAGGAGGGCAAGGAGTACGACCCGGCCCGCTGGATCGACCCGGAGTCGGTCGCGACGGCCATCCTCACGGCCATCGATCTGCCGCGGGACGCGGAGATGAACGATGTGTCGGTGCGGCCCGGTCGCTGAGAAGCGGGGCGCCGCCCCCGGAAGCTTTCCGCCGCGGCGACGTACGCTGCATGAGTGACCACTGATGCGAAGCCGACCGCGGCGGCGGGGTGCGGGTTCCGCGAGATCCGGGGGCTCGTGACGGAGCTGGGCCGACGGCTGGACGCCCATCAGCGCAGCCGGATCGGCGAGCTCGATCTGACGCCGACGCAGGCCAAGGCGCTGGAGGAGCTCGGCGAGCCGAAGACCGCGCGGGAGCTGGCCGGGGTGCTGTGCTGCGAGCCGCCGAATGTCACTTATGTCATCTCCAAGCTGGAGAAGCAGGGCATGGTCGTGCGCCGTCCGCACCCCTTGGACGGGCGGGCCAAGCAGCTCGTCCTCACCGATGCGGGGCGGGAGTTGCGGCTGGATCTGCTGCGGCGGATGGGGACCGCTTCGCCGCTCGACCACCTGTCGCACGAGGAGCGGGCCGCGTTGCGCGACCACCTGCTGACGGCACTGGGACGGGGCGACTGACCCCGTCGGCGTACGTACTGTCGGCGTACGTACTGCTGCACCGAGGTCCCGGGACGTCCCGGGACCTCTTTCGTATCCGTTCAGTAAAGTTATAGCTGTAATCATTGTGGGAGTGGATAGCTACAGCTTTAACTAAATTCATGATCACCGAGAAAGCGGCGGCGGGCGTGACGGCGAGCCCGGACCGGGCCGTTGGCGGCGCCCGGGGCCCTCGGCCGCGCTCCCGCAGCGGCGTCCAACTCCTCGTCCTGGCACTCGGGTTCGTGATGGCGAGCCTCGACACCGGCATCATGAATGTCGCCGCCACCGACCTGCGGGCCCGGCTCGGACTGAGCATGTCCGGCCTCACCTGGGTCGTCGACGGCTATGTCCTCGCCTTCGCCGCGCTGCTGCTGCTCGCCGGGTCGCTGGCGAAGCGGTTCGGCGCCCGCCGGATCTATCTCGTCGGGCTCGCCGTGTTCACCGGTGCGTCCCTGCTGGGCGCCGTAGCGCCGAACGGCGTCGGACTGGTGGCCGCCCGCTTCGTCCAGGGCGTGGGCGCGGCGCTCTTCATGCCCAGCTCGCTGTCGCTGCTGATGCACGCCTTCCCCGAGCCGGCCCGCCGGGCGAAGATCCTCGGCGTCTGGTCCGCGATCGTCTCCACCTCCGTCGGCCTGGCGCCGACCATCGGCGGCCTCCTGGTCGGCACCCTCGGCTGGCGCAGCATCTTCCTCGTCAACCTGCCCATCGGTATCGCGGGGCTGCTGCTCACCCGGCGGTTCGTCGCGGCCGTTCCGGCCCGGGGCACGGCGCTCGGCGGCAGCGGCCATGTCCTGGGCCTGCTCGCCCTCGGGTCGCTGAGTTACGCGCTCATCGAAGGGCCCGACAAAGGCTGGTCCGCACCGTTCGTCCTGGGGGCCTTCGCGGTCTCGGCACTCGCGATCACCGGATTCCTCCTCCGTGAGCGGGCCGCCCGCACCCCGGTCCTGCCGGTCGCGCTCTTCGCGGACAGCAGCTTCACCGCGGCCAATGTGGTCGGCTTCCTCTTCAACTTCGCCTTCTACGGGGCGCTGTTCGTCCTCGGCCTCTTCCTCCAGACCGCGCGCGGCGCGAGCCCGGTGACGGCGGGGCTCCAGATGCTGCCGGCCGTCCTCGTCATCCCGGCCGGCAACATGCTCTACGCCCGGATCGCGCCGCGGATCGGCAACCGGGCCGCGCTCACCGGGGCGCTGGCGCTCTCCGCCGCGGGCTATGTCCTGCTGTTCCTGCTCCTCACGCCCGGTCTGCCGTACTGGGTGCTCGCGGTGGTGCTCGCGCTCACCAATATCGGCAGCGGGGTCAGCGCTCCGGCGATGACCGGCGTCCTGATGGCGGCCGCGGGCCGCGAGCACACCGACATCGGCAGCGCGACCCTCAACGCCAACCGCCAGATCGGCTCCCTGGTCGGCATCGCCGGCATGGGCGCCGTACTGACGGGCGCGGGCGATGGCTACCAGGGCGCCGCCTACGCCTTCGTACTGACGGCGGGCGCGCTGGCCGTCGCGGCGCTGGCCGGCCGGCTGGGCATACGCACCCGGGCATGAGGGGGCTCCCGGGCATGAGGGGCACCCGGCCCGGCGTGGGGGACGTACTCGTGCGGTGTGCCGGGCGTACGCACCGAAGCCCTGACCGCCGTACGCATCCGAGCGTGACCGTCGTACGTCTTCGGGCGGGGCGGGCGGCAGCGTCACGGGCCGCCCTGGCCTCCCCTCCTGACGCACCTCGCCGCCCACCGCCACGGCCGGCTCCGCCACGCACCACGTACCCCGCCCCCCATCGCGACGGCCGGCTCGTCCGCACACCTGGCGCACCCCGCCGGCCGTACCGCCGCATACCCTTCCTGGGTGAGCGAGAACAGCACGCAGAAGTGGGCCGCGGGCGCGGCGACCGGGGTCGGATCGATGCCGGGCGGTGACGCGCGGGAGGCGGCGAAGACCGTCACGGGATCGGTGGAGGCCTTCCCGTATCTGTCCGAGCTCCCGTCCCGGGGGCCCGGCGCCGACATGATCGGGCGGACCCTCGGGATGCTCGTCGAGGTCTACGGCCATGTGGAGCCCAGCGGCTGGCGGATCAGCGACCGGCCGGGCCGCGACACCCGCCGCGCCCACTCCTGGCTCGGCGAAGACCTCGACGCACTGGAGGAGTTCACCCAGGGCTACGAGGGGCCGCTGAAGGTCTCCGCGGTCGGTCCGTGGACCCTGGCCACCGCGCTGGAAACGCGCAACGGTGAGGCGGCCCTCGGCGACCCCGGCGCCTGCCGGGACCTTGCCGCGTCCCTGGCGGAGGGGCTGCGCGGCCATCTCGCCGACGTACAGCGGCGGGTGCCGGGCGCCCAGGTCGTACTGCAACTCGACGAGCCGTCGCTGACGGCGGTGCTCCAGGGGCGGGTGAAGACCGCGAGCGGCTACCGCACCCACCGGGCCGTGGACCGGGTGGTCGTCGAGGGCGCGCTGCGGGATCTTGTCGCGGTGGCGGAGGGCGGTCCCGTGGTCGTCCACTCGTGCGCGCCCGAGGTGCCGTTCGGGCTGCTGCGGCGCGTCGGCGTCACGGGCATCTCGTTCGATTTCTCGCTGCTCACCGAGCGTGAGGAGGAAGTGATCGGGGAGGCCGTCGAGGGCGGTACGACGCTGTTCGCAGGCGTGGTGCCGGGCGTGGACAGCCGATTGTCAGACCCTGCCGGTAGCGTCATGGGTGTCAGGACGCTATGGCGCAGGCTGGGGCTGACACCAGGGACTCTCAGCGAGTCCGTGGTCCTCACCCCCACGTGCGGACTTGCGGGCGCTTCGCCCGCTTATGCCCGCTCGGCGCTCGCCCACTGCGCCCGGGCGGCGAGATCACTCGCAGACAACCCTGAGTGACCGCACTCAAGGACCACGGGAGGACAAAACGGTGGCTGGCGAACAGCACGCAGCGGAATCCAAGGTGCCCGCAGCGGCGCGGGAGAAGCACGCGCAGCTCGCTGAGCAGATCGAGGAGCATCGCTTCCGGTATTACGTGAAGGATGCCCCGGTCGTCAGCGACGCGGAGTTCGACAAGCTGCTGCGCTCCCTGGAGGCTCTGGAGGACGAGCACCCCGAGCTGCGCACCCCGGACTCCCCGACCCAGAAGGTCGCCGGAGCGTACGCCACGGAGTTCACCGAGGTGGAGCACCGCGAACGGATGCTCTCGCTCGACAACGCCTTCGACAACGAGGAGTTGGCGGCCTGGGCCGAGCGGATCGCCGGCGAGCTGGGCGGCGACCCCAAGAGCGCCGGCTACCACTTCCTGTGCGAGCTGAAGGTCGACGGGCTCGCCGTCAACCTCACCTACGAACAGGGCCGGCTGACCCGCGCCGCCACCCGCGGCGACGGCCGGACGGGCGAGGACATCACGCCCAACGTCCGGACGATCGCCGAGATCCCGCACCGACTCACGGGCGACCGGGTCCCGGACCTGGTCGAGGTGCGCGGGGAGGTCTACTTCCCGATGGAGAAGTTCCTGGAGCTCAACGAGCGGCTGGTGGCGGAGGGCAAGCCTCCGTTCGCCAACCCCCGCAACGCCGCGGCCGGTTCGCTGCGCCAGAAGGATCCCAAGGTCACGGCCGGCCGCCCGCTGCACATGGTCGTCCATGGTGTCGGTGCCCGCGAAGGCCTGGAGATCGACCGGCAGTCGGAGGCCTACGACCTCCTCAAGGAGTGGGGCCTGCCGACGGCCACCCACAACAAGGTCGTCGATTCCCTGGAGGCGGTGCGCGCGTTCATCGCCCATTACGGCGACGCCGAGACCCGCCGTACGGCCGTCGAGCACGAGATCGACGGCGTGGTCGTGAAGCTGGACGAGATCCGCCTCCAGGGCCGGCTGGGCTCGACCTCGCGGGCGCCGCGCTGGGCGATCGCCTGGAAGTACCCGCCGGAGGAGGTCAACACCAAGCTCGTCGACATCCGCGTCGGCGTCGGCCGTACGGGACGGGTCACCCCGTATGCCGTGGTCGAGCCGGTGACGGTGGCCGGGTCCGAGGTGGAGTTCGCCACCCTGCACAACCAGGACGTGGTCAAGGCCAAGGGCGTGTTCATCGGGGACACCGTCGTGATCCGCAAGGCCGGCGACGTCATTCCGGAGATCCTGGGCCCGGTCGTCGATCTGCGGGACGGCAGCGAGCGGGAGTTCGTGATGCCGGCCGAGTGCCCCGAGTGCGGGACGGCCCTACAGCCCGCCAAGGAAGGCGATATCGACCTGCGGTGCCCCAACGCCCGCGCCTGCCCCGCCCAGATCCGTGAGCGGCTGTTCTATCTGGCCGGCCGCAAATGCCTGGACATCGAGAACTTCGGCTATGTCGCGGCGACGGCGCTCAGCCAGCCGCTGGAGCCCGCGGAGCCGCCGCTGAAGGACGAGGGCGATCTTTTCGGCCTCTCCATCGAACAGCTGCTGCCCATCAAGTCGTATGTCCTCGACCCCGATTCGGGTCTGCCCAAGCGCGACCCGAAGACCGGCGAGGAGAAGGTCGTCACCTTCTTCGCCAACCAGAAGGGCGAGCCGAAGAAGAACGCCCTGGCCATGCTGGAGAACATCCAGGCCGCCAAGGAGCGCCCGCTGGCCCGGATCATCACGGGCCTGTCGATCCGGCATGTGGGCCCGGTGGCGGCCGAGGCGCTGGCGCGGGAGTTCCGCTCGATCGACCGGATCCGGGACGCGGACGAGACGGAGCTGGCCGCCGTCGACGGTGTCGGGGCCACGATCGCGGCCTCGTTGAAGCAGTGGTTCGCCGTGGACTGGCACCAGCAGATCATCGAGAGCTGGCGGGCCGCCGGCGTCCGGATGGAGGAGGAGCAAACGGGTGATGAGGGCCCGCGTCCCCTCGAAGGCGTCACCGTCGTCGTAACGGGCACACTTCAGTCACACACCAGAGATGGCGCGAAAGAGGCCCTCCAGAACCTCGGAGCGAAGGTGACCGGTTCTGTTTCGAAGAAGACCGGATTCGTAGTGGTGGGCGACAACCCCGGTTCGAAGTACGACAAGGCCATGCAGTTGAAGGTCCCCGTGCTGGACGATGATGGCTTCGCGGTGCTGCTGGAGCAGGGTCCTGACGCAGCGCGAGCGGTAGCTGTCACTCCGCCTGAGGAGGAGTGAGGTGTCACCCCATCGGCGCATACCAGATTGATCTGCGACGCCGGGTCGCATTCGGGCAACCGTCGTCGATCGCTCCCCGTGGCGGCCTTCTGCGGCCTACTGTTGAGGAGTGCGCCTGCCGTGGCGCGGGCACAGCCGGCTGTGAGAGGGATCGGAATGAAACCGACCGACAGCGCCGCTCCGGCGTCGCGGCTCCGGCGGCTCGTCGTGCCCGCGCTGCCCGCGACCATCGTCCTCGTGGCGGGCCTCGCGCTCGCCACGGGCGTCATCGTCACTCTTGGCGAAGGTGACGCGCTGTTCCCCGGCGGATCCATAGGCTGGTCGCTGGCGATCCTCACCGGCATCATCGTCGGCCATCTGGTCGCCCTCGGCCGGGACCGCTGGTGGGGCGGCACGGGCTCCGGAGCCGCCCTGGCCCTGGCCGTCCTGCTGCTCTACGGCTGGGTGCCCGCCACCCTCGTCAGCCTCTCCGTCGTCGTCCTCGTCGGTGCCGCCCGCCGGCACCGCTGGCGGCAGGCCGTGGTGCACGGTGCCGTGGACATCCTCGGCATCGGCGCCGCGGCGCTCGGCCTCGCCGCGTTCGGCGTGGTCTCCAGCGTCCGCCACCCCTGGGCCCCGCCGGCCTGGAATCTCTCCGTCCTCCCCGAAGTCGTCGTCACCGCCGCCGGCTACCTCTTCGTCAGCCGCGGCCTTTTGTGGGTCAGCCTCACCCCGCGCACCGGCCAGCTGCCCGCCATCCCCCGAACGGCCGTACTCCGCCAGGCACTCGTCGGCATCGCGCTGCTGGGCATCTCCCCGCTGATCGCCGTCTGCGCCCTCCACGCACCCCTGCTGCTGCCGCTGTTCGCGGTCCCGCTCATCGCGCTGGACTCCACCCTGTGGATCGCCCGCGCCCGCGCCGAGGAACAGCTCCGCGACCCGCTCACCGGCCTGCCCAACCGCCAGTGGCTGCTGGAGCGCACCTGGACCGCGCTGGACGACGCCGAGCGCGTCGGCTCCCGCTCGGCGCTGGTCCTCATCGACCTGGACCGCTTCCGTTCCGTCAACGACACCCTCGGCCACCTCGCCGGCGACCGCCTGCTGCTACAGATCGCCGACCGCCTGCGGCACGCCCTCCCGCGCGGCGCCGAGGCGGCCCGGCTCGGCGGTGACGAGTTCGCCGTCCTGCTGCCCACCACCGACTCCCTCACCAGCTCCCAGCGGGTGGCCCGCAATCTCGTCGCCGCCCTCGGCTCCCCGCTGGACCTCGACGGACTGACCCTCGTGCTCGAAGCCAGCGCGGGGGTCGCCGTCTTCCCCGACCATGCCCTCGACGCCGAAGGGCTGCTGCGCCGCGCCGATGTGGCCATGTACCAGGCCAAGCGGGACCGCAGCGGCGTCGAGCTCTACGAGGCCAAGCGGGACGGCAACACCCCCGACCGGCTGGGCCTGTTGGGCGATCTGCGCCGCGCCCTGGACGCCGGCGACGTCGAGCTGCACTACCAGCCCAAGGTCGGCTTCGACGGGCATGTCGCCGGGCTGGAGGCGCTGGTCCGCTGGGTGCATCCGGACCGCGGCCGGGTGCCACCGGACGAATTCATCGCCATCGCCGAGTCCTCCGGGCTGATGCCGCGGCTGACGGAGTACGTCCTCGAGACCGCGCTCGCCCAGGTGGCGCGCTGGCGCGCGATGGGCCTGGAGGTACCGGTCGCCGTCAATGTCTCCCCGCGCGATGTGCACTCCCCGGGCTTCGCCGGAGCGGTCGCGGCCCGGCTCGCCCGGCACCGCGTCCCACCGGGCTCCCTCCAACTGGAGATAACCGAGCACGTCCTCCTGGAGGACCCGCAGCGGGCCGCCGACACCCTCGCCGGGCTCACCGCGCACGGCGTGAAGATGTCCCTCGACGACTTCGGCACCGGCTACTCCTCCCTGGTCCATCTGCGGCGGCTCCCGGTGAGCGAGCTGAAGATCGACCGCTCCTTCGTGGCCCGGCTGGCCGTCGACAACGAGGACGCCGAGATCGTCCGCTGCACCCTCGACCTCGCGCACTCCCTCGGCCTGCTGGTCGTCGCCGAGGGCGTCGAGGACGACGAGACCTGGGAGCGGCTGCGCGACCTCGGCTGCGACGCCGTACAGGGCTGGCTGGTGGCCGCCGCGATGCCACCGGACGAGACCACGGCCTGGCTCAGAGCCCGCGGCGAGCGCGGCTGGCAGCGTGAATCGGAGACGGCCGCCCTGGCGGCGGAGAAGGCAGCCAAGCGCCCTTCCGGACAGGTCTTGAACTGACCCGGCCACCGGCCGTCCCGTGTCCCCGCTCCGAAGAACCCGCCCAGACGCCCTCAACAGCGGACCGTCCCGCCGAGCACCGGCCGACCGACGAGAGCGACGCGTCCGGAGAGAACGCCGCATCCGACGCGTCCGGAGAGAACGCCACCCCCGACGCGTCCGGCGGGAACGAAGCCTCCGACGTGTCCGGCGAGCCTGTCTTATCCGAGGAGACGGAGGAGGCGGAGCAGCCCGAGGAGACGGAGGAGGCGGAGCAGCCCGAGGAGGCGGAGGAGACGGAAGAGGCAGAAGAGGCAGATGAGCCTGCCGGGCCGGAGTCCCCCTGACGGGCCCCGACACCCTCCGGCTGACAGGCCCCGGAACCCGCCGGGCGGATCTTGGAACCGTCCCCGCGCGGATCTTGGAACCGGTCGGCGTGGATCTTGTCACCGTCCCGTGCGGTCCTGGGAAGCGCTCGGCGCGGACCTCAAAAACGCCCCGCGCCCGACGCTCACGGCCGCCCCCGGCGAAACGGTTTCGCGGCAGCTCTTCCGTACGCCATAGGATTGGGCCGGAAAAGTTCACAGGAGCATTCGACGAGAAGACTCCGCCTGGACTCTCCGCCCGGAACACTCCGCCCAGAACACCAGAGGATCGCTGCATGCCTGGCATCACGCGCGAGGAGGTCGCCCACCTCGCCCGGCTGGCACGTCTGGAGCTGAAGGCAGAAGAGCTCGACCACTTCGCCGGACAGCTCGACGACATCATCGGCGCGGTCGCCCGCGTCTCCGAGGTCGCCGACCAAGACGTACCGCCGACCTCCCACCCGCTGCCCCTGACCAACGTCATGCGGCCGGACGAGGTCCGTCCGTCGCTGACCCCCGAGCAGGCGCTCTCCGGCGCCCCGGCCCAGGAGCAGCAGCGTTTCAAGGTGCCGCAGATCCTGGGGGAGGAGTGACCGACATGGCAGACCTGATCAAGCTCACCGCCGCCGAGATCGCGGCGAAGATCGCGTCCGGCGAGGTCACCGCCGTCGAGGTGACCGAGGCCCACCTGGCACGCATCGAGGCCGTCGACGAGAAGGTGCACGCCTTCCTGCACGTCGACCGCGAGGGCGCGCTCGCCCAGGCCCGCGCCGTGGACGAGAAGCGCGCCCGCGGCGAGAAGCTCGGCCCGCTGGCCGGCGTCCCGCTCGCGCTCAAGGACATCTTCACGACGGAGGGCATTCCCACCACCGTCGGCTCGAAGATCCTCGAAGGCTGGATCCCGCCGTACGACGCGACGCTGACCAAGAAGCTCAAGGCCGCCGACGTCGTCATCCTCGGCAAGACCAACATGGACGAGTTCGCCATGGGGTCCTCCACCGAGAACAGCGCCTACGGCCCGACCGGCAACCCCTGGGACCTGACCAAGATCCCCGGCGGCTCCGGCGGCG
This sequence comes from Streptomyces sp. NRRL S-1813, assembly GCF_000719605.1. NCBI lineage: Bacteria > Bacillati > Actinomycetota > Actinomycetes > Kitasatosporales > Streptomycetaceae > Streptomyces > Streptomyces sp. NRRL S-1813. The sequence continues at coordinate 883,176 of NZ_JOHB01000001.1, forward strand.
GCTCCAGCGCCGCGCTGGCCTCCTACGAGGCCCCGCTCGCCATCGGCACGGACACCGGCGGTTCCATCCGCCAGCCCGCCTCCGTCACCGGCACGGTCGGCGTCAAGCCCACCTACGGCGGCGTCTCCCGCTACGGCATGGTGGCCTTCTCGTCCTCCCTCGACCAGGGCGGCCCCTGCGCCCGTACGGTCCTGGACGCGGCGCTGCTCCACGAGGCCATCGCCGGCCATGACCCGCTGGACTCCACCTCCATCGACGCGCCGGTCCCGGCGGTCGTCGAGGCGGCCCGCAACGGCAGCGTCGAGGGCATGCGCGTCGGCGTCGTCAAGCAGTTCCGCGGCGAGGGCTACCAGGCCGGTGTCATCCAGCGCTTCGACGAGTCCGTCGCGCTGATGAAGGAGCTGGGCGCCGAGATCGTCGAGCTGGACTGCCCGTCCTTCGACCTGGCGCTGTCCGCGTACTACCTGATCGCGCCCTCGGAGTGCTCCTCCAACCTGGCCCGCTTCGACGCCATGCGCTACGGCCTGCGGGTCGGCGACGACGGCACCAAGTCCGCCGAGGACGTCACCGCGCTGACCCGTGAGGCCGGCTTCGGCGACGAGGTCAAGCGCCGCATCATCCTCGGCACGTACGCGCTCAGCTCCGGCTACTACGACGCGTACTACGGCTCCGCCCAGAAGGTGCGGACGCTGATCACCCGTGACTTCGAGAAGGCCTTCGAAAAGGTCGATGTGATCGTCTCGCCGACCACGCCGACCACCGCCTTCCCGATCGGCGAGCGCGCCGACGACCCGATGGCGATGTACCTCGCCGACCTGTGCACGATCCCCACCAACCTGGCAGGCAACGCGGCGATGTCGCTGCCCTGCGGCCTGGCCCCCGAGGACGGGATGCCGGTGGGCCTGCAGATCATTGCTCCTGCCATGGCCGACGACCGGCTCTACAAGGTCGGTGCCGCGGTCGAGGCCGCGTTCACCGCCAAGTGGGGTCACCCGCTGCTCGAGGAGGCACCTGCACTGTGAGCGCCATGACCAAGAAGGCCAAGAACTTCAAGAAGTCCAAGGGCGGCCTGTATCTGTCGATCGGCAGCACCGCGTTCGGCGCCCTCAGCGTCGCGAAGCAGGCCAAGCTGGCCCGTCAGGAGAACGACACGCTCCGCCTGATCGACGCCGCCGTTTCGGCCGCGGCGATCGTCACCGGCCTGGCGATCCTCTACCGCGAACTGAAGCGCCTGGGCGACGACGACGTCCTGCTGGGCTGAGAGGGAAAGTTTCACCGTGACTGTCACTGACCTGGTGTCGTACGAGGACGCCCTCGCGACGTACGACCCCGTCATGGGCCTGGAGGTCCATGTCGAGCTCGGCACCAAGACCAAGATGTTCTGCGGGTGTTCCACCACCCTGGGCGCGGACGCCAATGCGCAGACCTGCCCCACCTGCCTGGGCCTGCCCGGCTCGCTGCCCGTCGTCAATGCGATCGGCGTCGAGTCCGCGATCAAGATCGGCCTGGCGCTGAACTGCTCCATCGCCGAGTGGTGCCGCTTCGCCCGGAAGAACTACTTCTATCCGGACATGCCCAAGAACTTCCAGACCTCCCAGTACGACGAGCCGATCGCCTTCGACGGCTACCTCGACGTACAGCTGGAGGACGGGGAGATCTTCCGGGTGCACATCGAGCGCGCCCACATGGAGGAGGACACCGGCAAGTCCACCCACATCGGTGGTGCCACCGGCCGTATCCACGGCGCCCGGCACTCCCTCCTGGACTACAACCGCGCCGGTATCCCGCTCATCGAGATCGTCACCAAGCCCATCGAGGGCGCGGGCGAGCGGGCCCCCGAGGTCGCCAAGGCGTACGTCGCCGAGCTGCGCGAGCTCATCAAGGCGCTGGGCGTCTCCGAGGCCCGCATGGAGCAGGGCCAGATGCGCTGCGACGTGAACCTGTCGCTGCGCCCCCAGGGCACCGAGAAGTTCGGCACCCGTTCGGAGACCAAGAACGTCAACTCCCTGCGCTCCGTGGAGCGTGCGGCCCGGTTCGAGATCCAGCGGCACGCCGCGGTGCTCTCCTCCGGCGGCACGATCATCCAGGAGACCCGGCACTTCCACGAGGAGGACGGCTCCACGACGGCCGGCCGCATCAAGGACAACGCCGAGGACTACCGCTACTTCCCCGAGCCGGACCTGGTGCCGGTGGCCCCCTCCCGCGAGTGGGTCGAGGAACTGCGGGCCACGCTCCCCGAGCTGCCGCGGATCCGCCGCAACCGGCTGCGCGAGGAGTGGGGCATCTCCGAGCACGACATGCAGTCGATCCTCAACGCGGGCGCGGTCGACCTGATCACCGCCACCGTCGACGCCGGCGCGGACTCCGCCTCGGCCCGTAAGTGGTGGATGGGCGAGCTGGCCCGCCGCGCCAACGAGGACGGCGTGGACCTGGCCGCCCTGCCGATCACTCCCGAGCAGGTCGCCCGGGTCACCGCGCTGGTCGCCGACGGCTCCCTCAACGACAAGCTGGCCCGCCAGACCATCGAGGGCGTGCTGGCCGGCGAGGGCGACCCGGACACCGTCGTCGAGAAGCGCGGCCTGAAGGTCGTCTCCGACGAGGGCGCCCTGGGCACCGCCGTCGACGAGGCGATCGCGGCCAACGCCGCCATCGCCGACAAGATCCGCGGTGGCAAGGTGGCCGCAGCCGGCGCCCTGGTCGGCGCGGTCATGAAGGCCACGCGGGGCCAGGCCGACGCGGCGCGCGTGCGCGAGCTCATCTTGGAGCGGCTGGGCGTCGAGGGCTGACGCACCGCCGATCCGGTAGCGCTGAGCGGCCGTCCTTCTTCGGAGGGGCGGCCGCTTCGTCGTCCCCCACCCGATCGGCCCCGGCCGGGGAATACCGGGCCCCCGCCGTCGTGCTGTGATCAAGGAGAAGTCCCCCCAGGGTCCCGGATACGAAGCGGGCTCACAGCGCTCAGTCAGTGGAGGAACGATGCCGCAGCACGCTCTCGCTTCCCGGATCGGCCGGATCGGGGTCTGGCACGGTGGGCTCGGCCAGGTGCCGGGTGCCGTCGCGCGCCAGGCCGCGGCCGAGATCGAGCAACTGGGTTACGGCGCGCTGTGGTTCGGTGAGACGCCGGCCACCGAGTCGATGAGCCTGGCCGGTCTGCTGCTGGCCGCCACGGAGCGGATCACGGTGGCCACCGGCATCGCCAACATCTGGGTCAGGGACGCGTCCGCCGCGCACGCTGCCGCGCAGACCCTGGCCGAGGCGTACGACGGGCGTTTCGTGCTCGGTCTGGGGGCGAGCCACGCCCCACTGGTGGATGCGCGAGGTCACAGCTACGCCAAGCCGCTCGCGGCCGTGCGCGCGTATCTCGACGCGATGGACGCGGCGCCGTACGACGGGACGCCGGCCGACCCGCCGCCCGCCCGGGTGCTGGCGGCACTCGGCCCGAAGATGCTGGAGCTGGCCAGGGACCGGGCGGCCGGTGCGCACCCGTACTTCGTCACCCCAGAACACACCGCCCGCGCCCGCGAGATCCTCGGCGCCGGTCCGCTGCTCGCCCCCGAGCAGGCCGTGCTGCTGGAGTCCGATCCCGCGACGGCCCGCTCGCTGGCCCGTGAACACCACACGCGTTTCTACCTGGAGCTGCCGAACTACACCGGCAATCTGCGCCGCCTCGGCTTCGGGGACGAGGACTTCGCGGGCGGTGGCAGCGACCGGCTGGTGGACGCGATCGTGGCCTGGGGGGACGTGGACGCCGTCCGGCGACGCGTACAGGAGCACCATGACGCGGGCGCCGACCATGTGGCCATCCAGCCGTTGGCGACGGACCGCGGGCTGGGTATCGGCCAACTGCGGGAACTGGCACCGGTGTTGATCAACGACTGAGGGCAGGTGCCGGCGTGGTGGGGGTTCCGGGCGCGGCCCGAAGGCCGTCCCCTTGCCTGCCTCAGTGGCCCAGCCGCTCCAGGGCGGCGAGCGGATAGCGCTCCCCGGACACGGCGCCGTCGGGTACGGCTGCCCGGAGCCGGGCCACCTGCTCAGGGCCGAGCTCGATGCCGGCCGCCGCCGCGTTCTCCTCCAGGTAGCCACGGCGCTTCGTACCGGGGATCGGCACGATGTCCTCGCCCTGGGCGAGCAGCCAGGCGAGGACGGCCTGTGCCGGGGTGCAGCCGAGGGAGTCCGCGGTGGTCCGTACGGCCTGGACGAGCCGCAGATTGCGGTCGATGTTCTCCTCGGCGAACCGCGGCCACCGGCGCCGGGCGTCCTCGGCGGCGAGGTCGTCGCGGGAGGCGAGCGCGCCCGTCAGCATCCCGCGCCCGAGCGGCGAGTACGCGACGATGCCGATGCCGAGCTCCCGGCAGGTCGCCAGCATCTCGCCCTCCACGACGTCGCGGGTGAAGAGGGAGTACTCCAGCTGTACGGCGCTGATGGGATGCGTGGCATGTGCCCGGCGCAGCGTCTGCGGGCTCACCTCGCTGAGGCCGAGGTGGAGTACGGCGCCGGCGGCGACGAGGCCGGCCATCGCACCGACCGTCTCCTCGATGGGGACGGCCGGGTCGCGGCGGTGCATGGAGAAGAGGTCGATACGGTCCGTACCGAGGCGGCGCAGCGAGGCGCGGCACGCCTCGCGCACCCAGGCGGCGGAGGTGTCCACCTCGTTCACCCGGCCGGTGGCGGCGTCGTGCCGCAGCCCGAACTTGGTGGAGAGCACCAGCTCGTCCCGCCGCGCGGCGGGACGGCTGCGCAGCCAGCGGCCGAGGAACTCCTCGTTGGCGCCCCGCCCGTAGGCGTCCGCGGTGTCCAGCAGCGTGACGCCGAGCTCGACGGTGCGGTCGAGGGTACGGAGCGACTCGGCGTCGTCCGGAACGCCGTACGAGGTGGACATCCCCATGCAGCCGAGGCCGAGCGCGGAGACGTTCGGCCCGTGTGTGCCGAGCTGACGCTGCTTCATGATGACTCCGGCCTCCGGCAGTTGGCGACCCGAAGGCCTGAGAAGCGCCTGCGCCGGCCGTTCCCGAAGTTGTCATCCGGCTGCCTGTTGCCCGTCACGGCAGTCCGTTAGCGTCCCCGTCGCACCCTCGCACCCTCGCACCCTCGCACCCGGGCGCCTCGGTCTTCCGGCTGGCCGTACGCAACGACGGGAAGGCCTCCGCGCATCTGGTGCTCTACCCGTACGCGAAGGAATTCGGCGCCCCGCAGCACCGGGACGTGCGGGGCGAGGGGGAGTGGGAGGTGCCGGTCAGGAACGGCACGTACCGCTTCACGGTGACCGGGCCGAACGGCTTCCGGCGGGAGTTCGCCGGGACGGGGCAGGGCGCCGCCGCGGCCGTCAGGATGGGCACGCGGATCGACGCCGGGCGGCGGGAGTTCCATCTGACCGTCACCAACCACAGTCGCACCGACCTCACCTTCACCCTCAGGCCACTGGCGTATACGGACAGCGCGCCGCGCACGGTGAAGGTGAAGGCCGGCAGCATCCGCACCGTCGCCCATTCCGCCGCGGACGCGCACGGCTGGTACGACCTCGGTCTCACGGCCGGCGAGGACATGTCCTTCCGCCGTCGGCTGATGGGGCACGTGGAGAACGGCAAGGAGTCGGTCACCGGCTGAGACGCGGCGGACGGGACGGGGCGGGGAGGCGCAGGGGACGAGCTCCCCATTCCCGACTCTTTGTGGGGAAGTCCACAAACACCTCAAAGGATCTCTCCGGGCTGACACCCTGCACGAAGAGGGGACCCCGCCGCTCCCACCAGGGCATCCGGCGGGCCGCCCTGTCCCCCGTACATCCGCGCTCGGCACCACCCGCTCCCGGGAGATATCGACGCACAACCCGGGAAGCAGACGAGGTCCGTGACCGCTCTGGCTCGGTGGTGCCTCAGGCGCCGCATCGTCGTGATCGTTCTCTGGCTCGCCGCCTTCACGGGGGTCGCCGTCGCCGCGGGAGTGACGGGGTCCGCGTACTCGAACGACTACGAGGTCCCCGGGACCGAATCCGGGCGGGCCTCGGCCCTGCTGGACCGGGCCTTCCCCGGGCAGTCCGGGGACAGCGACAGCATCGTGTGGCACACGGACTCCGCAACGGTCCGCTCCGCCGCGGTCCGCAGAACGATGACGGACACCCTGGAGAAGATCGCCGAGCTGCCCGGCGTCGCCGCGGTGCGGAGCCCCTACGGCGGGCCCGGGGCACATCCGTCCGACGGGCGGAACGGGCGGCAGATCAGCAAGGACGGGCACACCGCCTACGCCTCCGTGCTGTTCGGCCGCTCCACCGACGAGCTGGACCCGGCCCAGGTCCAGAAGGTCGTCGACACCGCGCGGCACGCGTCCGGCGGCGGCCTCCAGGTCGAGCTGGGCGGCGCCGGGATCGCGCTGACCGAGGCGCCGCGCGCCCAGCTCCCGGAGATCATCGGGCTCGGTGTCGCGGCCGTGGTGCTCTTCCTCGCCTTCGGGTCGCTCGCCGCGACCTTCCTGCCGATCGTCACCGCGCTGGCCGCCGTCGGCACCGCCTCGGCCGGCATCACCCTGCTCGGCCACGCCATGACCGTCGCCGACTTCGCCCCGATGCTCGGCATGCTGATCGGCCTCGGCGTCGGCATCGACTATGCGCTGTTCATCGTCACCCGGCACCGCAAGGGCCTGCGTGCGGGGCTGCCGGTCGACGAGGCCGCCGTCCGCGCGGCCGCGGTGTCCGGGCGGGCGGTCGTCTTCGCCGGGGCCACCGTCTGTATCGCGCTGCTGGGCATGCTGATCCTGCGGCTGAGTTTCCTCAACGGCGTCGCCCTCGCCGCGTCGCTGACCGTCGTGCTGACCGTGGCCGCCGCCGTCACCCTGCTGCCGGCGCTGCTCGGACTGATCGGGATGCGGGCGCTGAGCCGGCGCGAGCGCCGGCAGCTGGCCGAGCAGGGACCGCGTCCCGACCGGCCCACCGGTATCGCCGCCCGCTGGTCCGGGTTCGTCGAGCGGCACCCCAAGCTGCTGGGAACGGTCGCCGCGGCCCTGATGCTCGCCCTGGCGCTGCCCGCCTTCGGACTGCACCTCGGCACTTCCGACCAGGGCAACAACCCGGCCGGCTCGACCACCCGCAAGGCGTACGACCTGCTGGCGGGCGGCGGGCCCGGCACCGGACGCGGGAGCGGCTTCGGGCCCGGGTTCAACGGGCCGCTGACGCTCGTCGGCACCCTGGACGGCGCCAAGGACCGGATCGCCTTCGACAAGCTGCCGCACCGTCTGCGGGACACGCCCGGCGTCGCCCAGGTCAGCGCCCCCGACTTCAACGGCAGCCGCAGCATCGGCGTGATCACCGTCGTACCCACCAGCTCGCCGCAGTCCCGGCAGACCTCCGACCTGGTACGACACCTGCGTACGGACGTGCTGCCCGCGGCCGGGGGCGCGAGCACGCTGCGGGTGCAGGTCGGCGGCATCACCGCCAGTTACGACGACTTCGCGTCCGTCATCGTCGGCAAGCTGCCGCTCTTCATCGGCGTCGTCATCGCGCTCGGCTCGGTCCTGCTGCTGCTCGCCTTCCGCAGCATCGGCATCCCGCTGAAGGCTGCACTGATGAACGTCGCCGCGGTCGCCTCGTCCTTCGGGATCGTCGTCGCGATCTTCCAGTGGGGCTGGGGCAGCGAGCTGCTGGGGCTGGGCAGTGCCGGACCGATCGAGCCGTTCCTGCCGGTCATCATGGTGTCGGTGCTCTTCGGCCTGTCCATGGACTACCAGGTGTTCCTGGTCTCCCGGATGTACGAGGAGTGGCAGCTGACGCGCAACAACTGCCGTGCGGTACGGGTCGGGCTCGCCGAGACCAGCCGGGTGATCAACTCGGCGGCGGTCATCATGATCGCGGTGTTCGGGGCCTTCGTTCTCAGCGGCGACCGGGTCATCGCGATGTTCGGCATCGGCCTGGCCTCCGCCGTCGCCCTGGACGCCTTCGTGCTCCGCACGCTCCTGGTGCCCGCCCTGATGCACCTGCTGGGCGGCGCCAACTGGTGGCTGCCGTCCTGGCTCGACCGGTGGCTGCCACGGATCAGCATCGAGCCGCCGCCGGAGCCGGGCACGGCGGCGTGGCTGCCCGGACCGCAGGACGGTGAGAAACCGCTGGTGGGGGTCTAGAACCTGGGTCGGCCCGGCCCGGTTCAGGGGCCGGCGCACGGCGTGTCGCCCGCTCTCGCCCGCCTGCTGCCGCGGTTCTCATCCGAATCTCAGACGCGGCACCTACGGTCGCGCCCATGGGAACGACCAGGACGACCGAGAACCGAACCGACGACGAGACGACCGTGCCGGCGCAGGGGGCCAAGGAGACTGCTGCGATCCCGGAGACCACCGAGGCGGAGGCTGCCGGCAAGGCCGGCGCCAAGGTCGACGAGGAGGCCGACGACAACGCCGCCCTCGCCGCGCAGGACGAGGCCAGTGACCGCGAAGCGGACGACGGCTCCGACCGTCCCGACCGCGACACGTACGCCACCGCACAGCCCGCCGCCGGCATCGCCGCCGGCGCCGGTGCCGTCGTGGCCGCGGGGCTCGGCCTCGCCTCCGTCACCGGCACCTGGCTCGGCACGACACTGGCCGAGCGGGCGAACCTGATGGGCCAGATCAAGGTTCAGTCGGGCAAGGCCCAGGCCGCGGAGCAGATCTCCGCCGTCTACGGCGCCTCCTGGCACACCAACGCCCTCGTCAACGGCTTCTTCGCACTGCTCGCCGTGATCGCCGCCGCGGTGGTGCTGACCCGCTCGCGCGCCACCTGGGTGCGGGCCGTCGCGTGGGGCGGGCTGGCGCTCGGCGTGCTGGGGATCTTGATCTCCGCGGGCATGTACCTCGACCTCTTCGCGAGCATGCCCACCGTGCCCAAGGCCCCCGCGGGCGCCGGCCCCCAGGCTCCGTAAGGCCACCCGGGCCGCTTTCTAAGCACCGTACGGGTGCCGCGGGCGGTGCCTAAGGAGCCCCTGAGCGGCATCACGGGGTTTCTGAGCACCGCCCGGGGCCAAAGATCGGGAACTCTCCCGATGTGGCGGACCCCCCTTGGCGACGAGGCTTGAGCACATCGACAAGCCGTCGGGACACCACCTCACCGCCGTCAGGGGAGAACCACATGCACCGCTCCGAGCTGGAGATGCGGGTCCGCTACGAAGAGCTGCGCCGCGAGGCCGACCGGCAGCGCCTGGTGCGCGAGGCCACCGGGGCCGGGCACGCCGGGCGCCGTGGCACCGCCCGCTCCGGGGAGAACGAACCCGAAGGGCGGGTGAGTGCACGGAGCCGGTGGTTGCGGATCCGCCGCGCCACCGCCTGACCGCGAGACTCCGATGACGTCCCAGGTGGCGGCCCCGCAGCCCGCCCCGCAGCCGTCCGCCCGGCCCCAGGTGCCCTCCGCACCGGGCCGGGCGCTTCGCATACCGGAAACCACTGCCGGATTGTCAGACCTCTGTGCGATGCTCACCGGCGTGGAGACCAGGTCCGTCAGTCCCGTGTTCGTCGGCCGCGCGGCCGAACTCACCGCGCTGGGGGACGCGCTCGCCCGCATCGAGGCGTCCGGCGAGCCCCAGGCCCTGCTGATCGGCGGTGAGGCCGGGGTCGGCAAGACCCGCCTCATCGAGGAGTTCACGGAGGCCGCCCGCGCCCGGGGCGCGCTCGTCGCGCTCGGCGGCTGCATCGAGATCGGCTCCGAGGGCCTGCCCTTCGCGCCCTTCTCCGCGATCCTGCACACCCTCAACTGGCATCTGCGCGACGAGCTGGCCGCCGCCGTCGCCGGCCAGGAGGGCGAACTCTCCCGCATCCTGCCCGAATTGGGAGAGGCCCCCGGCGAGGCGCATGACGAGGAGATCGGCCGCGCCCGCCTCTTCGAGCTGACCGCCCGCCTCCTGGAGCGCCTCGCCGCCCACCGCACCCTCGTCATCGTCATCGAGGACCTCCACTGGGCCGACCGCTCCACCCGCGAGCTGCTCGCCTACCTCCTGAAGGCCCTGCACGACGCCAACGTGCTCCTGGTGGCGACCTACCGCTCGGACGACATCCACCGCCGCCACCCCCTGCGTCCCTTCCTCGCCGAGATCGACCGGATGCGCACGGTCCGCCGCGTCGAACTCGCCCGCTTCACCCGCGAGGAGGTGCGCTCCCAGATCGCCGGGATCAACGGCAGCGATCCCGGGGAGGACACCGTCGACCGGGTCTTCAAGCGCTCCGAGGGCAACGCCTTCTTCGTCGAGGAACTGGCCCGCGGCCTCGCCGACGGCGCTCTGCACGGCCTCAGCGACCCGCTGCGCGACCTGCTGCTGGTGCGCGTCGAGGCGCTCCCCGAGGACACCCAGCGCGTGGTGCGCACGGCCGCCGAGGGCGGCTCCACGGTCGAGCACGAACTCCTCTCCGCCGTCTGCCGGATGCCCGAGGACGACCTCATCGAGGCGCTGCGGGCCGCCGTCGGCAGCAACACCCTCGTGCCCACCCAGGACGGCACGGGCTACCGCTTCCGGCACGCCCTCGTCCGCGAGGCCGTCGTCGACGACCTGCTCCCCGGCGAGCGCACCCGCGTCAACCGCCGCTACGCCGAGGCCCTGGAGGCCAACCCCGCGCTGGTCCGCGCCGATGTCTGCGCCGCCCGGCTGGCCAGCTACTGGTACAAGTCCCACGACGCCGCCAAGGCGCTGCCCGCCGTCCTCGCCGCCTCCGTCCAGGCCCGCCGCCGCCATGCCTACGCCGAGCAGCTGCGGCTGCTGGACCGCGCCCTGGAGCTGTGGGACGACGCGCCGACGGAGGTCCGCCAAGGAGTGCGCCCGGTCGACTACGCCGAGGCGTACCCGGCCTGTGGCTGCCATGACGGCGACGCCCTGCGCTTCCTCGACCTCCTCGCCGAGATCGCGGTGGCCGCCCGGCTCTCCGGCGACAACGAACGCGCCTTCACGATCGTCAAGCGCGCCCTGCGCTCGCTGCGCGGCGAGAGCGACCCGCTGCGCACGGCATGGTTCCTGGTGCAGCGCTCCCGGCTCTGCCAGGGCACCGGCCGCGGCAACGGCTGGGAGGACCTGGGCACCGCACAGGAGCTGATGCGCGGCCTGCCCCCCTCCTCCGTGCACGCCGAGGTGCTGGCCGCCGTCGCCAGCTGGGCGGTGCTGCACGAGCCGGGACCGGAAACCTTCGCCACGGCCGAACGCGCCGTGGAACTCGCCCGGTTGGTGGGCGACGAAGAGGCCGAGCTCAACTCCCGGCTGACCCTGGCCTGGCTGCGGGTCGACTCCGGCGAGGTCGACGAGGGCCTCGCCGACTTCCGTACGTGCCTCGACCGCGCCGTCGACCGCGGCTACTTCGCCGTCATCGCCCGCGGCCATATCAACCTCCCGTCCACCCTGGAAGGCGTCGGCCGCTCCCGTGAAGCCGTCGAGGTCACCGAGCGGGGCGTCGAACTCACCACCCGCTACGGCCTCAAGGACAGCACCAGCTGGGTGCTGGGCAACCGCGCCGAATCCCTCCAGTCACTGGGCCGCTGGGAGGAGGCGGGCCGGGCCGTCGCGGACGCCCGCCGCCTCGTCCAGAACCCCCGTGCCATCGCGCTGACCGCCAGCCGCCGCGCCGATCTCGCGCTGAACGAGGGCGATTTCGCCGGCGCCGAACGCGAACTCGCCGTCGCCCAGGAGTACTACGGCACCCACGACCCGCAGCCGCAGAACGCCATCGTCATGGCGCGGCACGCCCTGCGGATCGCCGCCCGGCAGGGCCGCATCCTCGACGCCCGCAGCATCCTCCAGCAGGCCCTGGACGCCGGCTTCCCGCCCGGCACCCACCGCTACGCCTGGCCGCTGCTCTGGTCGGCCGCCACCGCCGAGGCGGACGCCCGCGGACTGCCGGCCGCCGAGCCGGGCCGGGGCCCGGTGCTCGCCCGCATCCGGGACACCGCCAAGAAGCTGCCCCGGCTCTGCCCGGTCTGGACGGCCCACGGCCTCGCGGTCGACGCCGAACTCCGCCGTGCCGAGGGCCGCGAGACCCCCGACTCCTGGGCCGAGGTGGTCGCCGCCTTCGAGCCCCTGGAGCGTCCGCACGAGCTTGCCAGGGCCTGCTACCGCTGGGCCGAATCACTCCTCCACGGCAGCGAGCGGGCCACGCTCGGACTGCACGGCCGCACCCCGCGCGAGACCGCCGTCCTCCTGCTCACCCAGGCACACACCGCTGCCACGGCGATGGGCGCCCGCCCGCTCGCCGATGAACTCGAACTCCTCGCCCAGCGCGCCCGCATCCCCCTGCCCGGCCTGATACCTGCCGCCGCGACGGAAGCAGCCGTCGCGGCCGGCCGGGGCGCGGCCGGACAGCCCGCATCCGCCGGCGCCGCATCCCTCGGCCTGACCCCGCGCGAACGCGATGTGCTGCGCCTGGTCGCCGACGGACGCAGCAACCGCCAGATAGCCGACGCCCTGTTCATCTCCCCGAAGACCGCCAGCGTCCATGTCTCCAACATCCTCGCCAAACTGGGCGTCTCCGGCCGCGGCGAGGCGGGCGCCGTGGCACACCGCCTGCGCCTGTTCGGCGAGCCGACGCCCGGCTAGGGCGTGCCCTCCGGCTCGGACGGCCCCTGGGCCTGTTCCGGGTCCTGGGACCGTTCCGTGTCCTGCTCCCGGCCCCGGTCCTGCCGCTGCCCGGGTGCCCTGACCACGACGGTCCCCGAGGAGAGGTCGATCGGGCCCTTCCCGGGATCGCCGTCACCCACGTCATCGACGACGAGCGACATCTTCTGCCGCTCCTCGTCGGTGTGCTTGCGCCCCGGCGCGAACAGTTCCTCCGCGATGTTGAACATGGTGCCGTGCCCCCCTCTTCGGTTGAGGCGCACCCGTCCCCCTGCCCCCGAGTGTAGGCAGCGCACCCGAAAAGGGGACCAGCCGGATCAGCTCACCTGGAGACGGAGAATCCGGTCATCGCCCTTGTGCGGGGTGCCCCGTCCGTCCGTGTTGCTGGTGACCAGCCACAACGCACCGTCGTCGGCCGCCACGACGGTCCGCAGCCGCCCGTAGGTGCCCTTCAGAAAGGCCTGCGGAGCGGCCACCGGCTTCGTCCCGTTCAGCGGGATCCGCCACAGCCGTTCGCCGCGCAGCGAAGCCATCCAGACCGAGCCCTTGGCGTAGGCGATGCCGCTGGGCGAGGCGTCTGCGGTCTTCCACACCTCGACCGGGTCCATGAACCCGGAGCCCGCCGCGCCACCCTTGGCCTTGCCCTCGGCCTTCGGCCAGCCGTAGTTCCTGCCCGGCTCGATGACATTGAGCTCGTCCCAGGTGTCCTGCCCGAACTCCGAGGCCCACAGGCGCTTGTCCTCGTCCCAGGCCAGCCCCTGCACATTGCGGTGGCCGTAGTCGTACACCACCGAATCCGCCTCGGGGTTGCCGTGCGCCGGTTCGCCGTCCGGCGTCATCCGGAGGATCTTGCCGCCCAGGGACTGCTTGTCCTGGGCCAGCCCGGTGTCGCCGGTCTCCCCCGTGCCGGCGTAGAGCATCTTGTCCGGGCCGAAGGCGATCCGCCCGCCGTTGTGGATCTGGCCCTTGGGGATGCCCTTGAAGATCGTGTCGGGCGCGCCCAGCTGATTGCCCTGCGGGCGCTTCTCGTCGTAGTTCATACGGGCGATGCGGTTGTCGGACGCGGTGGTGAAGTACGCATAGACCTGGTGGTCCGCACCGAACGTCGAGGACACCGCGATCCCCAGCAGCCCGCCCTCGCCCCCCGGGTCCACGCCCGGCACCGACCCCAGCTCGGTGATCTTCCCGCCGTGCGCCGCGACCCGGACGATCTTCCCGGTGTCCCGGGAGGCGACCAGCAGATCCCCGCCCGGCAGCACCGCCACGCCCCACGGCGACTTCAGGCCGGTGGCCAGCGTGCCGGTCACCTTCACCGAGCCCTTGGCGGGCGGCGCGGTGGACGACGGCGTGGCGCCCGCCGAGGCACCGGCGCCGGGGCTCTTCGACGGTGCGGAACTCGCCCCGCCCTGGGGCTGCGTGCCGCCGGACGAACAGCCCGCTGCCAGGAGCAGCGAAGCGGCGGCCAACACGGCGGTCTGGGAACGGCGTTGCACGGCAGGGGTCCTCTCGTCGGCAGGGCGTGGACAAGAACACCACATCGCGGCCCCGCCGCGCCGCGCCTTATCGGTTCCGGAACCACTCCCACCAGCCATGATCCGGCCGGTGCGGCCGTGTCGCGAGCGGGACCACGGGGTGCCGGACCGCCGCCGCGCCGCGGGAATCCGCCGGGCGTCCCTGGCGCGCCGGATACCCCGGTACGCCGGGACCCCTGCCGCGCCGCCCTCCCCGAGGACCACGCCGGGCCGACCGCAGTACGTCGACGTCGGCCTCGGTGCGTCCACCTCGGCAGGCCGGCCTCGGCAGGCCGGCCTCGGCAGGCCGGCCTCAGCAGGACGAGCTCAGTACCAGGACCCGCGTGCCGGCGGCAGCGCGGCGATCTCGGCCAGGTCCTCGCGTGTGAGCGTCAGCTCCGCGGCCTTGGCGTTCTGTGCGGCCCAGCGTTCCTTCTTCGTGCCCGGCACCGGGACCACATGCCGGCCCTGCGCGAGCGCCCACGCCAGCGCCACCTGTCCCGGCGTCGCACCGTACCGGGCGCCGACCCGTCGCAGCCCGGCCACCACCGGCTGGTTCGCCGCCATCATCTCGGCGGTGAAGCGGGGGTGACGGGCCCGTGTGTCCTCCGGTTCGAAGCCCTGCCCCGGAGTGAGGGTGCCGGTCAGATAGCCGTTTCCCAGCGGCATCGCGGCCAGGAAGCCGACGCCCCGCGCCTCGCACCACGGCAGCAGGGCCTCCAGCGCCTCCGGCGACCACACCGACAGCTCCGCCTGCACACTGCTGACCGGGAACACCTGCTGGATGCGCTCCAGTTGGGCCAGTGTGCCGTCGTGCATCCGGGAGCGGGGGCGCCCCCTGCCGCCTGCCGGGCGCCGCTCCGTACGGGCCGCGCGGGCCGGCCGTACCGCCCGCGCACCCACCGCACACAGCCCCAGCGACCGCACCTTCCCCGCCGCCACCAGCTCCGCCATCGCCCCCCAGGTCTCCTCGACCGGCACCTCGGGATCGGCCCGGTGCAGCTGGTAGAGATCGATACGGTCGGTCTGGAGCCGGCGCAGTGAGGCGTCGCAGGCACGCTTGACGTAGCCGGGCCGTCCGTTGGCGACGATGTGCTGCTCGCCCACCAGCAGCCCGCACTTGGTCGACACGAACGCGTCCGGGCGCCGCTCCTTGAGCACCCGGCCCACCAGCAGCTCGTTGGTGAAAGGGCCGTACATATCGGCGGTGTCCAGCAGGCTGCACCCCCGGTCCAGTGCGGTGTGCACGGCCCGCAGCGAGCTGTCCAAGCTGCGCTGCGACTCGGTGTACCCCCAGCTCATCGGCATACAGCCGAGCCCTATGGCGCCCACTTCGAGAGCCGCCGCACCGATTGTCCTGCGCTCCACCTGGTTGTGCCTCCGTCCCCTCGCCCCCGGTCAAGGGCCTGACCAAACTAACGTCTGTGCAGAACGTCTCTTCGCATAGCCTGCGGCCATGGCAACCGCAGACCAGCGCACCAAAGCGAACGACGTATGGCTCCCGATCCCGCCCGACGAGATCGACGGTCTCCCCGGCGGTCTCCAGTACGTCCACTGGGACGCCGGCCCCGACTACCCGGCCGACCCCGCCCGGTGTGCCTTCTACGCCGTCCCCTACATGAAGGGCGCGGAGGTCAGCCTGCGCCCGCTGTCCCTGATGAGCCGGGTACGGGTGGTGCAGACCCTCACGGCCGGTGTCGAGCACATGCTCCCCGGGCTGAAGCGGATGCCGGCCGGTGCCCAACTGTGCAACGCCCGTGGGCTGCACGACGCCAGCACCGCGGAGCTGGCGCTCACCCTGATCCTGGCCGCGCTGCGCGATATCCCGGGCTTCATTCGGGGCCAGGACGCGGGGGAGTGGCGGCACGGCTTCCGGCCGGCGCTCGCCGACAAATCGGTCCTCATTGTGGGCTATGGTTCGATCGGCAGTGCCATCGAGGACCGGCTCACACCTTTTGAATGTGCGCGGGTGGCGCGCGTCGCGCGCACCGCGCGTGACACTGTGCGCGGTCCTGTGCATCCACTCTCCGACCTTTCCGCCCTCCTGCCCGACGCGGACGTGGTCGTGCTGGCAACTCCGCTCACCGACACGACGCGTGGCCTGGTCGGAACCGATTTCCTGGCGCGGATGAAGGACGGCGCACTGCTCGTGAACATCGCGCGCGGCGCGATCGTCGACACCAAGGCGCTGCTTGCCGAACTGGAATCCGGACGGCTGTGCGCCGCACTCGATGTCACCGATCCGGAACCCCTGCCCCCGGGGCATCCGCTGTGGCACGCTCCCGGCGTACTCATCACTCCACACGTCGGTGGCCCCAGCTCTGCCTTCCTGCCCCGTGCGAAGCGGCTGCTGCGCGACCAGTTGGCGCTTTTCGCGGCCGGCGAGCCCATGCGGAACGTGGTCACCACCGCCGATTGACCGCTTGCGAGTAGCGCTACGAGGCCGTACGACTGCAAAGAGTGCACACTCCGCGCTGCCAGTCACGCTCCGTAGAGACACTATGTCCCTGAGTGACGGAACTGGTGTATCGTCCCGAGCGGGGACGACGCCGGGAAGGACGCGGCGTGATAGCGAACGATCCGGAACTCGAGGGGGGCGACGGGCGATGTACAGCCGATGGATGATTCGCGAGAAGCGCGATCCACGAGCGCCCACGGGAATACTGCGAGGCCCCCAGGCGCACCGCTCCCGACGACGCCCGGTACAGGTGAGGGGAAGAGTCCGGTGAGCGCCCCCGGGGCGATGCTCTCCCGGCCGCCGGCGCCGGCCGGCAATCCGCCGGGCGCGGTACCGCAGATCGTCCTCGCCGTGGTCTGCGGCGGCTATGCCGTCGGTGCCGCCTTCGGCTGGGGATCGCCCGAAGTCGCCGCGTTCATGGGGGACTTCGGACTCAGCTTCGCGGCGTTCCTGGCGGCCTTCTCCTGCGGTCTGTACGCCCGCAAGCGCCGCAGCCGGTTCCGCCCGGCATGGATGCTGTTCGCCGCCTCGTCCGGGATGGCCGGGCTCGGCAACGCCGTATGGGGCTGGTACGAGGTCGTCCAGGGGACCGAGGTGCCCAGCCCGTGCCTGGCCGACTTCTGCTTCCTGCTGTTCGCGCCGCCGGCCATCGTCGGTCTGCTGGTGCTCGCCAAGCGGCCGGTGACCAGGGCCGGTTGGGTCTGCCTCGGCCTCGACTCCTGGCTCATCGCGGGGTCGCTGGTCACCCTGTCATGGAGCCTCGCGCTCGCCCACACCGCCCACTTCCAGGACCGCAGCGTGGCCCAGAGCGCGCTGTCGCTGGCCTACCCGCTGCTGGACATCGTGCTGGTGAGCATGGTGCTCGCGCTGCACTTCCGGCGCTCGTCGGTGCACCGCTCGGCCATCAACACCGCCGTCGCCGCACTGGCGCTGACGGTCCTGTGCGACGCCCTGTTCAGCTCGCCGCTGCTGCGCGAGCACTACCGCTCCGGGCAGATCCTGGACGCCGGATGGTTCGCCGGCTCGATGCTGCTCGCGTACGCGCCCTGGGTCGCCCGCCGCGCGGGGGACGAGGCCCCCGAGGAGGAGGCCGAGCCCGCCGCCCGCCGGGTCCCGCTGCACGGCAGCCGCCCCATCGCGGGCTCGCTCGCCGCACTGACCCCGTATCTCGCCGCCGCCGTCTGCACCCTGGGCATCCTCACCAACGTCCTGGACGGGCGGCGCATCGACCGCGTGGTGCTCTTCACCGGCTGCACGGTCGTGCTGGCGCTGGTCGTCCGCCAGGGCATCATGCTGCTCGACAACATCACCCTCACCCAGGAGCTGGCGCAGAAGGAGAATCACTTCCGCTCCCTGGTGCAGGGCTCCAGCGACGTCATCATGATCGCCGCCCCGACCGGTGTGCTCCGCTACGTCAGCCCGGCCGCCGCCGGTGTCTACGGCCGCGACGCCGAGGAACTGGTCGGCTCCGAGCTGGCCTCGCTGATCCACCCCGAGGACCTGGGCCGGGTGGTGCACGAGGTCCGCAGATTCCTCGCCGCCGCCCCCGAGGACGAACCGACCACCCGCATCGAATGCCGCTTCCGCGCCGGTGAACAGCGCTCCGGCGGCGACGGCTGGCTGAACGTCGAATCCACGGTCAACCGCCACCACGGCGGCCTGATCTTCAACTCCCGCGATGTCACCGAACGCGTCCGGCTACAGGCCCAGCTCCAGCACAACGCCTCGCACGACGCTCTTACCGACCTGCCCAACCGCGCACTGTTCACCGAGCGCGTCACCCAGGCCGTCACCGGCCGCCGGGCCAGCGACCACGACACCGCCGTGCTCTACATCGACCTCGACGGCTTCAAGCAGGTCAATGACACCATCGGCCATCAGGCGGGCGACGAACTGCTGGTGCAGGCCGCCCGCAGGCTCGGTGACTCGGTGCGCTCCGGGGACATAGCGGCGCGGCTGGGCGGCGACGAGTTCGCCGCGCTGATCACCGGCGACGGCACCCGCGACCGGGCCGCCCGTGAGTTCCGCATCCACGAGATCGCCGACCGGCTGCGCATCAAGCTCTCCGAGCCCTATCGCATCGACGGGCGGGACGTACGGGTGGCGGCCAGCATCGGCGTCGCCTTCGCCGACCCCGGGGTGAGCCCCGCGGGCCTGCTGCGCAACGCCGACCTCGCGATGTACCGCGCCAAGCAGGCCGGCAAGGGCCGGGTGGAGCTGTACGCCCCCCAGATGCAGAGCGAGGTGGCACACCGCGCCGAACTCGCCACCAAGCTCCGTACGGCCCTGCACGAGGGTGCCTTCACGCTGCTGCACCAACCGGTGGTGGAGCTGGCCGGCGGCCGGGTCACCGCGGTCGCGGCCCAGGCCCGCTGGCGCTCCGCCGAGGGCATCCTCTTCACTCCGGCCGAATTCCTGCGGGTCGGCGACCGCGGCCGGTTCGCCGACGACGGCGACCGCGCCGCGGAGCTGGACCGCTGGCAGCTGGAGGAGGCCGTCGAGCAGGCCGCGGCGCGCCACCGTGCCGGCTACGCGGTCCCGGTCGCGGTCCGGCTCTCCGCCCGCCGGCTGCTGGACCACGCGCTCTCCCCCAAGGGAGTCGAGTCGCTGCTCACCCGGCACGGCCTGCCCTCGCGCGCGCTCGTGCTGGAACTGTCCGAAAGTGATTCCCGCATCCCGCTCGACGACCTGGAGCGCCGGCTGGTGGCGCTGCGCCGCCTCGGCGTACGGATTGCCCTCGACGGCTTCGGCAGCGGGTATGCCGCCATCAGCGCACTGCGCCGGCTCCCGGTCGACGTCCTGCGGCTGGACCGTGGGCTGGTGGACGGAGTGGTGGAGTCCGCCCGGCTGCACAAGATCACCGCAGGGCTGCTGCGGATCGCCGGAGACCTGGGCATGCAGTCCGTCGCGGACGGTGTCGATCTGCCCGAGCAGGTCCTCGCGCTGCGCTCCATGGGCTGTACGCACGGCATGGGCATGGCCTTCTCCGGGCCGCTCGACGAACACCGGCTGCGGCGGTCCCTGACGCACGCCCACTATCCGGTGCCGGACCTACCGGGTCAGAGCCGTGCGGTGGTGCTCACCGGCAGCGGACCGCCCGTCCGGCACGGCGGACTGGCGGGTCCGGATTCGCTCGTGCATCCGCCATTGCGCTCAAATAGTGAGACCTCCGTCCCACCCACTTGACACTCGGTGCGCGGCGGGGGGAGGGTCAGTGCCATGCGCACCCGAATTCTCGTACTTGGAAAGCGCGTCGGCTGAAGCTGGTACCTGACGAAACCAGCTCATCGCACCGACGCGCTCCCCTCGCTTGCCACCTGGCACGGGGGGTTTTTTGTTGCACAGCAACCTCACAAATCCGTCAAAACCCTCACCTTCGAGAAGAGACGCAGATGACCGAGCAGGCCTCCGGGGCCCACCATCCGCAGCCGCGGTCCCGTCACTCAGGCGGACCGCAGCAGCCCGCCGCCGTCGAGCACGTCACGGGCGCGCAGTCCCTGATCCGTTCGCTCGAGGAGGTCGGGGCCGACACCGTGTTCGGCATTCCCGGCGGTGCGATCCTGCCTGCGTACGACCCGATGATGGACTCCTCGAAGGTCCGGCACGTCCTGGTGCGCCACGAGCAGGGAGCGGGCCACGCGGCCACCGGCTACGCCCAGGCCACGGGCCGGGTCGGGGTGTGCATGGCGACCTCGGGCCCGGGTGCCACCAACCTCGTCACCCCGATCGCCGACGCGCACATGGACTCCGTCCCGCTGGTGGCGATCACCGGCCAGGTCGCGTCCAAGGCGATCGGCACGGACGCCTTCCAGGAGGCGGACATCTGCGGCATCACGATGCCGATCACCAAGCACAACTTCCTGGTCACCGACCCGGCCGAGATCCCCCGGACGATCGCCGAGGCGTTCCACATCGCGGCCACCGGCCGTCCGGGCCCGGTCCTGGTCGACATCGCCAAGGACGCCCTCCAGGCGCAGACCACCTTCGCCTGGCCCCCGCACACCGAGCTCCCCGGCTACCGCCCGGTGACCAAGCCGCACGCCAAGCAGATCCGCGAGGCCGCCCGGCTGATCGTCGAGTCCAGGCGCCCGGTGCTCTACGTCGGCGGCGGCGTGATGAAGGCCGGTGCCACCGCCGAGCTGAAGGTGCTCGCCGAGCTGACCGGCGCCCCCGTCACCACCACCCTGATGGCGCTGGGCTCCTTCCCCGACAGCCACCCGCAGCATGTCGGGATGCCCGGGATGCACGGTGCGGTCACCGCCGTCACCGCGCTCCAGAAGTCGGACCTGCTGATCACCCTCGGCGCCCGCTTCGACGACCGGGTCACCGGCAAGCTGGACTCCTTCGCGCCGTACGCCAAGGTCGTGCACGCGGACATCGACCCGGCGGAGATCGGCAAGAACCGCGTCGCGGACGTGCCGATCGTCGGTGACGCCCGCGAGGTCATCGCCGACCTGATCGTCGCCGTCCAGGCCGAGTACGACGCCGGCCACCGGGGCGACTACAGCGCCTGGTGGAAGGACCTCAACCGCTGGCGCGACACCTACCCGCTCGGCTACGACCTGCCGGAGGACGGCAGCCTCTCCCCGCAGCAGGTCATCGAGCGGATCGGCCGGCTCGCCCCCGCCGACACCATCTACGCCGCGGGCGTCGGCCAGCACCAGATGTGGGCCGCCCACTTCATCGACTACGAACAGCCCTCGACCTGGCTGAACTCCGGCGGTGCCGGGACGATGGGGTACGCCGTCCCCGCCGCGATGGGCGCCAAGGCCGGTCAGCCGGACCGTACGGTCTGGGCGATCGACGGCGACGGCTGCTTCCAGATGACCAATCAGGAGCTGGTCACCTGCGCGCTGAACAACATCCCGATCAAGGTCGCGATCATCAACAACGGCGCGCTGGGCATGGTCCGCCAGTGGCAGACCCTCTTCTACAACCAGCGCTACTCCAACACCGTGCTGCACAGCGGCCCCGAGTCCGACGGCCTCGTGACGGCGGGCAAGGCCAGCGGCGGCACCCGCGTCCCGGACTTCGTGAAGCTGTCCGAGGCCATGGG
Source organism: Streptomyces sp. NRRL S-1813 (assembly GCF_000719605.1). Taxonomy (NCBI): domain Bacteria; kingdom Bacillati; phylum Actinomycetota; class Actinomycetes; order Kitasatosporales; family Streptomycetaceae; genus Streptomyces; species Streptomyces sp. NRRL S-1813. Next base: position 904,731 of record NZ_JOHB01000001.1, read on the forward strand.
CTGTGTCGCGATGCGCTGTGAGGACCCGGCCGAGCTGGACGCGGTCATCGCCAAGGCCAATGCCATCAATGACCGCCCGGTCGTGATCGACTTCATCGTCCACGAGGACGCCCAGGTGTGGCCCATGGTCGCCGCCGGCACCTCCAACGACGAGGTCATGGCCGCCCGGGGCGTGCGTCCCGACTTCGGCGACAACGAAGACGACTGAGCCCAGGACGTCACGGACGCACGGAAGAAGAGAGAAGACCATGTCCAAGCACACGCTCTCCGTCCTGGTGGAGAACACCCCCGGCATCCTCGCCCGGATCGCCGCGCTGTTCTCCCGCCGCGGCTTCAACATCGACTCGCTCGCGGTCGGGGTCACCGAGCACCCCGACATCTCCCGCATCACCATCGTGGTCAGCGTGGAGTCGCTGCCGCTGGAGCAGGTCACCAAGCAGCTCAACAAGCTCGTCAACGTCCTGAAGATCGTCGAGCTGGAACCGGGCGCCGCGATCCAGCGCGAACTGATCCTGGCCAAGGTCCGCGCCGACAACGAGACGCGCTCGCAGATCGTCGAGATCGTCCAGCTCTTCCGCGCCAAGACCGTGGACGTCTCGCCCGAGGCCGTCACGATCGAGGCCACCGGATCCAGTGAAAAGCTGGAGGCGATGCTCAAGATGCTGGAGCCGTTCGGCATCAAGGAACTGGTCCAGTCCGGCACCATCGCCATAGGCCGCGGCGCCCGCTCCATCACGGACCGCTCACTGCGGGCCCTGGACCGTTCGGCCTGACCTCGCGTTCCATCCGGACCGCATGGCGAGACCCCCCGACTTTTCCCGCCCCGCCCGACGTACTGTGTGGGCACCCCGCTAGATCCAAGGAGATACCCGAAGTGGCCGAGCTGTTCTACGACGACGATGCCGACCTGTCCATCATCCAGAACCGCAAGGTCGCGGTCATCGGCTACGGGAGCCAGGGCCACGCCCACGCGCTGTCCCTGCGCGACTCGGGTGTCGACGTGCGCGTCGGTCTGCACGAGGGCTCCAAGTCCAAGGCCAAGGCCGAGGAGCAGGGCCTGCGCGTGGTGACCCCCGCGGAGGCGGCCGCCGAGGCCGACGTCATCATGATCCTGGTGCCGGACCCGATCCAGGCCAAGGTCTACGAGGAGTCCATCAAGGACCACCTGAAGGACGGCGACGCGCTGTTCTTCGGCCACGGCCTGAACATCCGCTACGGCTTCATCAAGCCCCCGGCCGGCGTGGACGTCGCTCTCGTCGCCCCCAAGGGCCCGGGCCACCTGGTCCGCCGCCAGTACGAGGAAGGCCGCGGCGTCCCGTGCATCGCGGGCGTCGAGCAGGACGCGACCGGCAACGCCTTCGCGCTCGCGCTCTCCTACGCCAAGGGCATCGGCGGCACCCGCGCCGGCGTCATCAAGACCACCTTCACCGAGGAGACCGAGACCGACCTGTTCGGTGAGCAGGCCGTCCTGTGCGGTGGCGCCTCGGCGCTGGTCAAGGCCGGCTTCGAGACCCTGGTCGAGGCGGGCTACCAGCCCGAGATCGCGTACTTCGAGTGCCTCCACGAGCTGAAGCTGATCGTGGACCTGATGTACGAGGGCGGCCTGGAGAAGATGCGCTGGTCGGTCTCCGAGACCGCCGAGTGGGGCGACTACATCACCGGCCCGCGGATCATCAACGAGAACACCAAGGCCGAGATGAAGAAGGTGCTCGCCGAGATCCAGGACGGCACCTTCGCCAACAACTGGATGGCGGAGTACAACGCCGGCCTGCCGAAGTACAACGAGTACAAGAAGGCCGACGAGGACCACCTGCTGGAGACCACCGGCAAGCAGCTGCGCAAGCTGATGAGCTGGGTGGACGACGAGGCGTAAGCCGAACGGACAGGGGGTCGCGAAGCCACTCGCGGCCCCCTCGTCCATGCCCCCGGCCACGGCCGCCGGGGCGCCTTGTCCACCGCGTAGAACCACGCACGGGTGATCCTTCCGCACTGGCACAGGACGCGCCCCCCACCGCCACTACACTGCCAATCACAAGCGCGTCAGGCTCACAGCGTCGTGCGTCTTCCACGCGGCTTTCCCCCTTCACCGCCTTCGGCCGTCGGGACGGCCGTCCGCGAAGGACTAGTGAGGACTGAAGACCACGTGAGCCCGAAACCTGTCGTACTGATCGCCGAAGAGCTGTCGCCCGCCACCGTCGACGCCCTCGGTCCGGACTTCGAGATCCGGCACTGCAACGGCGCGGACCGCGCCGAGCTGCTGCCCGCGATCGCCGATGTCGACGCCGTCCTCGTGCGCAGCGCGACGAAGATCGACGCCGAGGCCATCGCCGCCGCCAAGAAGCTGAGGGTCGTCGCCCGTGCGGGCGTGGGCCTGGACAATGTCGATGTCTCCGCCGCCACCAAGGCCGGCGTGATGGTCGTCAACGCCCCGACCTCCAACATCGTCACCGCCGCCGAGCTCGCCTGCGGTCTGCTGGTCGCCACGGCCCGCAACATCCCGCAGGCGAACACCGCCCTGAAGAACGGCGAGTGGAAGCGCAGCAAGTACACCGGCGTCGAGCTCAGCGAGAAGACCCTCGGTGTGGTCGGCCTCGGCCGGATCGGCGTTCTGGTCGCCCAGCGGATGTCGGCCTTCGGCATGAAGGTCGTCGCCTACGACCCCTACGTCCAGCCGGCTCGTGCTGCGCAGATGGGCGTCAAGCTGCTGACCCTGGACGAGCTGCTGGAGGTCTCGGACTTCATCACCGTGCACCTCCCCAAGACGCCCGAGACCGTCGGTCTCATCGGCGACGAGGCGTTGCACAAGGTCAAGCCGTCGGTCCGGATCGTCAACGCCGCGCGTGGCGGGATCGTCGACGAGGCGGCGCTGGCCACCGCGCTGAAGGAGGGCCGGGTGGCCGGCGCGGGCCTCGACGTCTACGCGACCGAGCCCTGCACCGACTCGCCGCTCTTCGAGTACGACCAGGTCGTCGCCACCCCGCACCTCGGTGCGTCGACGGGTGAGGCGCAGGAGAAGGCCGGTATCTCGGTCGCCAAGTCGGTGCGGCTGGCGCTGGCCGGCGAGCTGGTGCCGGACGCGGTCAACGTCCAGGGCGGTGTGATCGCCGAGGACGTCAAGCCGGGTCTGCCGCTGGCCGAGCGCCTCGGCCGGATCTTCACCGCGCTGGCCGGCGAGGTCGCCCTGCGTCTCGACGTCGAGGTGTACGGCGAGATCACCCAGCACGACGTCAAGGTGCTCGAACTCTCCGCGCTCAAGGGCGTTTTCGAGGACGTCGTGGACGAGACGGTGTCCTATGTCAACGCCCCGCTGTTCGCGCAGGAGCGCGGCGTGGAGGTGCGGCTGACGACCAGCAGCGAGTCGCCCGAGCACCGCAATGTGGTGACCGTGCGCGGCACCCTCGCGGGCGGCGACGAGGTGTCGATCTCCGGCACGCTGTCGGGCCACAAGAACACCCAGAAGATCGTCGCGGTCGGTGACCACTCGATCGACCTGTCGCTCGCGGACCACATGGCCTTCATGCGCTACAGCGACCGCCCCGGTGTCGTCGGCACCGTCGGCCGGATCCTGGGCGAGGCCGGCATCAACATCGGCGGGATGCAGGTTTCCCGGGCCGATGTCGGTGGCGAGGCGCTGGTTGCGCTGACCGTCGACGACACGATTCCGCCGAACGTGCTCGCCGAGATCGCCGAGGAGATCGGCGCGACCTCGGTGCGTGCGGTGAACCTCGGCGACTGAGTCGCAGGATTCGCAGGTCAACGGGCCCGGACCCCGCTTCGGCGGAGTCCGGGCCCGTTCGCGTGCCCGCATCGTACGCACGCCGTCGCGGTCCGCGACTCCGCGTCCGGGGAGGTCGCACGCGTCCGCCGTTCACCCGAATGGCGTATCGGGTGGTGAGGCCGTGGGGGCCGTCGGAACCGCCGTGGGGCCGACGGAGCCGCCCGCTGCCGGTCGTCCCGAGTCGCTGGGGAGATACCCGCGTCGCGCAATGGGAACTGTGCGTGCCCCCCGCCGGTGCGTGCGGAAGGAGAAGCCGCCATGAATGCACCCCTGGGTGAACCCCCGCGGAGCCTGACCGGCCTGCATGTGGTCGATGCGGACGGCGCGAAGGTGGGCAGGGTCCAGCAGGTCTACCGGGACGATGCCACCAACGACCCCGAGTGGATCACGGTGCGCACCGGGCTGTTCGGGATGAAGGAGACGTTCATTCCGCTCGCCGGGGTCCGTCGGACCGGCGACGAACTGCATGTTCCGCACGACAAGGAGACCATCAAGGCGGCGCCGCGGATCGACGCCGACGGCCATCTCGACCCCTCCGAAGAAGCCGAGCTCTACCGCCACTACGGGATGGCCCGGCCGGGTGCGCCGCACCCCGGGGAGGCGTCGGACCCCGGCGGGGAGTCCGGCACCGGGGGTCCGTCGCACCCGGGTTCCGGAGGTACGTCGGACCCCGGGGGCACGTCCGGCACCGGCGGGATGCCGCTCGGATAGGGCGAGGGGCGTCCGGGGCGTCGGAAGGTGTACGCCCGTTTAATACGGATGTCTGGTACGAGCGTATGTGCGGAGATAGGCTGCCCCCATGGGACACCGTGAAGACCTTCTGGAGGGCGCCAAGCGCTGCCTCCTGGAGAAGGGGTATGCGCGCACCACCGCTCGCGACATCGTGGCCGCATCCGGCGCCAACCTCGCCTCCATCGGATACCACTACGGCTCCAAGGACGCCCTGATGCGCCAGGCGATCATCGCGTCCAGCGAGGAGTGGGGCGCGAGTGTGGCCCAGGTGCCGGCCGTCGGCGGCGGGGCGGAGGCGCGCGACGCGGATCCGCTGGAGCGGTTCGCCGCGGTCTGGGACGCGGTCCTCCAGCGGATCGCCACGGAACGGGAGTTCATCGCCGCGCAGGTCGAGGTGTTGGGGCTGCTGCCGCGCGACGCGGCACTGCGCGAGGCGATCGGCGAGGTGCTCCCGGAGGGGGGCGAGGGACTCGTCGCGGTCTTCGAAGGGGTGCCGGACACCGAGGTCGACCCGGAGGCGGCGCGTATCGTCGGCTCCTTCTACCAGGCCCTGCTCACCGGCCTGATGGTCCAGTCGCTGCTCACGCCGGACGCCATGCCCTCCGGCCGGGACCTGGCGACCGCACTGCGCCGGGTCACCGCGGGCGAGGTGCTGGGCGCGAAGTAGCCGGCCGTGCCCGCGCGCGGAGCCGGGCACTCCGCCGCCGGGAGCGGTGCGCCCAACTCCCTTACAGCCGCGCCGCCTTGAGCGCCATGTGCAGCAGCAGCCGGTGTTCGCCGTCGGCGAGGTCGAGGCCGGTCAGCTTCTCCACCCGGCCCAGGCGGTAGTAGAGCGTCTGGCGGTGGATGCCCAGGGCCTGTGCGGTGCGGCTCGCCTGGCCCGCGCAGTCCAGGAACACCTCGGCGGTGCGCGCGAGTTCGGCGTGTGCGGGGGAGAGCAGCGGGCCGACGGCCGGGTCGGGTGCGGTGCCCGGCAGAGCGGTCAGCATGCGGTACGGGCCGAGGGCGTCCCACTGGGTGATCGGGCCCAGCCGGGGCTCGGCGCGGGCCGCGCGGGCCGCGTCCAGCGCTTCTCGCCAGGTGGCCGGGAGGTCGGTCAACTCCGTGGTGCCGACGCCGATTCCGGCGGCGCCCGGCCGGAGCGGCGGCGGGTGTCCGGCAGGGCCGCCGCGCGACGAGCGGCCCTCGGCCGGTGCGGTGCCCGCACGCGGGGAGCGCAGCAGATGCTCGGCCACCGCATGGGCCGGGGTGAGCGCACCGGCCGAGCGCAGCCGCACCAGCGCGGCCAGGGCGGGCACGGCGGCGGACGACGGACGGCCGCCGGCCCCGGAGCGGCCCTGGTGTCCGTTGCCGTGCTGCGGGGCGTTGTCCGCCTCGTCCGCCCCCTCCGCCGGGGGCGCCGGAGAGCCCGCCGGCAGTGCGCACGCCGCCAGCAGGCCAGGCAGGCTGGGCAGCGGCGCCGCGTCGGTGTCCGAGGTGTCCCAGGGCAGCACCGCGACCATGGTGAGCGGGACGCCCGGGGTGAAGCGCAGGGTGTCCCGCAGCGCCTCGTGCAGCGCGGCCGCCCTGGCCGCCCGGCCGGCGGGCTGCGAGACCAGCAACTCCCGCAGCAGGTCGCCGAGTTCGGATCCGGCACGGGCCTCGTCGGCGAGCAGCGCGCCGATCCGGGCGGCGGTCTCCATCGCCTGTGCGATCCGCGGGTCGGCCGGCGCGCCGCGGCCGCCCAGTTCGAGGTCGGTCAGATGCCCGTCGTCCAGCAGCCAGACATAGCCGTGCACGATGCCCCGGTGCCGTACGGGGAGGCAGATGCGGCCCTTGAAGACCCCCGCCGCCGGGTCCGGGGGAATGCGCAGCGCCGTCCTGGCGCGGGCGATCCCGAACGCCTCGAACCAGGCCCGTACCGCCGCCGACGAGCGGCGCTGGAGGATCGAGCGGGTCCGCACCGGGTCCATGACCTCGTCGTCGTCGCCCTCGTGCGCGCCGAAGGCAATCAGCCCGAAATCCCGGTCCTCCAGCGTCGCCGGTGCGCCGAGCGCCGCCGAGATCTCGTCCACGAGCTGTTGGTAATCGCCCCGCATCCGCCGCCCGGCTCCTCTCCTGTCGTCACACCACTGGCACCGTCGGCACCTCGGGCACCTCTCACACCACTGTCACCACTGGCACGGTCGTCGCTCCCTCATTCTCATACATCTGTCTGAGATCCCGACCACGAAGGCGTGACAGCTGTCGATGGCCGGGAAGTGGCGCGATCCTTAAGTTTCAGGTGGCTCAATATTGCCGACGCGTTCGCCCCGTCCGGCGTCCGCCCGGTACTTGTCACCCTGAATCGTGGAGGTGCCCATGCTGGGTCCCGTGCTTCTCGCCGCAGCGCGCAGCGACAGCATCCGCCGCCTCGTCGCGGCCGCGCCGGTCACCCGCCCCGTGGTGGACCGGTTCGTCGCCGGCGAGCGCCTGGACGAGTCCATGGCGGCCGTGCGGTCCCTTGCCGCGCGTGGCCTGGAGGTCACCCTCGACCATCTCGGCGAGGACATCACCGACCCGGCCGAAGCGCTGCGCAACCGCGACGCCTATCTCCAGCTGGCCGCGGCACTCAAGGAGCACGGGCTCGGCGTCAAGGCCGAGATGTCGGTCAAGCTGTCCGCTTTCGGGCAGGCACTGGCCGGCGGCCACGAGCTGGCGCTGAAGAACGTCACTCCGGTGGTCGAAGCCGCCGCCGAGGCCGGTACGACCGTGACCCTCGACATGGAGGACCACACCACGGTCGACTCCACTCTCGCGATCCTCGCCGACCTGCGGGAGCGTTTCCCCCAGACGGGTGCGGTGCTCCAGTCCTATCTCTTCCGTACCGAGGACGACTGCCGTGCGCTCGCCGGGGAAGGCTCCCGGGTGCGGCTGGTCAAGGGTGCGTACAAGGAGCCCGCGACCGTCGCCTTCCAGGACAAGCAGGAGGTCGACAAGGCCTATGTGCGCTGCCTGAAGATCCTGATGGGCGGCGAGGGCTACCCCATGATCGGGTCGCACGACCCGCGGATGGTGGCCATCGCCCAGGAGCTGGCGCACCGCAACGGGCGCAAGCCGGCCGACTACGAATTCCAGATGCTGTACGGCATCCGGGAGGCCGAGCAGGCGCGCCTGGTGGCCGATGGGCACCGTATGCGGGTGTACATCCCCTATGGCACCGACTGGTACGGATACTTCATGCGCCGGCTCGCCGAGCGCCCCGCGAACCTCGGGTTCTTCCTGAGGTCGCTGGCGACCCGCGGCTGACGCAGGAGGGCGCGCGGCCTTCCGGCTGGGGCCCGGGGTTCTTCCCCGGGAGACCGCAGTCCGAGGTCGCCGGCGACCCGCGGCCGACCGCCGCGGGCCGATCGCCCCGTGGGGGCGGGCACGGGTGGATGCTGGAAGCCCGGGACGCATCCCGGACGGCACCGCCCGCAGCCGCCCACCCGACGCGGCCGCGGCCGCACCACCGACGTACGAAAACGACGATCGAGATCGAAGGAGACACGGCCGCTATGGACGCTGTGACCCAGGTCCCCGTGCCGGTGAACGAGCCGGTCCACACCTACGCCCCCGGCAGCCCGGAGCGTTCCCGCCTGGAGGCCAAGCTCAAGGAGCTGGCCGGCAACCCGATCGAGCTGCCGATGACCATCGGCGGCGAGCGCCGGATGGGCGGCGGCGAGCGTTTCGACGTCGTGCAGCCGCACAACCACGCCTCCCGGCTCGGTACGTACGCCAACGCCACGGTCAAGGACGGCCAGGACGCGGTCGACGCCGCGCTGGCCGCCGCCCCGGCCTGGCGCGCGCTGTCCTTCGACGACCGCGCCGCGATCATCCTCAAGGCCGCCGACCTGCTCTCCGGCCCCTGGCGCGAGACGCTGGCCGCCGCCACCATGCTCGGCCAGTCCAAGACCGCCCAGCAGGCCGAGATCGACACTCCCTGTGAGCTCATCGACTTCTGGCGCTTCAATGTGCACTTCGCACGCCAGATCCTCGCCGAGCAGCCCCCGGCGAACTCCCCGGGCGTCTGGAACCGCTCGGACCACCGCCCCCTCGAAGGCTTCGTCTACGCGATCACGCCCTTCAACTTCACCGCGATCGCCGGCAACCTCCCGACCGCCCCCGCCCTCATGGGCAACGTGGTCGTCTGGAAGCCGTCCCCGACGCAGACCCTCGCCGCCGTGCTGCTGATGGAGCTGCTGGAGGAGGCCGGGCTGCCCAAGGGCGTCATCAACCTGGTCACCGGTGACGGCAAGGACGTCTCCGAGGTGGCACTGACCCACCCCGACCTGGCGGGCATCCACTTCACCGGTTCGACCAAGACCTTCCAGCACCTGTGGAAGACGGTCGGCATCAACATCGAGAACTACAAGACCTACCCCCGGCTCGTCGGCGAGACCGGTGGCAAGGACTTCATCGTCGCCCACCCCTCGGCCGACCGCGCCGTGCTGAAGACCGCCATGACCCGTGGCGCCTTCGAGTTCCAGGGCCAGAAGTGCTCCGCGGCCTCCCGCGCGTACGTCCCGGCCTCGCTGTGGAACAGCGGCCTCAAGGAGGAGTTCGCCGCCGAGGTCGACTCCCTGTCCGTGGGCGATGTCTCGGACCTGTCGAACTTCATGTCCGCCGTCATCGACGAGCGCTCCTTCGCCAAGAACAAGGCGGCGATCGACCGCGCCAAGGCCGACCCGACCGTCGAGGTCGTGGCCGGCGGCACGTACGACGACAGCGAGGGCTACTTCGTCCGCCCGACGGTCCTGGTCTCCACCGACCCGGAGAACGAGATCTTCAAGGACGAGTACTTCGGCCCGATCCTCGGCGTCTACGTCTACGACGACGCCGACTACGACGCGATGCTCACCCAGATGGAGTCCGCCTCGGCGTACGGCCTGACCGGCTGCGTCATCGCCCAGGACCGTGCCGAGGCGGCGCGCACCTGCGAGCTGCTGCGCTTCGCGGCCGGCAACTTCTACATCAACGACAAGCCGACCGGCGCCGTCGTCGGCCAGCAGCCCTTCGGCGGCGGCCGTGCGTCCGGCACCAACGACAAGGCCGGCGCCAAGCAGAACCTGATGCGCTGGACCTCCACCCGCTCCATCAAGGAGACCCTGGTCCCGCCGACGGACTACCGCTACCCGCACATGGGCTGACGGCCCGCGCGTACACCGATGGCCCGGCTCCCCTCTCCCCAGGGGCGCCGGGCCGTCGGCGTTGCGTCATTGGGCGGGCCTGGCCTCGCGGCACGAGCGACACCGCCGCGCCAGGGAGCGCCGAGGGGCCCATGACCGGCATATTTCCGGGGAACACTCGTTCGAGTACGCGCCCGCCGCCTGCTCGCCGTCTCAGATAGTAGGAAGCCCAAGTAATTGTGCAGACATCACGGCCGAGCTGTCCTAGCGTTGTAGGAGCCGAACGTAACGCTCCATCGAGCGATTGCGGACGCGGCCCGGTGCGCAAGCGCAGGTGACCCCTGCCGTGCCGAGGCCCCCGCCCTTTCCGGCCGCTTCTGGATCGACGCATCCCATTTCTTCTCGGGGCTCTGGCATAGGAGACGTGAATCATGGCTGAGACTGCCGTCCGCAGGACCCGTCACTCCGCCCGTACGACCAGCGACGCCGACCGCAGGAACGCCGCCGCCGCCCTCCAGCGCGCCCTCGACCGCCGTGACAACGGCGGCTCCACCGGGCACTGAGATGATGCGCGCGCGAGCCGGGTCGGTGCCGTCGCGGCCGGTGTCCATGTCCTGCCGCTGCTGCTGGCGGATCCGGCTGTCCGTGGCCCGGTGGATCTATCTCCCGTAAGCGTCCAGGGGCGCCCGGAGTCCGGGCGCCCCTGTCAGTCCGTCCGCAGGCTCACTGCTCGGGTGAGCGGGTCACCTCGAAGTGGTCGATGCGCTCACCGGACTCGGCGAGGGCGGTGACCTTCATCCGCGGGCGGTGGCCCGGCGCGACCTCGACGGCGATGAACGAGTAGCCGGTGTAGCGGACCCGGGACCACTCCACGGTGTCCTTGGCCTTCGCCTTGCCCTTGGTCCAGTGGTAGGTCTCGACATGGTCGAGGTCCTTGACGTGGCCCTCGTAGCTGTCGGGGACGGGGAAGTCGTAGAGGGCCCGGCCCGCGCCGCCGGCGGTCACGTACACGATGCCCTCGCGCGTGGTGTCGACGCTCTCGCCGATCGGCATCTTCTTGCTGACCCGCCCGCTCTTGAGGGCGTCGGTCCGCTCGTAGACGTGGTTGTGGCCGTTGATGACCAGATCGACCTGGTGCTTCTCGAACAGCGGCAGCCAGGCGTCGCGCACCCCGCCGTCGGAAGCGTGCGAGTTGGTGGTGGAGAAGGCGCAGTGGTGGAAGAAGACGACGAGGAAGTCGATGCCCTCGGCGGCGCGCAGCTCCGCCAGCCTGCGGTCCAGCCAACGGGTCTGCTTGCCGCCCGTGTAGCCCTGGTTGGCGGGGATCTCGTACGAGACGTCGTTGGCATCCAGCGCGACGACCGCGACATTGCCGTAGGTGAACGAGTAGACGCCGGGGGCGTTCTGGGCGTCCGGGCCGTTCCCGGGCAGCGTCCAGCGGGCGTTCTGGCCGCCGTAGCCGTTGGGGGAGTACCAGGCCTCCATGTCGTGGTTGCCGGTGGTCACCATCCACGGCACGGACTTGGCCACCGACTCGGTCTGCGCGAGGAACTGGTCCCAGACGCGGGCGTCGTAGGCGTCGTGCTCGGAGCCGTCGCCGTCGGTGTCCGCGTAGCAGATGTCGCCCGCGTGCAGGTGGAACGACGGGTTCTGGCCCAGGATCAACTGGTCGTTGGCCAGGGCGTGGTAGCTCACGCCCTGGTCGCCGAAGGCGGTGAAGACGAACTTCTCGGCACGGGCCGGGGCGGTACGGAAGGTGCCGAGGGTGGAGAAGTGGCGCGGGTCGGCCGGGTCGAAGCCGTCGTGGCCGACGCCGTAGTAGTACGTCGTCCCCGGGCGCAGTCCGTCCAGCGCGGCGTGCAGGTAGTACTGCTGCACGGCCGGCAGCTTCGCGGACAGCGACGGCGTGTGCAGATCACGGACCTCGGCCTCGATCCTGCGCCCCAGGTCCCACGGCTTGAGGCCCACCCGCAGATACGGCCGCCCGACCGCGAGCGGCACCTGCCAGCTCACCCGCATCTGGCTCCTGGGGTCGGCGCCGAAGGCCAGATGGCGGCCGAACGGAGCGACCAGCGCACCGTCGACGGTGGCAGCGGCGGGCGAGGCCAGCAGGGTGGGGGAGGCGGCCTGGCCCGAACCGGCCAGCAGTCCGGAGCCCGCGACGACGCCCGCGGTCGCGGCCGAGGTGCGCAGCAGACCGCGGCGGCTCAGCTTCGTACGGAGGTAGTCATGCTGCTCGGGCATGCTCATCCGGGCCGCCAGCTGCTCCGGTATGCCGACGCGCGGGGTGTGGGAGGACTGGGGGACGTCCCCCCGGCTGTTTCCAGTCATGCCGCCGAATGTCGCAGCACCACCCGACCGCGACGGGGACACAGGGTGAACGGCAGCTGACCGGCTCCCCATGTGTCCGTATGGCGGACGATACGTGTCAATCAATGGGACGGAGAGTAGGGTCCAACCATGTCTCGCAGCATTCGCCTCGCAGTGATCCCCGGTGACGGTATCGGCCAGGAAGTCGTGGCCCAGGGCCTCAAGGTCCTGACCGCGGTCCTCCCGCAGGACGTCAAGCTGGAAACCAAGGAGTACGACCTCGGTGCCCGGCGATGGCATGCGACCGGTGAGACCCTGCCCGACGAGGAGCTGGAGTCGCTCAAGCAGCACGACGCGATCCTGCTCGGCGCGATCGGCGACCCGTCCGTACCCTCCGGTGTGCTGGAGCGCGGTCTGCTGCTCAAGCTCCGCTTCGCCTTCGACCACTTCGTGAACCTTCGCCCGTCGAAGCTCTTCCCGAACACCGCCACGCCGCTCGCCGGCCGTCCGGACATCGACTTCCTCGTCGTCCGCGAGGGCACCGAGGGCCCGTACACGGGCAACGGCGGCAGCCTGCGCACCGGCACCCCCGCCGAGGTCGCCACCGAGGTCAGCCTCAACACCGCCTACGGCGTCGAGCGCGTGGTCCGGGACGCGTACGAGCGGGCCAACGCCCGCCCGCGCAAGAAGCTGACGCTGGTGCACAAGAACAATGTGCTGGTGTACGCGGGCCACATGTGGAAGAACATCTTCGACAAGGTCGGCCAGGAGTACCCCGAGGTCACCACCGACTACCTGCACGTCGACGCCGCGACGATCTTCTTCGTCACCCAGCCCGAGCGGTTCGACGTGATCGTCACCGACAACCTCTTCGGCGACATCCTCACCGACCTCGCCGCGGCCGTCACCGGTGGTATCGGCCTGGCCGCCTCCGGGAACATCAACCCGACCGGCGCGTTCCCCTCGATGTTCGAGCCGGTGCACGGCTCCGCACCGGACATCGCGGGCACCGGCAAGGCCGACCCGACGGCGACGATCCTCTCCGTGGCCCTGCTGCTGCGCCACCTCGGCTTCGAGCAGCAGGCCGCCCGTATCGAGGAGGCCGCCGCCGCCGACCTGGAGGCCAGGGACGGCTCGGCGCGCAGCACGGACGAGATCGGCGACGCGCTCGCCGCACGCGTAGCGGGCTGACGCCCAGCAGTCGCACCCACACCACGGACAGCGCCGGGCCACTCCAGGCCCGGCGCTGTCCTTGTCGGTCCGCTCTGGGCTCGGCACCCGGTGAGGTGCGACCATCGGGCACGGACCGCGTACGCGGTTTCCGGCAGTGGAGGGCCACGGGCGATAATCGGACGTGGCATCGCCGCCCGCGAGGAAACTCGGACGTCCCAGTAACGACCGGTACGTTCAAGAAATCGTGCGCGGTCGCCACAAACCGCACCGGTGCCGCATGGTGGGGGCCGACCCCGTACCCCCGGCCGGAGGGCTGGGCCGGTGAATGCTCTCCCAGCAAGTGCTGGGAGGGTGCCCCAGGTCTCGGAACACGCAGTGAAGGACACGCATTCATGACGACGCCAACGATCGAGCTCAAGCCCTCCTCGCATCCGCTCTCCGACGCGGAGCGGGAGCAGATCCTGGCCGCCCCCGGCTTCGGCCGCCACTTCACCGACCACATGGTGACGGTCAAGTGGACGGAGGGCCGCGGCTGGCACGACGGCCAGCTCGTGCCGTACGGGCCGCTCTCCCTCGACCCGGCGACCAATGTCCTGCACTACGCGCAGGAGATCTTCGAGGGCCTCAAGGCCTACCGGCAGCCCGACGGCTCCGTCGCCACGTTCCGCCCCGACGCCAACGCCCGGCGCTTCCAGGCCTCCGCCCGCCGGCTGGCCATGCCGGAGCTGCCCGTCGAGACCTTCATCGAGGCGTGCGATCTGCTGGTCCAGCAGGACAAGGGCTGGGTGCCCGCGCACGGCGGCGAGGAGTCGCTCTACCTGCGCCCGTTCATGATCGCGACCGAGGTCGGCCTGGGCGTGAAGCCCGCCAACGAGTACCTCTTCGTGGTCATCGCCTCGCCCGCCGGCGCGTACTTCGCCGGTGGCGTCAAGCCCGTCTCCATCTGGCTGTCCGAGGACCGGGTGCGCGCCGTCCCCGGCGGTATGGGCGACGCCAAGACCGGCGGCAACTACGCCGCGTCGCTGCTCGCGCAGGCCGAGGCAGCCGCACACGGCTGTGACCAGGTCGCCTACCTCGACGCCGTGGAGCACAAGTGGGTCGAGGAGCTCGGTGGCATGAACCTGTACTTCGTGTACGGGGACAAGATCGTCACCCCCACGCTGACCGGCTCGCTGCTCGCCGGCGTCACCCGTGACTCCCTGCTGTCGGTCGCCCGCGACCTGGGCTACGAGTCCGAGGAGGCCCGGGTCTCCATCGACCAGTGGAAGACCGACACGGAGAACGGCACGCTCACCGAGGTCTTCGCCTGCGGCACGGCCGCCGTGATCACCCCGGTCGGCACGGTCAAGAGCGCGGGCGGCGAGTGGGCCCAGTCCGGCGGTGAGCCCGGCAAGGTCACGCTGAAGCTGCGGGACGCGCTCCTCGACATCCAGCGCGGTATCGCCGAGGACCGGCACGGCTGGATGCACCCCCTGGGCTGACCCGGGCTCCCGGTATCTGACCGAGGCCGCCACCGACGCGCTGTCGGGGCGGCCTCGGCCGTGTCCGGGCCGGCTCAGCCGACCTCCGCGGGAGCCTCCACCGCGGCCGCCGGGGGAGCGGGCGGTGCGGCACGCAGGGCCGCGACCGGGCGCGGGTCCCGGGCGGTGAGGGCCAGGTAGGTGATACCGCCGACGGCCGCCGCGAGCAGGAAGCTGACGTCGATCCCGCCGGTCACAGGGAGCAGCGGCCCCCGGTAGAAGGGCGTGTCCACGCCCAGCAGGCCGACCACCGAACCCAGCGCCCAGGCGACGGCGGCCTGGACGTTCCAGCCCGACCGGTACCAGTACACGCCGCCGCGGGTGCCGCGGTTGTAGACCTGAAGGGACTCCGGGTCGTACGCGCCGCGGCAGCGGGTGAAGCCGATCACGGTGATCACTGCCCAGGGTGTGCCGACGGCCGTCATCAGCAGGACGAACGAGGTCATCGCGTCCTGCGCGGCCCACAGGAAGTGGCCGGCGTAGACCAGCGTGGTCGCGAGTCCGGCGACGACGTAGGTGGCCTGGGTACGGGTGGCGCGCGGCAGGATCGCGTCCAGGTCGAGGCCCATGCTGTAGAGCATCAGGCCGGCGTTGCCGACCGAGCCGGCCGAGGCGTTGAGCAGCAGCAGCGCCAGGTACCAGAACGGGGCGCCGGCCACCAGCGGGCCCGCGTAGTCCTCGCCGGCACCGACGGCGAGCGCGGTGAACGTGCCGAAGAGCTGCGGCACCAGGAGGCCGACCACCAGGCCCAGGCAGGTCGCGCCGAAGACCTTCCTGGAGCTGTGCCGGTGCGGGGAGATGTAGCGGCTGTAGTCGCCGAGCAGGGTGATGAACGCGATGGGGCCGCTGAGGCCCGCGGAGACGGCGGCCAGCAGCCAGGTCTGCCAGAAGCCGCCGAGCAGATAGCTGCTGCCGTGCGGCGGGGCCGTGGTGAAGGTGCCCGCGTACGCGACGATGCCGACGGCCAGCAGGAGGGTCAGGCCGACGGCGAGCACTTTGCTCAGCCGCAGCAGCACCCGGTAGCCGTAGACCGCGCCGAGGGCGGTGGTGCCCGCCAGCAGGGCGTAGACCAGCGCGTACGTCGCACCGCTCGACGGCAGTCCGGTCAGGCGGTGCAGAGCGCCGACGACCGCGTCGCCGCCGACCCACAGGGTCAGCGCGGTGTACCCCAGCGACAGCAGCAGGCCGATGACCGAGCCGATCAGCCGGCCGCGCACGCCGAAGTGGGCGCCGCTGCTGGTGGAGAGGTTGGTGGCGCTGCGCAGCGAGACCAGCGCGAGCGGCGCGGTCAGCAGCGTGCCGACGGCGGTGCCCGCCACCAGGGAGGTCACCGAGGGCCAGAAGCCGAGCCCGAAGGAGACCGGGAGCCAGCCGAAGATCACCACGCCGAGGGCGAGGTTCGACCCGAGCAGGATCGAGATCAGGTCGCGAGGGCCGCTGGTGCGTTCCTCGTCCGGGATGGTGTCGACTCCGCGTTGTTCGATCGGCATGAGGGCTCCCCTGAGAGGCCGGACAACAGTGTGTGAGCAGCGCTCCGTGTGCAGTGCTCCGTGCTGTGGTGGGTGCGCTTCGCGTGGTGCTCGCGAGGTGTTCGCGCGGCGAGATCATTTAGAGCGGCGCTCTATTGGCCGCACATTTAGAGCAGCGCTCAATGTCGCTCATCCCCCTGGCCCTGGTCAATACTTTCCTGTCGACCGATTTCATGGTTAGAGTGTCGCTCTAATCGACCTGGAGGAGTGGCCGGATGCGGTTGACCCCGACGGAACGCGACCGGCTGCTGCTGTTCGGCGCGGCCGAGCTGGCGCGGACGCGCCGGGCCCGCGGACTGAAGCTGAATGTGCCCGAGGCGACCGCGTTGATCGCGGACACAGTCTGCGAGGCGGCGCGGGACGGGCGCCGCCTCGCTCAGGCCATCGAGGCGGCACGCGGTGTGCTCGGCCCGGACGATGTGCTGCCGGGCGTGGCCGAGGTCGTGACCGAGGTGCACGTGGAAGCCGTCTTCGACGACGGCTCCCGGCTCGCGGTGGTCACCGACCCGATCGGCGCCGGCCCGTCGGCCGCCGGGGACGACGCGACACCCGCGCCCGGCGCGGTGCTCCCGGGCCCGGCCGACCCGGAGCCCGCGCCCACGGTCCGCCTGACCGTGCGCAACACCGCGACGGTGCCGGTCAGCGTCACCTCGCACTTCCACTTCTTCGAGGCCAACCCCCGGCTGGACTTCGACCGCGCCGCCGCGTACGGCATGCGGCTGTGCGTCCCGGCCGGCTCGTCGGTGCGGTTCGACCCCGGCGGCGCCTCGGAGATCGGACTGGTCCCGATCGGCGGCGACCGGATCGCGATCGGCTTCGCCGGTCTGGTGGACGGCCCGCTGGACGCACCGGGCGCGAAGACCGAAGCGCTGCGGCGGGCCGCCGCCTGCGGCTACCTGGGAGCGGAGGAACAGGCATGACAGGGACCATCGACCCTCACGAGTACGCGTCGGTGCACGGCCCGCGGGCCGGCGACCGGGTCGTCCTCGGCGACTCGGGCCTGGTCGTCCGGGTCGAGTCCGACGCCCAGAAGCCCGGCGACGAGTTCCTGGCCGGCTTCGGCAAGACCGCCCGGGACGGGCTGCACCTCAAGGCCGCCGCGGTCCGGGAGACCTGCGACGTGGTGATCAGCAACGTCCTGGTCATCGACGCCGTCCAGGGCATCCGCAAGGTGTCCGTCGGCATCCGGGAGGGCCGTATCCACGCCATAGGGCGGGCCGGCAACCCCGACACCCTCGACGGCGTCGATGTCGTCGTCGGCACCGGGACGTCGATCGTCTCCGGCGAGGGCATGATCGCCACCGCGGGCGCCGTCGACACCCATGTCCATCTGCTCTCACCGCGTGTCATGGAGGCCTCGCTGGCCTCCGGCGTCACCACGATCATCGGCCAGGAATTCGGGCCGGTCTGGGGCGTCGGCGTCAACTCCCCCTGGGCACTGGGGCATGCCTTCAGCGCCTTCGACGCCTGGCCGGTCAACATCGGTTTCCTGGGCCGCGGCTCCTCGTCGGGCGACGCCCCGCTGGTGGAGGCGCTCGCCGAGGGCGGCGCCTGCGGCTTCAAGGTGCACGAGGACATGGGCGCGCACGCCCGCGCCCTGGACACCGCGCTGCGGGTCGCCGAGGACCACGACGTCCAGGTGGCGCTGCACAGCGACGGCCTCAACGAATGCCTCAGTGTCGAGGACACCCTGCGCGTCCTGGACGGCCGGACCATCCACGCCTTCCACATCGAGGGCTGCGGCGGCGGCCACGTCCCCAACGTCCTCAAGATGGCCGGTGTCCCCAACGTCATCGGCTCCTCCACCAACCCCACCCTCCCCTTCGGGCGGGACGCGGTCGCCGAGCACTACGGCATGATCGTCTCGGTCCACGACCTCAAGACCGATCTGCCGGGCGACGCCGCCATGGCCCGTGACCGCATCCGGGCCGGCACGATGGGCGCCGAGGACGTGCTGCATGACCTCGGGGCGATCGGCATCACCTCGTCCGACGCCCAGGGCATGGGCCGCGCGGGCGAGACCGTACGCCGTACCTTCGCGATGGCGGGCAAGATGAAGGCCGAGCTGGGCCCCATGGAAGGCGACGGGGCTCACGACGACAACGCGCGGGTGCTGCGCTACGTCGCCAAGCTCACCATCAACCCCGCCATCGCCCACGGTCTCTCGCACGAGATCGGGTCGATCGAGGTCGGCAAGATGGCCGACATCGTGCTGTGGAAGCCGCAGTACTTCGGCGCCAAGCCGCAGCTGGTGCTGAAGTCAGGCTTTCCCGCCTACGGCGTCACCGGCGACCCGAACGCCGCCACCGACACCTGCGAACCCCTGGTGCTCGGACCGCAGTTCGGGGCCCACGGGGCGACCCCCGCCGAGATCTCCGTCGCCTTCGTCGCGCGCGCCGCGGCCGAAGCGGGCGGGGACGGGATGCCCACCCGCCGCCGCCGGGTCGCCGTCCGCGGCACCCGCGGCATCGGCCCCGGCAACCTCGTCCACAACTCCCGGGTCGGACAGGTGCAGGTCGACGGGAGCAGCGGTCTGGTCACCCTCGACGGCGACCCGATGCGCTCGGAACCGGCCGACACCGTCTCGCTGTCCCGCCTCTACTTCCTGTAGCCCGCACCGCACTGCTTCGCACCGCACCGCACTGCGCCCCGCCACCCCGTGACGGCCCACCACCGTCACCGCGAACCCCGAGGACCCCCGCATGAACACCCCAGCCGCCGACGGCTTCCGCATGCCCCCGGAGTGGGCCCGTCACGAGCGCACCTGGATGGCCTGGCCCGGCCCCAACTTCACCTTCGGCCAGGAGGGCGGCGAGACACTGGCCGAAGCCCGCCGCGCCTGGGCCGCCGTCGCCCGCGCGGTCCGCCGCTTCGAGCCGGTCACCGTCGTCGCGGGACCGGGACAGTCCGAGGGCGCCCGCGCCCTCCTCGGCGACGACATCGACCTCGTCGAACGGCCCCTGAACGACGCCTGGATGCGCGACATCGGCCCCACCTTCCTCACCGACGGCACGGGCCGGCTCGCCGCCGCCGACTGGGTGTTCAACGGCTGGGGCGCCCAGGACTGGGCCCGCTGGGACCTCGACGAGAAGATCGCCGAGCAGGTCTCGACGCTGGCCGGCGCCCACCGCTACGCCACCCCCCTGGTCAACGAGGGCGGCGGCATCCACGTCGACGGCGAGGGCACCGTCCTGCTCACCGAGACCGTGCAGCTCGACCCGGGCCGCAACCGCGGCCGTACGCAGGAGGAGGTCGAGGCCGAGATCCACGCTCACCTCGGCACCACCAAGGCGATCTGGCTGCCGCGCGGACTCGCCGCCGACTACGGCCGGTTCGGCACCCGCGGCCATGTCGACATCGTCGCCGCCTTCGCCCGCCCCGGCGTCGTCCTCCTCCACACCCAGCCCGACCCCGACCACCCCGACCACGCGATCTGCAACGAGATCGGCAAGCTGCTGCGCTCCTCGACGGACGCCAGGGGGCGGCAGCTGGAGGTCATCGAGGTGCCCGCGCCGACCGTCATCGAGGAGGACGGCGAGCCGGTCGACTACTCCTACATCAACCACTACCTCTGCAACGATGGTGTGGTGCTGTGCGGCTTCGGCGACCCGCGCGACGAGGAGGCGGCCGCGATCTTCCGCCGGCTCTTCCCCGAGCGGACGGTGACCCTGGTGGACGCCCGTACGATCTTCGCAGCGGGTGGCGGTATCCACTGCATCACCCAGCAGCAGCCCGAGGTCTGATCCGCAGACCCCGGCCGGCCGACCCGGAGGTCCCCGTGCCCGGTCCCGTGCGCCGCCCCCGGCGCCGGCTCAGCCAGCCCCGCGAGCAGGTCCTCGCCGCGGCGATGACGACCATCGCCGCGGAGGGCCTGGACCGGCTGACCATGGCCGGCCTGGGCCGCGAGGTCGGCATGAGCAGCGGCCACATCCTCTACTACTTCGGCACGAAGGACGAGCTGCTGCTCCAGACCCTCCAGTGGAGCGAGGAGCAGCTCGGCGTCGAACGCCGGGCCGCCCTCTCCCGCCGCGTCACCGCCCGCGAACGGCTGGACGTGCTGGTCGACCTGTACCTCCCCGAAGGCCACCGCGACCCGCGCTGGACGCTGTGGCTGGAGGTGTGGAACCGTTCCCAGAACGCCGACGACGAGACCCGCGAACGCCAGCTCGACCTCGAACTCGCCTGGCACCGCGACCTGGTGGCCCTCCTCGTCGAAGGCATCTCGAAGGGCGAGTTCCGCCCCGTCGACGCCGAACGCTTCGCCACCCGCACCCGCGCCCTCCTCGACGGCTTCGGCTCCCAGCTCGTTGTCGGCCTCCCGGGCACGGACCGGGAACAAGTACGCGGCCATATACGGGAATTCCTGGACGAGTCGCTGGCCCCCCGGGAGAGCTGACGCGGGCGCTGCCCTCGGGCCGAACCGTCCCCCACCGGAACCACCGCTGCCCCGCGCGGGGCGTCACGCCTCCCGGCGGAAGTGGCGGCGGTACAGCTCGACCGCCTGCTCCGGCGGGTAGTTGGGCAGCGCGCTGACCTCGCCGTCCGCCTTGGAGATCACGATGTGGGAGCCTCCCGGGTCCCGCGGATAGGCGGTGGGGTCCTCCCTGGGAGGAAATACGGGGTAGATGAGATACCCGATGTCGAATTCCTGCACATACAGCGCCGGTTCTTCCCCGCCCGGCCAGACGCCCGGGAAATGACCCCGCCCGATCTCCAGCGCCTCGTCGGCGGTGGCGGGAACGGGGCGTGGCCGTCCCTGCGGTTGCGGTTGTGGTTCGGACATGTCGCTTCCTTCGCTCTTCTCGCCTCACCCGGACGGGAAACGGACTCGGGCGGGGGCGCGCCTCCGGCGGTCTCAGTGGTGGGGCCGGGTTCCGGACCCCGGTCTCCTCATGACCACAACGTACGTAAGTACCTGCGATCGTTGCGGCCCGTGCTCTTGCCCAGGGCCTTCGGGTCCGAGACCGTAACCGGCTATGGGACGAGAGCAATGGAAGAAGATCTGGGTCGGGTCGGCCGGCAACATGGTCGAGTGGTTCGACTGGTTCGTTTATGCCAGTTTTGCGGTTTATTTTGCGGATTCGTTCTTCCCGAAGGGGAATGACACCGCGAACCTCATGAACACCATGGGGATCTTCGCCGTCGGCTTCTTCATGCGCCCGGTGGGCGGCTGGGTGCTCGGCCGGGTCGGGGACCGCAAGGGCCGGAAGGCCGCGCTGACGCTGACCGTCACGCTGATGTCCGCCTCGGCGATCCTGATCGCCATCGCGCCCACCTACGCGGTCGCGGGCTACGGCGGTGTGGCCGTGCTGCTCCTCGCCCGGATGCTCCAGGGGCTGTCGGTCGGCGGGGAGTACGCGGCCAGCGCCACCTACCTCACCGAGGCATCGGCGCCCGGCCGGCGTGGCTTCGCCTCCAGCTTCCAGTACGTGTCGATGACCGCGGGCCAGCTGCTCGGCCTCGGCCTGCAAATCCTGTTGCAGCGCACCATGTCCGAGGACGCGCTGCACAGCTGGGCCTGGCGGATCCCGTTCATCGTCGGTGCGCTGGGCGCGGGCATCGTCTTCTATCTGCGCCGCAACATGCTGGAGACCGAGGTCTACGCCGAGGACGAGGGCGCCAAGGCCGATCCCTCGCGCGGCACGATCAAGGCGCTGCTGGCCCACAAGCGCGAGGCGTTCCTGGTCATGGCGCTCACCATGGGCGGCACGGTCGCGTACTACACGTACACGACCTACCTCACCAAGTACCTCTCGGGCAGCGCCGGGCTCTCCAAGCCGACCGCTTCCCTGGTCAGCTTCTGCGCCCTCTTCCTCTTCATGTGCATCCAGCCGCTCGCCGGAAAGCTGTCCGACCGGATCGGGCGGCGTCCGCTGCTGATCACCTTCGCGGTCGGCTCGACGTTCCTGACCGTGCCGATCATGACGATGCTCAAGCACGCCGGCAGCTTCTGGCCTGCGCTCGGGCTCGCCCTGCTGGCGCTGGTCGTGGTCACCGGCTACACCTCGATCAACGCCTGTGTGAAGGCCGAGCTGTTCCCGACCGGCATCCGTGCGCTGGGCGTGGCCCTGCCGTACGCCATCGCCAACGCGCTGTTCGGCGGGACCGCGGAATATGTCGCGCTGTGGTTCAAGAAGGGCGGCATCGAGTCCGGCTACTACTGGTACGTCGCCGGCTGCGCCGCCGTCTCGCTGATCGTCTACATCACGATGCGCGAGACCCGCACCATCGATCTGCACCGGGTCGGCAAGCAGGACGAGGACGCGGGAGCCGGCAAGGCGCGGGTGGGGGAACCCGTCGCCGACTGAGCGTTCGCCCTGGCCGGGAGCGGCCTCCCCCGCGCGGGGGAGGCCGCTTGCCGTTTCCGGGGGATCCGCTTCCGGCGCCGGGCGGCTTGGCTGGACGGCATGAAGAACACCAGGCACTTACTCCTGCCGCTGCTGCTGACGGGCCTGCTGGCCCCGGCCGTCGCGGCGCCGTCCGTGGCGACCGCCTCGACCGGTGGGGCGCCCCCGGCCATGCCGTCGGCGGCCGTGTCCCGCCCGGCCGCCGACGGCATCCGCGCCAGGATCGCGGCCGTACCGGGGATGCGGGTCGTCAAGGAGAACCCGGCCCCGGCCGGCTACCGCTCCTTCGCGCTGGCCTACCGCCAGCCCGTCGACCACCGGCACCCCGGCAAGGGCAGCTTCGAGCAGCGGCTGTCGCTGCTCCACCGGTCCACCGTCCGGCCGATGGTGCTCCACACCAACGGTTACGACCTCACCTACCAGGGCCCCGCCTTCCGCGCCGAGCCGACCCGGATCCTGGTGGGCAACCAGCTCAGCGTCGAGCAGCGGTACTTCGGCACGTCCCGCCCCCACCCCACCGACTGGTCGAAACTCGACATCCGGCAGGCGGCGAGCGATCACCACCGGCTGATCCGGGCCCTGAAGACGGTCTACCGCGCCGCATGGATCTCCACCGGCGGCAGCAAGGGCGGTATGGCCACCGTCTACCACCGGCGCTTCTACCCGCACGATGTGGCCGGGTCCGTCGCGTACTCGGCACCCGACAACACCGACGACCGGGACGACACCGCCGAGGACCGCTTCCTCCGGCGGGTGGGCTCTCCCGCCTGCCGGAGCGCGCTCACGGCGGTGCAGCGCGCGATGCTGGGGGCCCGGCGAGCGGAGATGGCGGGCCGCCTCACCCGCTGGGCCGCAGGCCAGGGCTACACGTTCCGCACCATCGGCGGCGCCGACCGGGTACTGGAGCTCACCGCGCTCCAGTTGCCCATGGTCTTCTGGATGCAGAAGGAAGAGGCGGACGGCTGCGGCGGTATTCCCCGGCCGTCGGCCGACGGCGACGCGCTGTACGCCTGGTTCGAAGGCGTGACCCGGCTCCCGGCCTACTCCGACCGTCACCTGGCCCCGGTCACCGCGTCCTACTACCAGTTGGGCACCCAGCTCGGCTTCGTGTCGCTTGCCGCCCCGCACCTGGCCGGAATGCTGCGCTACCCCGGAATCCAGGAGATGCGCACCTATGTGCCACGCAGCATTCCGCTGCGCTTCCAGCCGGACGCCATGCCCGACATCGACCGCTGGGTACGGCAGCACGGCAGCGAGCTGCTCTTCGTGTACGGCGAGAACGACCCCGCCCGGGCCGAGCCCTTCCGTACGGGCCGGGGCAGCCGGGACGCGCACGTCTGCCTGGCCCCGCACACCAACCACCTCGCGAGCATCGAAAAGCTGGCGCCCCGGGACCGCGCACGGGCCACCGCCGCGCTCCGCCGCTGGGCGGCGGTGGACAGTCCGACCGCATCGTGAGACTTCCGTGTGTCCGGCCCGGCGGTGTGGCACACTCCGGACCGTGCTCTCGTTCGCCATGATTATTGGCAGCAGGCGCGCCGGTCCGCAGTGACCACCCCGTACGAACCGAGTACGGCGTGGCCACCGTCGTCCCAGACCCGCGCGCAGACCTCTCGCACCCGCGAGAGGTTTTTTCGTTTCCGGTCCACACCTCACCGGAGGCGGAGCGCGAGGGATCATGGAGGGGCGGTGGAACCGGTTATTCCGGTAGACCGAGATCCCGACAGGAGCCAGACCAGCATGACGGACGCACAAGAACCCGCCCCCCGGCCCGTCGGCGCGGTGTCCGACGACTTCCACGTCTTCGACACCACGCTCCGCGACGGTGCGCAGCGCGAGGGCATCAACCTCACCGTCGCCGACAAGCTGACCATCGCGCGGCATCTCGACGAGTTCGGGGTGGGCTTCATCGAGGGCGGCTGGCCCGGCGCCAACCCGCGGGACACCGAGTTCTTCCAGCGCGCCCGCGAGGAGATCGACTTCCGGCACGCCCAGCTGGTCGCGTTCGGTGCCACCCGCAAGGCCGGCGTCCGGGTCGAGGACGATCAGCAGGTCGCCGCGCTCCTGGAGTCCCGGGCCCCGGTCATCACGCTGGTCGCCAAGTCGCATGTCGGGCATGTGGAGCTGGCGCTGCGGACCACGCCGGAGGAGAACCTCGCGATGGTGCGGGACACCGTCGCCTACCTGCGCGCCCAGGGCCGCCGGGTCTTCCTGGACTGTGAGCACTTCTTCGACGGCTATGCACTGGACCCGGTCTACGCCAAGCAGGTGGTGCGCACCGCGAGCGAGGCCGGCGCCGATGTCGTGGTGCTCTGCGACACCAACGGCGGCATGCTTCCGGCGCAGGTCACCGCCGTCGTACGGACCGTCGTCGCGGACACCGGCGCGCGGCTGGGCATCCACGCCCAGGACGACACGGGCTGCGCCGTCGCCAACACCCTGGCCGCGGTGGACGCCGGTGCCACGCACGTCCAGTGCACCGCCAACGGCTACGGCGAGCGGGTCGGCAACTCCAACCTCTTCCCGGTCGTCGCCGCCCTGGAGCTCAAGTACGGGCGTCCGGTGCTGCCCGAGGGCAAGCTCGCCGAGACCACCCGGATCTCGCACGCCATCGCCGAGGTCGTCAACCTCACGCCCTCCACCCACCAGCCCTATGTGGGTGTCTCCGCCTTCGCCCACAAGGCCGGACTGCACGCCTCCGCGATCAAGGTCGACCCCGACCTCTACCAGCACATCGACCCGGCGCTGGTCGGCAACACCATGCGGATGCTGGTCTCCGACATGGCCGGGCGGGCCTCCATCGAGCTCAAGGGCAAGGAGCTGGGCATCGACCTCAGCGACGACCGCGAGCTGGTCGGCCGGGTCGTCGCGCGGGTCAAGGAGCGGGAGCTGGCGGGCTACACCTATGAGGCCGCCGACGCCTCCTTCGAGCTGCTGCTGCGGGAGGAGCTCCGGCGGGCGGAGGGCGGCCGGCCGCGCAGCTACTTCCGGGTCGAGTCCTGGCGGGCGATCGTCGAGGACCGCCCGGACGGTACGCACGCCAACGAGGCGACCGTGAAGCTGTGGGCCAAGGGCGAGCGGATCGTCGCCACCGCCGAGGGCAACGGCCCGGTCAACGCGCTGGACCGGGCGCTGCGGGTGGGCCTGGAGCGGATCTATCCGCAGCTGGCCCATATGGAGCTGGTGGACTACAAGGTCCGCATCCTGGAGGGCGCCCTGGGTACCGGCTCCATCACCCGGGTCCTGGTGTCCACCAGCGACGGCCGGGGCGAGTGGTCGACGGTCGGTGTCGCGGAGAACGTCATCGCCGCGTCCTGGCAGGCGCTGGACGACGCCTATGCGTACGGGCTGCTGCGGGCCGGGGTCGAGCCGCAGGAGTGAGCGCCGCGCCGGCGGCATGACCGCGGCCCCGCACGACCCCTCCCCCGGGGGCCTTGCGGGGCCGCGGTCATGTGCGGGGCCGTGCGGGGTCAGGCCTGCGGGGCGGCCTTGACGGCGGAGATGTCGAAGGTGAGCTTGACCTTGTCGCTGACCATCACCCCGCCGGTCTCCAGCGCGGCGTTCCAGGTCAGGCCCCAGTCGGAGCGCAGGATCTCGGCGCTGCCCTCGAAGCCGACCCGCTCGGCGCCGTAGACGTCGGTGGCCGAGCCGTGGAACTCCAGGTCGATGGTGAGCGGCTTGGTGACGTCGCGGAGGGTCAGATCGCCGGTGATCCGGTAGCGGTCGTCCGACACCCGCTCGGCGGCGGTGCTGCGGAAGGTCATCAGCGGGAACGTCTCGGCGTCGAAGAAGTCGGCACTGCGCAGATGGCCGTCGCGGTCCGCGATCCCGGTGTCGACGCTGGCGATCTTGACACCGAGGGACGCGGTGGAGCGGGACGGGTCGGCGCCGTCGAGGTGGAGCGCGCCCTCGTACTCGCCGAACGCGCCGCGGACATTGGTGACCATGGCGTGCCGGACGGTGAAGCCGATGCTGCTGTGTGCCGGGTCGATGGTGTAGTCGCCGGTCAGCGCCGCGAGCGCGGGGTCCGCGTCGAGGACGGCAGCACTGGCGGCGGGGACGGTGGTGTCGCCGGTGTCGGCGGTGCGCTTGCGGTGGAACAGAGCCATGGCTCCTCCTCGAAGACGGCACACCGGGTGGGTGCGCAGGATTTGTTTAACCTTCAACGAGATTCACCGTAACGGCATCTGGTTCAACATTCAACCTCTCTGTGCGGGTGAGCTCCGCCGGACGGGTGGCGGGCGGCGTTCCGGCGCGGTCATTGCCGCTGGACGACGGCTCGTGCTAGACCATCGGGAACTCCCAAGTGCGCAGCGCCACAGCGCAGTTGACGCCATGGAGAGGACCGACCGTGCCGCCTGTCTCCGCCACGTCCGTCTGGTCACGCCGAGGATTTCTCGCCACCGCCACCGCGAGTGCGCTCGGCCTCGCCGCCCGCCCAGCCCACGCCACCCCCGGGCCGGCCACCGCTGCCGCGGACGAGTTCGCCGCCCTCCGCGGCCGCTGGTGCGAGCTCACCCTCGGCAGCGGCTTCGACCCCGCCGCCCCGCCGTACGCCGCCGCCCTCCAGGAGACCGGCGCCCTCGCGAGCACCTTCCAGGCGAGCATGCGCCCGGCCGCCGGCTCCCTCTGGCCGGACTGCCGCTACGACCCGCCGTCCGGCATCACCCAGAGCTACAGCCGGCTCGCCACCATGGCCCAGGCCTACGTCCAGCCCGGCACCGGCCGCACCGGCGACCCCGGCCTCGCCGCCGCCCTCGTCACGGGGCTCGGCCACCTCGACGACACCGTCTACAACACCGCCACCACCCGCTACGGCAACTGGTGGGAGTGGCAGATCGGCAGCCCCGGACTCCTCCTCGACACCCTCGCCCTCCTCGACGAGTACCTGCCCGACGGGGGTCCCGGTGACGAGCTGCGCGCCCGCTGCCTGGCCGCCGTCGACCACTTCGTCCCCGACACCATGCTCGGCGACTACACCGGGACCAGCACCGGAGCCAACCGCGTCGACCTGTGCCGGGTCGTGGCACTGCGCGGCATCCTCGGCCGCGCCCCCGCCAAGATCGCACTGGCCCGCGACGCCCTCTCACCGGTCTTCCCCTACGTCACCAAGGGCGACGGCCTCTACGCCGACGGCTCCTTCGTCCAGCACACCTGGGTCGCCTACTCCGGCACCTACGGCTATGTCCTGCTGGACGGTCTGGGCCGGCTGTTCACCCTGCTCGGCGGCTCGTCCTGGCAGGTCACCGATCCGGCACGGCAGATCGTCCTCGACAGCGTCGAGCGGGCCTACGCCCCGCTGCTCCACAACGGCCTGATGATGGACCTCGTCAACGGCCGCGCCGTCAGCCGCGGCTATCTGCGCAGCGACGAACGGCACGTCCTGCGCAGCGACCACTACCACGGCCATGCGCTGATCGCCGCCATCGCGCTCCTCGCCCAGGGCGCGAGCGACGCCGAGCGGGACCGCTGGCACGCCATGGTCAAGGGCTGGATCGCCCGCGACCGTACGCTTCCGGTCCTCACCGACCGGCAGTACACGGTCGCCGACCTCGCCCGCCTCCGCAAGATCGCCGACGGCCCCACGGCCGCCGCCCCCGAACCCGTCGGCCACCGGCTGTTCCCGGCCATGGACCGCGCCGTGCACCGCCGCCCCGGCTGGGCCGCCGGCCTGGCCATGGCCTCCGACCGCATCACGTACTACGAGAACGGCAACGGCGAGAACCCGCACGGCTGGCACACCGGCGCCGGGATGCTCTACTGGTGGCGCGCCGACTCCGGGGGCGACTCCGGCGGCGACCAGTACACCGACGCCTTCTGGCCCACCGTCGACCCCTGCCGGCTCCCCGGCACGACCGTCTCCACCAAACGGCTGGCCGACAACGAAGGCGGCGGCTGGGGCGAGCCCAAGCCTGCCGCGCGCTGGGTCGGCGGCACCACCGACGGCGAATTCGCCGCGATCGGCCAGGACCTCCGCGGCCTCGCCTCGACCCTCACCGCCAGGAAATCCTGGTTCGCCCTCGCGGACTGCATCGTCTGCCTGGGCGCCGGTATCACCTCCCGCGATGGGGTGCCCGCCGAGACGGTCGTCGACAACCGCCGCCTGGGCAGGTCCGGCACCGCGGAGCTCACCGTCGACGGCGTACGACAACCCGGCACACCCGGCACGACCACCTCCTTCCCCCGCGCCCACTGGGCCCACCTCGCCGGACACGGCGGCTACGTCTTCCCCGGCGGCGCCCCCCTGAAGGCGCTGCGCGAGGACCGCACCGGCTCCTGGCGCGACATCAACACCACTTCCTCCCCCCAGCCCTTCACCCGCCGCTACCTCACGCTCTGGCACGACCACGGCACCGACCCGGCCGACGCCGGCTACGCCTACCTCCTCATGCCGGGCGCCACCGCCCGTGCCCTCGCCGCCCGCGCCGCCGACCGGCGCTGGCTGACCCGGCTCGCCAACGACTCCGGGCGGCAGGCGATCGCCGTCGACCCGCTCGGCGTAACGGCCGCCAACTTCTGGCGGGCCGGCAGCGCGGGCCCGCTCACCAGCAGCGGCCCGGCGAGCGTGCTGGTCCGTGAGCGGCGCGGGCGGCGGCCGGACGGGCGCGGCCGGACGGCGCGGCTGTGCGTCGCCGCCCCGGAACGCACCGGCGATACGCTGGAGATCTCCTGGTCACGGCCGGTACGCGCGGTGCTCGCCCAGGACCCGGCGATCGAGGTGCTGGCCACCGGGCGCGCCCTGCGGCTGCGCGTGACCCCGGGGACCGGCTGCGCCACCCACACCTGCACGGTGCGGCTGGGCTGACCGGGTCGACCGGGCCCGATCAGCCGGTCGCGACAACATCACTCCGCCGTTGTTTGTCGACCTCATACAGAGGCGGGGCGGCGCCGCCACCCGAACGGACGCCGGGACGCGGGGCCCGTACAGCACGGTTCTGTACTGCCTGCCCACCAAATCGCATGCGACGTTGTACGAAACCGACATCGGTGTGCGGCGCCTCCCCCACGTACCGTCGATACATGACCACTGTCGAAGATGTGCCCGCCGGCGCCAACGACGCCCGCGGGCGCGTCGCCGAACTGCACGCCATCCGTGAGCAGGTCCGGCGAGGCCCCAGCGAGCGTGCCACCGAAGCGCAGCGTGCCAAGGGCAAGCTGACGGCCCGCGAGCGGATCGAGCTGCTGCTGGACGAGGGTTCGTTCAACGAGGTCGAGCCGCTGCGGCGGCACCGGGCGACGGGCTTCGGCCTGGAGGCGAAGAAGCCCTACACGGACGGTGTGATCACCGGCTGGGGCACCGTGCACGGCCGGACCGTGTTCACCTACGCGCACGACTTCCGGATCTTCGGCGGCGCGCTGGGCGAGGCCCACGCCACCAAGATCCACAAGATCATGGACATGGCCATCCAGGCCGGTGCCCCGCTGGTGTCGCTGAACGACGGCGCCGGTGCCCGTATCCAGGAGGGCGTCTCCGCGCTCGCCGGCTACGGCGGCATCTTCCAGCGCAACACCAAGGCCTCGGGTGTCATCCCGCAGATCTCCGTCATGCTCGGCCCCTGCGCCGGCGGCGCCGCCTACTCCCCGGCCCTGACCGACTTCGTCTTCATGGTCCGCGAGACCTCGCAGATGTTCATCACCGGCCCCGACGTGGTGCGTGCGGTGACCGGCGAGGAGATCACCCAGAACGGCCTGGGCGGCGCCGATGTGCACGCCGAGACCTCGGGCGTGGCCCACTTCGCGTACGACGACGAGGCCACCTGCCTGGAGGAGGTCCGCTACCTCCTCTCCCTGCTGCCGGCGAACAACCGGGAGAACCCGCCGTCGGTGCCCTGCGAGGACCCCGCCGACCGCTCCGGTGACGCCCTGCTGGACCTGGTCCCGGCCGACGGCAACCGCCCGTACGACATGCGCAAGGTCATCGAGGAGATCGTCGACGACGGCGAGTTCCTCGAGGTCCACGAGCGCTGGGCGACCAACATCATCTGCGCGCTGTCCCGGCTCGACGGGCGGGTCGTGGGCATCATCGCCAACCAGCCGCAGTCGCTGGCCGGTGTGCTGGACATCGAGGCGTCCGAGAAGTCCGCCCGCTTCGTCCAGATGTGCGACGCCTTCAACATCCCGATCGTCACCCTGCTCGACGTCCCCGGCTTCCTGCCGGGCGTCTCCCAGGAGCACGGCGGCATCATCCGGCACGGCGCCAAGCTGCTCTACGCCTACTGCAACGCCACCGTCCCGCGGATCTCGCTCGTGCTGCGCAAGGCGTACGGCGGCGCCTACATCGTCATGGACTCGCAGTCCATCGGTGCCGACCTGACCTACGCCTGGCCCACCAACGAGATCGCGGTGATGGGCGCCGAGGGTGCCGCCAACGTCATCTTCCGCAAGCAGATCGCCGAGGCGGACGACTCCGAGGCCATGCGGGTGCGCATGGTCAAGGAGTACAAGTCCGAGCTGATGCACCCCTATTACGCGGCCGAGCGCGGCCTGGTCGACGACGTCATCGACCCGGCCGAAACCCGCCACACGCTCATCCGTGCCCTGGAGATGCTGCGCACCAAGCACGCGGATCTGCCCGCCCGTAAGCACGGCAACCCGCCCCAGTAGCCACGCCCCGCACCCGCACCCGGCACGACGCCACCGCGACGACGGAGAAGACACCGTGAATCCTGCCCACCGAACCGACCCGATCCGCGTGGAGAAGGGCCAGGCCAGCGAGGAAGAGCTCGCCGCCCTGACCGCCGTGCTGCTGGCCCGCGCCGCCCACCAGCCGGCCGCCGCCCCGTCCCGCCCGCACGCCACGGCCGCCCGCTGGCGCCGCCTCGAGCGCCAGAACGGCTTCCACGGAGCGACCAGCTGGCAGCGCTGAACGCCTTACCGAACGGCGAGGGGCCCGCAGATGCGGGCCCCTCGCCGTTTTGTGGTGGAGAGCCGGTTCGGGCACGGCGACGTTGGCCGGCACCCCGGCCGCGGCAGCACGTAAGGGATATACCGCCCAACAGCCGCACAAGCAACGGGATATGAGGCCTCATCGGTTTTCGGACGCGGTGTTCCGGTTTGGCATGTGGTGTCCGGATCAAGGCGTAGATTCGCCCCAACCCTGGGGAGCAGAGCTGTTCAAGCCGCCACCGCCGTGCTGGCATGCGCTCGTCATCCCACTCCTGGTGTTCCCGCACCGCGGGCCCTAGGACGACCGGAAGGAAAGCCCATGCTCAGCACGCTCAGTGCTGGTGCCGCAGTGGCATCGTTGCTCCTCGCCGGATCGGCATCCCCCACCACCGCACGGTTCGGCGACGACCCGCCGCCCGGAAAGATCACCATAACCGTCGCCACGGTCAACGGATCGGGTTGCAGACCCGGCAGCGCCGCCGTGGCCATCGCCCCCGACAACACCGCCTTCACCGTCACCTACAGCGAGTACCTCGCCCAGGCGGGCGCCGGCAGCAAGCCGACCGACTCCCGCAAGAACTGCCAGATCGCACTGAACGTGCATGTCCCGCAGGGCTTCACCTACGCGGTCGCCCGGGCCGACTACCGGGGCTACGCGTCCCTGGCGCCGGGCGCGCGGGGGCTGGAGCAGGCGGGCTACTACTTCCAGGGCCAGCAGCAGACGGCCCGCAAGAGCCACACCTTCACCGGCCCCTACGACTCCAACTGGCAGACCTCGGACGAGACCGACGTCGACGCGCTCGTGTACGCACCCTGCGGCGAGGAGCGCTACTTCAACATCAACACCGAAATGAGGGTGGACGCCAAGTCGGCGGACCCCAAGGCCACCAGCTACATGGCCATGGACTCCACCGACGGCAGCATCAACACCCTGTACCACTTCGCATGGAAGCAGTGCCCCGCGCGCAAGTGAGGCCCGGGCGGTGAAGGGGGCCCGTACGCACCGGCGTACGGGCCCCCGGTCAGGCGCGCAGGGCCGTCTGTCCGACCGGCGGCGCGGCCGGGGGAGCGGGCGTCGCCGGCTCGTCCGGCAGCGTCAGGCAGAGGGTCAGCAGCGCGGACACGACATACAGCCCGGCGAAGATCAGCACCACGCCGGCCGGTCCCAGCGGGCCGAGGAAGAGGCTGACGACGGCCGGACCGACGAAGGCGGCGCCGCCCGCACCGAGGTTGAGGAGCGCCATCGCGCTGCCCTTGTTCTCGGGTGCCAGGGCGGGCACCAGGGCGGAGATCGGGACGAACCCGGCCAGCGTGATGCCGTAGAGCATGCCGACCACGATCGCGACCCAGTAGTGGCCGCCGACGACCTTGGGGACGAAGTACAGGGCCAGGGTCGTCACCGCGCAGTCCAGGCCGCCGAAGGCGGCGATCGTACGGCGCCAGCCGATCGTGTCGCCGATGACGCCGAACAGCAGATTGCACAGGACATGGGTGCCGTAGATGACGGCGAGCAGGGTCAGCCAGCGGCCCTCGCCGAAGCCCAGCTCCTTGGAGAAGAAGCTGGGCAGAAAGACCAGGAAGCCGAACTCCGGCGCGGTGTTGATGACGCGGACGACGCAGCCGACGGCGACCCGCACTCGGCCGGCACCGCGCTGCTCGCCGCCGGCCTCGCCCTGGCCGACGCCTCGGGCGGCGTGTCCGGGGCCCTGTACGGCGCTCTGCCGGCCGAAACCGGCGCCGTACTGACCAAGGCCCCGGCGGGCCGCGGCGGTTCCCCGAGCGCGCTGTTCGCCGACGCCGCGGACGCCGCCCAGCGGGCCGTCGGCGAACTCGGCGGCGCCGCGGTGGGGGAGAAGGCGATGCTGGACGCCCTGGACCCCTTCCGCCGCGCACTGCGCGCCCGCGCGGGGCAGGCGCTGCCCACGGCGTGGCAGGCGGCCGCCGAGGCCGCCACCCGGGCCGCCGCCGACACCGCACAGCTCGTCCCGGCCCGCGGCCGCGCCGCCCGGATGGGTGGGCTCGGCCACGGCCACCCGGACGCCGGGGCGGTCTCCCTCGCGCTGATCCTCACGGCCGTCGGCACCACCCTCCGCTGAGCCCACCGGCGGCCGGACACGACGAAGGCCCCCGCACCTGACCGGTGTGGGGGCCTTTCGTCATACGCGGCGTGCGGGCACGGGGAGCCCGTCCGCGGTCCGGCGCCTTCAGCGCAGGCGCGCCATCAGCGCGTGCTCCACGAGCGTGATGAGCGCGCTCTTGGCCTCGCTGCGGTGCCGGGCGTCCGTCACGATGATCGGCGCGTCCGGGCCGATCTGAAGCGCCTCACGTACCTCGTCGGGCGTGTAGGGCTGGTGTCCGTCGAAGCCGTTGAGGGCGATGACGAACGGCAGACCGCTGTTCTCGAAGTAGTCGACCGCGGGGAAGCAGTCGGCGAGACGGCGGGTGTCGACCAGCACCACCGCGCCGATGGCGCCACGGACCAGGTCGTCCCACATGAACCAGAAACGGTCCTGGCCCGGCTGAGACGGCCCCGACGAACGTGGTCTTGCCCACGCCGAAGCCGCCCGCCACCACGATTTTCGCGGAGGTGGTGGAGCGGGCTGCACCGCTAGAGCTTGCGAAGTCCACTGAGCACCCTTTCGAGCAGTGTCACATCTGGCTGTCCGCCGGCGGTCTCGTCCCCGCCGGGCTGATGGATGGCGACGAGTCCGGCTTCCGCCAGGTCGGCGACGAGGATCCGGGCGACGCCGAGGGGGATGGAGAGAAGCGCGGAGATCTCGGCAACTGACTTGATCTCACGGCAGAGGTGGCAGATGCGCTGGTGCTCCGGCAGCTGGCCCTGCATCTTCGCGGGGTCGGCGGTCGTGCTGACCAGCGCCTCGATGGCGAGCTGGTAGCGCGGCCTGGTCCGGCCTCCGGTCATGGCGTACGGGCGCACGAGCGGGTTGTTCGCACCCGTGGGCGCGGGCTCGGGCGCGCGCCGCTGCGGCTGTACCGGCTGGATGCGCGGTGCCTGCGGCTGGTCGTACACCGACGGCTCGTACGGCTGGGAGTCGTACGGCCGGGGCTGCTGCTGCGGGGGCCGCTGCGGCCGGCGGCTCGGCGCAGACGGGAAGTTGAAGCGGTTGCTATGGGTCTCGCCCACAGGCCCGGACTCCTGTCCGGAACCATACGGGTATCCGCTCGGGGGCGTTGCCACGTCTCCTCCTTCAACTTGCCTGTCTGACGCCGGTCGCGCCACCGAACCATAAGGCGCGGTGGCGGGAAACGCACTGCCTGTTTGTTAGTTGAGAAGGCTGCCCTGGAGTTCGGCGCGCAGATCCGGCGTCAGCACCGTGCCCGCGCGGTCGACCAGCAGCGCCATCTCGTAACCGACCAGGCCGATGTCGCACTCGGGGTGTGCGAGCACGGCCAGCGACGATCCGTCCGAAACGGACATGATGAAGAGGAAACCGCGCTCCATCTCCACCACGGTCTGGTTGACGCTCCCGCCCTCGAAGATGCGGGAAGCGCCGGAGGTCAGCGAGGTGAGGCCGGAGGCCACCGCCGCCAACTGATCGGCTCTGTCACGAGGGAAACCCTCGGACATGGCGAGGAGCAGCCCGTCCGCGGAGACCACGACCGTGTGGGACACCCCAGGGGTGTTGTCCACGAAGTTGGT
This sequence comes from Streptomyces sp. NRRL S-1813, assembly GCF_000719605.1. NCBI lineage: Bacteria > Bacillati > Actinomycetota > Actinomycetes > Kitasatosporales > Streptomycetaceae > Streptomyces > Streptomyces sp. NRRL S-1813. The sequence continues at coordinate 939,793 of NZ_JOHB01000001.1, forward strand.
GATCAACCAGTTCAGATTCTGCGCCGCCTGGCTCATCGGGCTCACACTAACGCTCCTGATCGTAGGTGCTGCCGGGGCCGTAGCCCTGTTGGTCATTCTGGGGGACCCCGTTGGGGTCCGTTCCGACGTTGCGTCCCTGCTGGACTCCGCGGCGCAGGTTACTCAGCCTGCCGCGGACGTCCTCCGGGGCGCGGGAGACCTGGGGGCCGCCCTGCGGCGTCTGCTCCGCGGCGCCTTCGACCAGGTTGGCCTTGGGCACCCGCCGCGGGAGGCCGGAAGAGGTGACTCCGCCCGCCTTCGGCTCGCGCAGCTGCTCCGCCCGCTCCCAGCGATCATCGTTGGAGCTGCGCCAGTCGGAGCCGTCCTGGCCGGTCTCCGGCGCGCTCCGTTGCTGCTGCACCTGCGGTGCCTGCTGGTCGCGGCCTCCGCGGCGCGGAAGGCCGGCGTCCGTCAGCGACGGGGCGTCGCTCGGTGTGGGGCCCGGACGCTCGAATGGTACGCGCTCGGGCGCGTCAGCGGGAGCGGCAGTTGTATTCCGGTCAGATTCCGCTTCGGTCCCGAAGTAGCTCTCGAATGCGGGGCGTTCGGGCCATTCGTCCGGCTGTGCCGCTTCGTGGGAGACGAAAGGCTGCTGGCCGGTGGTCTCCGCGAAGCCCGGCTGGCCGAAGGCCTGGTTGCCGTGCGACCGGTCGTCGTAGAGCGGTTGATCGGCTTCCGCATATGCCTGGGAGGGGTAGTCCTGGTAGGCGCCGCCGGACGGCGCCTCGTCCCGGAAGAGCGGACGCTCGCCCCCCTCGGCTTCCTGCTCACCGACCGTCTGCGCCTCCAGGGCGGCCCGGCGCTCCTCGCGGAGCAGCGAGCGGCCCACCATGTCCATGTCCCCGGTGTCCGGGCGGCTGTAGCGGGTGTCGTCGAAGCCCAGCTCGGCGGCGGTGCGCTGATGGTTCTCGTACGACGCCTGCTGGTGCTCGGGAACGATACGGGAGACCGTGAAGTCGTCCTCGTACTGCTCCTCGCCGCCACCACCGTGGGTGATCGCCTCGGGCAGCATGACCAGGGACGTGGTGCCCGCCTGCTCGCCGGAGGGGCGCAGCTGCACCCGGATCCCGTGCCGGTCGGCCAGCCGGCCGACCACGAACAGGCCCATGCGCTGGGAGATCGCGGCATCCACGCTCGGCGGGTTGGCCAGCTTGTGGTTGATGTCCGCGAAGTCCTCGGGGGTGAGCCCGATGCCCTTGTCGTGGATCTCGATCATGACCCGGCCGTCGGGCAGCCGGGTCGCGGCCACCCGCACCTTGGTCTGCGGGGAGGAGAACGTGGTGGCGTTCTCCAGCAGCTCGGACAGCAGGTGCACGAGGTCGGTCACGGCGGTGCCGTGGATCTCGCTCTCGGGGACGCCGGTGAGCTCGATCCGCTCGTACGACTCGACCTCGGAGGTCGCCGCCCGCACGACGTCGATCAGCGGCACCGGCTGGTTCCAGCGGCGGCCGGGCTCCTCGCCCGCGAGGATGAGGAGGTTCTCGCCGTTGCGCCGCATACGCGTGGCGAGGTGGTCGAGCCGGAAGAGGCTCTCCAGCTGGTCCGGGTCCGCCTCGTTGTTCTCCAGGTCGGTGATCAGCTCCAGCTGGCGCTCGATCAGGCCCTGGTTACGGCTCGAGAGGTTGGTGAAGATCGCGTTGACGTTGCCCCGCAGCAGCGCCTGCTCGGCGGCGAGCCGGACGGCCTCGCGGTGCACCTGGTCGAAGGCGCGGGCGACCTCGCCGATCTCGTCGGTGGTGGAGATCGGGATGGGCTGCACACGGGTGTCGACCCGGCCCGGGTCGGTCCGCGAGAGCTGGTCGACCAGCATCGGCAGCCGCTGCTCGGCGATGCCGAAGGCGGCGGTACGCAGCTGGCGCATGTTGCGGCTCATCCGGCGGGCCATCAGACCGGCCACGACGAACGCGATGATCAGCGCGGCCAGCACGATGCCGGAGTCGACGAAGGTGGACTGCCGGGCGTCCTCGGAGATCTGGGCCGCTTCGTTCACGGCCTTGTCCGCCAGGTCCTTCTCGATGGACCGGTACATGTCGAACTTGCCGGTCGCAGCCGCGAAGTAGGTGTCCGAGGTGATGCCCCGCACGCTCAGCGTCTCCGGCGCCGCGCCGGTGGCGATGAGGGTGCCCATCTGGTCGATCGACGGCGGGGTGCGGAACGGCTGTCCTGCGGCCTGCGCCTGCGACTTCGCCCGTGCGATCTTCTGCTGCGCGGCCTGCTTGAGCTCGCCGGCGTCCTTGTTCAGCCGCTCGACGTCCTCGGGCGTGCCGCCGGAGGTGTACTCGCCGATGGCGATGCCCTCCAGATAGCGGTACGACGCGAAGGCGGTCAGCTGGAGCTTGTGCTCCTTGCCGCCCTGCGGGGTCGCCGGGTCGACCAGGAGGTGGGTGCCGATGGAGCGCTGGAGCGACTCGGCGGCCTTGGCCAGCGCGATGGCGTAGACCGTACGGCCGTACGAGGTGATGTTGCCGGTGCCCAGGCCGAGCTCGTTGGCGAACTCCATCAGCGGGTGCTGGACCTCGACATAGCCCTCTTCGGTCTGCACGCCGCGCAGCTTGGAGGTGTAGGCGGCCTGGCGCAGCTTCTGGAGCTTGGGCTCGACCTTCTCGAACACGGCGAGACGGCGCTTGAGGCCCGGCTTGTCCGGTATGGCCTTGGCGGCCTCGTGGAAGGTGTCGGCGGCGCTGTCGGTGGCGTCCCGCGCCTGCTGGACGACCGGGTCGTCCTTCTTGCCCTTCAGCAGCGGTGCCGCGGTGCGGTCCCGCTCATCGATCAGGGCGGTGCTGTAGGAAGCCGCGGCGCGCACCAGCTTCGCGGTGTTCTCCGCGTCCTGCGCTTCCTGCCAGGTGCCGAACGAGCTGTCCACCCGCAGACCGCCGAAGACCAGGGCGACCAGCACGGGGATCAGCAGAATGGCGTTCAGGCGGGTCGCCACGCGCCAGTTGCGCGGGGAGTACTTGCCGCCACTTACCGGAGGCTTCGCGACCGTATTTTCGGGCGCGTCGGAAGCCGGTAGGCCACCTCTGGGTGGCGGGGTGAAGTTGCCCCGCCGCGTTTCCTGCGGCTCGGGGCTCGCCTTGCTTCGCCTCACTCGACCAACAACCTCTCGGCGCCGGCACTTATTTGCTGTGCCGCTTCTTCTGGGCGTTCCTACTCCGGAGTTCAGCGAATTTCAGCACGTCAGGGCGGTGCGTTCCAAACACTGGGTAAAGCTGGAGCAGGGGCGAAAGGCCATTAGATAAAAGGGGCGTTAAGGGCGAGCCGCGCCAAAGTGCAAGAGATTTGTGAGCGCAGCGAAGCCGGGCATGCGCACGGGGTGTCGAAAGCCCGCTGATTCACTGTCGAAACGTTATGAAGCAAATTTGTGGGCGTGTCGAAGGACACAGATCCACTCACGGATGCCGGGAACCCGCCCAGGGCAGGGGGTGCGCCCCCGCCGGTGACAACTGCCGTACGGCCCGCACCCGGTGCGGGGCGGGCCGTCGGTGGGCTTACTGGAGCCGCGCCATCAGCGCGTGCTCCACGAGCGTGATGAGCGCGCTCTTGGCCTCGCCGCGGTGGCGGGCGTCGGTCATGATGATCGGGGCCCCCGGGCCGATCTGAAGCGCCTCACGCACCTCGTCCGGTGTATGGGGCTGGTAGCCCTCGAAACCGTTGAGGGCGATGACGAACGGCAGACCGCTGTTCTCGAAGTAGTCGACCGCCGCAAAGCAGTCGGCGAGACGGCGGGTGTCGACCAGCACCACCGCGCCGATGGCGCCACGGACCAGGTCGTCCCACATGAACCAGAAACGGTCCTGGCCCGGCTCGTCGATACCCGCCGAGGCGGAGGTCATCACGGCCTCCGTGCGCAGCGGATCGATCTCCGAGACGGCTCCGACGAACGTGGTCTTGCCCACGCCGAAACCGCCCGCCACCACGATCTTGGCGGAGGTCGTGGCGGGGGCTCTGTTCCCGTCGGATCCGCTGTCAGAGCTTGCGAAGTCCACTGAGCACCCTCTCGAGCAAGGTCACATCCGGCGTGCCGCCGGCCTCACCACTGCCACCGGGCTGGTGGATCGCCACCATCCCGGCCTCTGCCAGGTCCGCGACCAGAATCCGCGCCACCCCCAGCGGGATGTGCAACAGCGCGGAGACCTCGGCAACCGACTTCACCTCACGGCACAGGTGGCAGATCCGCTGGTGCTCGGGCAGCAGCCCGGGCAGCTGAGAGGGGTCGGCGGTCGTGCTGACCAGCGCCTCGATGGCGAGCTGGTAGCGCGGCCTGGTCCGGCCTCCGGTCATGGCGTACGGGCGCACCAGCGGCTGGTCACCTTCGCTCCCGTACGGCGCTTGGCTGTACGCGCCGTACGGGCCGGAAGTGGCAGGTGGCGGGGTCATGGGTCCTCCGGGCGGGACAACGGACTGTCGTCGGGTGGGGCCGGTGGGGGGTGCGGCTCATGGATGTGGTGGTGCTGAACTGTGCGGCGCTGCGGGCGCCGCGTCAGTGCAGCAGACTGCCTTGCAGTTCGGCGCGGAGGTCGGGCGTCAGGACCGTGCCTGCGCGGTCGACCAGCAGCGCCATCTCGTAGCCGACCAGACCGATGTCGCACTCGGGGTGTGCGAGCACGGCCAGCGACGATCCGTCCGAGACCGACATGATGAAGAGGAACCCCCGCTCCATCTCCACGACGGTCTGGTTGACCGTTCCCCCTTCGAAGATGCGGGAGGCGCCGGAGGTCAGCGAGGTCAGGCCGGAGGCCACCGCCGCCAACTGATCGGCACGGTCGCGAGGGAAGCCCTCGGACATCGCGAGGAGCAGCCCGTCCGCGGAGACCACCACCGTGTGCGACACCCCAGGGGTGTTGTCCACGAAGTTGGTGATCAACCAGTTCAGATTCTGCGCCGCCTGGCTCATCGGACTCAACTAACGCTCCTGCTGGTGAGTGGGATCGACAACGCCGTGGGTGCCGGTGGACGACGACCCGGCCTGCCGGCCTTGCTGGATACCCCGACGGAGATTGGTCAGCCGCCCCCGCACCTCATTGGGCGCACGCGAGACCTGCGGACCGCTCTGGTTGGACTGCTGCTGCGCGGTGCCCGCGACGAGGTTCGCGCGCGGGACCCGGCGGGGCAGCCCGGAGGTGGTGATACCACCCGCGGCGGGCTGGCGGATCTGCTCCGCCTGCCGCCAGGTCTCGTCGTTCGGCGAACTGCGCCACTGGGAGGACTCGGCGGGCGCCGCGTTGCGTGCACCGTTGACCGGTGCGTCGTTGCGGGCGCCGCCGCGTGCATCGCTGCGGGCGTCGCCGTCCTGAGCGGACCCGCGGCGGGGCAGCCGTGGGGCCTCGGGCTCGGCGGCACCCTGCGGCGGCACACCGGCCGCGGCGGCCGCGGGGGTGTTGAACCAGTTGGACTCGATGGTGTCGAAGATCGGCGTACGGCCGTCCCCGGGACCGGCGTCCGCGCCGCCGAGCACATCGGCGGACGGCGCACCGCTGTCCTGCGGCTGCTGCACCGGGAACTGCCCGGTGCCCTGCGACTCATCGGCGTACGCGCCGCGGTCGCTGTTCGGCCGCTGGTACTGGCCGGTGTCGCTGCCGGGCCGCTCGTACTGGCCGGTGTCGCTGTTCGGCCGCTGGTACTGACCGGTCTCGCTGCCGGGCCGCTGGTACGGGCCCGCGTCGCTGCCCGGCCGCTCGTACTGGCCGGTCTCGCTGTTCGGCCGCTCGTACTGGCCGGTGTCGCTGTCGGCCTGCGGGGACCGGGGCGTCTCGTACTGGCCGGTGTCGTACCGGTCGTACTGCCCGGTCTCGTACTGCCCGGTGTCGTACTGGCCCGTGTCGCTGTCCGGCAGGGCGAACTGCCCGGTGTCGCCGGGCCCGTTGCCCGCACTCCGGCCGGCCGGACGCGCGCCCTGCGGGCCGCGCCCGCCCTGGGAGCCGTCCGCGGCGGGCGGCGGACCGTTGAAGTCGGGACGGGCGAACGCCGCGGTGTCACCGGGGCCGCCGCTCGGCGCGGGCCGCTCGAAGCTGCCGGTGCTCTCCGGCTCCTCGTGGCCACGCGGCTGGTCCTGCGCCTCGCGGGGCGTCAGCGGCCAGTCGTCGGAGCCGCCGCGCTCACGGCGCGCGCCCCAGCTGGTACCGCCGGACTGCTGAGCACCCTGGCCGCCGGCGGGCGAACCGCCGGGCAGCTCGGCCGCGGGACCCCGCGCCGGCAGCTGCGGACGCTCCTCGCGGCGCGGTGCGCCGGTGGGCGGTGCCACGGTGGGCGCCGGGCCGTTGTCCGCGCCGCGGGTGGGCAGCGAGGGACGCGAGCCGGTGGGGCGGCCGGCGGCCGGGCGGGCGTCGCCGCCCTGCGCCGGGGCGCCGGAGGAGCCTGCGCCGGGAGGCGCCGTACGGCCGGCCGGTGCCGAGGCACCGAAGGCGTTCGGGGCACCGCCGCCGGGGCCGCCGCGGCCGGGCAGCGCGGGGCGCCCGCCGGTCGAGGGGCCCGAACCGACCTGGCCGCGCGGCTGGAGCCCGGCGAGCCGGCTGGCGGGCGCGCCGCCGACGTCGCCGCCGCTCTTCGCGTTGCTCGGTACCGGCTTCTTGCCGCCCTGGGCGAGGTCCACCGGCAGCATGACCAGCGCGGTGGTGCCGCCGGAGTCGGAGGGCCGCAGCTGGATACGGATGCCGTGCCGCAGCGACAGGCGGCCGACCACGAACAGACCCATGCGCCGGGACACCGAGACGTCCACGGTCGGCGGGCTGGCGAGCCGCTCGTTGATGGACGACAGGTCCTCGGGCGACAGACCGATACCGGTGTCGTGGATCTCGACCAGCACCCGGCCGTCGGGCAGCGCGTGACCGGTGACCTTGACCTTGGTCTGCGGCGAGGAGAACGAGGTGGCGTTCTCCAGCAGCTCGGCGAGGAGGTGCACGAGGTCGTTGACGACCCGGCCGGCGACCTCGGTCTGCGGAACGGCGTTGAGTTCGATCCGCTCGTACTGCTCCACCTCGGAGGCGGCGGCACGCAGCACGTCGACCAGCGGGACGGGCCGCGTCCACCGGCGCCCCGGCTCCTCACCGGCGAGGACCAGGAGGTTCTCACCGTTACGGCGCATACGGGTGGCGAGGTGGTCGAGCTTGAAGAGGGAGGACAGCTGGTCCGGGTCGGCCTCGCGGGACTCCAGTTCGGAGATCAGCGAGAGCTGACGCTGGATCAGGCCCTGCGAACGGCGCGAGAGGTTGGTGAACATCGCGTTGACGTTGCCCCGCAGCAGCGCCTGCTCGGAGGCGAGGCGGACCGCCTCACGGTGCACGTCGTCGAAGGCCGCGGCCACCCGGCCGATCTCGTCCCGGCTGTGCACACCGACCGATTCGACGGAGGTGTCCACGTCCTGCGGGTCCGACTCGGACAGCTGCTTGACCAGCTCGGGCAGGCGGTCCTGGGCGACCTTCTGCGCGGTGTCCTGGAGCCGGCGCAGCGAGCGGACCATGGACCGCGCCACGACGAACGCGCCGACCAGCGAGACACCGAGGACGAGCAGGATCAGCGCACCGCTGAGGATGGCCTCCTGCGTGGCCTGGTTGCGCAGCTCGCGGGACTTCTGCTCCATCTCGGAGAGCAGCGTGGTCTCGATCCGCGACATCTCGTCGATCTTGACGGTGTCGGAGTCGTACCAGTCGAGGTACCGGTAGTCCTGGCTGCGGATGCCGGAGCCGCTGGCGAAGGCCCGGTGCGCGAAGGCGACCGCGGCCTTGATCTCGTCGTTGTTGCCGTCCAGGCCGCGGGTGAGCGCGCCGGCGTTGTTGGTGTAGATCTGCGAGAAGCGGTCGCGGGCCGCCTTCTCGCTGTCCTCGGCGTTACGGCCGGCCAGCCGGTCGTTGGAGGACAGCTGCGGGCCGCCCTTGTGGGCGAGGCCGGCACTGACCAGGGCCCGCTGGATCGACGCGTACTCCTTGGCCGACGAGAACGCCGCCAGCGCACGGGTACTGCGGATCATGTCCGGGTTGCTGGTCGCCTGCGCCATGTCCTGGGACAGCGACAGCAGCGAGTTGATGAGCTGGTTGTAGCTGGTGACGGTCCGCGCGGAGTTGTCGCCGTCCTGGTAGGCGTTGCCGCGGACCTCGTTGAGGGTGTTGAGCTGGCGGCCGATCTCCAGGACGGTCGCCCGGACACCGGCCATCGTGGCGTCCTGGCCCTGGATGTCGCCGGTGGCCTGGTTGAACGACAGCTTGGCGCGGTCGGTCGCCTCACGGGGCGCGACGACGTTCGCATCGTCCTTGGAGTTGCCGCTGCCGGCCAGCGGACCGGCCGACTTGTCCCGCTCCACCTGCAACGCGTCGGCGAGCTCGGTCGCCTGCCGCGTCATCTCGGTGAGCAGCTGCATCTTGTCGAGCTGGTCGATGTTCTCCAGCGACGTGCCGATGCGCATGCCGCCCAGCGTGGTCGCGGCGACCACGGGGAGCGCGAGCAGGGAGACCAGGCGGGTACTGATGCGCCAGTTGCGCAGCGCTATTCGCGAACCGGGGCCACTGGCGCCCTTCGACGCCTTGGGCTTGCTGTCCGCGGCGTCATTGCCCGGCGCCTGACCGCCTCCGTCGACGGGCAGAGTGCCCCCGGCGGAACCGTTGCTCCGGGCGCGCTGGGGCGAGGAGGCGCGGTCTGTCCCGCCGCGCAGCTCCGGGTCCGCCGCAGCGCTGCCATCCCTCTTGAAACGTCCCTGCACTAGCGTCGCAACCTCTGGACCAGGCGTCCCACCTCGGCGGGACGGTGTCGAGTCTTATGGGGGACCGCTGAGTCCCCCATGGCGGTCGTGAAATGACCGGCGGGCTGCTCTCTCTGGCCGAGAGAACGGCACCACCGCGCGGCGCTACGTTGCGCCCTGCGCGCCGGCTGAAACGTGCGGCGGTCCGTGGAATTCCAGCACAGTGCAGGATCTCCAACAAGAGCGGAGGCGCGCACTGTGACTTGGGTGACGCAATGTACGGAGCACGTCACGACTTGTAGAACGTTCCCCCGTCGATAACGGACTTTTACCCGCGAGTCGTTCGCCTGTGCAGGCTGCCCCAGGTGCGGTGATCGGGAGTGGAACGTGCACTTCAATCCGCCATTGTCCGATTCGCCCAGGGATGTTGATCATGGGAAATGCGGCATTTGTCGCACACTTCGTGAGCAAACTCACAAGAAGATCGTGGAGATTCCCCGGACGCCGCAGGGAATAGGCTGCATAGCCTGACGCTTTACACAGTTGCCCTATGTGACAAGGCAGCTTTCCTCAGGCCCTTTCCCGATCTTTGATGACGCGAGGCATGCAGCAGTGAAGACGACGATGATGTTCCGCAACATAGCCAACCCGCGGCGCACCACCCTGGCCCACCTCAACGACGCCGACGAGCTCGGCACCGAGGTCATCCAGGCGCCGGAGCACACCATCGACCTGCCGGCCCAGACCGCCAACCCCCGCCGCACCGTCCTGATGGACGCCCCCGCGCAGAACGTCCCGGCGTAGGACGTCGCCGGATCGGCAGCAGCCCCGCGATAGCCTGGAGTGTCAACTCCGGCCAGTGATCAATGAGGGGCAGCGGCAACCCGTGCGCATCGCCAGATTCTCCATCGACGGCAACGTCGGCTTCGGCGTCCTCGAAGGCGACGAACTCGACGTCATCAAGGGGCATCCCTTCGCAGAATTCGAGCGCTCGGGGCAGAAGGTCCCCCTCGACAAGGTCCGGCTGCTGCCGCCAGTCCTGCCCAACAAGGTGGTGGCGATCGGCCGCAACTACGCCGAGCACGCCGCCGAGCTGGGCAACGCCGTCCCGGACGTACCGGTCACCTTCTTCAAGCCGTCCACCTCGGTGATCGGCCCCGGCGACCCCATCGCGTACCCCTCCTTCTCCCAGGAGGTGCACCACGAGGCGGAGCTCGCCGTCGTCATCGGCCGCATGTGCCGTGAGGTGCCCCGCGAGCGCGCCAAGGACGTCATCCTCGGCTACACCTGCGCCAACGACATCACCGCACGCGATGTGCAGCAGCGCGAGAAGCAGTGGGCCAGGGCCAAGGGCTTCGACAGCTCCTGCCCGCTCGGCCCCTGGGTCGAGACCGGCCTCACCCCCGAGGACATCGCCGCGGGCCTCGCCGTCCAGTGCACGGTCAACGGCGAACAGCGGCAGCTGGGCCGCACCAGCGACATGGTCCGCCCGGTCGAGGACCTGATCGTCCACATCACCGAGGCCATGACCCTGCTCCCCGGCGACGTCATCCTCACGGGCACCCCGGCCGGAGTGGGCCCCCTCAACGTCGGCGACGAGGTCGCCGTCACCATCGAAGGCATCGGCACTCTCACCAACAAGGTGATCAAGCGTGGCTAACGCGACCCCCGTCCGCGTCCGTTTCTGTCCCTCCCCGACCGGTAACCCCCACGTCGGCCTGATCCGTACCGCCCTGTTCAACTGGGCCTACGCGCGGCACAACAAGGGCTCCCTGGTCTTCCGGATCGAGGACACCGACGCGGCCCGCGACTCCGAAGAGTCCTACAACCAGCTGCTGGACTCCTTCCACTGGCTCGGTTTCGACTGGGACGAGGGCCCCGAGGTCGGCGGCCCGCACGTGCCGTACCGCCAGTCGCAGCGCATGGACATCTACAAGGACGTCGCCGACAAGCTCCTCGCCGCCGGCCACGCGTACCACTGCTACTGCACCACCGAAGAGCTGGACGCCCGCCGCGACGCGGCCCGCAAGGCCGGCCGGCCCTCCGGTTACGACGGCACCTGCCGCACGCTGACCGACGAGCAGAAGGCCGCGTACGAGGCCGAGGGCCGTGCCTCCATCGTCCGCTTCCGGATGCCCGACGAGCCGATCACCTTCCACGACCTGGTGCGCGGTGAGCTGACCTTCACCCCGGAGAACGTTCCGGACTACGGCATCGTCCGCGCCAACGGTGCGCCCCTCTACACCCTCGTCAACCCCGTCGACGACGCCCTGATGGAGATCACCCACGTCCTGCGCGGTGAGGACCTGCTCTCCTCCACCCCCCGCCAGATCGCCCTGTACAAGGCGCTGATCGAGCTGGGCGTCGCCACGTCGGTCCCGGCCTTCGGCCATCTGCCCTACGTCATGGGCGAGGGCAACAAGAAGCTCTCCAAGCGTGACCCGCAGGCGAACCTCAACCTCTACCGCGAGCGCGGCTTCCTCCCCGAGGGCCTGCTCAACTACCTTGCGCTGCTCGGCTGGTCCTTCTCGGCGGACCAGGACATCTTCTCCATCCCCGAGCTGATCGAGAAGTTCGACATCGCGGACGTCAACGCCAACCCGGCCCGCTTCGACCTGAAGAAGGCCGAGGCGATCAACGCCGACCACATCAGGCAGCTGGACGTGAAGGACTTCATCACGGCCTGTGAGCCCTGGCTGAAGGCCCCGCACGCCAACTGGGAGCCCGCGGACTTCGACGAGGCCGCCTGGCAGGCCATCGCCCCGCACGCCCAGACCCGCCTCACCGTCCTCTCCGACATCACCGCCAATGTCGACTTCCTGTTCCGCAAGGAGCCGGTCGAGGACGAGGCGTCCTGGACGAAGGCGATGAAGGGCGACCCGGTCGCCCTGCTCACCACCGCCCGCGCCACGCTCGAAGCCGCCGACTGGACGTCCGGCCCCGAGCCCCTCAAGGAGGCGGTCCTGGCCGCCGGCGAGGAGCACGGCCTCAAGCTCGGCAAGGCACAGGCCCCCGTCCGGGTGGCGGTCACCGGCCGCACGGTCGGCCTGCCGCTCTTCGAGTCCCTGGAGATCCTCGGCAAGGAGCGCACCCTCCAGCGCATCGACGCGGCCCTGGCCAAGCTGGCCGGCTGACCTCGCAGCAGTGCCCACGGGCCCGGAAGCCGCACGGTTTCCGGGCCCGCGGCCTGTCCGGCGCGCTCCGCTACATTGTTGTCATGCCCCCGCGCGCCGTCCTGTGGGACCTCGACGACACCCTCTTCGACTACACGGGATCGGACCGGGCCGGCGCGCTGTGCCACCTCCGGGCCGAGGGCCTCCTTGCCGCACACGGCGGTGAGGAGGGCGCACTGGAGCGCTGGCGGACAGTCATGGAGACCGAGTTCGCCCGCTTCCTCGCCGGCGAGGTGGGCTTCCTCGATCACCGCAGGGCCCGGGCCAGGACGTTTCTGGGGACCCCGCTCCTCCCCGACGCCGAGGCGGATGCCTGGTTCGCCCGGTACATCGCCCATTACGAGGCGTCCTGGACGCTCTTCCCGGATTCCGCGCCTGCACTGGCGGCGCTGGCGCCGCTCGTACGGCAGGCCGTGCTCTCCAACGCCACCACCGCCAACCAGGAGCGCAAGCTGGCGGTTCTCGGGATCCGCGGGTCCTTCGAGGCGGTGTTCTGCGCCGATGATCTGGGGTACGCCAAGCCCGCCGCGGAGGCATTCCACGGCGCCTGTAAGGCGCTTGGCCTAACGCCCGGCGAGGTGGTCTACGTCGGCGACAAGCTCGACATCGACGCGCTCGGCGCCCGGGACGCAGGGCTGCGGGCCGTATGGCTGGACCGTACGGGCACTGGGGAGAAGGCCGGGGAGGAGCTGCCGCCGGGGGTGCGGCGGATCGCGGGCCTGGCGGAGCTCCCCGAGCTCTTGCGCCGAGTTACCGGTTTTGGTGCGCCGTCCACGATCAGGTAATGTTCTTCCTGCGCCGCCCGAGAGGGCCGAAAGGCCCGGCCGGAAAGCGCAAACCAAACAAACCCCCTACGGGGGGTTGAGTTTTGGTGGGCTATGGTGTAATTGGCAGCACGACGGTTTCTGGTTCCGTTAGTCTAGGTTCGAGTCCTGGTAGCCCAGCAAGAGATCTTTCGGTCCACCGTGACCGTGCTGAAGGTTTCTTGATCGCAGTACCAGGCCCCCGTTGTGTAGCGGCCTAGCACGCCGCCCTCTCAAGGCGGTAGCGCCGGTTCGAATCCGGTCGGGGGTACAGATCCTTCCTCTCCGTCTCCTTCGGGTCGCTCCCGGATGCGACGATGCAGAGCCCACGCGACTCCGGTCGCGTGGAGGATCGCTAGGGCCCCCGTTGTGTAGCGGCCTAGCACGCCGCCCTCTCAAGGCGGTAGCGCCGGTTCGAATCCGGTCGGGGGTACTGGTCTAAACCACCATGGGCTATGGTGTAATTGGCAGCACGAGTGATTCTGGTTCATTTAGTCTAGGTTCGAGTCCTGGTAGCCCAGCGCAGTGTGTCCTCGGGACACGTCAACTGCAAGAAAACTTGCCCCCGTTGTGTAGCGGCCTAGCACGCCGCCCTCTCAAGGCGGTAGCGCCGGTTCGAATCCGGTCGGGGGTACAAGAGGGAAAAGCCCCCCGCATCATGCGGGGGGCTTTTTCGTGTCAACTGCCGCTGCCGAAGCGCTTGTTGGACTCCTCCGCCTCCGCCAGCCGGCGCAGGCTCAGCAGCACCGGCTCGTAGAGCACGGTCAGGGCCACCGCCGCCTCCACCTGCTCCGCCGGAGTCGTGAACTCCTCGACCAGATCCAGGTCGGCGACGGCGAGCTGCGCCGCCTGCCGCGCGTAGGGCAGCAGATGCGGGATGTCGCAGGCATAGCCGAGGCGGTGCAGTGCGGCGATGGCTCCCACGAGCATGCGGAAAGCGGGGAATTCGTCCGCGATACCGAGGCTGAACTGCCAGCCGGCCTGCCGCATCAGCGCGGTGGCGGTGCGTCGGCCCACGGCCGTGGAGGGATCGCTCTCGTCGGGCTCCGGGCCGTGGGGGAGGGCCTCGACGGCCGTCCCCAGGCGGGAGAGCTGGTCCCGGGAGTCGTCCTCGACGGCGGCCAGGACCTCCCGGGCGGTGCCCACGGGGATCCGGCCGACCTGGATCAGCGCCCGGACCAGTCGCAGCCGCCGCAGATGCTCCTCGTCGTACTCGGACCGGGTCGCGGTGATCCGGCGGCCCGGAGGCAGCAGCCGCTCGCGCAGGTAGTACTTGATCGTGGCGGTCGATACCCCGCTGCGCTCACTCAGCTCCGCCAGTCGCATACCCCTTGCACCTTCCCTTGGAGAGTGTCACTATCCAATCATGGATAGCGATGCTATCCAATACGTCGAAGGGGGCGTCATGAGCGGTAAGCCGGTGCAAGGGCGGATGACGACGAACGGTGAGCGGGAGGTGGTGGTCTTCCTCATCGGGATGCGCTTCAACAGCTGGCGCGCGGTGCGCAGTTGGCTTCCGGTGTTCCTGGCCATGCCGCGCATGATCAAGGAGCTGGCCCGGGATCCGGACAGCGGGATGATCGGCTACCGGCTGCTTCCCGGGCTGCCGAGGCACTTCGCCGTCCTCCAGTACTGGGACTCGAAGGAGAAGCTGTTCGCGTACGCCACGGACCAGGGCGGCGAGCACCGGCCGGCCTGGGCGGCGTTCAACCGGCGGGCACGGGAGGGGCGGGACAAGGTCGGCTTCTGGCACGAGACCTACGTCGTCCCGGCGGGCTCGTACGAGAGCATCTATATCAATATGCCGTCGTTCGGGCTGGGGGAGGCCCTGGGGACGGTGCCGGTGGGGCGGCGCGGGGAGCGGGCCGCGGACCGGATGGCGGCCTGAGCCGCAAAGGCACGCGGCCCCGCCCTGCCGGCCCCGAGGGGACGCAGGGCGGGGCCGCGCCGTGTCAGCCGGTGCGCCGCAGGCCCTCGGAGAGGCGGGCCGCCGCGTCGATGACCGCCTGGGCGTGCATCCGGCCGGGGTGACGGGTCAGCCGCTCGATCGGGCCGGAGACCGATACAGAGGCCACCACGCGGTTGGAGGGGCCCCGTACGGGCGCGGAGACCGAGGCCACGCCCGGCTCGCGCTCGCCGATCGACTGGGCCCAGCCGCGGCGCCGTACGCCGGACAGGGCGGTGGCCGTGAAGCGCGCACCCTGAAGGCCGCGGTGCAGCCGCTCGGGCTCCTCCCAGGCCATCAGGATCTGGGCGGCCGAGCCCGCCTTCATGGGGAGCGTGGAGCCGACCGGGACGGTGTCCCGCAGTCCGGACAGCCGTTCCGCCGCCGCCACACAGATCCGCATATCGCCCTGCCGGCGATAGAGCTGGGCGCTCTCGCCCGTCACATCGCGCAGATGCGTGAGCACCGGGCCGGCCGTGGCCAGCAGGCGGTCCTCGCCGGCCGCCGCGGCCAGCTCGGACAGGCGCGGGCCCAGGATGAACCGGCCCTGCATGTCCCTCGCCACCATCCGGTGGTGTTCCAGTGCCACGGCCAGCCGGTGGGCCGTGGGTCGTGCAAGCCCTGTCGCCGCGACCAGCCCGGCGAGGGTGGCCGGACCGGACTCCAGGGCACTCAAAACCAGAGCTGCCTTGTCGAGAACGCCGACGCCGCTAGAGTTGTCCATGCAACGATACTCGCGTCTCACACTGTGAAACGCAAGTTCAGTTTTCCAGGAAAGTCGTCAATCTGTAGGTGTGGCCCTGGACCAGGGCCCGGCGTAAGGCCCGGCAAGGGGATTTCTGCGGGCATCACGCACAGACGAGAAAGGCCGGCACTGCGGCCGGCCGGAGGGAAAGCGATGGGACGGACACTCGCGGAGAAGGTCTGGGACGACCATGTCGTCCGGCGCGCGGAAGGCGAGCCCGACCTTCTCTTCATCGATCTCCACCTGCTGCACGAGGTCACCAGCCCGCAGGCCTTCGACGGCCTCCGCAAGGCCGGCCGCCAGGTCCGTCGTACGGATCTGACCATCGCCACCGAGGATCACAACACCCCGACCCTCGACATCGACAAGCCGATCGCCGACCCGGTCTCGCGCACCCAGCTGGAGACGCTGCGCAAGAACTGTGCCGAGTTCGGCGTCCGGCTGCACCCGCTGGGCGATGTCGAGCAGGGCGTTGTCCACGTCGTGGGACCGCAGTTGGGACTGACCCAGCCCGGCACCACCGTGGTCTGCGGTGACAGCCACACCTCCACCCACGGAGCCTTCGGCGCGCTGGCGTTCGGCATCGGCACCAGCCAGGTCGAGCACGTCCTGGCCACCCAGACGCTGCCCCTGGCGCCCTTCAAGACCATGGCGATCACCGTGGACGGCGAGCTGCCCGATGGTGTGACGGCCAAGGACCTCATCCTGGCGATCATCGCCAGGATCGGCACCGGCGGCGGCCAGGGCTACGTCCTGGAATACCGCGGCTCGGCCATCGAGAAGCTGTCGATGGAAGCCCGGATGACCGTCTGCAACATGTCGATCGAGGCGGGCGCGCGGGCCGGCATGATCGCCCCCGACGCGACCACCTTCGACTACCTGGAGGGCCGTGACCACGCCCCCCGGGGCGAGGACTGGGACGCCGCGGTCGCGTACTGGAAGACGCTGCGCACCGATGACGACGCGGTCTTCGACGCCGAGGTGCACATCGACGCCTCCGCGCTGGCCCCGTTCGTCACCTGGGGCACCAACCCCGGCCAGGGTGCACCGCTTTCGGCGAACGTCCCCGACCCGGCTTCGTACGAGGACGCCTCGGAGCGCTACGCCGCCGAAAAGGCCCTGGAGTACATGGGGTTGACGGCGGGTCAGCCGCTGCGCGAGATCAACGTGGACACGGTCTTCGTAGGTTCGTGCACCAACGGCCGTATCGAGGACCTGCGCTCCGCGGCCGACATCCTGGAGGGCCGCAAGGTCGCCGACGGCGTGCGGATGCTGATCGTCCCGGGCTCGGTCCGGGTCTCCCTGGAGGCCGTGGCCGAGGGCCTGGACAAGGTCTTCACCGCGGCGGGGGCCGAATGGCGGCACGCGGGCTGCTCGATGTGCCTGGGCATGAACCCCGACCAGCTGGCACCCGGTGAGCGCTCCGCGTCCACCTCCAACCGCAACTTCGAGGGCCGGCAGGGCAAGGGCGGTCGTACGCACCTGGTCTCGCCGCAGGTCGCCGCCGCAACGGCGGTTCTCGGCCATCTGGCCTCTCCGGCCGATCTGTCCGACGCAGCCGTCGCCACGCCCGCGGGAGTCTGAGAATGATGGAAGCTTTCACCACCCACACAGGCCGGGCCGTCCCGCTGCGCCGCAGCAATGTCGACACCGACCAGATCATCCCTGCTCACTGGCTCAAGAAGGTCACCCGCGACGGCTTCGAGGACGGGCTTTTCGAGGCCTGGCGCAAGGACCCGCAGTTCGTCCTCAACCAGGAGCGGTACAAGGGCGCCACGGTGCTGGTCGCGGGCCCCGACTTCGGTACCGGCTCCTCGCGGGAACACGCCGTCTGGGCGCTTCAGAACTACGGCTTCAAGGCCGTCATCTCCTCGCGGTTCGCCGACATCTTCCGCGGCAACTCCCTCAAGAACGGGCTGCTGACAGTGGTCCTGCCGCAGGAGACCGTCGACCGGCTCCAGCAGCTGCTGGAGGCCGACCCGGCCGCCGAGGTGACGGTTGACCTGGTCGGCAGGCAGGTGCGCGCCGAGGGCGTCACCGCCGACTTCGAGCTGGACGAGAACGCCCGTTGGCGTCTGCTGGAGGGGCTGGACGACATCAGCCTCACCCTTCGGGAGGAGTCGTCCATCGTGGATTACGAGGCGAACAGGCCGTCGTTCAAGCCGCGTACTATCGAGGCCTGACCTCGGGTTTTATGGCTCAAAGCTATATTGCGTACGATGCGCCCCCTGTGCAGTTGGCAGGGGGCGCATCTGCTTGTTCAGGCAGCTGTTGAGGCCCCGTGAAGCGACAACTCGCCGCAGATGGCACAATTAGCGCATGGAACGCGACGACCAACTCGAGCTCTACGGTCTCGTCGCCGACCGGCTCAAGAACGCACATACAAGAGTGCGCACACTGCAAGTCCCGGAGGGCGTACGGATGGCGCTGACCCGGAAGCTGCTCGTCATCACGGCCGCGGCTAAACACGATCTTGCGGACGCGGCAAGGCGTCTGGAGTGCTTCATGGAAGACCTCGACGAAGGTCGCTATCCCGAAGATGTGCGCGCCGACGGAAGTCCGTGAAGGTCGACTTCGTTGCGGCACAAGGGTGATTAGCCCGTTTCGTGTTTGATTTGCGGTATATATCTGCCTAACGTGCGAAAAAGCTTGGAATCTTTCGTTCCAGCAATGTCTCCGAAGGGGAAGACGTGAACAAGGCGCAGCTCGTAGAAGCCATTGCCGACAAGCTCGGCGGCCGCCAGAACGCCGCGGACGCGGTGGACGCCGTACTGGACGCAATCGTCCGTTCAGTTGTCACCGGCGACCGCGTTTCGGTCACCGGATTCGGCTCGTTCGAGAAGGTCGACCGCCCGGCCCGCTACGCCCGCAACCCGCAGACGGGTGAGCGCGTACGGGTCAAGAAGACCTCGGTGCCGCGCTTCCGCGCCGGTCAGGGGTTCAAGGACCTGGTGAGCGGCTCGAAGAAGCTCCCCAAGGGCGGAGAGGTCGCCGTCAAGAAGGCACCCAAGGGCAGCCTCTCCGGTGGCACCGCCATCAAGAAGGCCGCCGCCAAGAAGGCCACCGCCAAGAAGGCGACGGCGAAGAAGGCGACGGCGAAGAAGGTCGCGGCGAAGAAGGCCACGCCGGCGAAGAAGACCACCGCCAAGAAGACAACGGCGAAGAAGACCGCCACGAAGGCCACCGCCAAGAAGGCGGCCCCGGCCAAGACCACCGCCAAGAAGGCGACGGCGAAGAAGACCGCCCCGGCCAAGAAGGCGACGGCGAAGAAGGCCCCCGCCAAGAAGGCCACCGCACGCAAGACCACCGCCAAGAAGACCACCGCGCGCAAGCGTTAATTCAGCAGCGGCGACGCCACGCGTCGGGCCGGTCTCCCTTCGGGGAGCCCGGCCCGCGGTGCGTCCGGGGGCCGTCTAGGCTCTCTTCCATGCAGGCCACCGCGTATACGTACGACTCCGAGACCCGCTCCGGCAGCGTGCTGCTGGACGACGGCACCCCGCTGCCCTTCGATGCGGCGGCCTTCGACGCCGGCGGCCTGTTGCTGCTGCGGCCCGGCCAGCGGGTCCGTATCGACGTCACCGGCGAAGGAGACGACCGGCATATCGCCCTGATCACGCTCCAGACGCTCTGACCTGCGGCGGCAGCAGCCGCTGCGGTCCGTCCGGCGCGCTGGCCCCGGTTGCCGCGCCGCCCGCCAGATGCGGCGCCTGGAGCGCCGTGTGCGGGCCCACGCCCAGTGCCAGCGCGGCCAGCAGATCCTCGCCGGTGTCCACGTCCCGCCGTACCGAGGGCACCCCGGGCGCGGTGATCTCGCGCGCCCCGGATGCCAGGTGGCGGGCCCGTGACGCACTTCCGAATGCCGGTTCCAATTCCACTCCGGAAGTCGCGGTCAGAAGTGTTGTCCCGATATCCGCCGCATCCGCGAGAAATGCACGGGGAAATTGCGAAGCGGAATGGAGCACCAGTTCCAGCTCGGCGGGCCGCAGCGCGGGAAGGTCGGCGTTCAGCGCGGCGACCGCCGCGTCCGGGCGCCGCGCCCGGACGGCGCGCGCTCCATGGGCCAGTGCGGCGTTGAGCCCGCGGGCCGGTGTGTCGGGCACGATGCGCGCTCCCAGCGCCGCCAGGCGCTCGCCGGCCGTCCGGTCGTCCGTGACAACCGCCACATCCCGGACGTCCTTGCAGGCCAGAGCCGCTGCCACGGTATCCAGGGCGAACGCGAGGGCCAGTCGGGGCCGGAACTCCTCACCGGCGGCCCCGGAGAGCCTGCTCTTGGCCCGCACCAGCGGTTTCAGCGGCACGACCAGGCTCCAGGCCGCCTCTGCTCCGTCTCTTCGCATCGGCGCCATTCTCACCTGCTGCCGCCGCTCCGCGGGAGCGTCGGGGTTACGGTGTCCTCGACATAGCGGGTACCTGGGGCGACACTTGTGCGGCTGCCGGCCCGCAGCAGCTTTGCAGGTCCCACAAGGAGGGTGTCCCAGTGTCCCGCCGCAGAATCGGCTTCTGGTACCGCTTGGCCGCGGTCATCTGCAAACCGCCGCTCTTGGTTCTGTTCAAGCGGGACTGGCAGGGAATGGAGCACATTCCGGCCGACGGCGGATTTATCACCGCGGTCAACCACAACTCGTATCTTGATCCGCTCTCGTATGCGCACTATCAGTACAACACCGGGCGGGTCCCCCGATTCCTCGCCAAGGCCGGACTCTTCAAGAGCGGCTTTGTGGGCCTGATGATGCGCGGCACCGGACAGATCCCCGTGTACCGGGAAACCACCGACGCCGCGACCGCGTTCCGCGCCGCCGTCGACGTCATCGACAAGGGCGAATGCGTCGCCTTCTACCCCGAGGGCACCCTCACCCGCGACCCCGAGCTGTGGCCCATGCAGGGCAAGACCGGTGCCGCCCGGGTGGCGTTGCTGACCAAGGCGCCGGTCATCCCCGTCGCGCAGTGGGGCGCCAATGACGCGATGCCGCCGTACGCCAAGGAGAAGAAGCTCCGCCTCCTGCCGCGCAAGACGCTGCGGGTGAAGGCGGGGCCGCCGGTCGACCTGAGCGCGTTCTACGACCGGGAGCCGACCGCCGAGGTGCTGCGCGCCGCCACCGACGTCATCATGGCCGCGATCTCCGAGCAGCTGGCCGGCCTCCGCGGCGAGCCCGCGCCGGCCGAACCGTACGACTGGCGCAAGGCGATCGCCCGGGAGCGCCGCGCCGCCCGGGAGGCCGCCAAGGCCGCCACAGCGGCCGCGGCCGCCGCCACCGAACCGGCCGTCGGCCCGCAGCAGGCCCGAAGCACCCAGCAGGCACAGGAGGATGAAAGCAAGTGACGCGCTGCGCCGTCTACGGCACGGGGTCCTGGGGTACCGCCTTCGCGATGGTGCTCGCCGACGCGGGATGCGAGGTGACCCTGTGGGGGCGCCGGACGGCCCTGGTCGACGCCATCAACAACGGCCGTACGAACCCTGACTATCTGCCGGGGATCGAGCTCCCCGCGTCCGTACGGGCCACCACCGACCCGGCACAGGCAGCACGCGGCGCGGAGTTCGCCGTGCTGGCCGTGCCCGCCCAGACGCTGCGCGGCAATCTCGCCGAATGGGCGCCCCTGCTGCCCGACGGCACGGTCCTGGTCTCCCTGATGAAGGGCGTCGAACTGGGCACCGCCAAGCGCATGAGCGAGGTCATCGAGGAGGTCGCCAAGGTGCCGGCGGAGCAGGTCGCCGTGCTGACCGGCCCCAACCTCGCCAAGGAGATCGCCGCCCGGCAGCCGGCCGCCGCGGTCGTCGCGTGCGCCGACGAGGCGGTCGCCCAGCGGTTCCAGACCGCCTGCCACACCTCCTACTTCCGCCCGTACACCAACACCGACGTGGTGGGCTGTGAACTGGGCGGCGCGGTCAAGAACGTCATCGCTCTCGCCGTCGGCATCGCCACCGGCATGGGCCTGGGCGACAACGCCAAGGCGTCCCTGATCACCCGCGGTCTGGCCGAGACCACCCGGCTCGGCCTCGCCATGGGCGCCGACGCGCACACCTTCGCGGGTCTGGCCGGCATGGGCGACCTCGTCGCCACCTGCTCCTCGCCGCTGTCGCGCAACAACACCTTCGGCACCAACCTCGGCCGCGGAATGACGCTCCAGGAGACCATCGCGGTCACCAAGCAGACCGCCGAGGGTGTCAAGTCCTGCGAATCCGTACTGGATCTGGCCCGCAGGCACGGCGTCGACATGCCGCTCACCGAGACGGTCGTGGAGATCGTCCACGAGGGCAAGCCGCCGATGGTCGCCCTCAAGGAGCTGATGTCGCGCAGCGCCAAGTCCGAACGGCACTGAGGCACCACGCCACTATCGGCCGCCGCAGCGCTGACTCCACGGCTACCAGCAGGTACCCTCAACCCGATATGAGCAGCGAGACCTCCCCACACAAGCCCCGCGTCGCCGTCGTGTTCGGCGGCCGCAGCTCCGAGCACGCGATCTCCGTGCTCACGGCCGGCGCCGTGCTGCGCGCCATCGACCGTGACAAGTACGACGTGCTGCCCATCGGCATCACCACCGACGGCCGATGGGCGCTCACCGCCGACGACCCCGAGCGGATGGCCATCGCGGACCGGCGGCTGCCCAGCGTTGCCGAGCTCGCCGAGTCCACCGAGGGCGGCGTGGTGCTCCCCGTCGACCCCACCAACCGCGAGGTCGTCTACAGCGAACCGGGCTCGGTGCCCAAGGCGCTGGGCGAGGTCGATGTGGTCTTCCCGGTGCTGCACGGCCCCTACGGCGAGGACGGCACCCTGCAAGGCCTGCTGGAGCTCTCCGGTGTGCCCTACGTCGGCTCGGGCGTCCTCTCCTCCGCCGTCGGCCAGGACAAGGACTACATGAAGCGGGTGTTCGCCTCCTTCGGGCTGCCGGTCGGCCCGTACGAGGTCATCCGCCCGCGCGAGTGGGAAAAGGATCCGGCAGCCGCCCGCAGGAAGATCGTGGACTTCGCCGGCGAGCACGGCTGGCCGCTCTTCGTGAAGCCCGCCCGGGCCGGCTCGTCCATGGGCATCACCAAGGTCGACGACCTCGCGGGCCTGGACGAGGCGGTCGAGGAGGCCCGTCGGCACGACCCCAAGATCCTCGTGGAGTCGCTGCTGAGCGGCCGCGAGATCGAGTGCGGGGTGCTGGAGTTCGAGGACGGCCCGCGGGCCAGCGTGCCGGCCGAGATCCCGCCGGTCACTGCGCACGACTTCTACGACTTCGAGGCCAAGTACATCGACTCGGCCGACGGGATCGTGCCTGCTCCGCTGACCGCCGAGCAGACCGCCGAGGTCCAGAAGCTGGCCGTCGCGGCCTTCGAGGCGGCGTCCTGCGAGGGCCTGGTGCGCGCGGACTTCTTCCTTCAGGACAACGGCGAGTTCGTGATCAACGAGATCAACACGCTCCCGGGATTCACGCCCATCTCGATGTACCCGCGGATGTGGCAGGAGAGCGGCGTGAGCTACCCGGAGCTGATCGACCGGCTCCTCCAGGCCGCGCTGGAGCGCTCCACGGGACTGCGCTGAGCCGGTTCCGGCCCCCGGCCCGTCGCCGTATGGCACCGGGCTGATCCGGGAGAGAAGCCCTAGACCCCCACGGGAACGGTCTTCTCCACGGCGCGCCCGAGATCGGTGAGCACATCGACCTCGGGCGCGTACTTCCGGGGAACGGTCACCTCGACGAAGGCCTTCCGGAGCACCGTCGTGAAGCGATAGCCGTCCTCCTGCTTCTCGAAGAGCCATTCGACGCCATTGACTTCCGCCGCGTCGGCCTTGGGGTTGTAATGTTCACTCCCGTACGTCAGGACGTCGGGCTTCGGCACCCCGCAGCGCAGTTTCACGGCAGGATCGCCCCATATGGCAGTGAAGTCGGAGACGGGCTCGGGAGTACCCCGCTTCAGCCCGTCCACGGTCTGCGGCAACTCCTTGTGGAGCGCCCGGCAGTGCCGCGCCGCCTCACCCTTGGGGGAGGGTACGGCCACGTCTTCGGAAGCGGAGCAGCTCACCGCGGCGAACAGGACCGTGAGCAGGGGGAGGGCCAGGTACCGGCGGCGCGTAGAGATCACCCGGCCGAGGATACGGGGGAGCTAAATATGGACGACCGGGCAGGTAAGGGTGCGCGTGATGCCTTCCACTTGCTGGACCTTCGCGACCACCATGCGGCCCAGCTCATCGACGGTTTCGGCTTGTGCGCGCACGATGACGTCATAGGGCCCGGTCACGTCCTCGGCCTGAAGCACACCATGGATCGTGGAGATCGTCTCAGCTACCGCCGAGGCCTTGCCGACCTCGGTCTGGATCAGGATGTAGGCCTGTACCACGGAACCTCCAGGGCGGCCACGAGGATCATGTGGGAAGAAGGGACGCCACGGTACCGCGTCACCGAGCGGAGCGGGGAGACCCGCGCGGTGAACTCGGCAAGTGCGGCACAGTCGTCAGCCACGTACGGACCGTCCGTACACATGGGAAGGGCAACAGCATGAAGGGCACCGTGGGCGAGCTGGGGGAGTTCGGGCTGATCAGGGAGCTCACCTCCCGGCTCACCACCACTCCGGCCGTACGGATCGGGCCGGGTGACGATGCCGCGGTGGTCACCGCGCCGGACCGGAGGGTGGTCGCCAGCACCGACATCCTCCTGGAGGGCCGGCACTTCAGGCGCGACTGGTCCACCGCCTACGACGTCGGCCGCAAGGCCGCCGCCCAGAACCTCGCCGACATCGCGGCGATGGGCGCGGTGCCCACCGCGATCCTGCTCGGCCTGGTCGTGCCCGCGGAGCTCCCCGCGACCTGGCCGACCGAGCTGATGGACGGGCTGCGCGACGAATGCCAGGTGGCCGGCGCCGCGGTCGTCGGCGGGGACGTCGTACGCGGTGACACCATCACCGTCGCGATCACCGCGCTCGGCGATCTGCGCAACCAGGAGCCGGTCACCCGCGCCGGTGCCCAGCCCGGCGATGTGGTCGCGGTGACCGGCTGGCTCGGCTGGTCCGCCGCCGGGCACGCCGTCCTCTCCCGCGGCTTCCGCTCGCCGCGCGCCTTCGTGGAGGCCCACCGCCGCCCCGAGCCGCCGTACCACGCGGGCCCGGCGGCCGCCGGACTCGGCGCCACCGCCATGACCGACGTCAGCGACGGACTGGTCGCCGACCTCGGGCACATCGCCGAGGCCAGCAAGGTCCGGATCGATCTGCGCTCCGCCGGTATCGACATCCCCTCGCAGATGTCCGACATCGGCACGGCCGTGGGTGTGGACCCGATGCAGTGGGTGCTCAACGGCGGCGAGGATCATGCGATCGTGGCCACTTTCCCGCCCGATGTGAAGCTGCCCGCCCGGTGGAAGGTCATCGGCGAGGTGCTCAACCCCTCCGCGCTGCCCCAGGTGACGGTGGACGGCGCCCCGTGGGCCAAGGCCGGCTGGGACCACTTCGGGGACAACGGGGACGCCGAATAGGTCCCGTACGGACCACGGACGACGCGGGTACGGGCGAAGCCGGTACGGGCGCCCGCAGGTCCGCGGGGTGCCGCCGAGTAGATTCGGCGGTATGCACATACCTCCACGCGTCCTGACCGTCGCCGGGTCCGACTCCGGCGGCGGCGCGGGCATCCAGGCCGACCTGAAGACGATGCTGGCGCTCGGCACCCACGGCATGAGCGTGCTCACCGCCGTCACCGCTCAGAACTCCCTGGGCGTACAGGGCGCGTGGGAGCTGCCGGCCGAGGCCGTACGGGCCCAGTTCCGCAGCGTCGTCGACGACATCGGCGTGCAGGCGGTGAAGACCGGGATGCTCTCCTCGGCCGAACTCGTCGAGACCGTCGCCGAACTGCTCGCCGAACTGCGGGTACCGGTGGTCGTCGACCCCGTAGGGGTCTCCAAGCACGGCGACGCACTGCTCGCCGCCACCGCCCTGGACGCGGTCCGCACCGCGCTGCTGCCGACCGCCACCGTTGCCACCCCCAACCTGGACGAGGTCGCGCAGCTGACCGGGATCCGCGTCGAGGAGGAGGCCGATATGCGCCGGGCTGCCGCCGCGGTCCTCGACTTCGGGCCACGCTGGGCGCTCATCAAGGGCGGCCATCTGACGGCCGGGCACGGGGACGGCGGCAGCGCCGTCGATCTGCTCACCGACGGCACCGAGGAGCACTGGCTGCGCGCCCCCCGCCACGACAACCGGCACACCCACGGCACCGGCTGCACCCTCGCCAGCGCGCTCGCCGCGCAGCTCGCCAAGGGGGACACCGTCCCGCAGGCCGCCGCGGCGGCGAAGGACTATGTCACCGGCGCCCTAGCGGCCGGCTTCCGGCTGGGCGCGGGCATCGGGCCCGTGGACCACGGCTGGCGCTGGCGCGACGCGCACTGACCGCAGGCACCGGGGCCCCACGGGCGCAGCGTCTGCGGCGCCCGGCCCCGGGAAAGGCAGAAGCCGGTCCACCCGAAGGTGGACCGGCTTCGCAAGCAACCGGTTGGGCTGCGCTACGGCTTAGGCGTCAGCGCGAGACCTTGCCGGCCTTGATGCACGAGGTGCAGGCGTTCAGCCGCTTCGGCGTGCGCCCGATCACTGCACGCACCGTCTGGATGTTGGGGTTCCAACGACGGTTGGTACGGCGATGCGAGTGCGAGACACTCTTGCCGAAGCCCGGCCCCTTGCCGCAGACGTCGCAGTTGGCAGCCACGGGTCACTCCAAAGACTTCAGATGCACTTACGGTGAAATCCCGACGAGCCGAGTGCATTGCCCGAACGGCACCGTCAGGAGAGGAATGGCCCGATTCTCATCGGGCAACCGGAGCAGCATACAACGACCGCTCCCGTAGAACGAAACTACCACGCGCCCCCGGGCCCCCGCCCCGGCCCTCCTGCCGGAGCGCGGCTACTGTGCGGTGCATCCCGTGACCCAGGAGGACGACGTGCCGTACCCGCTCGACGCCGCCGCGGTCCGCTCCTGGTGCGGGCTCGCGCTGGAGGCGCTCGGCCGGGAACGCGAGCGGATCGACGCGATCAACGTCTACCCGGTGGCCGACGGCGACACCGGCACCAACCTCTATCTGACACTCGAATCGGCCGCCCGCGCGGTCGAGGCCGCCTTCGACGGGCACGCCTCGGCCGGCACCGCGCCCCGCCTCGCGGACGCCATCGGGGCCATGGCGCACGGCGCCCTCATCGGGGCGCGCGGCAACTCCGGCACGATCGTGGCGCAGCTGCTGCGCGGGATGACCGAGGTGCTGGCCGCCACCGACGGCTCCGCGGACGCGCTGTGCCGGGCGCTGCGCCGGGCCGCCGCATCGACGTACGAGGCCGTCGCGCACCCCGTGGAAGGCACCGTGCTGACGGTGGCGACCGCCGCCGCCGACGCCGCGGAGCGGGCCGCGGGCGAAGCCGCCGGAGCCGCCGAGGTCGCCCGCGCCGCCCATGAGGGGGCACGGACCGCCCTCCGGGCGACCCCCGGGCAGCTCGCGGTTCTGGGTCGGGCCGGTGTCGTGGACGCCGGCGGCTGCGGGCTCGTCGCGCTGCTGGGCGCGCTCGCCGATGTGCTCTCCGGTGAGGTCTCGGCGGCGCCGGTCGCCGTACGGGCCGACGCCCCGCTTCCCGAGGCGGCCGGCTGCGAGGCCGCGGGCCGGGTGGCGGCGGCCGGCTGCGCGGAGCCGGACGGGCCCGCCTTCGAGGTGATCTATCTGCTGGAGGCCGACGACACCGCTGTGGCGCGGCTGCGGGCCCGGCTCGACGGGCTCGGTGACTCGCTGGTGGTGGGCGGCGGGGACGGTCTGTGGAACGTCCATGTCCATGTCGACGACGCGGGCGCCGCCGTGGAGGCCGGTATCGAGGCGGGCCGCCCCTACCGGATCCGTATCCAGCACTTCGGCGGTGCCCGCGCCAAGGAGCCGGAGATGACGGCGCGTGCCGTGGTCGCGGTGGTGCCCGGCGCCGGGCTCGCCGCACTGTGCGCGGAGGCCGGCGCGACCCCTGTCTCCGTACGCCCCGGAGAGCCGCCCGCCAGCGGCGAACTGGTGCAGGCGATCCGGCAGGCGCACGCCCGTGAGGTGATGCTGCTGCCGAACGACCACGACCTGCGGCACACCGCTGCGGCCGCCGCCGAACAGGCCCGCACCGAAGGCGTACGGGTCGCCCTGATCCCCACCCGCTCCGCCGTCCAGGGCATCGCGGCGCTGGCGGTGCACGAACCGGGCCGCAGCTTCGACGAGGACGTGGTCGCGATGACCGCGGCCGCGGGGGCCACCCGCTACGCCGAGCTGGCCCTCGCCGAGCGGCAGTCGTGGACGATGGCAGGCGTCTGCCAGGCCGGGGACGTCCTCGGCCTGATCGACGGGGACGTCGTGGTGATCGGCTCCGAGCTCACCGGTACCGCGATGACCGTGCTCGACCGGATGCTGTCCGCGGGCGGGGAGATGGTGACCCTGGTCCTCGGCGCGGAGGTGCCCGACGGGCTCGCCGAGCAACTGGAAGGCTATGTCCGCGAGCACCATCTCGCCGTGGACACGGTCGTCTACGACGGCGGCCAGCATGCCGCGCCGCTGCTCATCGGCGTGGAGTGAGCGCGCAGGGCCCGTGTGAGCGCGCCGGGCCGGGGAGCGGGCCACGATTGTCACAGGCGTGGTGTGCAATAGATGCGTGGCAGCGCTCGACGAACCTCTGAAGAAAATCCTCGGTGGCACCACCGCGAAGGTGCTGGCCGAGCATCTCGACCTGCAAACGGTCGGCGATCTGTTGCATCACTATCCGCGCCGCTATGCCGAGCGCGGCGAGCTGACCCGGCTCGCCGACCTCCCGCTGGACGAACATGTCACGGTCGTCGCGCAGGTCGCGGATGCCCGGGTGATGAAGTTCAACGGCGGCCGGGGACAGCGCCTCGAAGTGACGCTCACCGACGGCAGCGGCCGGCTCCGGCTGGTCTTCTTCGGCAAGGGCATTCACAAGCCCCACAAGGACCTGCTCCCGGGACGCCGCGCGATGTTCGCCGGCAAGGTGTCGGTCTTCCACCACAAACTCCAGCTCGCCCACCCCGAATACGAGCTCCTCGACGGGGACGAGCGCGGAGCCGACACGGTCAGCGCCTTCGCCAGTCAGCTCCTGCCGATCTACCCGGCCTGCCAGCAGATGGCGTCCTGGAAGATCTCCAAGGCAGTCGACGCGGTGCTGCCCAGCGCGCAGGACGCCGTCGATCCGCTGCCCGAAGCGCTCCGTGAGGGCCGGGAACTGGTCCCGCTCACCGAGGCGCTGCTCAAGATCCACCGTCCGGCCACCAAGGCCGATATCGCCGCCGCGCGGGACCGGCTGAAGTGGGACGAGGCGTTCGTCCTCCAGGTCGCACTCGCCCGGCGCCGCCTGGCCGAGACCGAACTCCCCGCGGTCGCCAGGACCTTGGTGGCGGGCGGCATCCTCGATGCCTTCGACGCCAAGCTGCCCTTCACGCTCACCGACGGCCAGCAGAAGGTCAGCCGGGAGATCTTCGACGATCTGGCGACCGAGCACCCCATGCACCGCCTCCTCCAGGGCGAGGTGGGCTCCGGCAAGGCCCAGCCGCTCGATGCGCTGGTACTGACTCCGCGCGGCTTCCGTCCCATGGGGGAGATGACCGTCGGCACCGAAGTGGTGGTGCCCAGTGGTGAGCTCGCCGTGGTGGACGGGGTCTTCCCGCAGGGCGAGCGGGAGGTGTGGCGGCTGGTGCTCTCGGACGGGAGCGTCGTCGAGTGCGATGACGAGCATCTGTGGATCGTCGGGGCCGGCGGTACGGGCGAGCAGGTACGGACGACGCGTGAGCTGCGGGGCGATCTGCTGGAGGCTGACGGCCGGCCCAAGTGGTCCATCGCGGCGGCCACGCCGGTGGATCTGGAGGGCGGTGAGGACCGGCCGCTCGATCCCTACGGGGTGGGGAGGGCGCTGGCCGACGGCAGCGGCGGCCGCCCGGCGGACCGGGTGCCGTCCGCGTACCGCAACGCCCCCCTCAAGGACCGGCTGGCCGTGGTGCAGGGGCTGATGGATGCCGGCGGGCAGCCCGCTGGGGGTGCCGCGGTGTACCGCTCGGCGGCCGGTCCGCCGGCCGGTGACCTCGCCTGGCTGGTGCGCTCGCTGGGGGGCCGTGCCGAGCTTCATCCCGTACAGGACGGCGCGTATGACGTCTCCGTGGCGCTGCCGGCCGCGTATCCGCTCTTCCGGGACAAGGTCCCCGAACCTGCGGTGACGCGTGGGGACGCCGCCGGACCGCAGGGCGGGGTCGGCTTCCGGCGCACCATCCGGGCCATCGAGTACGTCGGCCGCAAGCCCGTCCAGTGCATCAGCGTCCGGCACCCCGGCCATGCCTATGTGACCGACCACTTCACCGTCACCCACAACACCATGGTCGCGCTGCGCGCCATGCTCGGCGTGGTCGACAGCGGCGGCCAGGCCGCGATGCTGGCGCCGACCGAGGTCCTCGCCCAGCAGCACCACCGCTCGATCACGGAGATGATGGGCGAGCTGGCCGAGGGCGGGATGCTCGGCGGGGCGGAGAAGGGCACCAAGGTGGTGCTGCTGACCGGCTCCATGGGCGCCGCCGCCCGTCGGCAGGCGCTGCTCGACCTGGTCACCGGCGAGGCCGGGATCGTCGTCGGCACCCACGCCCTGATCGAGGACAAGGTGCAGTTCCACGACCTGGGCCTGGTCGTCGTCGACGAACAGCACCGCTTCGGCGTCGAGCAGCGGGACGCGCTGCGCGGCAAGGGCAAGCAGCCGCCGCATCTCCTGGTCATGACGGCCACCCCCATTCCGCGTACGGTCGCCATGACCGTCTTCGGCGATCTGGAGACCTCCGTCCTGGACCAACTCCCCGCCGGACGCTCGCCGATCGCCACCCATGTGGTGCCCGCCAAGGACAAGCCGCACTTCCTCGCGCGCGCCTGGGAGCGGGTCCGCGAAGAGGTGACGGCCGGCCATCAGGGCTATGTGGTGTGCCCGCGGATCGGCGACGAGGAGGAGGCGCCCAAGGGGGCGAAGAAAGCGGCGGGCTCCAAGGGCGCGGCGGCCAAGGAGAGTTCACCGGAGGACGCCGAGGAGAAGCGGCCGCCGCTCGCGGTCCTCGACATCGCCGAGCAGCTCGCCCAGGGACCGCTCGACGGGCTGCGGGTGGCGGTGCTCCATGGCCGGATGGCGCCGGACGACAAGGACGATGTGATGCGCCGGTTCGCCGCGGGCGAGCTGGATGTGCTGGTCGCGACGACGGTCATCGAGGTCGGGGTGAACGTCCCGAACGCCACCGCCATGGTGATCATGGACGCCGACCGCTTCGGTGTCTCCCAGCTCCACCAGCTGCGCGGCCGGGTCGGCCGTGGCACGGCGCCCGGCCTGTGCCTGCTGGTCAGCGAGATGCCCGAGGCCAGCCCGGCGCGCGCCCGGCTCGCCGCCGTGGCCGGCACCCTCGACGGCTTCGAACTCTCCCGTATCGACCTGGAACAGCGGCGCGAGGGCGATGTCCTCGGCCAGGCGCAGTCCGGCGTCCGCTCCTCGCTGCGGATGCTCGCGGTCATCGACGACGAGGAGGTGATCGCGGCCGCCCGCGAGGAGGCCACCGCGCTGGTCGCCGCCGATCCCGAGCTGACCGGCTTCCCCGAGCTGCGGATCGCCCTGTCCGCCCTGCTGGACGAGGAACGGGAGCAGTATCTGGACAAGGGGTGAGCGCGGGCCGAGGCTCCGGCCGGGCGCGGCCGGCGGGCGTCCGGCCGCGCGCCACGGTGCCGGGCCGCCCGCCGCCACGTGAGATCGATCACCGCTCCGTGCGCTCCCGGGGAGCCCCGGCCGGACCCGGGGCCTCGGCCGACGGAATATCGTGGAGGAGCGGCGGAGCCTGCCCGGCTCCTGCCCACCACATCGACCACGCGCAACGTAAGGACGGGCCCATGACCCGCGTGATCGCCGGTACGGCCGGCGGCCGCCGCCTGGCCGTGCCACCGGGAAACGGCACCCGCCCGACCTCCGACCGAGCGCGCGAAGGCATGTTCTCCACCTGGGAGTCGCTCGACGGGCCGCTGCCCGGTGCCCGGGTGCTCGATCTGTACGGCGGATCCGGCGCGGTCGGCCTGGAGGCGCTCTCCCGCGGCGCCGCCCACGTCCTGCTGGTCGAGGCCGACGCCCGCGCCGTGCGCACCATCCGGGACAACGTCCGTGCGGTCGGCCTCCCGGGCGTCGAGGTCCGGGCCGGCAAGGCCGAGCAGACCGCTGCCGCGGCGGCCCCGGGCGAGCCCTACGACATCGTCTTCCTGGACCCGCCCTACGCGGTCACCGACGCGGAACTCCGCGAGATCCTGCTCACACTCCGTGGTCAGGGGTGGCTTGCGGACGACGCACTCGTCACCGTGGAGCGCAGCACCCGAGGCGGCACATTCCCATGGCCGGACGGTTTTGAAGCGATCAAGGCCCGTCGCTACGGCGAGGGGACGCTTTGGTACGGTCGCGCCGCTTCGACGTCTGCCGAATCGACGTCAGTAAGCGTGTCATGACCGGATCGGAGAGCGAGGAACCCGAGTTGCGCCGCGCCGTCTGTCCGGGGTCGTTCGACCCCATCACCAACGGGCACCTGGACATCATCGCCCGTGCCTCCAAGCTGTACGACGTCGTCCACGTCGCCGTGATGATCAACCAGTCCAAGCAGGGGCTGTTCACGGTCGACGAGCGGATGGAGCTGATCCGCCGGGCCACCGCCGAGTACGGAAACGTGGAGGTCGAGTCCTTCCACGGCCTGCTCGTCGACTTCTGCAAGCAGCGCGACATCCCTGCGATCGTCAAGGGGCTGCGAGCTGTCAGCGACTTCGACTACGAGTTGCAGATGGCCCAGATGAACAACGGCCTGTCCGGAGTGGAGACCCTCTTCGTCCCCACCAACCCCACCTACAGCTTCCTCTCCTCCAGCCTCGTGAAGGAGGTTGCCGCCTGGGGCGGTGATGTCTCCCATCTGGTGCCGCCGTTCGTCCTGGAGGCCCTCACCGAGCGCCTGCGGAAGAAGGGCTGACACCGCACCGGGCGCACCGTCCCGATGCCTGACTGATGGGGCGTCAGTTGGTGTCGGGCGAAGGGCCCGTGGACGTACAGTCGTCCCGTTCCGTCGTTCCAACCCCTCAGAGAGTGGCGAGTCCAAGGTGGACGTGCAGAAGAAGCTCGACGACATCGTCGCGACCGTCGGCGGTGCCCGGTCCATGCCCATGTCGGCATCGTGCGTGGTCAACCGCGCCGAGCTGCTCGCCATGCTGGAGGAGGTGCGCGCGGCGCTCCCGGGCTCCCTCGCGCAGGCGCAGGAGCTGCTCGGCGGGCGGGAGCAGATGGTCGAGCAGGCGCGGGCCGAGGCGGAACGGATCATCGAGACCGCGCACGCCCAGCGCGGGTCGCTGATCTCCGACACCGAGGTCGCCCGGCAGTCCCAGGACGAGGCGGACCGGATCCTCGCGGAGGCCCGCCGGGAGGCCGAGGAGATCCGGGCCGAGGCCGACGACTATGTCGACAGCAAGCTCGCCAACTTCGAGGTCGTGCTCACCAAGACCATCGGATCCGTCGACCGCGGCCGCGAGAAGCTGCTCGGCCGCGGCCCCGGGCTCGACGACCAGGGATACCCGGACGAGGACGGCACCGAGGCCCCGGAGCGCAGCGCCGACCCGGAGACCCTCCGGCGTCGCGCCGACGCGTATGTGGACGCCAAGTTCGGGGCGTTCCAGGCCGTGCTGACCAAGACGCTCGAAGCGGTCGGCCGGGGCCGTGACAAGCTCCAGGGCGCCCAGGCGATCGACGAGCTGGGAGCCCACCTGGCGGCGCAGGGCGATCCGCAGTCCGGGCACCAGGCCGACGCCGAGTATCTGGCCGGTCTGGCGGGCATCGGCGCCGATCAGGCGCCGCAGCCGCCCCAGGCGCCCCCGATGCCTCAGGCGTCGCCCCCCATGCCCCAGGCGCAACCCCAGCCCCAGGAGCTCCAGCAGCCCCTCCAGCCCCAGTTTCAGGACCAGGGCTACTACACCGACCCGGCGGCCTACCAGCAGCAGAACGTCTACGGTTATCAGCAGCCGCAGGAGGTCCCCTACGCCCAGCATCAGGACCCGTACGGCTACGACTGGCAGCAGCAGGCCCAGCAGCAGGGCTACGACCCGAACGCCCATCTCCAGCAGCAGATGCCCCAGCAGCAGGTGCCCCAGCAGCCCCGGCACGGCCACCCCGCGCAGCCCGGCGCCCTGGACGAGACCAGCCTCTTCGACACCAGCATGATCGACCTGGACCAGCTCCGGGCCTACGAGGAGGGGCGCCAGTAGGCGGCCTTGCCTGCGGTCCGGGGGAGAGGCCGGGAGCGGATTGGGCCTATCGGGGCCCGTCCAGTATCCTGGCTCTTCGGTCGCGCGTATCTCCGCGATCTCTGCTGCCCGAATCCTCTACAGCAGGAACACGGACGGCACGGAAAACCCCGTAGAAAGCAGGAAGCCATCAACGCCCGCCTCGACCACCGTTCCCCTCTCGTGTTCGACACGCGCGAGCTGGGCCGGCGTCCCGGTGCGCTGAAGAGGGCATCCCGCTCCGCCGAGGCCCCCCGGGACCTCGGCAATGAGGTCATCGGTGTGCCCGAGGGCGCACCGGTCGAGCTCGACCTCCGCCTGGAATCGGTCATGGACGGGGTGCTTGTCACAGGCACCGCCCGTGCAACCGTCAAGGGGGAGTGCGTAAGGTGTCTGGAGCCGCTGGAGCGAGAGCTCGACGCGGATTTCCAGGAGATGTTCTCCTACCCCGACGCCGATGCCCGGGTCCGCGAGTCGGACGCCGGCGACGACGCCGAGGACGAGGAGGACACCCTCTTCCTCGAGGACGACTTGTTCGACCTCGAACCCGTGCTGCGAGACGCGGTGGTGCTTGCACTGCCGATGCAGCCGGTGTGCCAGGACGACTGTCCGGGTCTGTGCTCCGAATGCGGAGTGCGGCTCGCGGACGACCCGGACCACCACCACGACGCCGTCGACATCCGTTGGGCGGCATTGCAGGGACTCGCCGGGACCGTCAAGGACGGCGAGAAGGACAACATGGGCGGCGCCGAAGCGGGCGTCGACGAGAAGCAGGAGAAGTAGCCGTGGCTGTTCCGAAGCGGAAGATGTCGCGCAGCAACACGCGCCACCGCCGGTCGCAGTGGAAGGCTGCGGTCCCCACCCTGGTGGCATGCGCTAGCTGCCACGAGCCGAAGCTCCAGCACATCGCGTGCCCGAGCTGCGGCACCTACAACAAGCGCCAGGTCCTCGAGGTCTGAGCGGCTGGTGACAGGCTTCATGTCAGACGCCAATTCGACTTCCCGCAAACGCGGGGATGAACCGACTCCGGCGGACACGGCCTCGTCCCACACGCTTCTGGAAGGGCGGCTCGGGTACAAGCTCGAGTCCGCCCTTCTGGTGCGTGCGCTGACACACCGCTCGTACGCATACGAGAACGGCGGTCTGCCCACCAACGAGCGGCTCGAATTCCTCGGGGATTCGGTGCTCGGCCTGGTGGTCACCGACACGCTGTACCGCATCCACCCCGATCTTCCGGAAGGCCAGCTGGCCAAACTCCGGGCCGCGGTGGTCAACTCGCGTGCACTTGCCGGGGTGGGCCGCGGCCTCGACCTCGGCGCCTTCATCCGCCTCGGACGGGGCGAAGAGGGCACGGGCGGCCGGGACAAGGCATCCATCCTCGCCGACACCCTTGAAGCGGTGATCGGCGCGGTCTATCTCGACCAGGGCCTCGACGCGGCCGGTGAGCTGGTGCACCGGCTCTTCGACCCGCTCATCGAGAAGTCCTCCAGTCTGGGCGCGGGCCTGGACTGGAAGACCAGCCTCCAGGAACTCACCGCGACCGAGGGTCTCGGCGTTCCGGAGTACCTGGTCACGGAGACCGGTCCGGACCACGAGAAGATCTTTACTGCTGCCGCCCGCGTCGGTGGTGTCTCGTACGGCACCGGCACCGGCCGCAGCAAGAAGGAAGCCGAGCAGCAGGCGGCCGAATCCGCGTGGCGCGAGATCCGCGCCGCGGCGGACGAGGCGGCCAAGGTGGCCGAGGCGGAGAAGGCGGCCGAGACCGTCGAGCCCGTCGGCGAAGACACCGTCGGCTGACCGCACAGCTCACGCCCCTGTGGCGCGGTGCCTCCACCCCCGGTGCGCTTCGGCGTACCGGGGGTCCTTCTTTGCCCGAGCCCGGGCAGCGTTCCGACGGGCCGGGCGGCCCAACTGCTGTGCGGGCGAGGCGATATGACCGGCCCAGGGGCTGACGGCCACGGCGCGGACCGGGGAACCCCGTGAGGCACCGGGTGGGCCCGTAGGGCGTCGGAGGGGAGAGGTACGCTGCGGCTGTCGTCAGCCCCGTTGTCCCTAGGAGTCCCGTGCCCGAGCTGCCCGAGGTCGAGGTCGTACGCCGCGGACTGGAGCGCTGGGTCAGCGGCCGCACGATCGA
Source organism: Streptomyces sp. NRRL S-1813 (assembly GCF_000719605.1). Taxonomy (NCBI): domain Bacteria; kingdom Bacillati; phylum Actinomycetota; class Actinomycetes; order Kitasatosporales; family Streptomycetaceae; genus Streptomyces; species Streptomyces sp. NRRL S-1813. Next base: position 975,585 of record NZ_JOHB01000001.1, read on the forward strand.
CGAGGTCGAGGTGCGGCATCCGCGTGCGATCCGCCGGCACACGGCCGGTGCGGCCGACTTCGCGGCCCGGCTCAAGGGGCTGCGCATCGGCGCGGCGTGCCGGCGCGGCAAGTACCTCTGGCTGCCGGTGACCGGCGGCGGCCCGGCCGCACAGACCGCCGCCGAGGGCATCACCCCGATGGTCACGCCCTCCGTCACCCACGGCCTGGCGATCCTCGCCCACCTCGGGATGAGCGGTCAGCTGCTGGTCCAGCCGCAGGAGGCTCCGGACGAGAAGCATCTGCGGATCCGCATCCGCTTCGCCGACGCTCTCGACACCGAACTCCGCTTCGTCGACCAGCGGACCTTCGGCGGCCTCTCGCTGCACGACACCGTCCCCGGCGATGCGGACCACCTTCCCGACGTGATCGCCCACATCGCCCGCGACCCGCTGGACCCGGCCTTCGACGACGCCGCCTTCCACGACGCGCTGCGCCGCCGCCGGACCACCGTCAAGCGGGCGCTGCTCGACCAGACGCTGATCAGCGGCGTCGGCAACATCTATGCGGACGAGGCGTTGTGGCGCAGCAGGCTCCACTACGAGCGGCCGACCGCGACCTTCACCCGTCCGCGCACCGCCGACCTGCTCGGCCACGTACGGGACGTGATGAACGCCGCGCTCGCCGTCGGCGGCACCAGCTTCGACAGCCTCTACGTCAACGTCAACGGTGAGTCCGGCTACTTCGAGCGCTCCCTGGACGCCTACGGCCGCGAGGACGAACCCTGCCGCCGCTGTGGCACCCCGATCCGCCGCCGTCCCTGGATGAACCGCTCCAGCTACTTCTGCCCCCGCTGCCAGCGGCCGCCGCGCGGCTGAGCAGCGCGCGCGGGCGCGTCCGCGGGCTCAGCCCGCGGCGTGCCGGGCGTCATAGCGTTCCCGTGCCCGGAGCACCTCCGGCATCCGGTCCTCCACCAGGGCGATCAGTATCTGAAGCTGACCGGCGACCTGATGGCCCAGCGGCGTCAGCGCGTAATCCACCCGGGGCGGGTTGGTCTGCTGGGCCTCGCGGTGTACGAGGCCGTCCCGCTCCAGTGCGTGCAGGGTCTGGGCCAGCATCTTTTCGCTCACCCCTGACACCCGGCGCCGCAGTTCGTTGAAACGGAAGGTGCCGTCGAGCAGCGCGCCCAGGGTCAGGCTGCCCCATCGGTCGGTGACGTGCTTGAGCGCCTCACGGGACGGGCAGTCGCGCGCGAAAACGTCGTAGGCCAAGTCGTCCGTACAGCCGGTGGTGGGCTCGTCGGCCGTCTCGGCAGTGCTCTCGGTCGCCATACCGCACACCATACCTCTGCGCAGCGCTAACCAATGGGTTGCGCTTTCGAAAAGTTAGTGCTTCTCTTCTCTCATCGCAGCCGACGTCCGGGGCGCCGACCGCCCCGGGATGCCGTGACCTTGAGGAGAAACCGCCGTGACCAGCTCTGCCCTGCCCGCCCCCGTCGTGTCCCTCGCGTACCACTCCGGCTTCGGCCACACCGCCGTACTGGCCGAGGCCGTCCGCGCCGCGGCCGCCGAGGCGGGAGCCACCGTCCACCTGATCAAGGTCGACGAGATCACCGAAGCCCAGTGGGAACTGCTCGACGCCTCGGACGCGATCGTCTTCGGTTCGCCGACCTACATGGGGACGGCCTCCGGCGCGTTCCACACCTTCGCCGAGGCGACCGCCAAGCGCTGGGCGACCCGCGCCTGGCAGGACAAGCTCGCGGCCGGCTTCACCAACTCCGCCTCCAAGAGCGGGGACAAGCTGCACACCCTCCAGTTCTTCACGGTGCTCGCCGCCCAGCACGGCATGAGCTGGGTCAGCCTCAACCTGCTCCCTGGCTGGAACTCCTCCACCGCCTCGGAGAACGACCTCAACCGGCTGGGCTTCTTCCTGGGGGCCGCCGCGCAGTCCCCCAACGACCAGGGCGCCGAGGGGGTCCACAAGGCCGATATCGCCACGGCCGAGCACCTCGGCCGCCGCGTCGCCGAACAGGCCCGCATCTTCGCCGCGGGCCGGGCCGCTCTCGCCGGCTGACCTGCGCACCAGGCCGCCAAGGGCCCGTACGCCGTACGCCCGCGCCGCCCGTGACGGATCACGGGCGGCGCGGGCGTCTCATGTGTCCGGGCCTGTCACCCCGGGCCGGGCGGCTGTCTCAGAAGCCGAAGTCCTGCGTCCACCACGGGCCGCCCGTCCCGACGTGCACGCCGACGCCGAGGGTCTTGTAGTCGCAGTTGAGGATGTTGGCGCGGTGTCCGGGGCTGTTCATCCAGGACTCCATGACGGCCTGTGCGGTGGCCTGGCCGCGGGCTATGTTCTCGCCGCCCAGGTCCTTGATGCCCGCGGCGTCGGCGCGGTCCCAGGGCGTGTCGCCGTCCGGGTCGGTGTGGTCGAAGAAGCCGCGCCGGGCCATGTCGTCACTGAACTGCTGTGCGAGTCCGGCCAATGCCTTGTCCGCCGTCACGGGGGAGCAGCCGGCCTGCGCGCGCTCCTGGTTGACCAGGGACAGAACCTGCTCCTCGGCGGACGACCCGGAGTCGGGCGCCTTCGTCGGGGCCGCGCTGCGTACGGGCGCCGCCGAGGACGGCCGCTCGGCGGGCTCGGCGGACCTCTGCGAACCGGTCTGCGCCGTGGGCGATTTGGCCGGCCGGTGCGGGGAGGGGGACGTCGAGGGGGTGGTGGGGGAGGAGGGGCGGTTGGTGCCGGGGGCCGCGGAACGGGCGCCGCCGCGGCTCGCCTGCTCCGTGGCGCGCTCGGCCGGGGTCGCCGACCGGCCGCCCAGGGGCGCGGTGGCCTCCGGCAGCGCGCCGGCCCGGACGCGGTCTCCATGGTCGCCGCTCGTTCCCCCGTCGAACTGGCCGTGGCCGGGGATCAGTCCGGAGGCGACCGCCACGGCCCCCATCGCCATCGCGGCGGACGCGCCGAGCAGTCCGGTGCGTACGGGCGCCGTTCCGCGGCGCGGGGCCGCACGGTGTCCGCGGCGCCGGGCCGCGGCCGACGCGCCGGGCCGTTCGGTCGTCGGTGCGTCAACAGCCCCCGCGCCGGGGGCTTCGGGGGCTGGGGGAGCAGAGCGTCGATGGCGGCCCATCCGCTGTCTTCCTTCCGTCCTCAGCGTCAAGATGGCTCACCCATAAGAGTGAGCCTCGCTTGTCGGGGGACTGTACGCCATGGCGCAAGGGGCAGAAGTGACCGCTGAGCAATTGGCCGGTTAGCGTGCACACATGAACGAAGATGTCCGTGTGACCGCCTGGGTGCGTGGTCAGGTCCAAGGCGTCGGGTTCCGTTGGTTCACCCGGGCCAACGCCCTTCGCATCGGCGAACTCGCCGGATTTGCCGTCAATCTCGGTGACGGCCGCGTCCAGGTGGTCGCCGAGGGGCCGAAGGATCACTGCGATGCACTGCTGGACTGGCTCCGCACCGGAGACACGCCCGGGCGGGTCACCGGAGTCACTGAGATATGGGACACGCCCCGCGGCGGTTACGACGGCTTCGAGATCCGCTGAACGAGCCCGCCGAAACCGTCCGGACGGCCGTCACAGGCGATCTCGCGGATGCGTCTTTGTCAGCTGCTTACAGGAGATAAGGCCTGGTGGTTGCCAACTCGGCCGACCCGTGCAAGGCTGCCGCTGTACGGATGATCTCCACGCCCCCGCGGGACCTTTCTGGGGAGTCGGCGCAGCGCCCTCGCGGCCGCGCACTCTCAGGTGCCCGAGGATACGGGGTGTGATCGTGTTGACCGTCAAACCGTTTGGTGAGACTCTGGAATCCCCGCGCACCTTAGCTGTTTGGCATTGAGTACACCAGAGAATGACAAGCACCGCGGGTGCGAATCCCTCACGACCCACACCGCTTCGGTCGGTCACTCATTGTGGAGGACCATCCATCATGGCAAAGGCGCTTCTCGGTTACGTCGGCGGCTCCGACCCCCGAGTCCTCTCCGAGATGCGACGGCTTCAGCAGCGCGTCCAAGACCTTGAATCCGAGCTTATTCGGATGCAGGCCGAAAACGACATGCTGTCCGCTGCCGCACGTCACGACGACTCGATGCTCGACCTCGACGTACCCCAGGCGGAGCCCGCGCTCACCTGACCTCAACCCAAGGGCGGGTAGGGCTGCTCGCCAGCCGCTTGAGGACCGCTCTCTTCAAGATCTGCAAGGGACGCTTCGGCGTCCCTTCGTCGTTTCCCGGTACTGAGTTACTCCCGCGTTTGTCGCGGACCGTACGGCCACTTTCCGCCGTGCCGCCCCTCCCTTACCGCATGATGTGCCCTGCGCTTTCGTCAATGAAACCGAAAATGAACGGTGCGGTATACCCGGGGGCCGTACGGGGCCGGAGATCGGCGCCGGAATGTTGGGGTCGCCCGCCGAGGAGCGGCCGGTAGAGTCCAACGGCGTGCATCTCAAGAGTTTGACCCTGCGAGGTTTCAAGTCCTTCGCCTCCGCCACGACGCTGCGGTTCGAGCCGGGCATCACCTGCGTCGTGGGTCCCAACGGCTCCGGCAAGTCCAATGTCGTGGACGCGCTGTCCTGGGTCATGGGCGAGCAGGGCGCCAAGTCGCTGCGCGGCGGGAAGATGGAGGACGTCATCTTCGCCGGGACGACCGGGCGGCCGCCGCTCGGCCGTGCCGAGGTCTCACTCACCATCGACAACTCCGACGGTGCACTGCCGATCGAGTACGCCGAAGTCACCATCACCCGGATCATGTTCCGCAATGGCGGCAGCGAATACCAGATCAACGGTGACACCTGCCGGCTGCTGGACATCCAGGAATTGCTCTCCGATTCCGGAATCGGCCGGGAGATGCATGTCATCGTCGGGCAGGGTCAGCTCGACTCCGTTCTGCACGCCGATCCGATGGGGCGCCGGGCCTTTATCGAGGAGGCGGCCGGCGTCCTCAAGCACCGCAAGCGCAAGGAAAAGGCGCTGCGGAAGCTGGACGCGATGAAGGCCAACCTCGCCCGCGTCCAGGATCTGACCGATGAGCTGCGGCGCCAGCTCAAGCCTCTGGGACGGCAGGCCGCGGTCGCCCGGCGCGCCGCCGTCATCCAGGCGGACCTGCGCGACGCCCGGCTGCGGCTGCTCGCCGACGACCTCGTCGCCCTGCGCCGGGCGCTGCGCGCCGAGATCGCGGACGAGGCGGCGCTCAAGGAGCGCAAGCAGGCCGCCGAGGACCGGCTGCGCAGTGCCCAGCAGCAGGAGGCGGCGCTGGAGGAGGAGGTGCGTACGCTGACGCCTCGGGTGCAGCGCGCGCAGCAGACCTGGTACGAGCTCTCCCAGCTCGCGGAGCGGGTGCGCGGCACGATCTCGCTGGCCGAGGCGCGGGTGAAGAGCGCCACGGCGGCCCCGCCCGAGGAACGGCACGGGCGCGACCCCGAGGACATGGAGCGCGAGGCCGCCCGGATCCGCGAGCAGGAGGCGGAGTTGACGGCCGCGCTGGAGGCGGCGAGCCGGGCGCTGGAGGACACCGTCGAACACCGTGCCGGGCTGGAGCGGCAACTGGCGGACGAGGAACGGCGGCTGCGGGACGTGGCCCGGGCCATCGCCGACCGCCGCGAGGGCCTGGCCCGGCTGAGCGGACAGGTCACCGCCGCCCGTGGCCGGGCCGCCTCGGCGCAGGCGGAGATCGGCCGGCTGGCCGAGGCCAGGGATGACGCCCGGCGCCGGGCGGCCGCCGCCCAGGAGGAGTACGAACAGCTCAAGGCGGAGGTCGACGGGCTGGACGCGGACGACGAGGAGATCGCCGAGCGGCACGAGGCGGCCCGCAAGGAGCTGGCGGAGGCGGAGTCGGACCTGTCCGCCGCACGCGAGGCGCTGACCGCGGCCGAGCGTGAGCGGGCCGCGACCGCCGCACGGCATGACGCGCTGGCACTCGGGCTGCGCCGCAAGGACGGTACCGGCGCGCTGCTGGCCGCCGCCGACCAGCTCACCGGTCTGCTCGGCCCGGCCGCTGAACTGCTGACCGTCACCCCCGGTTTCGAGGTCCCGGTGGCGGCCGCCCTCGGGGTGGCCGCGGACGCTCTCGCCGTCACCGGCCCCGGCACTGCCGCCGAGGCCATCCGGCTGCTGCGCAAACAGGACGCGGGGCGGGCGGCGATGGTGCTGGGGGGAGTCGGGAGCCGGAGCGGTGCGGGGCGGGTTCCTGCGCCTGCGCGGGCTGTGGAGTCGACGGGGTCGGCAGAGTTGGCGGAGTCGGCAGAGGGCGTGGGGGCTGCTGGGGTCGGGGGAGTCGCGGATGACACCGAGGCTGTTCGGGTGTCGGTGCGGAGTGGGGCCCACGGCACCCACAGGGCTCATGAGGGCGATGTGTCTCTTGGGGCTGGTGGAGCCGATGGGAGCAATGGGGCTAGCGGTGGCGTTTTTGGTGCTACCGATGGGGTCGAGGGGGCGGTAGGTGGCTCCCGTCAGGGGGCGGCCGGGGCGCCGGCGGCCCCCGGGCCGGCCGGGCACCGCGTGCCCGGACCGCGTTCCGAGCCCGTACCGGCGGATGAACTGGTGCGGGGGCCCGCGGAGTTGACGGCCGCCGTGGCCCGGCTGCTGCGGGATGTCGTGGTGGTCGGGACGCTGGAGGAGGCGGAGGAGCTGGTGGCCGCCCGGCCGGAGCTGATGGCCGTGACCGGTGAGGGCGATCTGCTCGGGGCGCATTTCGCGCACGGCGGCTCCGCCGGTGCGCCGAGTCTGCTGGAGGTACAGGCGTCGGTCGACGAGGCGGCGGCCGAGCTGGAGGAGCTGGCGGCGCGCTGCGAGCGGCTGGCGGAGGCGCAGCGGTCCGCGGCGGAGCGCCGTACGGAGTGTGCCGCGCTGGTCGAGGAGCTGGCCGAGCGGCGGCGGGCGGCGGACCGGGAGAAGTCGAAAGTCGCCGGGGACCTGGGCCGGCTCGGCGGGCAGGCGCGGGGGGCCGCGGGCGAGGCCGAGCGGTCCGACGCGGCGGCGGCCAAGGCAGAGGAGGCGCTGCTGCGGGCCACCGAGGAGGCCGAGGAGCTGGCCGAGCGCCTTGCGGTGGCCGAGGAGGAGCCGGGCGTCGGTGACGAGGAGCCCGATACGTCCGTACGGGACCGGCTGGCCGCCGACGGTGCCAATGCGCGGCAGACCGAGATGGAGGCCCGGCTCCAGGCGCGTACGCACGAGGAACGGGTGAAGGCGCTCGCCGGGCGGGCGGATTCGCTGGATCGGGGGGCGCGCGCGGAGCGCGAGGCGCGGATGCGGGCCGAGCGGCGGCGTGCCCGGCTGCGGCACGAGGCGGAGGTGGCCGGTGCGGTCGCCGCCGGTGCCCGGCAGCTGCTGGCGCATGTCGAGGTGTCGGCCGTACGGGCCGAGGAGGAACGGAGCGCTGCGGAGCGGGCCAAGACCGGGCGGGAGCAGGCGCTGGTGGCCGAGCGCAACCGGGGCCGGGAGGTGAAGTCCGAGCTGGACAAGCTGACGGACTCGATGCACCGCGGCGAGGTGCTGGGCGCGGAGAAGCGGCTGCGGATCGAGCAGCTGGAGACCAAGGCGCTGGAGGAGCTGGGGGTGGAGCCGGCCGGGCTGATGTCCGAGTACGGCCCCGAACAGCTCGTCCCGCCCTCGCCGGCCGCCGAAGGCGAGGAGCTCCCGGACGATCCGGAGCATCCGCGCAACCAGCCGGTGCCGTATGTACGGGCCGAGCAGGAGAAGCGGCTCAAGGCGGCCGAGCGGGCGTATCAGCAGCTCGGGAAGGTGAATCCGCTGGCGCTGGAGGAGTTCGCGGCGCTGGAGGAGAGGCACCAGTTCCTGAGTGAACAGCTTGAAGACTTGAAGAAGACCCGGGCCGATCTGATGCAGGTGGTCAAGGAGGTCGACGAGCGGGTGGAGCAGGTCTTCACGCAGGCCTACCACGACACCGCGCGCGAGTTCGAGGGCGTCTTCGCGCGGCTCTTCCCGGGCGGCGAGGGCCGGCTGGTGCTGACCGATCCGGACAACATGCTGGCGACCGGGGTGGATGTGGAGGCGCGTCCCCCGGGGAAGAAGGTCAAGCGGCTGTCGCTGCTGTCGGGCGGTGAGCGGTCGCTGACCGCGGTGGCGCTGCTGGTGTCGATCTTCAAGGCGCGGCCCAGCCCGTTCTATGTGATGGACGAGGTGGAGGCCGCGCTGGACGACACCAATCTCCAGCGGCTGATCCGGATCATGGAGGAGTTGCAGGAGAGCTCCCAGCTGATCGTGATCACACATCAGAAGCGGACGATGGAGGTCGCGGACGCGCTCTACGGCGTATCGATGCAGGGTGACGGCGTATCGAAGGTCATCAGCCAGCGGCTGCACTGAGCGGGGGCGCGGAGCCCGCGTCCACGACGGCTTCGCGGGCCGGTACCGGCCGGAATCGGCGGCTCTGTGGCTCTCCGCGGCACCGTTACTGATCGCCCGGAGTGTCCGACGACCCATCAGTTCAGAACTTGAACGAACTGTCTCTCGGGTGACCGAGAAACAAATTTATTACGCCCTATTGACTTCGAAACTTGAAGGCATAGTCTCTGCAACGTTGCTTTTACCTTCAAGTGGTGGGTGCCCCCAAGCTATGCACCACTAGAAGGGCCAGCCCCCTAACCCGGCAGCGCAGCCGGGCCACTGGAGTTCACGTTGACCAGCACCGCGCAGCCGACGGGTTCGGAAGGCCGCAAGGCCCGTCCCGAGCATCTCGGCCATGTCATCTTCATCACCGCGGCTGCCGCGATGGGCGGCTTCCTCTTCGGCTATGACAGCTCCGTCATCAACGGTGCCGTCGAGGCGATCCGCAGCCGCTACGACGTCGGATCCGCACTCCTCGCCCAGGTGATCGCCATTGCGCTGATCGGCTGTGCCATCGGCGCCGCCACCGCGGGCCGCATTGCGGACCGCATAGGCCGCATCCGCGTAATGCAGATCGCCTCGGTGCTGTTCACCGTCAGCGCCGTCGGTTCCGCTCTGCCGTTCGCCCTCTGGGACCTCGCCTTCTGGCGGATCATCGGCGGCTTCGCGATCGGTATGGCCTCGGTCATCGGCCCGGCCTATATCGCCGAGGTCTCGCCGTCCGCCTACCGGGGCCGTCTCGGCTCGTTCCAGCAGGCTGCCATCGTCGTCGGCATCGCCGTCTCCCAGCTCGTCAACTGGGGCATCCTCAACCTCGCCGACGGTGACCAGCGAGGCAAGATCGCCGGCCTGGAGGCTTGGCAGTGGATGCTCGGAGTGATGGTCGTCCCGGCCATCCTCTACGGTCTGCTCTCCTTCGCGATCCCCGAGTCGCCGCGCTACCTGATCTCCGTCGGCAAGGTCTCCCGTGCCAAGGAGGTGCTGGCCGAGGTCGAGGGCCACAGCGTGAACCTCGACACCCGGGTCACCGAGATCCAGGAGGCGATGCGCCGCGAGCACAAGTCGTCGTTCAAGGACCTGCTCGGCAGCAGGATGGGCTTCCTGCCGATCGTCTGGGTCGGTATCGGCCTGTCGGTCTTCCAGCAGCTGGTCGGCATCAACGTCGCGTTCTACTACTCCTCGGCGCTGTGGCAGTCCGTCGGCATCGACCCGAGCGCCTCGTTCTTCTACAGCTTCACGACGTCGATCATCAACATCATCGGCACCGTGATCGCGATGGTCTTCGTCGACAAGATCGGCCGCCGTCCGCTGGCGCTGATCGGCTCGGCCGGTATGGCCGTCTCGCTCGCCCTGGAGGCATGGGCCTTCTCCGCCAAGACCGCGGCCGGCACCCTGCCGCCCACCGAAGGCACCGTGGCGCTGATCGCCGCCCACGTCTTCGTGCTCTTCTTCGCCCTCTCCTGGGGCGTCGTGGTCTGGGTCTTCCTCGGCGAGATGTTCCCGAACAAGATCCGTGCCGCCGCGCTGGGCGTCGCCGCCTGTGCGCAGTGGATCGCCAACTGGGCCATCACGGCCAGCTTCCCGAGCCTGTCCGACTGGAACCTCTCTGGTACGTACGTCATCTACGCAGTCTTCGCCCTGCTCTCGATCCCCTTCGTGCTCAAGTTCGTGAAGGAGACCAAGGGCAAGGCGTTGGAGGAGATGGGCTAACCCCCCGCCAGTCCTTCTCCTCAGTACTGGGTACTGCCCCGGGTCATCAGGGACCCCGGGCAGTACCCGTTTTTTGTGCCCGGGGCCGCTGCGCGCCTCGGGCGTCGTCGGTTTTCCCGGCTCGCGGTGCCGCGGCGATCCGGAGATGGCAGGAAAGTACTTCGGCGCGTCATTTCTGACACCGGGGGAGGGAGTCCCGTTCGGCGAGGGTGGAGACATGAGCGAGACGGAGACGACCGCAAAGGCGGCCACGGACCCGACCGGGGACGCGCCTCGGACGAGGCACGGACGGGGCGCCGGAGGCATGGGCGGGACCGCGGGCTATGTGTGGACCACGGTGGACGACGCCCCGGTCAAAGAGCTGGTCCCGGGCATCCGGAGCAGGCCGCTGTGGACCGGCGCCAACGGGGCGAAGGCCCAGGTGCTGGAGATGGACCCGGGCAGCTGCCGGGAAGGCATCGATGTCCATGCACCGGGGCCCGAGGAGGTCTTCGTGGTCTCGGGCACCTTCCACGACGGCGACCGGGACCACCCGGCCGGATCCTTCCTCCATGCACCCGCCGGGTCATGGCACGTACCGCAGTCGGCGGCGGGCTGTGTCCTGTTCGTCTTCTACCCGGAAGGCTGAAACCCGCCCCTGCCGTCAGTCCTTGAGGCCCGGCAGCACCCGCTCGGCGAACAGGTGCAGCGAGCGCCAGCCCTCGTCGACGGGCATGCCGCCGCACAGCGGATGCAGGATCAACGAGCCCTGGCCGCCCGCCTGCCGGGCGAGCGCGAGGCACTCGTCCGGGGTGACGATGCGGTAGACGCCCTCCTCCCGCAGCGCCGCCGCGTCCCGGGCGGACGAGCGCACCGCCGAGCGGATGCCGGCGGACTGCCAGGAGGCGTACATCCGGGCCTCGTGCAGCAGATGGCCGCCGTACTCGGCCCAGGCGCGGTCCGGATCCTCGGAGACATGGAGGAGCGAGGTCCGCTCGGGCGGCTGAAGCACCCAGCCCTCGGTGCCGAAGTCGGCGCGCTGCTCGTGGTAGTAGGCCTCCAGCGCGGGGAGGTGCGCGCTGGGGAAGAGGGGGAGCCCCAGCCGGGCCGCGCGCCGGGCCGCGGCCCGTGAGCTGCCGCCGATCAGCAGCAGCGGGTGCGGCCGGGTGTACGGGCGGGGGGTGACCTGGACAGTACGCCCCTGGTAGGTGAACGGTTCGCCGGTCCAGGCGGACAGCAGGGTCTCCAGTACCTCGTCCTGGAGCGCGCCACGGACCGTCCAGTCCTTCCCGTGCGCCGCGTACTCCTCGGGCCGGTAGCCGAGGCCGGCGACGGTGACCAGCCGGCCGCCGCTCAGGAGGTCGAGCGAGGCGAGGTCCTCGGCCAGCCGCAGCGGGTCGTGCAGTGGGGTGATCAGCGCGGAGAGGGTGACGCCGATGCGGCGGGTGGCGCCGAAGACGGCGCCCGCGAAGGTGAGCGGGGAGGGCATCCAGCCGTTGGTGGTGGCGTGGTGTTCCTCGGTCTGGACCATGGTGAGCCCGCGGTCGTCGGCGAACGCGGCCATCTCGACGGCGGCCCGGTAGCGCGCGGACAGCGTGGCGGGGGTGGGCGCGGGGTCGACGAGGTTGATGCGCAGGACCGTGACCGGCAGGGAGGGCAGGGAGGGCAGGGCAGACATGGCAAACGTCCCCTTCGCCAAGGCGGTTGGCGAAGGGGACGCTAGCTGACGTTGCGTCAGATCACTAGAGGGGGGATCCGGTCCGCGGGGCGGAGCCGGGTCAGCCCACCTCGGCCGGCTCCCGGGCCTCGGCCGCGCCCTCGGCTCCGGCCGCCGGGACGGACTCCCGGGGCGCCGGCAGCACGGCGAAGACCAACGCGGCGATCGCGATCGTGGCCGCCCAGCCCAGACCGTTCTCGCCGACCCAGGTGGTGGCCAGCGGACCGGCGAACCACTGGACCTTGGTGAAGCACAACCCCGCGGCCAGCGCGACCGCCCAGGCCGTCATGGCCTGCCAGCAGAAACCGCCGGTGTACCAGTAGCGGCTGGTGCGGCCGGTGTTCATCAGGCTGTCGGCGTCATAGCGCACCGCCAGCTTGCGCCGCCGGGCCATGTCGATGCCGTAGACCCCGATCCAGGCGGAGAAGGAGACCGCGAGCAGCGTCAGGAAGGCGATGAACTGGCCGATGAAGTCCTTGGCCACCAGCATCATGAACAGGCCGCCGACCAGGCTGATGACGGCATTGATGCTGACCGCGAGGGCGCGCGGGAGCTTGACGCCCATGGTCTGGGCGGTGAAGCCGGCGGAGTACATCGACAGGCTGTTGATCAGCACCATGCCGACCAGCGCGGTGATCAGGTACGGCACCGCGAGCCAGGACGGCAGGATGGTGCCGAGGAACGACATCGGGTCGGTGTTCTGGCCGGCCAGCTTCGGGTTCGAGACGGCCATCACGCCGCCCATCAGCACCATCGGCAGCAGCACCAGGGCCGCGCCGGAGACGGTGGTGCCGACGATCTTCTTCCCGGACGCGGAGTGCGGGAGGTAGCGCGCGAAGTCGGGCCCGGTGGGCACCCAGCTGATGCCGCCGGCCGCGATGGTGCCGATGCCCGCGATCACCATGGCGGTGGTGCCGGCCTTCTTGGCGAAGATGGCGTCCCAGTCCATCGTGGCGACCAGGTAGACCAGCACCATGATGCTGAACAGGCCGAACAGATACGTCGAGTACTTGTTGCAGACGTTCAGCGCCTTGCGGCCCAGACCGCTCACCAGGTACGTGACGGCCACGAAGGCGAGCAGGGTGACGACGACGAGGACGTTGTTGCTCTCGATGCCCAGCAGCAGATGCAGCACGGTCAGTACCGCGTAGGCGCCGGTGACCGCGTTGATCGTTTCCCAGCCGAAGCGGGCGACCCACAAGATCGCGCCGGGGAAGTAGTTTCCGCGGACGCCGAAGGTGGCCCGGGAGAGCATCGCGCCGGGCGCGCCGCCCCACTTGCCCGAGACCGACAGCACGCCCACCATGCCGAAGGCGACGGACGCGGCGATCGCGGCCACCAGCAGGACCTGCCAGAAGTTCAGTCCGTTGCTCACCACGAGCGAGGCGCCCATGGTGAGCAACAACACGCTGATGTTGGCGGCGACCCAGGTCGGGAAGAGCTCGCGGACGCGGCCCTGGCGCTCGTTGTCGGGAACGGGCTCGATGCCGCGGATCTCGACGGCGCCCTCGGATGCGGGAGCGGAAGTGGAGGACGTGGTGCCCATTGGTGCAGGTATCTCCGTGCGGGGATCTGGACGCACCCCCACGGGGGAGGAGGTGCAGGCAGCGGCTGTGATGCCCGGCCAGAATTGATTGCCAGGACTCTACGCGCGTTGCGCGGCCGTCGACCATCGTACTTTGATCCAACTTGTGCCGGTACATACTGTTGGACCCCACGACGAGAACGAGTGTCGCCCAGCCTCGTCGAAGGGTCCAGTCGGAGGGTCCTGATCAGGCCGGGGGAGGTACGGGCTGCCGCTGTCCGACCCGGTGGTCGGCCCGCCGCAACAGCTCCTGCGGGTCGTTGACAGGCGGGGAGATCCATGTCTCGTTGATGGCCCGCTTGAGCTCCTTGGCGAACCCCTCCGGCCCCTCCCGCAGGGTCCGGTTCCAGCCAGTCGTCGACACCGCGCCGGCCGCGCCGAGATCGAGACAGGTGCGGTACGGATCGGGTGCGAAGTCCACCGGCGGCAGGCCGAGCAGATCGGCCGCGGCGTTGTGGCCGGCCACCTTGCCGAGCGGTGTGGCGTGCTGGCAGCTCTGGAGAACGGTGTGGCCGCCCTCGGCGGCGGCCGCCGCGGTGTCCCCGGCGGCGTAGACCCCCTCGACACCGCGCACCCGCAGGGCGCCGTCCACTGCGAGCCGTCCCAGCCCGTCCCGGGGGGCGGGGATCTGCGCGGTCAGGGCGCTCGCCCGCATCCCGGCGGTCCACACGGCGGTACGGGCCGCGAGGGTGCTGCCGTCCGCGAGGTGCACCGCGCGCTCGTCCAGGCGGGTGACCGTGGTGCCCAGGCATCGCTCCACGCCCAGCTCGTCCAGCGCTCCGGTGATCACAGGGCGGGCCTCCGGACCCAGCCCCGCGCCGACCACCTCCGCGCGCTCGACCAGCACCACCCGCACCTCGTCCGCCGCCCCGCACAAAGCGGCCGGTGCGCGCAGCCGGCCGACCAGCTCGGTGGCGATCTCCAGCCCGGTGAAACCGGCACCGACGACCACCGCGGTCCAGCGGCCCGGCCCGTCCGGCGCCTCGGGCAGCGCCCGCAGATGGTCCGCCAGCCGCACCGCGGCCGGCAGGGTGTCGATGTCGTGCAGCAGCGCGGCGCCGGGCAGTTCCGGCCGCACCACCGCGCTCCCGGTCGCGAGCACGAGGCGCCGGTAGGCCACTGCGCTACGGGTGCCGTCGGGCGCGGTGGCGGTGACCTCGCGCCGGACGGTGTCCACGGCGGTCGCGGTGGCGGCGATCCGCCGCACCCCGACGGGGCCCAGCACCCGGTCGAGCGGCACCCGCAGCCGGGCCGGATCGGGCTCGTAGAGGCGCGGACGGAGGACCAGATCGGGGTGCGGGGTGAGCAGCGCGACGGAGCGGCCGAGGGGCCCGGTCTCCTGTGCGCGCAGCAGCCGCGTGGCCGCCGCGGCGGCCCACAGGCCGGCGAAGCCGCCTCCCAAAACCAGGACATCAAACATCCGGATTCTCCTCCCAGTGCTCCGCCGGTCGTTCCCGGGCGATGGAATCTGGATACTACTCATCCAGATTTGATTCAGGACACCACTCATCCAGGTTCGGCGCGTGCAGTCCCCACGGACGGGCCGTGGCTGATACTGGAGGGGTTATGGAAACCGTCATCCTTGCCGTAGTCATCGCCGTGGTCGTGCTCGGCGCGATCAGCGGGCTCGTCGTCAGCGGCCGCAAGAAGAAGCAGCTGCCGCCGTCCCCGCCGGCTGCCCCGAAGCCCTCCGTTACCGCGCCCCCCGCCGAACCGCAGGTCGGCGAGGAGGCCGAGACCCCCCGCGACGAAGAGCGTCGCACCATCGAAGAAGTCACGCTGCCCACCGCCGAGGCCCCCGTGGCCGAGGCACCGGCCGCCGAGCCCGAGGCGCCCGTCGCGCCCGAGATCGAGGTCCCCGAACCCACCGCGGGACGGCTGGTCCGGCTGCGGGCCCGGCTCTCCCGCTCCCAGAACACCCTGGGCAAGGGCCTGCTGACCCTGCTGTCCCGCGAACACCTCGACGAGGAGACCTGGGAGGAGATCGAGGACACCCTGCTGACCGCCGATGTCGGCGTCGCCCCCACCCAGGAGCTGGTCGAGCGGCTGCGTGAGCGGGTCAAGGTCCTCGGCACCCGCTCCCCCGAGGGCCTGCGCGGCCTGCTGCGCGAGGAGCTCCTCGCCCTCATCGGCACGGACGCCGACCGCACGGTGCACACCGCCAACGGCATCGGCAACGGCGGCGACGAGATCCCCGGCGTCGTCTTGGTCGTCGGCGTCAACGGCACCGGCAAGACCACCACCACCGGCAAGCTCGCCCGTGTCCTGGTCGCCGACGGCAAGTCCGTGGTCCTCGGTGCCGCCGACACCTTCCGTGCCGCGGCCGCCGACCAGCTACAGACATGGGGCGAGCGGGTCGGTGCCCGTACGGTCCGCGGACCCGAGGGCGGCGACCCCGCCTCGATCGCCTTCGACGCGGTCAAGGAAGGCATCGCCGAGGCCGCCGATGTCGTGCTCATCGACACCGCGGGCCGGCTGCACACCAAGACCGGCCTGATGGACGAGCTCGGCAAGGTCAAGCGGGTCGTCGAGAAGCACGGCCCGGTCGGCGAGGTGCTGCTCGTCCTGGACGCCACCACCGGTCAGAACGGCCTGGTCCAGGCCCGGGTGTTCGCCGAGGTCGTGGACATCACCGGAGTCGTGCTCACCAAGCTCGACGGCACCGCCAAGGGCGGCATCATCGTCGCCGTCCAGCGTGAACTCGGCGTCCCCGTCAAGCTCGTCGGCCTGGGCGAGGGCGCGGACGACCTGGCGCCGTTCGAGCCGGAGGCCTTCGTCGACGCCCTGATCGACTGACGCCGCGGCCAGGGCACCACGCCCGGACTGTCATCGGCCCCCGGACCCGCACTCGGCGGGTGGCGGGGGCCGACGTCTTGTCCGTGGCGAGGCCGCCGAGGGCCCGCACGAGGTCACGGCCCGTGCGCCGTACGGCCGGGAGCGGGAAACAGGGGGGAAAACGACGCCCGGCCTCAGACCGCCGAGCGGTTGCACACATATGCCAGGGTGCCCACCACCAGCCGCGCCTGCGGCGGATGGGCCGCGGTGTCCAGCGTCGGCGGGCGCAGCCAGCGCACCGGGCCGTGGCCGCCGAGGTCGGAGGGGGGCGCGGTGATGTGGTCGCCGGGGCCCAGGGAGCGCAGGTCGAGCGTGGCGCCGCCCCAGCCCATCCGGTAGAGCAGATCGGGGAGTTCCTTGGCCGCACCGGGGGCGACGAAGAACAGGGCGCGGCCCGTCGGGGTCACCGCGGCCGGGCCGAGCGGCAGGCCCATCCGCTCCAGCCGCGCCAGCGCGTTGCGGCCCGCGGCCTCCGGCACGTCGAGGATGTCGAACGACCGGCCCACCGGGAGGAGCAGCGCGGCGCCCGGCGTCTCGGCCCATGCCGCGGCGGCCGTCTCCCAGGTGGTCCCGGCCGCCAGCTCCCCGGCGAAGGCCAGTGGATGGGCGCCGGGGGCGGGGCAGTCGGCGGCGCCGCACGAGCAGTCCGTACGCCCGCTGCCCGCGCGCACCGCGCGTGCGCCGGGGACGACAGCCCAGCCCCACAGCCCGGTGTACTCCGCCACCGCCGTGATTTCGGACGAGCGGGCGCGGCGCCGGGAGCCGGAACGCATCTCGCGAATGCCGCCGATCGTGAAGCCCATGCCCCCTCCAACGGGTGGTGCGTGCCAGTGGTTACGAGTCGGTGGGTTGACGACGTGGCGCCCTTCACGCTCCGTCGCGGGCCCGCGTGGCCGGTGGTGTGACGTGGTGTGCCAGGTGGTGCGCTGTGCCGTGCGAGCCCGTGCGCGCTTCGCTCCGCCCGGCCTCGTTCGACCTGTGTCAAGTCAATCGCGGGAGCCTGGCGGGGAGTTCATACGAAGGGGTGGCGAATGGTGGCGTTTCCGCAATCGGCCTCGCGTGAGGCGTGATCGTAGGATTACTTTCGGTGCACGAACCCCGAAGAGGCATCATTCGCACGGGTATGCCGGTGGCAACGCACCGGTGGAGCACAGGCCAAAAGGTGTGGCCGGAATCCGTGGTCGGGTAGATGTACCCCGGACAGGCGTCGCAACGTGCGGCAGGCTGTGGACGGTTCGCAGCACGCACCAGACAGCCAGGCAGACAGCAGGGCAGCTATCGGGATGGGGGCTTCCAGTGGGCGGCAACGGCGGCAGTGGCGGCACCGACGCCGCCAAACAACCCAACGCACAGCTGGGTTCGTGGTTCATGCGCAGTGGCTGGTCCAAGGGGGAGCTGGCGCGCCAGGTCAACCGCCGGGCCCGCCAGATGGGCGCCCACCACATCAGCACGGACACCTCCCGGGTGCGCCGCTGGCTCGACGGCGAGCAGCCGCGCGAGCCCATTCCGCGGATCCTGTCCGAGCTGTTCTCCGAGCGCTTCGGCTGTGTGGTCGGCATCGAGGAGCTGGGCCTGCGCTCCGCCCACCAGTCACCGTCCGTCTCCGGCGTGGACCTGCCCTGGGCCGGGTCCCAAACGGTCACCCTCATCAGCGAGTTCTCGCGCAGTGACCTGATGCTGGCGCGCCGCGGCTTCCTCGGCACCTCCCTCGCGCTCGCCGCCGGACCCAGCCTCATCGAGCCGATGCAGCGCTGGCTGGTCCCGGTGCCCGCGGGCCAGGGCGAGGGAGGCGCCGAGGAGCCGGACCGCGCCCGCCGGCCCGCGCGGCTGTCCAAGCCGGAGCTGGACCTGCTGGAGTCGACGACCGCGATGTTCCGCCAGTGGGACGCGCAGTGCGGCGGCGGGCTGCGGCGCAAGGCGGTGGTCGGCCAGCTTCACGAGGTCACCGACCTCCTCCAGGAGCCGCAGCCGGCGGCGGTGGCCAAGCGGCTGTTCAAGGTCGCCGCCGAGCTCGCCGAACTGGCCGGCTGGATGAGTTACGACATCGGGCTCCAGCCCACCGCGCAGAAGTACTTCGTGCTGGCGCTGCATGCCTCCAAGGAGGCCGGCGACCGGCCCCTGGGCTCGTACATCCTCTCCGGCATGAGCCGCCAGATGATCCACCTCGGGCGGCCCGACGATGCGCTGGAGCTGATCCATCTGGCCCAGTACGGCAGCCGCGAGACGGCCACGCCGCGCACCCAGGCCATGTTGTATGCGATGGAGGCCCGCGCCTATGCCGGCATGGGCCAGCCCAGCAAGGTCAAGCGGGCCGTCCGGATGGCCGAGGACACCTTCTCCGACGTGCTGCCCGGCGAGCCCGAACCGGACTGGATCCGCTTCTTCTCCGAGGCCGAGCTGAACGCCGAGAACGCCCACTCCTACCGTGACCTGGCCTATGTGGCCGGTCGCAGCCCCACTTACGCCTCGCTCGCCGAGCCCGTCATGGAGCGCGCCGTGGAGCTGTTCGGCCAGGACCCCGAGCACCAGCGTTCGTATGCGCTCAACCTCATCGGGATGGCCACCGTGCATCTGCTCCAGAAGGAGCCGGAGGCCTGCGCGGCGATGGCGCAGCAGGCGATCCCGTTCGCCCGGCAGGTCCGCTCGGAGCGGGTCAACACCCGGCTGCGCAAGACCGTGGACACCGCGGCGCGGGAATTCGGCAATGTTGCCGAGGTGATCCGGCTCAGCGACGAGCTCACCCGCCAGCTGCCCGAATCAGCGGCGGCCGTCTGACGGCGCGCCCTACGAACTCCGGCCGCGGCCGCCGCCCCGTACAGCCCGACTCGGCTCCCCCATGCCAGGTCACGCGGGCGGCAGCCGCGGCCGGGCCCCCTTTTGCGCCTAAACCGGCGCCGCTTTCACGGAGGTGGCCCGGCGCCGTGGGGGTTGCTCAATTGGTGGTTTCGGTGGGTTGAACGGGTGATGCCGGGCTGATCTGGCAGTTCACCGAGGCGTAACACGGGGGCTGTCTTCGTCACGGTGGTGAAACACCCGCAAGGTTTGGCCGAAACCGTGCTGCGACAACCTCAACGCGAAGTCGGCCCACCAGAAACACGCCCGCACGGGCCGCATCGACGACGAGGAGACGCCGATGCCCCCAGGCATCCTGACGCTTGCAGCAGACAAGGTGACGCTCAGCCCGGCGAACACCGGGTTCATACTGATCTGCTCCGCCCTGGTAATGATCATGACCCCCGGGCTCGCCTTCTTCTACGGAGGCATGGTCCGGGTCAAGAGTGTGCTCAACATGCTGATGATGAGCTTCATCAGCCTGGGCATCGTCACGATCCTTTGGGTCCTGTACGGCTTCGGGCTCGCGTTCGGCACCGACAAGGGCGGCTTCATCGGCTGGAACGGCAACTTCGCCGGCCTCAGCGGCATCGGCCTGACCGAGCTGTGGGGCACCAGCACCATCCCGGTCTATGTCTTCGCGATCTTCCAGCTGATGTTCGCGGTCATCACGCCCGCGCTGATCAGCGGTGCGCTCGCCGACCGGGTGAAATTCACCGCCTGGGCGCTGTTCATCACCCTGTGGGTCACCGTCGTCTACTTCCCCGTCGCCCACTGGGTGTGGGGCGAGGGCGGCTGGCTCTTCGAGCTGAAGGTCATCGACTTCGCCGGCGGCACCGCCGTGCACATCAACGCAGGTGCCGCGGCGCTCGGCGTGATCCTCGTCGTCGGCAAGCGCATCGGCTTCAAGAAGGACCCGATGCGGCCGCACAGCCTGCCCCTGGTGATGCTCGGCGCCGGACTGCTGTGGTTCGGCTGGTTCGGCTTCAACGCCGGCTCCTGGCTCGGCAACGACGACGGCATCGGCGCGGTCGCCTTCGTCAACACCCAGGTCGCCACCGCCGCCGCGATGCTCGGCTGGCTGGCGTACGAAAAGCTCCGGCACGGCTCGTTCACCACGCTCGGCGCGGCCTCCGGCGCGGTCGCCGGACTCGTCGCCATCACCCCGGCCTGCGGCGCGGTCAGCCCGCTGGGCGCCATCGCGGTCGGTGTGATCGCCGGTGTGCTGTGCGCCATGGCGGTCAATCTCAAGTACAAGTTCGGCTACGACGACTCCCTCGACGTCATCGGCGTCCACCTCGTCGGCGGTGTCGTCGGATCGCTGCTGGTCGGTCTGTTCGCCACCGGCGGGGTACAGAGCAAGGCCAAGGGCCTGTTCTACGGCGGCGGCTTCGATCAGCTCGGCCGGCAGGCCGTCGGAGTGGTCTGTGTACTGCTGTACTCCCTGGTCGTCTCGTATGTCCTTGCCAAGGTCATCGACCTGGTGATGGGCTTCCGGGTCGGCGAGGACGAGGAGGTCGCCGGCATCGACCAGGCCGCGCACGCGGAGACCGCGTACGACTTCACCGGCGCGGGCGGTGGCACGGTCGGCCGCAAGGGACCGGCACTCGGCGAGGCCCTGACAAAGAAGGTGGACGCGTGAAGCTCATCACGGCAGTAATCAAGCCGCACCGGCTGGACGAGGTGAAGGACGCCCTCCAGGCATTCGGTGTGCACGGTCTGACGCTCACCGAGGCCAGCGGATACGGCAGGCAGCGCGGGCACACGGAGGTGTACCGCGGCGCCGAGTACACCGTCGACCTCGTGCCGAAGATCCGTATCGAGGTGCTGGTCGAGGACGCCGACGCCGAGCAGCTGATGGATGTGGTCGTCAAGGCGGCCCGCACCGGCAAGATCGGCGACGGGAAGGTGTGGAGCATCCCCGTCGACGACGCGGTACGGGTGCGGACCGGGGAGCGGGGGCCGGACGCACTGTGACGGCACCCCGGCCACAGCGCGGCTCCGGCCCCGGAGCGGCGCTGCGGCCGGGGCCGGAGCGGACGCCCGAGCGGCGGATGGCCGCCCGCCCCGCAGCGACCCACACTGAAGGGACGGGGGACGGCGGGGCCATACGCGACGGCGGTACGGGCAGACGGTGACGGCGGGGGACAACACGACCGAGGAGCGCGCGAGTTGACCGACAACGTCGAGGAAACGGCAGGTCCGGGCGGAGTGCCGGGACCGGGGACCGAGCCCGCGCCCGCCCCGGAAGGCGGCTACCCCGCGGCCCGGCTGCGGCTCCTCCAGGACGAGGCGGCCATCGGACCCGGCCGCCGCGCCGACCTCGCCCGGCTGACCGACGACTGGCTGGCCGGCCTGCTGGCCCGGCACGCCACCGCCGCCGGACTGTCCGGCACCGCCCTGGTCGCCATCGGCGGCTACGGCCGCGGCGAACTCTCCCCGCGCAGCGACCTCGACCTGTTGCTGCTGCACGACGGCCGGGCCGACGCCGGCGCCCTCGCCGCGCTCGCCGACCACCTCTGGTACCCCGTATGGGACCTCGGCCTCGACCTCGACCACTCCGTACGCACCCCCGCCCAGGCCCGTAAAGCCGCCCGCGAGGACCTGAAGGTGCAGCTCGGCCTGCTCGACGCCCGTCACCTGGCAGGCGACCCGGAGCTGACCGCGGCGCTGCGCACCACCGCCTACGCCGACTGGCGCGAGAGCGCCCCCAAACGGCTCCCGGAACTCCATGACCTGTGCCAGGAGCGCGCCGAGCGGCAGGGCGAGCTCCAGTACCTGCTCGAACCCGAGCTCAAGGAGGCCAGGGGCGGGCTGCGGGACGCCACCGCGCTCCGGGCGGTCGCCGCCTCCTGGCTCGCCGACGCCCCGCGCGGCGGCCTGGAAGCCGCCCGCACCCGTCTGCTCGACACCCGCGACGCGCTGCATCTGACGACCGGCCGCGCCACCGACCGGCTCTCCCTCCAGGAACAGGACCAGGTCGCCGGCGCCCTCGGCATGCTCGACGCGGACGCCCTGCTGCGGCAGACCTACGAATCCGCCCGCACCATCTCCTACGCGGCCGATGTCACCTGGCGCGAGGTCGGCCGGGTGCTGCGCGCCCGCTCCGTCAAGCCCATGCTGCGCGGGCTGCTGCACGGCCGTACCGCGGGCAAAGGCGAGCGCTCACCGCTCGCCGAGGGCGTCGTCGAACTCGACGGTGAGGCGGTGCTCGCCCGCACCGCACGGCCCGAGCGGGACCCGGTGCTGGTGCTGCGCGCCGCGGCCGCCGCCGCCCAGGCCGGCCTCCCGCTGGCCACCCACGCCATCCGCCGCTGCGCCACGGCCACCGCCACCCGGCCGCTGCCCGTGCCGTGGCCCGCCGAAGCCCGTGAGCAGCTGGTGACGCTGCTGGGCGCGGGCACCCACACCGTGCCCGTATGGGAGGCCCTGGAGGCCGAGGGCATCATCACGCGGCTGCTGCCCGACTGGGAGCGCGTCCGCTGCCGCCCGCAGCGCAACCCCGTCCACACCTGGACCGTCGACCGCCATCTCGTCGAGACCGCCGTACGGGCCTCCGACCTGACCCGGCGGGTGCACCGACCCGACCTGCTGCTGATCGCCGCCCTGCTGCACGACATCGGAAAGGGCTGGCCCGGCGACCACTCGGTGGCCGGCGAGACCATCGCCCACGACGTGGCGGGCCGGCTCGGCTTCGGTGCCCGCGACACCGCGGTGATCGCCACCCTCGTACGGCACCATCTGCTGCTCATCGACACCGCCACCCGGCGCGATCTGGACGACCCGGCGACCGTCGGCGCGGTGGCCGAGGCCGTCGGCAGCACCGGCACCCTGGAGCTCCTGCACGCCCTGACCGAGGCCGACGCCCTGGCCACCGGGCCCGCCGCCTGGAGCGCCTGGCGCGGTGGACTCGTCGCCGACCTGGTCAAACGGGTCGCCGCGCGGCTCGCGGGGGAGCCCGGAACGGAGGAACGCGGCGCCGCCGAGCCCACCGCTGAGCAGGAGCGGCTGGCGATCGAGGCCCGGCGCACCGGCGGCCCGGTCCTGGCACTGCACGCGCGCTCCGAACCCCCCACCGGGGCCGGGGACGGCTCCGAGGCGCCGGACCGGGAACCGGTCGGCGTGGAGCTGCTCATCGCCGTACCCGACCAGCCGGGCGTCCTTGCCGCCGCGGCCGGCGTGCTGGCCCTGCACCGGCTCACCGTCCGCGCCGCGGACCTGCTCCTGCTCGACCCCGTCGACGAGGGACCGGTCCTGCTGCTGAGCTGGCGGGTGGCCGCCGAATACGGTTCGCTGCCGCGCGCCGACCGGCTGCGTGCCGACCTCGTCCGCGCGCTGGACGGTTCCCTCGACATCCCCGCCCGCCTCGCCGAGCGCGAACGCGCCTACGCCCGCCGTGCGCGCGCCGTACTGGCCCCGCCACCCCGGGTCAGTGTCGCCCCCGGCAGCTCCCGCACCGCGACCGTGATCGAGGTCCGCGCCCAGGACGCGCACGGCCTGCTGCACCGCATCGGCCGCGCCCTGGAGCAGGCCGGCGTCGCCGTCCGCAGCGCCCACATCAGCACCCTGGGCGCGAACGCGGTGGATGCGTTCTATGTCACGGGGACGGACGGGGAGCCGCTGGCCGACGGCGCGGCCCACGAGGTGGCGGCGGCCGTGGAGCGCGCCCTGCGGTAGCGGAGGAGCGCGCCCTGGGGTACCGGCCCCGGAACAGGGCCGGACCGGTTCGCTTGCGCAGCCGGATACCCTAGAAGCCGACCGAACCCCGCCCCCGACCCCGAGGATCGACGACCGCCGTGTTCGATACGCTTTCCGACCGCTTGGCGAGTACTTTCAAAAACCTCCGGGGCAAGGGCCGCCTGAGCGAGGCGGACATCGATGCCACGGCCCGCGAGATCCGTATCGCGCTGCTCGAGGCCGATGTCGCCCTCCCCGTCGTCCGCGCCTTCATCAAGCAGGTCAAGGAGCGCGCCACCGGCTCCGAGGTCTCCCAGGCGCTGAACCCCGCCCAGCAGGTCATCAAGATCGTCAACGAGGAGCTCGTCGGCATCCTCGGCGGCGAGACCCGCCGGCTGCGGTTCGCCAAGACCGCCCCCACCGTGATCATGCTGGCCGGTCTCCAGGGTGCCGGTAAGACCACCCTCGCCGGAAAGCTCGGCCGCTGGCTCAAGGCACAGGGCCACGCCCCGCTGCTGGTCGCCTGTGACCTCCAGCGCCCCAACGCCGTCAACCAGCTCCAGGTCGTCTCGGAGCGCGCCGCTGTCGCCTTCTACGGCCCCCAGCCGGGCAACGGCGTCGGTGACCCGGTCCAGGTCGCCAAGGACTCGATCGAGTACGCCCGTACCAAGCAGCACGACGTCGTCATCGTCGACACCGCCGGCCGTCTGGGCATCGACCAGGAGCTGATGCAGCAGGCCGCGGACATCCGCGACGCGGTCAGCCCCGATGAGGTCCTCTTCGTCGTCGACGCGATGATCGGCCAGGACGCGGTCAACACCGCCGAGGCGTTCCGCGACGGCGTCGGCTTCGATGGCGTGGTGCTCTCCAAGCTCGACGGTGACGCCCGCGGTGGTGCCGCGCTGTCCGTCGCGCACGTCACCGGCAAGCAGATCATGTTCGCCTCCAACGGCGAGAAGCTGGACGACTTCGACGCGTTCCACCCGGACCGCATGGCGTCCCGCATCCTCGGCATGGGCGACATGCTGTCGCTGATCGAGAAGGCCGAGCAGACCTTCAGCCAGGCCGAGGCCGAGAAGATGGCGGCCAAGCTGGCGAAGGGCCCCAAGGAGTTCACCCTCGACGACTTCCTGGCCCAGATGGAGCAGGTCCGCAAGATGGGCTCCATCTCCAAGCTGCTCGGCATGCTGCCCGGTATGGGGCAGATGAAGGACCAGATCAACAACCTCGACGAGCGCGAGGTCGACCGCACGGCCGCCATCATCAAGTCGATGACCCCGGCCGAGCGCCAGGAGCCGACGATCATCAACGGCTCGCGCCGGGCCCGTATCGCCAAGGGCTCCGGTGTCGACGTCAGCGCGGTCAAGGGCCTGGTCGAGCGGTTCTTCGACGCCCGCAAGATGATGTCGAAGATGGCCCAGGGCGGCGGCATGCCCGGCATGCCGGGGATGCCTGGCATGGGTGGCGGCGGCGCCCGTAAGAAGAAGCAGGTCAAGCAGGCCAAGGGCAAGCGCAAGAGCGGCAACCCGATGAAGCGCAAGGCCGAGGAAGAGGCCGCGGCCGCGCGCCGCGAGGCCGCCCAGGCGGGCAACCCGCTGGGCCTGCCGCAGGGTGACCAGGAGCCGCAGAACTTCGAACTCCCCGAGGAGTTCAAGAAGTTCATGGGCTGAGGCCCGCAGTTCCGGATCGAGCCCCTGACCGCCGCGGGTGGTCGGGGGCTCGGTCATGTCCGGGGCGGGCGGTGTCCGTGGATGTCCCCTTGCCTTCGAAGGCCGAGCGTCTGGACCTGCCCCCTTGCCTCCGAAGGTCGAGCGTCTGCACCTGCCCCCTTGCCCCCGGAGACCGACCATCTACACCCGCCCACCCCCCGAAGGGGGGTGGGCGGCGGGGAAAAGCAAAAGGTGTGGGTGGGCGGCGGGTAGGGGGAAGGCTCACGTCGGTTCCCCTACGGGCCGCCCCCATGGGTCGTAACGCCCCGTCAGCTCCGGCGTGCCGCCGGCCAGGCCGGAGACGACCGCGACCGTGCTGCGGGTGACGAACACCTGGGTGCGGAAGGCCAGGACGGCGGTGTCCCCGGGCCGCGCCTCGCCGGGCGCCAGCAGCCGGTAGTAGTCGATGTGCTCGGGCGGGGCGTGCTGCACCGCGAGGCGCGCGCCGGTGCGCGGGATCAGCGCGGAGCGGACGGTGGCACGCGGGTAGAAGCCGCCGCCGAACAACGCCGGCCGGCCGTCGGCGAGGACATGGGCGACCTCGCTCACGTACACATAGCCGGGCCTCTCCGGCTGCCGCGGGCCCGCGGCGTGCAGGGGAGTGGTGCCGGTGAGCGCATGCCCCGGCTCCCCGTGCGTGGCGCCGAGCCGCGCCAGCAGCGGCAGACTCGCCATCGACGTGACACCGGGGGCGCTCAGCAGCAGCCCTGCCGGATCGGCCCCTCTTCGCGCGGCGAGCATCTCCCGTGCCGTACGGGCCAGGGCGAGGTTCGCGGTGGCGCGCGGCCGGCCCGTACCGGGGGCGCAGCGCAGACAGGGGAAGGCCGTCACCCCCGCGACACGTACACCCGGCAGCCGCTCCGCCTCGGCGGCGAACGCCTCGATGCCGTCCGGCGGCACCCCGCCCTCCTGCCCCGGATACCCCGCACCCGGTGCCGCCTCGATGCGTACGAGGAGGTCCTGGACGCGGCCGAGCCGGACGGCCGCCTCCGATACGGCACGGGCGTTGGCGAGGTCGTAGACGGTGACCGCCTCAGGGCGCCAGGACAGCATCTCGGGCAGTGCCCGGTGCGGGATCTGCACCAGATGGCCGAGGTTCCCGGCCTGCGCGCCCGCCGCGTGCAGCACCCGCGCCTCGGGCGGGTCGATGGCGGCGAAGCGCGGGATATGGCGCGCGACGGCCCGGATCAGCTCCGGATTGCGGCCGAGCTGCTTGACCACGAACCAGAGGGAGAGCCCCAGCCGCCCGGCCTCCGCGGCCAGCAGCGCGGCGTTCGCGGTCACCGTGTCCAGGTCCATCACGTAGGTGTCGGGCGGGATGGCGCCGCTTCGGTGCAGCTCGGCCGCACAGGCGACCAGCCGGGGATTGCGGGCGAGGACGGTGTCGAGAAACACGGTCAGTTCTCCCCGTCCGCGCCGCGCCCCAGGTCCGCCAGCGCCCGCCGGAGGATGTCCACCACGAGGTCCGCACCGGCCCGCATGGGGTTGATCCGTACGGCCCGGTCGGCGAGTCGGGGGGCGTCGGCCAGCGCGGAGCCGGACAGGCGGTAGAAGAGCGGGGCGATCTCGTAGCGGGAGTTGGCGCCGACCGGGTACGGGGCGGCGCCGTGCCGTGCCGCGGCGGCCGGCAGCGCGCGGGCGAGCGGACGGGCCAGGCGCACCAGCACACACCGATCCTGCGCGTTGGCGAGCGCGGCCTCGGCGACGCCCGGCACCTCACCGGCCGTCAGCCGCCCGGCGACCTCGGCCGCCACCTGCGACTGCACCGCCCACATCACCGGTACATGCGTCAGTGCCCGCAAGGCGTCCAGCGCCTGATGCCCCTGGACCTGTCCGCCGCCGGAGTAGTTGTCCCGGCGCACCCGCGCCACCAGGTCCGCCGTGCCCACGACGGCGCCGACGCCCTCCGGGCCGTGCAGCTTGAACAGCGAGAAGCAGGAGGCGTCGGCGCCCAGCTCGACCCCGCACTCCGGCACCCGCAGCGCCGCGTAGTTGTCGTCCACCACGGTGCGTACGCCCGCGGCCCGGCAGGCCGTCAGCACCGTGCCCAGGTCGTAGGAGTCCGCGAGGCGCTGCCGGGTGTGCTGGACGTACGCCCAGCGAAAGTCCCCCGAGGCGAGTGCCAGGGCAGGCTCCCGCGGATCGTTGAAGTCCGCTTCGACGGCCCGTAGGCCCAGGCCGCGCAGGGTGTGGGCGGTGGTGCGGTAGACCGGCGCGCGGTGGATCAGCAGCCGGTCGTCCGCCTCCAGGACGGCCGTGAGCGCGGCCCGGATCGCGCCGGTGCCCGCGCCCTGCACCAGCGCCGCGGCCTCGGCCCCGAAGAAGTCGGCGAGCACCGCCTCGACCCGGGCGGTGGTACGCGGGCGGCCGGGCCCCGGCACCACTCCGGCGTCCGCCGCGAAGAGCTGGGGCCCTTCGAAGTGCCGGGCGGTGCACTCCAGCAGCCGGAACTGCCGGGCCAGGGCCTCGGGCACGGTGACGGCCGGAAGGGGGAAGGTCCGGGGCAGCCGCACGCTCATGCCGGGGCGCCTTCCGGCGGCCGCCCGCCGTCCGCCGACGGCCCGCCGTCCGCCGTGTCCCGCCCCGTGAGAAACCGCAGCGGATTGCGCCGCGTCAGCCCGTCGATCAGCTCCTCGTCCATCCCGGCGGCCCGCAGCCGCGGCAGAAAGGACCGGAAAAGATGCCCGTAGCCCATACCGCCCTCGCTGACCAGGTAGCCGTGCCGGGAGACATCGCAGCTGAGCAGCACCCGGTCGGCGTACCCGGACTCCACGAGCGCCAGCAGCAGCCGCAGCCGCACCCGGTCGCTCTGGTAGCTCTCCTTGCCGACCGTGTCGAACGCGATGTACGCACCGGCCGCCGCCAGCTCCCGGTGCACCGCCGGATCGTCGAGCAGGTCCTGATGGCCGATGCTGACGCGGTGCGGCGGCAGTCCGGCCGCCGTCAGCAGCTCCAACTGGGCGAGGCCGCCGCGGCCGAACTGGGCGTGGGTGGCCACCGACAGGCCGGTGTGCGTGGCGGCGAGTGCCGCCGCGGTCAGCGTCCGCGCCTCCGGCTCGCTCGGCCGGTCGCCGTGGCTGCCGACCTCGCCGATCACCCCGGGACGGATCCCGGAGCCACCGCAGCCGCGCTCGATCTCCCCGACCAGCGTCCTGGCCAGCCGTTCGGCGCTGGTGCGGCTCAGCTCGGCGGGGTGGAACGGCTCGTAGTACCAGCCGGTCGCCGCGATGACAGCGACCCCCGAGTCCGCGGCGATCCGGGCCATCGCGGCCACATCGCGGCCCATGCCCCGGCAGGTGAGCTCGATGAGCAGGGAGAGCCCGAACTCGCCGCGCAGCGACGCCAGTTCCTCGGTGATCGCGGCCCGGTGCCCCGGCGTCAGGGTGGCCGCGCTGTCGGCGCCCCGGGTCAGATCCAGCGCCAGATGCTCATGGGCGAGCACCGGTCCGCGCACGGCGGAGGCGGGCAGGGGGCCCGTGACGGTTTGCAGCAGATCGTTCATCAATGCCTTCCCGGCCGCCCGGCGCGGCCGAACCCCGTCCGGGAGCGTGCCCCGTCAGGAGGTGAGAGGAGTGAACAGGTCCAGCCAGTACAGGACGTTGAGCAGGACACCGCCGACGACGACCGCGGCGGGCCCCGCGGCGGTCCCGACCACGACCCGCCCCATCGCCTCGTTCAGCAGATACAGCCCGCCGACGAGCAGAATGCCCAGCCCGCCGCCCATCGCCTGGGCGGCCAGCAACGAGCCGAAGAGAAGCGCCAGTTGCAACGTCGCACCGATCGCGCCGCGCAGCTGCTCGGAGGAGTCGCGTACGGACGGCAGCCCGCCCAGTACCCGGCCGATCCCGCTGAGCGCCAGCACCTCGACGGCGAAGACCAGTGCCCCGCACACCAGCGCCCACCAGGCACTCGGCAGCAGATAGCCGATCGGGTAGACGAACGTGAAGCCCGCGATGCCGTACGCGCCGGAGGCCAGCGCGGTGGTGGCGATGAGCGGCAGGAACCCGAAGGCGCGGTAGAAGTCGACCTGTGCCGCCTCCGCTGACCGCCCTTTGGCGATCAGGAAGCTCGTCGCCTCACCACCGCCGAATATGTGCAGCTGCGCCAGCAGACACACCCCGGCGCCCAGTGCCATGAACAGCGGCAGATGACGGCGCAGCCGGGCCGCGCTCGCGCTGAACAGCGACACCATGGGGTCGTCGTCCGGCACAGCGGACCGCTCCTGTGCCGTCCCGGCCCGCTGGGTACGGCGCTGCCGCAGGTCCTTGGCGACCGCGAAGCCGATCAGCAGCAGCACCCCGGCGGCCATCGCCGGCGCCCCGGCGAACACCTTCGGCCACAGCTTCATCGTGAGGACGACGAGGGCGAGTTCCACCGCGCCCGCCACCGCGCCCGCCGGCCTGCCGAACTGCTTGCTGATCGCCAGCACCGGGAAGAGCGTGAACAGAAACAGGATCGGCGTCGCCATCTGCTGCATGGCCGTCAGGAAGTCGACCGGCAGCTCGTGCGCCATCTCGTTGGCACCCTTGAGCCCGAAGACCACCACCGCGCCCCAGGCCGCACCCAGCACCGGCGCGAGCCACTTCCGCGGGGCGAGAATGCCCAGCAGATCGGTCGGCAGGAACACCAGCCAGGGGTTGAGCACACCCGAGGACAGTGCCATCGGCGCGCCCAGACCGAAGATGAAGCCGGCCGACAGGCCGAAGGAGACCGCGCCGGTCGCCGTGCGGGTGGTCCGCCCGTGCAGGAAGTCCAGCATGAACGGCCGTACGCCGTCGTTGAAAACCGCCAGCGCCAGATGCGCCAGATACGCGGTCAGTGCGCACAGCCCGATGACGGTCAGCTGCCCGGCCACCGGGAAGTCGAGCCCGCCGGCCGCGGCGGCCGGGCCCGGGTGCACGGCGGCGGGGAGGCTGCCCACGGGTCAGGCCGTACGGGCGGCGAGGGCGCGGGCGAGTACGGGGGTGACCGCGTCCATCTGGTCGAGGGCGTAGCCGAAGACCCGCTTGCCCTCGTCGAGCAGCGCCTCGATCTGCTCCGTGGTGGGCACCGACCGCCCGAAGGTGTGGCAGGCGGCCGACCCCAGCAGCCCCACCAGCACGCCGAGCGAGGCCCCCGCCCCGGTGTGGCAGGTACCGAGGAAGTAGTCGGCGCGCCCGGCCCGCAGCGCGGCCGCCGCATCCATGTCGTTGCTGACGGCGATCTCGACGCCCGGCAGTCCGAGTCCGGTCACCTGGCCGGCGACCTCGGACTTGCCGACGCCGCCGGTGAGGATCTTGGTCATGGGGTGTCCCTTCGCGGTCGGGCCGCGGGCACCGCCGGGCCCCCGCGCCATACGGCCAGATGCAGTGCCAGGAAGTGGACCTCCGGGCCGGGGAGCGAGGCGCCCAGTTCGCTCTCGGCCCGGACGGCGACGGCGCGGGCGCGGGCCAGCGCCTCGGGATGGGCCGCGAGCTCCTCGGCCACCGCCGCCTCCGTACCGGTCGGCTCGACGGTCCCGCCGTCCAGCAGCCGGGTCAGCGCCATCAGCAGATGACTGGTCAGCATTCCGGCGCTGTCCTCGGTGACCGGCCGCCCCTCGGCGGACAGCGTCTCCAGCTCGGCCGTCACGAACGCGGCGACCTCCGGCCGCACCTGCCCGCTGTCGCGGAAGAGCCGGATGCGCCGGGCGAGCCGGGAGTCCATGGGCGGCCGTCCTTCCCTCGAAGGCAACAGTAACCAGGATTCTGGATTTTTCTCCCTGACGTGCCGTCACTTTTTGCCGTGTGGCCTGCGCTTCGGCCGCCCGCTCCGCACCACGGCCGGCGCCCGCCCGCGGCGCCCGGGTGCAGGGCCGGCGCGGGACGTCCTTGCCGGGGCGGGCCGCCCGAGCCGCCCCCGCGCATCAGTACGCGGGCACCCGCTCGCCCCGCAGCACCTCGTCCTGCACGGCCGTGACCGCCGACAGATCCACCGCATCCCGCACGGCCGCCAGCGCCCCGGCCCCCGCCGCCTCCCCCGTACGGCCTATCAGCGCGGCGCTCGTATGCCGCACCGCCAGATCGCGGGTGAGCTCGTCGCCCAGGGGCAACACCTGCACCTCCGACCCCAGTTGCCCCGGCACCTCGTCGAGGTTCCACACCGTCGCATCGGCCCGGCCCTGCGCCAGCGCCTCCCGCACCTGCGGAGCGGAGCACGGCACCCACGCCACCCCGGGGCGGTGCGCAAAGACCCGCTCGGCGAGCATCCGCTGATCCTCCGAGGCGTCGTCGACGGCGATCCGCAGACCGGGGGAGCCGAGCGTGACACCGGGCCGCAGCACCAGGCCGTGCGCGCCGATGTAGGTGCCCGGGCCCAGATCGGCGATCAGCTCGACGGACTGCCGCCCGGTCAGCCGGTCGGCGGCGAAACGGGACAGCACCGCCAGCTCGGCCCTGCCCTCGGCCAGAGCCGTGAGCCGGGCGGCCGCGCCCCGCAGGAAGGTGATTGCGAAGGGTGCGCCGGCCTCCTCGAAGGCCGCCCGCAGTCCCGTCGCGAGCCCCTCGAAACGCCGGGAGTGCGGCAGCGGCATCGCGGCCTGCACCGCGCCGAGGCCGGACAGGCGCCACAGGGCGGCCCGGTCGGACCCGACGAGGAAGGTGCCCAGGTGGCCCCGGGCGACCGTCTTGATCGCGCCCGCCTCCTCCAGCAGCCGCAGCGCGGACTGCACCGTGCCGTTGCCCACCCCCAGCAGCTCGGCGACATCGCGGACCCGCGGCAGCCGCGCGCCCGCCCCGTTGGAGCCCTGCCGGATCAGCAGGGCCGCCAACTGTCGGGCGGCGTGCCCGTTGCGGGTCAGAAACCGCTCGTCGAGGCCGCCGGGGCCGAGGATGCCGTTCACACAAATGACAGTAAACAGGATCCTGGATACTGCCAAACGCCCGCCGGACGCCCATCCCGCACCTGCCGCCGCCCCGCTGCTACCTCGTCCGCGCGATCAGATAGCGGAAGACATTCGGCATCCACACCGTCCCGTCCGCCCGCTGATGCGGATGCAACGCCTCCGCTAGCTCCTTCTCCACCTGGCGCTGCTCGGCCGCCTCCAGCGCCGCGTCGAACAGTCCCGTCGACAGCAGCCCCCGCACCGCGCTCGCCAGATCCGCATACCCGAACGGGCAGGCCACCCGCCCCGAACCATCGGGCCGCAGTCCGGCCCGCTCCGCCAGCTCCTCCAGATCGTCCCGGCTACTGGGCCGCCACCCGGCGGCACCGACGGCGCAGCCGCCCGAGGGGCCGGCCGGCCCCTGTGCCACCCGCAGCACGCCGACCGTGGCACACCGCTCCACGGGACCCCAGCCGCCCAGCACCACCGCGCTGCCGCGCTCCGACAGCCCGGCCGCCGCGGTGAGCGACGCCGTCAGCCCCTCGACCGTGCTCACACAGCCCACCGGGTGGAACGCCGTGACCACATTGAAGGGGGCGTCCCCGGGCGCTGCGTCCTCCAGACCGCCGCTGACCAGCCGGGTGTGCTCCGGCATACCGTCCGGCGTGAGCCGTTCACGCGCCAGCTCCAGCCGCGATTCGTCCGCATCCGCCCCGCTGACCTGCGCGCCGCGCGCCGCCGCGAGCAGCAGCGCCAGACCGGAGCCGCAGCCCAGCCCCAGCAGACGGGTACCGGGACCGATCCCGAGGCGGTCGTACGCGGCTTCGTACAGCGGCACCAGCATCCGCTCCTGGATCTCGGCCCAGTCACGGGTGCGCGCCCGTGACCGGGCCGGAACGGGCGGGTCGTCGCAGCGCATGGATCCGGAGTGCGGAAGCTGGTGCCGCACGAGCGTGGGTGACATCGAGAGCGCCCCTATTCGCCGAGAACCCGAAGCTGGCCGTACCGATCGCCCCCGTGTTCGCGCGTTGTGCGCCCCCGCAATCCAGACAACTGCGCATCCGTCCGGGCGTCCAGGGGGTGCGCCGGGGTTGTCTCCCGCGCGCCCCCGTGTGCGCCGGGCCCGCTCCCTGGAGCGCCGTTCCAGGGTGCCCCGGCCGGTGCCGTCCCGCCACGGCAGTGCCCGCCACCCGGCCGCATCCCGCGCCCCCGGGTGCCGTGCGGTCATCCGCCGCCACGCCCCCTACGGTGGGACGCGAGCCGGTGCCGGGCGGGCACAGGCAGGCCCCGTACGATCGCCGCGGTGATCGTTTGCCCCGGCATACGACCGGCTACGCCATGCGGCGTACGCGGGGATACGTACCGGCTTGAGGGCCGCTGGGCGCCTTCTGCGCAGATCTGCGCACCGCGCCCTCGGCACGACTCATGACCGGAAACTGACTGGTACGTGCAAATTATTTGGGATGCCCCGGAATCGGAACACTGGGCGACCTCGGCTCGTTGTCACGACGTGAGCACGACACCGCCTGTCCTCGCCGCCGAACTGGCGCTCGCCTGGGCCGATATTCAACGGCACCACCCCGAGCTGCCGGACCTGGCCGCGCCCGAGTCCCTGATCGGAGAGTCCTCGTCCGCCTGCGGCGCCGAACTCTCCTTCGAACGGCTGCTCCACGAGGCAGTCCACGGCATCGCCGCCGCCCGCGGCGTCCGCGACACCTCCCGCGCAGGCCGCTACCACAACCGCCGTTTCCTGGCGATCGCCGAGGAGCTGGGCCTGGACCATGTCGACGAGCCGCACCCCAGCAGCGGCTTCTCGCTGGTCACGCTCAACCCCGAAGCCAGGAGACGCTACCGCTCCACCATCGAACGGCTGGCCCGCGCCCTGAAGGCGCACACCGCCGCAACCGCCACGGACACCGCCCGCAGCTTCCGGGGTCCGGCCGCCCGGCACGGCTCCTCCGGAGGAGGCGTCCGCGTCAAGGCCGTCTGCGACTGTGGCCGCAATGTCCGCGTCGTCCCGTCCGTGCTCGCCCAGGCGCCGATCGTCTGCGGCGGCTGCGGAAAGCCCTTCCGGATCCCCGAGGTGGCCGCGGTCGGCTGACCCATGGGCGTGTGGCACAATGGCTAGCTGTACTCGACAGTCGCATAGGACCCCTCTCTCCTCCGGCTGACGCGTCCATCGGGCACCCCGAGTACCGCAACCCCACGTGGCATCACGTTGTGCCCCACCACGTCAAGACCAGGAGACACCACTTCCGTGGCAGTCAAGATCAAGCTGAAGCGTCTGGGCAAGATCCGCGCGCCTCACTACCGCATCGTCATCGCCGACTCCCGTACCCGCCGTGACGGCCGGGCCATCGAGGAGATCGGCCTGTACCACCCGGTGCAGAACCCCTCGCGCATCGAGGTCGACTCCGAGCGTGTCCAGTACTGGCTGGGTGTCGGCGCGCAGCCGACCGAGCCCGTCACGGCCATCCTCAAGGTCACCGGCGACTGGCAGAAGTTCAAGGGTCTGC
Source organism: Streptomyces sp. NRRL S-1813 (assembly GCF_000719605.1). Taxonomy (NCBI): domain Bacteria; kingdom Bacillati; phylum Actinomycetota; class Actinomycetes; order Kitasatosporales; family Streptomycetaceae; genus Streptomyces; species Streptomyces sp. NRRL S-1813. The sequence continues at coordinate 1,010,299 of NZ_JOHB01000001.1, forward strand.
CGGCCCCGGCGCCGATGAAGGTCGCCGAGCCGAAGGCCGACAAGCGCGCCCTGTTCGAGGCCGCTGCCAAGGACTCCGGCAACGAGCCGAAGGGTGAGGCCATCACCCCGAAGGCGAAGAAGGCTGACAAGAAGGCGGACGAGGCTGCGGCCGAGTCCACCTCCGAGTCGACCGAGGCCTGAGCATGCTCGAGGAAGCCCTCGAGCACCTCGTCAAGGGCATCGTCGACAACCCCGATGACGTGCAGGTGGCTTCGCGCACCCTGCGCCGTGGGCGCGTGCTCGAGGTCCGGGTCCACCCCGACGACCTCGGCAAGGTGATCGGCCGCAACGGCCGTACCGCCCGCGCACTGCGGACCGTCGTGGGCGCCATCGGCGGCCGTGGCATCCGCGTCGACCTCGTCGACGTGGACCAGGTCAGCTGACAAGTTGAACACCGGCTCGGGCCGGGGAGGGCCCTCGGGCCGTCCCCGGCCCGAGTTCGTTGGTGACCGTGGATCCAGCCTCGTCACCACCAGTTGAGAAACCACGACGGTCCTCGGACACCTCCGCGAGAGCGGCGGCGGTCCAGCCGCGAAAAGGGGAGAGAACAGCGTGCAGTTGGTAGTGGCACGGATCGGCCGCGCCCACGGCATCAAGGGTGAGGTCACCGTAGAAGTGCGCACCGACGAGCCCGAATTGCGGCTCGCCCCGGGCGCCGTCCTCGCCACCGAACCGTCCTCCGTCGGACCGCTGACCATCGCGACCGGCCGGGTGCACAGCGGCCGGCTGCTGCTGCGCTTCGAAGGTGTCGCGGACCGTACGGCGGCCGAGGCGCTGCGCAACACCCTGCTGATTGCGGAGGTCGACCCCGAGGAAGTCCCCGAGGACCCCGAGGAGTTCTACGACCACCAGCTGATCGACCTCGATGTCGTCACCCGCGACGGCACCGAGATCGGCCGGATCTCCGAGATCTCCCACCTGCCCTACCAGGACCTGCTGGTCGTCCAGCGGCCCGACGGCAGCGAGGTGCTGATCCCGTTCGTCTCCGAAATCGTCCCGGAGATCGACCTGGAGGAGCAGCGCGCGGTCGTCGACCCGCCGCCCGGCCTCCTCGACGACAGCCAGGCCGAGATCGCCAGCAGCCGCGAGGACAGCTGATGCGGCTCGACGTCGTCACGATCTTCCCCGAGTACCTCGAACCGCTGAACGTCTCCCTCGTCGGCAAGGCCCGCGCCCGCGGACAGCTCGATGTGCGCATCCACGACCTGCGGGAGTGGGCCCACGACAAGCACAACACCGTCGACGACACCCCCTACGGCGGCGGCCCGGGCATGGTCATGAAGCCCGAGCCATGGGGCGAGGCGCTCGACGAGATCCTCGCGTCCGGTGAGGGCCGGCCGGTGATCGTCGTCCCCACCCCGAGCGGCGCCCCCTTCACCCAGCAGCTGGCCGTCGAACTCTCGGCCAAGCCCTGGCTGGTGTTCACCCCGGCTCGTTACGAAGGCATCGACCGCCGCGTCATCGAGGAGTACGGCGACCGCGTCGATGTCCGCGAGGTCTCCATCGGCGACTACGTCCTGGCCGGCGGCGAGGCGCCGGTGCTGGTCATGGTCGAGGCCGTGGCCCGGCTGCTGCCCGGCGTCCTCGGCAACGCCGCCTCCCACCAGGACGACTCCTTCGCCCCCGGCGCGATGGCCGACCTCCTGGAGGGGCCCGTCTACACCAAGCCCCCCGAGTGGCGCGGCCGCGGCATCCCCGACGTGCTGCTCAGCGGCCACCACGGCAAGATCGCCCGCTGGCGCCGTGACCAGGCCTTCCGCCGCACCGACGTCAACCGCCCCGATCTGATCGAGCGCGCCGACCCCGCCGCGTTCGACAAACACGACCGCGCGATCCTGGCCGCTCTCGGCTGGTCGGAGGGCGAGGACGGCCGATTTGGGCGGACGACCGGAGCCGTGGAAGAATAGGCCGCTGCTGTGTGCGTCCGGCGCGCGCCCCTGCCACAGGGGGAACGACGCCCGCCCGACGGAACGGCATCCGAAACATCCTTCCCATATCCCGTTGATGACCTGTGGCATCAGCGAAGAAAGCAGTAGGTCATGCACCTTCTCGACTCCGTCGACGCCGCGTCCAAGCGCAGCGACATCCCGGCCTTCCGCCCGGGTGACACCGTCAACGTCCACGTCCGCGTCATCGAGGGCAACCGCTCCCGTGTGCAGCAGTTCAAGGGCGTTGTCATCCGCCGTCAGGGCGCCGGCGTGCGCGAGACCTTCACGGTCCGCAAGGTCAGCTTCTCCGTCGGCGTCGAGCGCACCTTCCCGGTGCACACCCCGATCGTCGAGAAGATCGAGGTCGTGACCCGCGGTGACGTCCGTCGCGCCAAGCTGTACTTCCTGCGCGAGCTCCGCGGCAAGGCCGCGAAGATCAAGGAGAAGCGCGACAACTGAGCCGGCCGTCCCGGCGCACGATTTTTTGCGCCGGGGCAACGCAAACCGACGCTCACGTACGGCGTCCGGATCCGGCCGGATAGGCTCAGGGCCCGATGGACACCGACGCACAGCTCACGGAGCGCGACGCCTCTCCCACCCCCGACCAGGGGCCGGAGCAGGGGTCGCGCTCCGCGCGTTTGCTCGCCCGTGCGGCCGGGCTGCGCCATCGTCCTGCCACCCTGCTCGTGCTCTGTCTGGCTTTTGTCCTGCTGCTCAGCGCGTGGGTGGCGCAGCCTTTTCTGATTCCCAGCTCCTCCATGGAGAACACCCTGCGAATCGGGGACCGGGTGCTGGTCAACAAGCTGGCGTACCGTTTCGGCAGCGAGCCGGAACGGGGCGATGTGGTGGTTTTCGACGGCACGGGGTCTTTCGTTCACAGGGAGCAGAGGGAGAATCCCGTCACGGGGCTGCTGCGCGGAGCCGGCGCGGCGCTGGGCCTGGCCAGGCCCGCCGAGACCGACTACGTCAAGCGTGTGATCGGCATCGGCGGTGACCGTGTGACCTGCTGCGACAAACGGGGGCGGATCGAAGTGAACGGTGAGCCCGTGAGTGAGGCGTATCTCCACCCCGGGGACACGCCGTCCTCGGTGGATTTCGACATCGTGGTGCCGGAGGGCAAGTTGTGGGTCATGGGTGATCACCGCGCCAGATCCAGTGACTCCCGCGACCACCTCGGTGACCCCGGGGGCGGCACGGTGCCGGTGGACCGGGTCGTCGGCCGCGCGGACCTGATCACCTGGCCGGTGAGCCGCTGGCGCACCTTCGAGCGCCCACGTTCCTTCGACCGGATACCCGCCGCGGCAGGCCCCCATGGGTAACCGCGGACGTCCCCGTCACGGAGGCCAGGGCACCGGTCGGTCCGGAAGGGGCGCCGACAGGTCCCAGCGGGGCCGCGGCGGCACGGGGCAGGGAACCGGCGCCCCGTACAGCGGCAGCGGCGCGTACGGCGACCCTCAGGAAACCGGTGGGAGCGACGGCTCCCGGGCGGGCGGGGCCACGACCGGCAGACGGGCGGGACGGGCCGGGACCGGTGGCCGGGCCGAGCGACGGCGCATGGCGCGGCGCATCAAACGCCGCAGGCAACGCTCCTACCTCAAGGAAATCCCCATCCTCGTCGGCGTGGCGCTGGCCATCGCCCTCGTTCTGAAGACCTTCCTCGTCCAGGCCTTCGTCATCCCGTCCGGCTCCATGGAGCAGACGATCAAGATCGGCGACCGGGTGCTCGTCGACAAGCTGACGCCGTGGTTCGGCTCCAAGCCGACGCGCGGCGACGTCGTCGTCTTCAAGGACCCCGGAGGCTGGCTCAAGGGCGAGCAGAACAAGCCCGCCGACACCGGCGGCGCCTTCCAGCCGGTCAAGGACGCCATGACCTTCATCGGGCTGCTGCCGTCGGCCGATGAACAAGACCTGATCAAGCGGGTCGTCGCGGTCGGCGGTGACACCGTCAAGTGCTGTGACAAACAGGGCAAGGTCACGGTCAACGGAACCCCGCTGACCGAACCGTACGTCCATCCGGGCAACCCGCCGTCCACGCTGAAGTTCACGGTGAACGTCCCGACCGGACGGATCTTCGTGATGGGCGATCACCGCTCCAACTCCGCGGATTCGCGCTTCCACCTGGACGAGCCGTACCGTGGCACGGTCTCGGAGGACGGTGTCGTGGGCCGGGCCGTGGTGATCGGCTGGCCGTTCAGCCACTGGCGGCGCCTGGAAGAGCCGGACACCTTTACGACCGTTCACGACGCGCCGGGCGCCAAGGCGTCGGCGGCAGTCGCGCCGCATAGGCTGTCCACCGAGAGTTTGACCGTACTCCCGACCCCTGCGGAACTCCCGCTCGTTATGGGAGTGGTGGGCCTGCACCGGTTCACGGGTGGGCGAGTGCGTGGAGTGAGGAGCAGATGTGGGGGACTTGGCGGTCGGCGCGCGGTCCGGAACCGGAGAGCCCGAAGAGCCGGCAGGGCGTGGTGAGACCACGCGGCCGGCGACGAGTTCCGTGCATCAGTCACCGGCTCAGTCGCAGGCAGGGGCGCAGGCGCAACATTCTGCCCCGGCGGGTCCTTCGGACACGTCGGATGCGTTGGACACGTCAGCGGGTGACGAAGTGAGCGGCGGCATGAAAAAGGCCAAGAAGCCGCGTGCTTTCTGGAAGGAGCTGCCGATTCTCATCGGTATCGCGCTGCTCCTCGCGCTGCTGATCAAGACATTCCTGGTACAGGCGTTCTCGATCCCGTCCGACTCGATGCAGGACACCCTGCAACGCGGGGACCGGGTCCTGGTCGACAAGCTGACACCGTGGTTCGGTTCCAAGCCGCAGCGCGGCGAGGTCGTCGTCTTCCACGACCCGGGCGGCTGGCTGAACGAGACGCCGACCCCTGAGCCCAACCCCGTCCAGAAGGTCCTCAGCTTCATCGGCCTGATGCCCTCGGCCGAGGAGAAGGATCTGATCAAGCGGGTCATCGCGGTCGGCGGCGACACGGTCGAGTGCCACGGCACCGGCCCGGTCAAGGTCAACGGCAAGGCCCTCAAGGAGGACTCGTACGTCTTCCCCGGTGCCACCCCCTGCGGCGACCGGGCCTTCGGCCCGATCCACGTCCCCAAGGGCCGGATCTGGGTCATGGGTGATCATCGCGACGACTCCCTCGACTCCCGCTACCACCAGAACCTCAAGGGCAACGGCACGGTCTCGGAGGACGAGGTCGTCGGCCGGGCGTTCACCATCGCCTGGCCGATCAACCGCTGGGCAACCCTGCCGGTGCCGGACACCTTCGACCAGCCCGGAATCAACAAGGCCATGGCGGCGGCTCCGGCCGCTCTCGGCCTGGCCGGGGCGGTGCCGCTCGTCATGTGGCGTCGCCGGAGGCTGACCGGAACACGTAACCCCAGGTAAGGTGCCGTCCCGGATCTTCGACGCGGGCACTGTCCGCGGGGTGGGAGCGCTGGGATGAGCAGCAGTACGGAACGCAGGACCGACGGCCGCGGCCGGACGACGGGCAGTGTGCTGTCCGGTCTGGCCGTGGCCGTCGGCTGTGTGCTGTTCCTGGGCGGCTTCGTATGGGCGGCGCTGATCTACCGTCCCTATACGGTGCCGACCGATTCGATGTCGCCGACGATCGCGGTCGGGGCGCGGGTCCTGGCGGAGAGAGTGGACGGCTCCGAGATACGCCGCGGCGACATCGTCGTCTTCAAGGACTCCACCTGGGGCGCCCTGCCGATGGTCAAGCGTGTCGTCGGCGTCGGTGGCGACAAGATCTCCTGCTGCACCAAGCAGGGCCGGCTGACCATCAACGGAACCCCGGTCGAGGAACCGTATCTTCAGGGCAGCGGCCCCGCCTCACCCATTGGCTTCAAGGCCAAGGTCCCCACCGGCCAGCTCTTCCTGCTCGGCGACCACCGCAGCGACTCCCTCGACTCCCGCGTCCACCTCACCGACGGCGACCACGGCTCCGTGCCGCGCAGCGCCGTCGATGCCCGGGTCGACGCCCGCGCCTGGCCGCTCGGCAGCGTCGGCGTGATGCAGCGCCCGGCCACCTTCTCCGCACTCCCCGGCGGCACCTCGCAGCCCGGCCCGGTGCAGCCCATCACCTTCGCGGTGGTCGCCGGAGCGGTCCTCATCCTTGTCGGCGCGGCCTACGGGCCCCTCGCCCGGCGCAAGGCGCGCAAGCGTGCCTGAACGGCCGGGGCGGGGCGCCGAGGGGCCGGCCGCGGCCCGTGGGGCAGCGGCCGGCAATGAACCGGAGACGGCCGTGGTGCGCCAGGTGTCCCGCATCGTGCTGCTCGACCCCGACAACCGGATCCTGCTGCTCCACGGCTTCGAACCGGACCGCCCCACCGAACAGTGGTGGTTCACCCCCGGCGGCGGTCTGGAAGAAACGGAGACCCGCGAAGAGGCGGCCCGCCGCGAGCTCGCCGAGGAGACCGGCATCTCCGACGTCGTCCTCGGCCCCGTCCTGTGGAAGCGCCGCTGCGCCTTCCCGTTCGACGGGCGGCGCTGGGAGCAGGATGAGTGGTATTACCTGGGAAGGACCGACCGGACTGCCACCGACACCGGTGGGCAGACTGACCTGGAGCGACGCAGCGTTTCGGGACTGAGGTGGTGGACTTCGGAGGAACTGTCCGCATCGCATGAGACGGTGTATCCAACCAGACTCGCCGAGCTGCTGCGCACGCTGCTCGACGAAGGGCCCCCCGAGGCGCCAGTGCTCCTGGAGACCGAGCGGGTCTGACGCACAATAGGGGGACGCACGGCTGAAGGGGATCTGCCATGAGCGCCGAGGACCTCGAGAAGTACGAGACCGAGATGGAGCTGAAGCTCTACCGGGAGTACCGCGACGTCGTCGGACTGTTCAAATATGTGATCGAGACCGAACGACGCTTCTACCTCACCAATGATTACGAGATGCAGGTGCACTCGGTCCAGGGCGAAGTGTTCTTCGAGGTGTCGATGGCCGACGCCTGGGTCTGGGACATGTACCGCCCGGCCCGATTCGTCAAGCAGGTGCGCGTACTCACGTTCAAGGACGTGAATATCGAAGAGCTCAACAAGAGCGATCTGGATCTTCCAGGGAGCTGAGGCGGCCGGAGTCGGCGGAGCGGCCCGGCCCACGGCCTGCCCTCCGCCACCCGGACGGGTGAGCAGGTTATCCACAACCGGCTCACTGTCCACCAAGATCCAATAGATCTGGGCGGGAGCGTCACAGTCGGTGCCGGAGGTGGTACCGCATGAACGCCATGCAGGCCGGCCGCAGGGCCGGGGACGATGCACAGACCGCGGGCCGGGCGCGGCGGACGCGCTCAGGAGCGCCGCCCACGGGGGGAAAGCCGCCCACGGACAGGCGGGCGGCCGTTAAGCAGGCACCCGCTGAGCCACCAGTCGTTAAGCAGGCACCCGCTGGGTCACCAGTCGCTGAGCGGGCAGCCGCCGGGCCACCGGTCGTCAAGCAGCCACCCGCTGGGCCGCCGGTCGTTAAGCAGGCAGCCGCTGGGCCACCCGCCGCCACCCCGACGGTCGCCAGGCCACCAGGCACCGGCCCGACAGCGGCCACTCCGGCCGACACCCGGCGACGCGCACTCGGACGCTACGGCGAGGACCTGGCCGCCCGGCGGCTCATCGAGGCCGGGATGCGGATCCTGGACCGCAACTGGCGCTGCCGCGAGGGAGAGATCGACATCGTCGCGGCCGACGGCGACGCCCTCGTGGTCTGTGAGGTCAAAACCCGCCGCGCCGGCTGGTACGAACACCCCATGGCGGCCGTCCGGCCCGAGAAGACCGCCCGGCTGCGGCTGCTGGCCGAACGCTGGCTGGAGCGGCACGGCGGCCCGCCACCCGGCGGCGTACGCATCGATGTGATCGGCGTCCTGCTGCCGGCCCGCGGCGCCCCGGTCGTCCAGCACGCACGAGGGGTGGCCTGATGGGATTCGCCCGGACCTGCTCCGTCGCCCTGGTCGGCGTCGAAGGCGTCGTCGTCGAGGTCCAGGCCGACCTGGAACCCGGCGTCGCGGCCTTCACCCTCGTCGGGCTGCCCGACAAGAGCCTCATCGAGTCCCGCGAGCGGGTGCGGGCCGCGGTCGTGAACTCCGGTGCCGAATGGCCGCAGAAAAAGCTCACCGTCGGCCTCAGCCCGGCCTCCGTGCCCAAAGGCGGCAGCGGCTTCGACCTGGCCGTGGCCTGCGCGGTCCTCGGCGCCGCCGAGCGCCTGGACCCCCGCGAACTCACCGACCTGATGATGATCGGCGAACTCGGCCTGGACGGCCGCGTCCGCCCCGTACGCGGAGTGCTGCCTGCCGTACTCGCCGCCGCCGACGCCGGGTACCGCCAGGTCGTCGTCCCGGAACAGACCGCCGCCGAAGCCTCGCTGGTCCCCGGCATCTCCGTCCTCGGCGTCCGCAGCCTGCGCCAGCTCATCGCCGTCCTCGCCGACGAACCGGTGCCCGACGAGGAAGATTCCCGCGAAGAAGGACGCCCCGACCCGCTGCTCGCCGGGCTGGTCGTGCCCGGCACCAGCGCCGGCGCGGGCCTGCCACCCGGGGACCACACCCCCGACCTCTCGGACGTCGCAGGCCAGCACAGCGCCCGCCGTGCCCTGGAGGTCGCCGCCGCCGGACGCCACCACATCTTCTTCAAAGGCCCGCCCGGAGCCGGCAAGACCATGCTCGCCGAACGCCTCCCCGGGCTGCTGCCGCCGCTGTCCCCCAAGGAATCCCTGGAGGTCACCGCCGTCCACTCGGTGGCCGGCACCCTCCCGCCGGGGCAGCCGCTCGTCCACCGGCCGCCCTACTGCGCCCCGCACCACTCCGCGACGATGGCATCCCTCGTCGGCGGTGGCACCGGACTGCCCCGCCCCGGAGCCGTATCCCTCGCCCATCACGGCGTGCTGTTCGTGGACGAGGCCGCCGAATGCAGCCCCCGCGTCCTGGACGCACTGCGCCAGCCATTGGAGTCCGGTCATGTGGTCGTCGCCCGTGCCGCGGGCATGATGCGCATGCCTGCCCGCTTCCTCCTCGCCCTCGCCGCCAACCCCTGCCCCTGCGGACGACACGGCACCACCAGCGGCGACTGCGAATGCCGGCCGTCCGCCATCCGCCGCTACCGTGCGCGGCTCTCCGGGCCCCTGATGGACCGGGTGGACCTCCGGATCGCCGTGGAACCCGTCGTCCGCTCCGAACTGATCACCCTCGGCCGCGGCGCCGAATCCACCGCGGCCGTGGCCGAACGCGTACGCGCCGCCCGCGAACGCGCCGCGGCCCGCCTCGCCGGCACACCGTGGCAGACCAACAGCGAGGTACCCGGCCACGAACTGCGCACCCGCTGGCAGGTCCACCCCGGCGCACTGGCCCCGGCCGAACGTGACCTCGAATGCGGACTCCTCACGGCCCGCGGCTTCGACCGAGTCCTCCGCGTCGCCTGGACCGCCGCAGACCTGTCCGGCCGCGACCGCCCCACCAGCGAAGACGTCAATTGGGCCCTGGAACTCCGCACAGGCGTACGCCGGGGCGCTCTGACGGCGGCGGGTGGGGGCGGAAGCAAGCGCAAGACCGCGACGAGCGCCGCCTCGCCGCCGGGCAGGTGTGAGCGGTGACCAGGATCGACGCATGGGGCTTCGCCACAAGGACACCGGCCACGGCCCCGGATGACCGCGGCCGTGGGCCCGAGACAGCCGAGCCGGACCATGCCAGGCACACGACGGCCGGGACGCGCCCCGCAAAGCCGACGGCAGCCGGCCGACGGTCCGCTGACCGCGCGGAAGACGACCCGCAGCGCACCGCCCGCACCGCCCGCGCCGCCCTCACCCGCATCCTCGAACCGGGCGATGAAACCGCCGGACGCTGGCTGCGCGAGAGAGGCCCGGTGGCTCTGTGGCACACCCTGTCCGACGACACCGCGGACCCGCCCGCCGGCGCCACCCCGGCCAAGATCGCCGGACTGCGGCTCCGTGCCGGCCGGGCACGCCCCACCGCGGACCTCGACGCGATCACCGCACTCGGCGGCCGGTTCCTCTGCCCCGGGGACGACGAATGGCCCGGCCAGCTCGACGACCTCGGCGACGCCCGCCCCGTCGGCCTGTGGGTGCGCGGGACAGGCAACCTCCGGCTGTGGGCGCTGCGCTCCGTCGCCGTCGTCGGCGCCCGGGCCTGCACCGAATACGGCGCGCATCTCGCCACCACCCTCGGCGCCGGCCTCGCCGACCGCGGCTGGACCGTCGTCTCGGGAGCCGCGTACGGCGTCGACGGCGCGGCGCATCGCGGTGCACTGGCCGCGGACGGCGCAACCGTCGCCGTCATGGCCTCCGGAGTCGACTACGCCTACCCTCGCGGTCACACCGAGTTGATCGACCGGATCGCCGAACAGGGCTTGGTGGTCGCCGAGTTACCACCCGGCGACCACCCCACCCGCAGCCGCTTCATCCAGCGCAATCGCGTCATCGCCGCACTCACCAGAGGCACCGTCGTCGTGGAGGCCGAGCTGCGCAGCGGCTCACTGGTCACCGCCCGGCGAGCGCTGGCCCTCGGGCGCTTCACGATGGGGATGCCGGGCCCGGTCACCAGCGGCCTGTCCGCCGGTGTGCACCAACTCCTGCGCGGCGAGGCCGCGGTGGTCACCGACGCCGACGAGGTCATCGAACTCGTCGGCAGCATCGGCGACCTCGCCCCCGAGCGGGAAGGGTCGACCCGCATCCGCGACCTCCTGGACCCCGTCGCGAGCCGCGTACTGGAGGCGCTGCCCGCGCGCGGCAGCACGGACACCGCCCATCTGGCGCAGGAAGCCGGCACGCCCCGCGACGTCACCCGCAGCAAACTCTTCGAGCTGCTGTCCCTCGGATTCGTTCAAAGGTGCGGTGAGCGCTGGGAGTTGGCGCGACGCGCCGAGACGACCGACGGTTCCCGGCGAGGCGGTCCTTGACCTGGGGCGAACGGGTGAAAGGGTGAGGGGAATGACCGCAGAATCCAGGTTTGCCGTGCTTCGGGGCACGGGTCCGATCCGTGGGGAGATGGCGATGTGGCGCAGGGGATGCACGAGGTCCCGCCCGCCGCGCCACCGCGTCCGTCCGCACGGCCCTCCGGGCGCCCGCACCCGGCTCCCTGTCCGGGTGTCGCCACGCCGTACGAGGTAACCCTGAGGTGCGGGCAGCGGAACGTATCTGCGCACGCCCGAACCTGCCGTCCTCGCGCACCGCGACGCTTCGGTCACGCTACGCTCACAGGCAAATTCAACCCTCATACATCCATCCACCCGCGTCTCGGCAGAACGGCTCAAGGCGACGAATGCCCCAGCACACCTCCGGGTCTGACCGTGCGGCTGTACCACCGGCCGCGCGCGGCAGCGTGCGCCCCGCCCCGCCCACTTCGCTCGACGAGTTGTGGCGCTCCTACAAGGCGTCGGGCGACGGGCGGTTGCGGGAACAGCTGATCCTGCACTACTCGCCGCTGGTCAAGTACGTCGCCGGCCGCGTCAGCGTCGGCCTGCCCCCCAACGTCGAACAGGCCGACTTCGTCTCCTCCGGAGTCTTCGGACTGATCGATGCCATCGAGAAGTTCGAGCCCGAACGCTCCATCAAGTTCGAGACGTACGCCATCACCCGCATCCGCGGCGCAATGATCGACGAGCTGCGTGCGCTGGACTGGATTCCGCGCTCCGTACGGCAGAAGGCCCGGGCCGTCGAACGGGCCTACGCCACCCTCGAAGCGCAGCTGCGCCGCACCCCGTCCGAGGGTGAGGTCGCCGAGGAGATGGGCATCGCGCTGGAGGAACTCCACGGTGTGTTCAGCCAGCTGTCCCTGGCGAACGTGGTGGCTCTGGAAGAGCTGCTGCACGTCGGCGGTGAGGGGGAACGGCTGAGCCTGATGGACACTCTCGAGGACACGGCCGCCGAGAACCCCGTCGAGATCGCCGAGGACCGTGAGCTGCGACGGCTGCTCGCGCGTGCCATCAACACCCTCCCCGAACGTGAGAAGACCGTCGTCACCCTCTACTACTACGAAGGCCTCACGCTTGCCGAGATCGGCAACGTTCTCGGTGTCACGGAGAGCAGGGTCAGCCAGATCCACACCAAGTCCGTACTCCAGCTCAGAGCGAAGCTCGCCGACGTCGGACGCTGAGTCACGTTGCGGACGCCGGAGCTTCCCGTACGCCGTGTTGCCGGGCGGAGTGCCACGACGGGCGCGCCATCCGTAGAGTGGTGATGTGCCCAGGATTCGAGCGGCCTCCGTGGCCGAGCACCGGACGATGCAGCGCGGCGCCCTCTTGGACGCCGCCCGCACCCTGCTGTCCGAAGGCGGAACGGAGGCGCTGACCTTCCCCGCCCTCGCCGAGCGCACGGGTCTCGCGCGCTCCTCCGTATATGAGTACTTCCGCTCGCGCGCCGCTGTGGTCGAAGAGCTGTGTGCCGTCGACTTTCCGGTCTGGGCCGCCGAGGTGGAATCGGCGATGGAGCGGGTCGACACGCCCGAGGAGAAGGTCGAGGCGTATGTGCGCCGGCAGCTCGCTCTGGTGGGCGACCGGCGTCACCGTGCCGTCGTCGCCATCTCGGCCGGTGAGCTGGACGCCGGTGCACGCGAGAAGATCCGCGCGGCGCACGGCGGACTGATCGCCATGATCGTCGAGGCGCTCGCCGCCCTCGGCCATGCACAGCCCCGACTCGCGGCCATGCTCCTTCAGGGAGTCGTCGACGCCGCGGTCCGCCGCATCGAACTCGGCGCCGCGGAAGACCCGGACGAGATCACGGAGGCGGCGGTCGGGATGGTCCTCCGCGGCGTCCGCGGCTGACGGGGGGGGGCTTCCCCCGGGGGGCCCCCCCCCCGCCCACCCGCCCCCACC